>NZ_CP095461.1:3075880-3691056 GCF_023022985.1 Arthrobacter gengyunqii | reverse complement strand
ATTCATGCCCATCAGGGTTCTGGGAATCAGGGTCCAGGTCCGGGTTGAGAGCAGTCAGACACATGAAATAAGCGCCGCTTGTTCTTCCCCCTTGTCGTAGCAAGCCAGCGCAACTCAGATTGTCTTGGAGTAACTACCGTGAGCAAGCGGACTTTTCAGCCGAATAACCGCCGTCGTGCCAAGAAGCACGGCTTCCGCCTTCGCATGCGTACCCGTGCCGGCCGTGGAATCCTTTCCGCACGCCGCGCCAAGGGCCGTACCGAACTGTCGGCATAAACAGCTTTAAGTTTGTCGATGCTGCTTACCTGCAGCCCCGAAATCGATTCCAGGCGGCCTGAATGCTGGCCGTAGGGAACCGGGTGCGGACGTCGACGGATTTTTCTCATACTGTACGTTCCGGTGCCCGCAGTGGGCGCCGGAACGTAGTCTTATATGCGGTCAAAACCGGGCCACGCCCTACCCGCGTAGGCTTCATCGTCGCCAAAAGCGTCGGGAACGCAGTGACACGCAACCTCGTTAAGAGAAGACTGAGGGAAGCAGCTGCCGAAAGTCTGCGCGAGTACCCCACGGGGTTCGACGTAGTCGTCCGTGCGTTGCCGCCGGCGGCAACGGCGTCGTGGCAGGAACTCCGCACGGACTACATGGGAGCGCTTCGCACCTGCGCAGGTAAACTCGACCGCGTTCCAACGTTTGACCAGAAGAGGTGATCTGCTGATGAGCCGCTCCGGTACCGATCCGGGAAGGGCTGTTCAGAGGGTTGCCTCTTTTGTGTGGAACATTCCGCGCTACGTGCTGATTGGTCTCTTGGTTGCCTATCGAAAAACCATTTCGCCACTGTACGGGCCGGTCTGCAGGTTCTTTCCATCCTGCTCCGCCTACGCCCTTGAAGCAGTAACTGTTCACGGCGCGGTACGCGGCACGTGGCTGGCGGCTCGGCGGCTGGTTCGCTGCCACCCCTGGAATGACGGCGGGGTGGATCATGTCCCGCATGGAGACAGGAATTGGGACCACAACAAGGTTCCGAGGATTATTGTGCTGAATCATCCCGTGATTCCAGCCGACGAAGACAGCCGCGAAGCGGCCTGAGGAGTATAAATGGGTTTCTTCGAGACGATACTGTTCCCCTTTAAGTGGGTAGTGTCCTGGATTATGTGGATCTTCCACGAGGGTTTTGTTTTCCTCGGGATGGATGCCGCATCCGGCTGGACATGGACGCTGTCCATTATCGGCCTGGTGATCGTGATCCGTGCCGCCTTGATTCCGGTCTTCGTCAAGCAGATCAAGGCCCAGCGCGGCATGCAGTCCCTGCAGCCGGACCTCAAGAAGCTCCAGCAGAAGTACAAGGGCAAGACCGACCAGCTCTCGCGTCAGGCAATGACGCAGGAGCAGATGGCCCTGTACAAGAAGCACGGCACCAATCCGTTTGCGGCCTGCCTGCCCATGCTGATCCAGATGCCGTTCTTCTTTGCTCTCTTCCAGGTGCTGAACGGCGTTTCGAAGGCCAGCGACGACGGCGCCCACATCGGTGCCCTGTCCTCTGAAGCCATCCGGCAGTTTGATGAAGCCACCATCCTCGGTGCACCGCTGTCCTCTTCGCTGCTGCACGGCGGCGGCGGCGACGGCCAGCTCGCCGTCGTCCTTCTCTCCATCGTCATGATTCTGGCCATGACTGCCTCGCAGTTCATCACCCAGAAGCAGATCATGTCCAAGAACATGTCTGAAGAGGCCCTGTCGAGCCCCTTCATGAAGCAGCAGAAGATGATGCTCTACATCCTGCCGCTCGTCTTCGGCATCGGTGGCATCAACTTCCCCATTGGTGTGCTTATCTACTGGACCACCACCAACCTGTGGACCATGGGTCAGCAGTTCTTCGTGATCCGCCGCATGCCCACACCGGGTTCTCCCGCCGCCAAGGCGCTGGCTGACCGCCGTGCCAAGAAGGGCCTGCCGATGGCTCCGCTCCTCGGCGAAAGCAAGGGAGACGCCGTTGAACCGGCACCGGTAGCCGTCAGGACCCAGCGTCAGCAGCCCCAGAGGAAGAACAGGAAAAAGCGATGACCACTGAGCCCGCGGCGGAAACACCGGATATCGTTCCAGAGGCAGCGGGGATTGAACCCGTCGCTGATTCCGATGCAGGGGTGCCTCGCCCCGGCCGCCTCGAAGAAGAGGGCGACGTCGCCGCGGACTACCTGGAGGAACTCCTGGACATCGCCGACATTGACGGCGACATCGATATAGAGGTCCGCAACGGCAGGACCTACATCTCCGTGGTGGCGGAGGAAGGCGACGCCAGCGGCCTGCAGAATCTTGTGGGCAAGGATGGTGAAGTCCTGGAGGCGCTGCAGGAGCTGACCCGCCTATCGGTGCTTACCGCCACTGATAGCCGGTCCCGGCTCGTGCTGGATATCACCGGCTACCGCAATGAGCGCAGCGCTGAGCTGCAGGTCATGGCGGAGAAGGCTGTGGCTCAGGCCCGCGAAAGCGGCCAGGAGGTCGCCCTGACCCCCATGAGCGCCTATGAGCGCAAGATTGTCCACGACGCCGTGGCAGACCTGGGACTCATCAGCGAGTCCGAGGGTGAAGGGACCGCCCGCCACATCGTGGTGTCACTGCCCGTCTCCTAGGGCTGGTCCAACACTGGAAAACTGCACCGCAGACAAGGAAATACCACGTGGTTGAAATATCGCCCGCTGAACGTACAGCGGCGGAAAAAATCTTCGGATCCCGGCTGGATCTGGCTGAGCGTTATGTCGAACACCTCGCCACCTCCGGCATGGAACGGGGCCTGCTGGGCCCGCGCGAGGTACCCAGGCTCTGGAGCAGGCACGTCCTGAACTGCGCCGTTGTCGCCGATCTGATCGACGAAAACGCCAAGGTCGCCGATGTCGGCAGCGGGGCCGGACTTCCCGGCCTGTGCCTGGCCATCGCCCGCCCGGACCTGCAGCTGACCCTGATCGAGCCGCTGGAACGCCGGGTTATCTGGCTCAACGAAGTGGTGGCCGATCTCGGCCTCGACAACGTCGTGGTTATCCGGGGCCGGGCTGAACAGGTCGTCGCAGATGTGAACGCCGACGTCGTGACGGCCCGGGCGGTATCGGCCCTGTCCACTCTGGCCGGGCTGACGATCCCGCTGCTGAAGGGCAAAGGCGTTGTGTTGGCCATCAAAGGCCGCAGCGCCGAAGAGGAGATCCAAAAGGCGGCCAAGGTCATCCGCAAGCTGGGTGGACGGAACACAACCATCCTCACCGCCGGCGAGGGCCTGCTCGAAGAGCACACCACTGTGGTCCGGATCGCCGTCGGATAGGCTGGCCCAAGTATTTTCCGTTGTGCACACACCGGCTTCGATCCGGGATATTCGCCGGTCACCGGATAGGCTAGATGGACTAATGCCTATGTTTGGAAAGTGAGCATGTCCAGGTGAGTGCGCGCCGCGATTCCGCCGCAAAACGGATTCCCCCTTTTGCAGCCTTGGGTTCTGCCCTCTCCGCGCAGTTTTCTAGGATCCAACCCCAAATGTTTGCAAGCAACCATGTACCCGCGCCTCTTTCGGATGAGGGTTCCGAGTTGCGTCCGGCCCAGCCCGCCGCTGTGACAACCCCTCCCGTGCCTAAGGTTTCAACCGAGGCTGAAATCCCGCCGGCAGCGGCGCTGCCAGCTGCGCCGGAGTACGTGGTTGTTGAGTCCGAATCTGCACCCGTTGGCACTGCCGTTTCACGTGAAACACAACACAGCACTGTCCCCCTGCAAGCCGTGGCTGACGCAGCCCCGGACCCCGAGGCTAGCGAAGGTGGTGTATCTGACGCGGCGGTAGTTCCGTCGACGTCGGTAGACGTTATGGACCTGATGGACGAAAGCACCCCGCTTGCCCGGGAACTGGCAAATGAAAGCCGACGCCGCGAAAAGCTGCGCGGTCGCGTTCTCCCTCGACCGGCGGAAACACGCATTATGACCGTCAGCAACCAGAAGGGCGGCGTGGGAAAGACCACCACAACCGTCAATCTGGCCGCCGCATTGGCTAGCGCGGGCCTCAACGTACTGGTGATCGACATTGATCCGCAGGGGAATGCCTCCACCGCCCTTGGCATCGACCATCGGGCCGAAGTGGAGAGTATCTACGACGTCCTGATCGACGACCTTCCGCTGGCGAATGTAGTGGCCCAGTGCCCGGACATCTCGAACCTCATTTGCGCTCCAGCCACCATCCACCTCGCCGGCGCAGAGATTGAGCTTGTGTCCCTGGTGGCACGGGAGCAGCGGCTTCGCCGGGCGATCGAAGCCTATGCCGCAGATCGTGTGCGGACGGGCCAGGAGCGCCTGGACTACATCTTCATCGATTGCCCGCCGAGCCTGGGTCTTCTGACGGTCAACGCCTTCGTGGCTGCCCGCGAGGTGCTCATTCCGATCCAGTGTGAGTACTACGCACTGGAGGGACTCAGCCAGCTGTTGAAGAACATCGAAATGATCCAGAAGCACCTGAACGCAGACTTGGTTGTTTCCACCATTCTGTTGACCATGTACGACGGCCGCACCAATCTCGCCGCCCAGGTGGCAGCTGAGGTCCGGGAGCATTTCCCCGAACAGGTTCTCGGCGCCGTGGTCCCGCGATCGGTCCGCATTTCCGAGGCGCCCAGCTATCAGCAGACGGTCATGACCTATGACCCTTCTTCCAGTGGCGCTCTGTCGTATCTTGAAGCAGCGGCGGAAATCGCCCAGCGCGGCTAGACACCCGGCACAGCCTGCACCGTTTATGATGTGCAAAATCGTAGAATACAGTCACCAATCAATCCATGCCGCTTGCTGTGTGCATAAGGGAAGGACTTACCCGTGACCGAAAAGCGTCGTGGTTTGGGAAGGGGACTGGGAGCTTTGATTCCCAGCAGTGCAGATGTCGAGGAAGCTCCGGCAGCGCCTGCCCGGGCGGGACGTCCTGTCGACCTGTTCTTTCCTTCCGCTAGTGACGTGGTCACTCCCACGCGCCCCGGGACCGGTCCGCGCAGAGGGGCAGGGATCAACAAGGATGCCCTGCGTGGACCCGCTTCCAAGGCGGCCAAGGGTGCTGCGCGGGCCCGCCAGGAGGCCGCTATAGACACTGCTGGCGCTGCCGTACACGCCACTGAGGCCGCGCCTGCCGCCGTGGTGGAGCCTACCTCCAGTTCGACCAAGTCAGCCGCTCACAGCCCTGACCGCGCCTCCGGGGGGTCCGCTGCAACAAAGGCCGCGCGGAATACCAAGGGGCGCCAGGCTTCAGCCAAGCAGGGCGGCATGGTCAAGGATCCCAAGGCCAAGGATCCCCGGCCAGCAGCGGCTCCCGTGACGGATAGCGAAGCAGGAGGTGTCTCGTCGGCTCAGGAAGACACCGATGTTTCACGTGAAACCCTGGTTCCTGTACCTGGGGCGACGTTTGCCGAACTGCCGATTGATTCGATACATCCCAACCGCAAGCAGCCCCGTTCCGTCTTCGATGAAGACGACATGGCCGAGCTGGTGCATTCCATCCGGGAGATCGGTGTCCTCCAGCCGATCGTGGTTCGCCCCTCGCCGGAGGATGACCCCGAACACCCCTATGAGCTTGTTATGGGTGAGCGGCGCTGGCGTGCCAGCCGTGAAGCCGGCCTGGATACTGTGCCCGCGATCATCCGGTCCACCCAGGATGTGGATCTCCTGCGGGACGCATTGCTGGAGAACCTGCATCGCAGTGAACTCAATCCCTTGGAAGAGGCCGCTGCCTATCAGCAGCTTTTGGATGATTTCGGCTGTTCGCACGAGGAGCTGGCGGACCGAATTGGCAGGTCGCGTCCGCAAGTCACCAACACATTGCGGTTGATGAAGCTGCCTCCACTGGTGCAGCGCCGGCTAGCGGCGGGCATTTTGTCCGCTGGTCACTCACGTGCACTCCTCGGCCTGGCGGACGCTGCCGAGATGGAAAAGCTCGCACAGCGGATCGTTGCTGAAGGTCTGTCTGTTCGCGCGACCGAAGAGATCGTCGCCTTGAGCGCTGGCCTGCGGCGTCCACCCAAGGAGGCCAAGCCGAAGGTCGGCGCCCGGCATGAACGCCTGGATTACCTTGCGACGTCGCTGTCCGATCGACTCGACACCAACGTGAAAATCACTCTGGGCGCTCGAAAAGGAAAAGTCAGCATTGAGTTTGCGAGTGTCGACGACTTGAACCGAATTATGGGAGTGCTCGCGCCGCCGACCAGCTGACGACTGCGTGTAGGGCCGGCATTGTCTGGATCACACCGGTCTGTCTGCCGGCGCGAATCTGGAAACGCCTGGCTTGTAGTGAAAATTTGTATCGTCCTTGGACAGTAGGCGCTGGTGTTTCACGTGAAACACCAGCGCCTACTGCTTTTCAGTGGCTACTGAATACCGAGTCTATGACCCGGTCGCCGTGGGCCAGCCCCTCAGCCACCTACATATGTCGTCTTTCAACCGGATCTCGCACCACGTTGACCCTTACGAATTGTTGGACTGATGAACAGCTGATCTTGTGGGGACGTCTAGCCCCTTGATGCGCCAGTGGTGGCATGCACCTCGGTGAGTGTTCACCTGTATCTGCAAGGTCGTGCCCACCTCGCTTACAGCCGTTGGAACTGTTCGGGCCTGGTGGGTTCTGGTGTTTCCCGTGAAGCATGTGATCTCACGCAGTGGAACACAGGCGGATTTGCCTGAACCGTCAGTTGCTTAGCCCGTATCGTTAACCTCCGACGATCACCGACTTCGACCACGGCCGACAGGGCGTCCGCGCAGAGGCAGGGTCGGATACCAGTCAAACTGATGAGCCGCGGTTCGTATGCGACGTGGGTGCGAATGAGAGCTCCCGGGCAGTGCTATTTGAAGGTACGTGCCTCCTGCTCCGGGACATCGCCGCCATTGAGCATGACAGGCGCCGCATCGGCGCTTGAAGCGCCATGTTTCACGTGGAACCTCATCATTTTGGCCAGGGTGAAGCACCTCGGATGTAATTCACTAGGGTAAAACTGGCGGATGAAGCCGCATTGCCTCGGAGAGGAGCGACGCCTTACCCCGAACGCCGTTCAGCTGCAGCCTATGATCTAGTTGGCCGCGAGCCTGGTTCGGTTGATGGTCCTGCCTGTACACATCGCCCTGACCGTCAGCCGTGCCGCGACTGCGCTGCTGTTGCTTGGCCACTTCCATGCCGGCACCACCGTGGTGTTTCACGTGAAACGCCACGGGAGCCCTACTCTCAGTTTGCGACGGAAGTAGCCCCACGAGCGAACATGTGAGGAAAGGAGTTCGGCGCCTCAGGACTACGCCGCGACTACCGGAGCGATGATATGCATGGAAGGATCACCCAAGGGAGATCGCCCAAGGGAGATCACCCGAGGCCGGAGGCGCGACGGGGTGGATAGCTGGGCGTCTGTTTCACGTGAAACAGAGAACTGACTTGTGTGCGGCGCACGGGCGTTCGTCGGGAGGCCGGGCAACCGGCGGTAGCGATTATATGCGCGCCATCGTGCCTGCTTTGCTACAGCAGTGGCTTTCACGCAGCACATCGCCGCCCTTTGTGGGACAGATCTGACCCGCTACGGTGGCGCGCTTAGGACCATATATCTCGCCGTGTTTGATCCCGGATCGCAGATCCTCAAAATTCCTCAACAAGCAGGAACGCAGCAATTCCCTCGCGATGACAAGCGGTCCTCGTCCCTCTGTGGAACGGGAACGCAAGCATTAATCGCAGCAGGCGTCAGCGTGGTCTCGACCCAAAGCCTCCGCACCACTTCTCATACATCCGTGACGGCGCCGATGGACCGGGCTCATCGCACGCGGTAATCAGGGATGTGACTTCAGGCGGGCCGCTGTTTCACGTGAAACGGCGATGTCGACTTGTCCGTCTCACGTGAAACAAGGCGATGAGACCTGGATTCTCATGTGAAACAAGATCCCTTCATGCGGCCTCGTGCTCCTTCCGTAGGTCTCCGGTTAGGACGCCAAGACCACCGGCAAACCCGGCTACGAGCGTCCTGCGGTCACAAGTAGGCACGCCCTCCCTGCTGCCGTTTGTATCGGAACGGTAATGCTCAGCTAGTCCCAGGAGCTCTGAATCAGCTGCTGCGGCGCGGTCGGAGGCATCCGCGAGGAACTTGTATTCAGCAATGGACGGGCTGTAACTGGTCTTGTTAATGTCGAGAACGCCTCGGTGGTGCTGAACGGATCAACGCGGAGTAGCTGGCGTTCAACCTGAGGGTTCTGCACCTGGCTCCCGAAAAGGGCCTGGATATGCTCCCATTTCCCTTACAGCGGAGGATACTGGGCGCCCGGTGGCGGAGGTGCATAGGGTTTCGTGGTTGACATATGCGCCCGATGAACCCTTCGGGAGTGCAGTTAATCAGCCAGGTTCTGCCGCTGGGGCGACAAACCCTGAACAGCACATCGGTCCTCTCCTGATGATGAAGAGCGATCACTCCGACACGGGAGAAAACGATGTTGAAGGATGCATCGGGAAAGGGGAGGACTGCGAAGTTCGCCACTACCACTGGAGGCTGGCGTCCCTGGCATCAGCAAGACGCATACCCTCATTGATCAGCTCCAGCGTCAGATCGTATGCGGCCACCTCCGCCCCCGGTGTCAACGGCCGGTACCGCAGCGTTGCCGGTTCCTGCCGCGGCATCCAACACGTGATCCCGGCTGCATACGCCGCAGTCCTGTACGAGTGCGGGTCCAAGGATTGGGAATGATCTCATTGGCTACGGAAATATAGTTTCCCAGCGCCTACCGGACTCTTGCCCATGCCCGGGAGCTGAGTGATTTTTCAAGCGGGCACGGTCGCGATGAGCTCACTGTGTGTGCCTACTCATTCTGCGATGTCTCGGCGATGCGGCAGTCACAACCGTCATGCCGCTCCTCGCGGCGCGAATCCAGCGTCCACTTCTAAAGTTGCCAGCATGCCAGCATGCCAGCATGCCAGCATGCCCCGCACGCCCGGCCCCTTGGCCCTCCCGCCCGGAAGGCTCATGGCCGCCGGCAAGCCGGATTCGAAATAGGCCGCGAAGAGGCGGGCGCATTGCCCTGCTTGGGCGCTGGCCACCGTCCGATCAGCCGAGGCCAGTGTTGTGCCGGGACTTCGGCGGGAGGTGCAGGACTACGGAACCGCCCTGCAGATCGGTCCCGGGACATAGTGCTCGTTCGGAAAGATGCCACCGTAGCGCGCCCAGCGGATAGCCGACTTCGCGGAAAAGCATGGCCGTAAGATGGCTTCGCTTCGCGGTGGGAGTGCGGTGCAGGAGGAAGCCTTATTGTAGGGCCGCGCAGCGGACTCCGGAAAGAGCCGGCACGGACGCCGCCTCGAGCACGGGGCAGGGGAGCGCCGGCAGACCTAAGAACTGGCTTGTAACCACCGGGTAGGATCTTACCCAGACTCCGGTGGTTGCATTTGTCCAGGCTTGAGTCAGCGTGACGAGGCAGACGCCTGCATCCACGAGGCGGGTCAAGGAGGAGTAGCGACCGTCCACTCACCCCTGTGCGACAAAACCTGTCTTGCGGTGCAGCCCCGGCCGATGCGCCCGTCACCAGCTTCCCGGCGGAAGATACGAGCACCGAGAGCCCGGCGACGGCCACCGAGGTCCGCATCGCCGCCGCTTCGGTTCTGCCTCGCTGAGCAGCCGGTAGGCTCAGGTCGACATCAGGAGTGAGGGGCGGGGGTCACGGTGATGCCTTCGACCACCGCACCGACCCTGGCATTGGCCAAAAGCCATGTGCGTGCCTCGCCATGTCCCCAGAGCACGAAGCCGCCTTCGGGGACGCGGGTTCCGGTCGCAGATTCACCGACCTGGCGGTCGTTGATCAGACTGACCTTGCCGCCCGTCACGGTCACCTCGCAGCCGGACGGGTTGGTGGACGTGGTTGGCACCCTGTCTGTGTAGGCCACCAGGGAATTGAGTTCGCGAGCGATGTCGATGCCTGACAGCGGATAGGAGGCCGAGCCGATCTTCACCACGGGGCCGGGAGGCTGAGCCAGCGCAGGCGGCAGGGCCGAGGGCATCGGCTGCTCGGGAATGACGTTGTCCAGGACGAGCGGGGCCAACTGCCTGGCAAAGGCCCACCCCCGGTCGGAATCGGTCTTGTGCTGCCACAGGAATGCCCCCCGGATCGTTGGGAACTCCTTCTCGATCGCCCGCCAGGCAGTGCGGATCTGATCGATCGAGGAGTAGTTCTCCATGTTCTCCATGCCGAAGCCCACGACGATCTTGCTCGCGTCCCCGCCGGCCACGTTCAGCACCCAGTCGCGCGTGGTGGCAATGATGTATTCCGGGTTGGCGAGCCCCGTGCCGTCGTAGAACTGTGGCCCGGCGTAGGTCATGAGGTCCCTCGACAGGGCCTCGCGGATCATCGCTTTGTCATCTGCCTTCCAGGGGGCAGGCGGGGACGTGATGCCGAAGTCCCGGCCGAACCGGCGCTTCAGCTCCGTGAATATCCACAGATACTCGGCCGTGTTCGGCGTGGCCTCGGCCTCGAAGGTGTTGAAGTCGACCCCGTCGATCACGGGGCTGGTCAGGGTGCCACCGAGCTCCGCGTTGATGCGCACGACGCTGTCCACGAAGCGCTGGCTCACCGACCGTGAGGAGAAGTTAATTCCCTGGCCCGCGCCCCCCGTGGAGAGCACGACACGCTGACCTCGGGCACGGACGGTCCTGATGTCAGCGTCGATGTCGTTCATGTCCCACCCGATCCCCCCTGCGTCACCCGACCGGCCGGCGGCGAACAGGTAGAGCACGTTGTACGACTGCGGGACCTGCGTGAGCCGGATGTCAGCGTTCCAGCGCGTCCAGTAGACGGCGTTGACCTTGTTGGGCAGCTTGGTCACAAGAGATTCCTTCTCGTTCCGGCTCGGACGGGCACCGGGATCTCTTCAGTCGTACATCTCGAGCATGCCACCCGTAGTATCTTCGCGCATCTCCGTGGTGGCACACAGTCTCCTCTCATTCATCGCATCCACGATGGGCTGGAGTGCGTCGACGGAGTTGAGTGTCGCCTGTCCTTGGCCGTCATGCATCGTGATGATCGAGTCGGCCCGCATCCTTCGGACCGTGGCATCGACGATCTCTTGGGTGGTCGCGCCCTCGTAGTCTTGGGTATCCACGATGTTGTCCTCCTCGTGGTACCCCCAGGGCATCACGAGACGCAGGCCGAGCTCTTGTGCCATCCCGTCCACCTGCTTGTTGATCGCACCGTAGGGCGGGCGGTAGAGCGTCGGGCGAGGGGCGCCAGCAGCGATCAGGGCCTCGTTCGTCCGCTCCAACTCACTACGCACCCACGCGGGACTCCAGGTCTCCTTGGTGCCGTCGGGCGATTCTCCGGTCGTCATGTTGGCGTGGTCCCAGGAGTGGTTGCCGATGACATGGCCCTCGGCAACGGCACGGGTGACGGTGTGCTCGCGCCCGTTGATTCTCTGACCGTTCCAGAAGAAGACGGCGTCGATGCGGAAGCCATCGAGCGCGTCGAGCACCCTCTCGGTGTTCTCGCGCGGGCCGTCATCGAAGGTGAAGGTGACGTGGCCGCCCGAGCAGTCGTTGTCCAGCGCGCGCTCCGTGATCGGAGCGCTCCGGGTTGTGGCGGTGGTGGCAGCAAATGCTGAGCCGGAGTGATCCTGGATGACCACCTGGAACGTCCCGGCGAGGGCGACGGCAGCAGCCGCCGAAGCGGCTACTGCAGTTATCCCGCGGCGTGTCAGAGTCACTCTGCCTCCTTCTTGGTGAAGACGAGCCACATGTCAGTGTCTGAATGAGCACCGGCAGGCATGGTGGCGGTGAGCTCGTAGTATGCGCTGTCCCGGAGAGCCTGAAGCAGTACGGCCTGTCCTGCGTCCTGATCGGGTTCCCCGGTGCTGGCAGAGCGAAGGATGACGGACTGGAACCTTTGATCCTCCACAGCCACCCTGATGGCTCCCTCGCCCTGGGGATAGAGGGAGAAGGTCGTCTCCCAGATGATCTCGGGGCGGTCGCGCAGATGGTACTTCAAGGAGTCCGCCGCCGAGGAGATGTAGACACCCGGCCTGGCGTCGTCCTCGATAACATCCACGACGGTCTGGACGCTGACCCAGGAGTTGTACATGGCATCCGAGCGGGAGACCCCGAACAGCAGCGTCGTAGATAGCAGCACCACCACCGGGAGCAGCTTCCATGTGCTCCTGGACAGCTTCGCCAGTGCGTAGCCGGCCAGGGGTGCCAGGAAGAGCGCGGAGTACGCCAGGTGCTTCTCGAAGGAGAAACCCTCGCCCAGGACCAGTTGCGCGGCGGGTAGCGCCAGGCCGCCGCCGAACAGCGCCAGCGCCACCAGCGCGTGCCCCGGCCCTCGGCGGGCCAGCAGCAGCCCTCCCACCAGTGCGATGAGGATGAGGATTCCGATGTCGAGCACCAGCCATGCCACCAACTCGTCCGTCGAGTGTGGGCTGAGCACGCTTCGATCGGTCAGGGATGTGACACCCGCGCCGATCTGATCCGACCAGGCGAGCCAGGCGGCACCAGGCACGGCCACGGCGATGACGCCCACGAGCGCTGTGCGCCAGCGTGGCGAGGCCAAGAACACCACGACGAGCACGACCGGGATGAAGATCGCGCCCGAGTACTTCATGACAGGGACCAGGCCGAGGATGATTCCGGTGGCCACGGCTGAGATCCAGTCCGTCTGGACGCCTGTCCAGACGGCGGCAGCGAGCATGGCGATGACCAGGGCGTCGAAGGTGGCCAGGGCACCTGCGAACACCACGGGACCCGTCAGCGCGAAGACGGTAGCCGCGAGTATGCCCTCACTCCGGTACCCCAGGTAGGCCAGCGTCCGGTAGACGAGGATGGTCGCCGCCAGCACGCAGAGCAGGCTGAAGCCCCGGACCAGCAGGAGCCCTCCGATGGTGTCCAGCACGGCAGCGAACACGGGGTAGACGAACGGCACGCCGGGAAACGAGTCGCCGTACGTCTCAACGCCGTCGCCCGTCAACCAGTGCTTGAGGTAGTCGTGCCCTGCGTTGATGTAGAGCGCTTCATCGATGAAGGCGGTGTTGGACAGCCGCAGGCTGAGTACGGACAACAGTGCCAGCAGCACGATCAGCGGGGTGCGGCCCACCCAGCGTCGTGTGCTCTCGACCTGCAGCTTGGGCGGCAGGGCCTGACTGACGGCCTCGTTCCACGTCGGCCGATGGTACCCGTCGGCCGGACGGTTGAGGGTGTCTGTCATGAGCGCTTCCTCCTCGGAGGCAGAGTGGCATCGTGTTCGTGCTTGGGCAGGATGCGGCGCACGGCGATGCCGAGGACCGCCAGTGTGAGAACCGTCAGCCCGGCCACGCCGGCCATGAAGCCGTTGTGGGTGACCTCCTCGAGGAGGCCCAGGAATGTGTCCATCAGGTCAACCACTCTTTCTCGCCGCCGCGCAGTGCAAGGTGAAGTGCCTTCCAGTACGCGATCGACTGGTAGGCCTCGTAGATCCACAGCGGGATGATGAGAGTGGCGTAGATTCGCGCCCTCCACCCTGCGTCCCAGGTGGCCACCAACTGGTCGAGCATGAACACCGGAATGATGAGCAGCCAGAACGGATGGAAAGCCACCTCCTCGAAGATCAGGGCATAGCTCCAGATCATCAGCATCAGCACCGGGATGATGGTGCGGAAGTAGGTCCATGCCTGTACCGCCCACGCCTTGCGGGTGTGTTCCACGAATCCATAGGTGAACAGGGTCTCCAGCGTCCCCCGCTGCCACCGCAGTCGCTGGATTCTCCAATCGCGCCACGTCGGCATCACATCGGTGTCGACGATGCAATCGGCGGCGCACCGCGGGTCGTAGCCCACACGCTTCAGTGCCACGGTCAGCTCGTAATCCTCCGTGAGGGAGGACTCGTCATACACCAGTCCCTTCACTCCGGGAATGACGCTGCCACCGCGCATCTCGGCCACCTTGCGCAGTGCTTCCACTGTGAAGATGGTGGCTGCGCCCGACAGCACATGGATGCGCCCAGCACGGCGGTGCACCGTGCGCAGGCCCTGGGTGTACTCGATCTTCTGCAGCAGGGCCACGCGTGACGGGTGGTCGGCGGCCAGGTAGGAGCCGCTGATCCCACCCCGTAGCGGCCAGTGCTCGAAGTAAGCCATGCCGGCAGCGACGAAGTCGCGATTAAGACGGCTGTCCGCATCCATCATCAGCACGACATCATGAGGCTGGAGACCAGGGAGGACCATGGCGAGCGCCTGATTGAGCGCCCCCGCCTTCTTGGCAGTGTTGTCCCAGGTTTCCAGAACTTCCACCCCCATGGCTTTGGCGATGTCCACGGTGCCGTCGGTGCAGTTGTCTGCCGCCACGAGGATCTGGTCGGGGGCCTGAGTCTGGCGACGCAGGCTGTCGATAGTCTGTGCGATCCCGATCTCCTCGTTGTGGGCAGGGATGATCGCAATCACTCGTACAGGCGACCGGGGCTCCTCGACTGCCTGCGCGAGCGGCTTCCGGCGGAGGTCGTTGCTCAGTTTCACGACGGACCCCCGTGCTGGACTTCCGCGCAACGGCGGCAGGTTCCCCTGGACAGCTCGTGCTCCGTCTGGGCCTGCTCCTGCGGCTCGGGGGCCGACAGGGCAGGGGGGGCGCCTCTGGTGGCAGTCATGACTGCTGCTCCTCCTGAAGTGGAGCCGGAAGCACGCGGCTGGTGGTGTGGTGTTCCCGGCAGATGGAAATGGGCTTCTTGCAGAGCCACGGCCGGACCCCCTGTCTTGTCAGTAAAAATCGTCTGAATTCAAAAAATGGTCTGAGACTGTGCGCGCAAATCCGCACCAAAACGGCCACCGGTGTACCCGCCGAGGCAGGGGTTCTTCTGGCCTGGACTTCATGTCCGAACCGACTAGTTCAGGTTAGGAAAAGGGGTTGGCCGCGGCACGCGTAGCTGGTACTGGTTCTATGCCCGGTAACTCGCGGCGCGACACCTGTTGAAGTACCGGCCGGTAGGGTGCGGACAGGTAGCACGCACTGCCGGCAGCTGGGCCCAGGCGTTTTGGGGGCAAACGAAAAACGGCGACGGCGGCACCCCTGTCAAGGATGCCGCCGTCGCCGTGCTGTGCGGTGGAA
This sequence comes from Arthrobacter gengyunqii, assembly GCF_023022985.1. Lineage (NCBI taxonomy): Bacteria > Bacillati > Actinomycetota > Actinomycetes > Micrococcales > Micrococcaceae > Arthrobacter > Arthrobacter gengyunqii. The sequence continues at coordinate 3,675,997 of NZ_CP095461.1, read as the reverse complement.
CGGGGTCTAGAGCCCGCCCACCCGCTGTTCTGCGGGCTCGTCGACGGGATTGAAGCGGGAGACATCGTCCAGGGCAAGGGTACCCGTGGGCTGGTCCTCTTCCTCGAGCAGGTAGAGCCGCTGGATGCCTATCACGATGGAATCGGCAACTGTTTGACGGAACACCGGATCAGCAAGGCGATCCGCGTCACCGCGGTTACTTAGGTAGCCCAAGTCCAGGCCCACCGACGGAATACCGGAGAGTTTCAGGGTGTCCCAGGTGCGTCCATGGACACCGAGGCTGTCCATGCCGGTTCTGGCAGCCAGCTCCTTCATCAGCAGGATGGCGGCGCGGTGGCCAATGGGGGAACGCGGTTCACCGGTTCCGGGCAGGCCCCAGTAGAAGGCAGCGATGCCCGATGCCGCCTGCTGGTCCAGCCAGTCGCAGTGCAGGTCCAGGCTGAGGCTGGGCACGGTCTCACCGTCGCCTACCACGCCGGTAAGGGCGGACCCGCGGGAGGCAACTCCGGCACCGAACTCCCGCAGGATGCGCTCCACCCGCCGGCCAATGTCCGCGGCCACCAGTGCCTCGGTCAGGGGCTGCGACGTGAGCCGATCGACGGCGTGCGGCGAGGCAAGCTCCGAACCTCCGGTGCTAAGGGCAATCAGCCGTCCCCGCAGGGCGGCAGTGGAACGGTCCAGCCGCTCATAATCCCGCAGCGCGAAGGCCTGGCTGGGTGAGATTGCCCGGTTGATCCGCGCCATGGCTCGAATGGTGTCCTGATCACAGACGCCGGTGCCGGGAATTCCGAGGTTGTTCTGCAGCTCGGCGACGGCATAGCGGGTGCGGACATTGAATTCGCCGTCGATGTGGCCGTAATAGAACCCCAGGTGGGAGAGGTGGCGCTGCAGTTCGGCAACGTCGTCGCCTCGAACCGGCTGCTGGCCTTCAACCAGGGCCAGGGTGCGGTCCCCAAAGCGGAACTGCGCTTCGGTCAGGGCACGCAGGGTGTCGGGTCCGGCCACGCCGTCCACAATGAGGCCGCGGCTCTGCTGGAAGGAACGGACAGCGGCGTCCACATGATCGTCAAAAAGGTCGGGATTGTTGACGGAGTCCGGAGCCAGATAGGACATGGAGATGCCGGCGCGCAGCAGCGCTTCGCGAAGCGCTGCAACACGCCGGCTGGCGTCCATCCTCCGCAGGGAATCTCCTGCCGGGTTCATGGTGGGAAACTTACTTCAGGAAGGCCGCAAATTCCTGTTCCAGGACCTGCTTGGGCTTGGCGCCGATGGACGTGGCAGCAACCTCACCGCCCTGGAACACGTAAACAGCGGGAATGGAAGTGATGCCGTACTTGGCGGCGATGGCGGGATTGTCATCCACGTTCACCTTCACGACGTCCACCTTGTCCGCGTACTGTGCGGCGATGTCGTCGAGGATGGGGGAGAGCATGCGGCACGGGCCGCACCATTCTGCCCAGAAATCGACGATGACCGGCTTGTCTGCGGTGAGGACGTCGGCACTGAATGATGCGTCGGTGACGTCTTTTGCGTTGCTCATGTGTTGCTCCTAACGGATTTTACGAACTTTAGAGGGCGGCGTTTTCGGAAACGGCTTCAGCCGGCGGGGTGGGTACTTCGGCAGCGGTGGAAACCGAGTCGCCCAGATCAGCCAGGTAGTGCTCGACGTCGATGGCGGCCACGCAGCCCGAACCCGAGGCGGTGATTGCCTGCCGGTAGGTGGGGTCGATGACATCGCCGGCGGCGAAGACACCGGGCAGGGAGGTCTTGGAGGTGCGTCCTGCGACGGCGATGGTGCCCTCGCTGGTCAGCTCCAGCTGGTCCTTGACCAGATCGGTCCGCGGATCGTTGCCGATGGCGACGAAGACGCCGGTAACGGCGAGGTCGGACTCCGAACCGTCCACGGTGTTGCGCAGGCGAAGTCCTGTGACCTTGTCCTCGCCGTGAATGCCCGCTACTTCCGAGTCCCAAACAAAGCGGATCTTCTCGTGGGAGAGGGCCCGGTCCTGCATGATCTTGGAGGCGCGAAGGGTGGACCGGCGGTGCACCACGGTGACACTGGAGGCGAACTTCGTAAGGAACAGTGCCTCCTCGAGGGCGGAGTCGCCGCCGCCGATGACGGCGATGTCCTGTCCCTTGAAGAAGAACCCGTCGCAGGTGGCACACCAGCTCACTCCGCGGCCGGAAAGCCGCTTCTCATCTTCGAGTCCCAGTTCCCGGTATGCCGAGCCGGTGGAAATGATGACGGCACGTGCCTGGAACGTTTCTCCGGTGCCGATGGTCACCTTCTTGATGTCGCCGTCGAGCTCCAGGGAGGTGACGTCCTCGAACAGGATCTCGGTGCCGAAGCGGGCCGCCTGCTTTTCGAACTGGGCCATCAAATCCGGGCCCATCACGCCTTCGGGGAAACCGGGGAAGTTCTCCACATCGGTGGTGTTCATCAGCTCACCGCCGGCCGTGACCGAGCTGGCAATCAGCAGCGGCTTGAGATTGGCACGGGCCGTGTAAACGGCGGCCGTGTAACCGGACGGACCGGAACCGACAATGATGACGTCGCGTACGCCGTCGGCGGCGGGGGTTTCGATGCTCACGGTTAGGTGTTCCTCTTCCTGTTTGAAAACTTCTGTGATCCGGCCGCAGTCCTGATGAACCATGGTGCCGCGGGCTCACTCCGGGATCATTGGACACAACCGTTGCAAGGTCCAGCTTATTCCGGGAGGGACGCCCCGCACACGCCGGGGACCGCCCCGGAGGTGTCCGGGGCCGATCCCGGCGGGCGTCCGCCTTTAAGAAACGCCGATTTCGGCGATGCGCAGGCCCCACGGATAGGTGGCTGGCAGCCCGCTGAGGCGCGGCAGCTGGGTAAAGTTGACGATCACGTACTGCGCCGTGGCCGTTTCACCGTTGGTCTTCGGCACCTGGATGCTGGTGGTGGGGCCGGTGAAGCCTGTTTCCGCCACGGTGGTGGCACCGTCCAGGGTCGGGGAATCATTGAGCAGCACGGAGAAGCTGCCGCCTGTGCCGTTGAGCTGGGTGATGTCGATCTTGTTGATCGCAGATTCCTCCTCCAGCTCGACAACGAGGGCCAGATTAGGGGCGTACCCGCCGAAGGCGTCGTTGGCGTATTCGTAGCTGGACCAGTACGACGCCGGGTTTCCGTCGAGGATCTGCGGAAGCGCACCGTCGTTTTCGGCATCCAGGGCGGGGTTGGCGGGAACCAGCCGGGTGACCCCGGCCGGCACGGGAGCAGGGGCTGCGGATTCCTCAGCAGGGGCATCGGCCGTCGGAGCCTGCTCCGGCGCAGCTGCCGAGGGAGGCGTGTCCGTGCCGGCCTGGGGATCGTCGCCCCCAACCCTGCCGAGCGTGCCGACGGACAGGACGACGGCGGCAATCAGCACCAGTGTCAGCACGGCCCCCACGAGGACACGCCCAATGGTGCGGTTGCCGCGCGGCGAGGCGTCATCGTCATCCTCGTCGTATCCGTCCTCCTCCGGGTCATGCTCGTCATAGCCGTTGCCGGATCCTGCAACAGAGGCTGCCACCGCAGACTTGGGGAAGCTGGAGGGCCGGCGTCCTGAATCCCGCGCCGGGATTTCCTCGACGGAAGTGCGGGCGTCGGCTTCGCCGTCGTCGGAGGGGATGTCCTCGGAGTAGTCGGTTTCGGTCCAGCGTGAAACTTTGGGGGTTTGGCCGGTTGCCGGTGCCTTGGCGCGTTCCGGGGCGCTGACGCCTGATTTGGGCCGCGCGGAAGGCGGCGGGGGCATGGCGGCCGCACCGGTGGCGGCTTCGGCGGGTGCGTCCTCGGCTTCGCCGAACTCCAGGTCCCGGGCGGCAGCGGCTTCTTCGGCGTCCGAGATCACGGCACCGGCGCCGGCGGACCGGCCGAACTTGGGAAGCTTCGGCAGGGGACGGCCGGACATCAGGGGTTTGCGCGGCGCTCGTTCCGCCGGTTCCTCCACATACCGGTCCTCTTCCTCGGTCTCGGGTTCCCGCGAGCGGGGCATACCGAAGATTTCGGAGCCGAGGGTGTCGGTGAAGAACGGCTCCACGTACGGAGCGTCGCGCTGGATGACCAGATCCAACAGGTCCGCCGCATTGGCATTGTTGGTCACCAGGTAGGTGCGGCCGTCGCTCACGCCGAGGTCCAAGACCTGGACATTGCTGGCCCGCTCACCGGTGGCAATCTCCCGGGCGCTGGCGCTGACCTGGGAAGTGTTCTCGGGTGCGGCCAGGAGGATGCTTACCGCGCGGTTCAGCACCTGGTCCACGCCGTCCAGGACCAGGTCATGCTCTGCTGAGGCCAGGACCTGGGCGGTCACTTTGTAGCGGCCCCCCAGCGTTGAGCCAACGTCTACCGGCTGTGGCACGTGTTCCTCCCATGGAAACGGCAAATTAGTGCGTACTTTTTATGTGGCTGGTTACTGCGGACTGCCCTGCTGCTTACTTGATGACGAGACTGCATCGCATGCTTTGTACCCATGCTACCTGCGGGAATTGCGAAACCCTTCAGGGGAGCCGCAGGTGTCCGGACGCATCACGCGGCGCTAACGGCGAACCTTCGCCAGGAAAGGTTCGAGGAAGGCATCAAGCTCCTTGACCTTCAAGGCACGCAGCATGAAGAAGTAGGACGCAGCCATCAGCGATCCGCAGACCAGCAGTGCCACCAGTGAACCGGTCAGGGACGACCAGGCGAACCCATCCGCCGAATAGCCGCCCAGCACCCCCAGAGCCGCTGACCCGACAACAGCGCAGCCCAAGGCTGCGAGCGTCAGCCGGACGTGGACGTCGAAGATTTCCCCGGCTCCGTAGGAGCCCAGCTTCCGCGTCAGGAAGATGTGGCTGACGATTACTCCGGCAATGTTGCCCAGGGAATACGCGACGGCGAGGCCAAAGACGATCCGGTTGGGCGGCAGTGCTGCGGCGCCCAGCGCCAGCGCAATGCCGAACACGGAGAGGATGATCTGCATGATCATCGGTGTCTTGCCGTCTTCATCGGCGTAGAAGGCGCGGTTCATGAGGAAGGTGGCGCTGAGGAAGGGCGCGCTGACCGCCAGCAGCACCAGGACCTGGGCCTGGACCACGGCAGAGTCATTGGAACCGCCGCTGAACCACATGCTGAGGGGTCCGGCCAGCACCACCAGGACGGCTGAGCAGAAGACGGTGGCTACGCCGATGGCCCGGAGCCCGGAGGAGATGGTGTCCCGGACCGCGCCCAGATTCCGCTCCGTGTACGCGTGGGACATCTGGTTGAACAGCACCGTGGCCAGAGACAGCGTGATGACGGAGTGCGGAATCATGTAGAACATGGAAGCCGTCTCAAGGTTCAGGTGCCCGGCAATAACTTCCGGCGGGTTCATTGCCGCATAGGCGGGGCGTGCGGCGGTGGCAATGGTGGCGATTTTGGTGTAGACGAGGTAGGCGCCGTTGCCCACCAGCATGGTGATGATGGTCCATTTGGCCACCTTGCCGGTCTGCCGCAGGCCGATTCCGCGCATCCGGAGGTTGAAGCGCAGGCCCAATCCGAGTTTGCGCAGCGGGATCAGCAGCACGACGGCCTGCACAATGATGCCAAGGGTGGTGCTGCCGGCCAGCAGCACCGTGGCGGATGTGCTCCAGTTGTCCGGTGAGAAGGCGTTGCTCTCTTCCCGTCCGATCAGCGCGATGAACAAAATGATTCCGGCGATGGCAACCACGTTGTTGACCACCGGAGCCCACATATAGGCACCGAAGCGGCCGTTGGCGTTGAGCGTCTGTCCGATGACCGCGTAGGCGCCGTAGAAGAAGATCTGCGGAAAGAGCCAATAGGCAAAGGTCGTGGCCAGCGGGAGCTGGGTCTCGTCCAGCTGTGTCACCAGTCGCAGGATCCACGGCGCGGCAAGCGTTGCAACCAGTGCCAGGGCGGCCAGCCCGAGCAGGCTGAGGGTCATGATTGACGAGACGAATTCCCGGCCCCGGTCCGGCCGCTTGCTGGCCTTGATGATCTGCGGCACCAGCACGGCGTTGAAGACGCCGCCGGCCAGCAGCAGATAGATAAAGTTGGGCAGCACGTTGGCGGAGCTGAAGATGTCCGTCACCAGGCCCGTGTTGCCAATGGCCACGGCCAAAAGGGCGGTTCGGACAAGACCCAGGACGCGGGACATGAGGGTTCCAGCTGCCATGACAGCGCTGGAGCGCGCCGTGCTGGGAGCAATATTGTTTTCGGCCATCGTGTCCCTATGCTCTCACTTCACGGGCGCAGCAATTAAACCGGGTGCACCGCCGCCGCGTCGGAGCGCGGGCGCAGATGGCTGGCGCGGTCAGAGATACCGGGGAAGGATTTCCCGCGCCAGATCAGCGATGCGCCGCTCATTGGGGAAGGAGAGCCGCTTGCCCAGCTCCGCGAGCGGAACCCAGGCGACATCAACGGCTTCGTGGTCCGGATCATTTTCGATGGTCAGGTGGCCGCCCGTGGCAGCCAGCAGGAAGTGGTGCACGGTTTTATGCACCCGGTGCCCGCTCACCGTGAACCAGTAGTCGATGCTGCCCAGGGCGGTCAGGATCCGTCCGTCGATGCCGGTTTCCTCGGCGATTTCCCGGATGGCTGCTTCGCGGCTGTCCTCATCGTTTTCCGGATGGCCCTTGGGGAGGCACCATTCCAGCCGGCCGCCCCGGTTTAGCCGGGCGATGATCGCCACGGGCAGGTCCGCAGACGTGGAATCAACCACGATTCCTCCCGCAGAGACCTCTTCCACCGTGGGAAGGGAAGCATGCACCGGATGCGCGGCAGCGCTGCCCATTGACGCCGTCAACGGGGTTCGCTTGGGTGCGCTCGGTACGGGATGGGCCATAGGACCACTCTAACGATCTTTGTCCGGGGATGATGACTGTGCAGCGGCGCCCCGGAGGGGAAGCGGGAATGCCCGGCGTGTCCGGCTCCGGGAAGGCGTCCGCTGTGCGCCCTCCGGTCTTTTATCTGGCACGCTTAAAGCACTATGGCGCACCTTTTTGACAGCTCGGCCCTGAAAACACCTCTCCCCACCGTTGTCGGCGAACTCGGGGAGTTGTTCCAAGACGCCGGTTACGAGCTTTCCCTCGTGGGCGGTCCGGTGCGGGACCTCTTTCTGGGACGGGTGTCCCCGGACCTGGATTTCACCACCAATGCCCGCCCCGACGACATCATTGGCGTCATCCGCCGCTGGTGCGACACCTACTGGGAGATCGGGCGCGCCTTCGGGACCATCGGCATGCGCAAAGCCGGCTTCCAGATAGAAATCACCACGTACCGGGCCGACGCCTACGATCCGGACTCACGCAAACCCGCCGTGGCGTTCGGGGACAAGCTCGAAGACGATCTCTTCCGCCGCGACTTCACCATGAACGCCATGGCCCTGCGGCTGCCGTCGATGGAACTGGTGGACCCGTTCGGGGGAGTGAAGGACCTGCACGCGGGCCTCGTGCGCACCCCCGGCGCCCCGTCGACGTCGTTCTCCGACGACCCGCTGCGGATGATGCGCGCCGCCCGCTTTGCCTCCCAGCTGGAAGTGGACGTGGCGCCCGAGGTTTTCGAGGCCATGAAGGACATGGCCGGCCGCATCACCATCATCTCCGCCGAACGGGTCCGCGACGAGCTGATGAAACTGATCAACGGGAAGGCACCCTGGACCGGGATCGACCTGCTCGTGGAAAGCGGTCTGGCCGAACACGTCCTGCCGGAGGTCTCGGCCCTGAAACTGGAAATCGACGAGCACCACCGCCACAAAGACGTCTACCAGCACTCGCTGACGGTTCTCCGGCAGGCCTGCAGCCACGAAACGGACGCCGACGGCGCCGTGCCCGGACCGGATTTCGTCCTCAGGTTCGCCGCGCTGATGCACGACGTCGGCAAGCCCGCCACCCGCCGGTTCGAGCCCAACGGGTCGGTCAGCTTCCTGCACCACGATGCCGTGGGTTCCAAACTCACCGCCAAGCGGATGAAGGCGCTGCGCTTCGACAATGACACCATCAAGGCGGTGTCGCGGCTGGTGGAGCTGCACATGCGGTTCTACGGGTACGGAGATGCCGGCTGGACCGATTCCGCCGTTCGCCGCTACGTCAACGACGCCGGCCCGCTGCTGCAGCGGCTGCACCGGCTGACCCGGTCCGACGTCACCACCCGCAACCGGCGCAAGGCTGAACGTTTGGCCTTCGCCTATGACGACCTGGAGGCACGCATCACCGCGCTCGCCGAGCAGGAGGAACTGGCCGCCATCCGCCCCGATCTGGACGGGCAGCAGATCATGGCCCTGCTGGGCATCCGGCCCGGGCCCGTGGTGGGCCGCGCCTACCGGTTCCTGCTGGAAGAGCGGATGGAAAAGGGGCCGGCCACCGAGGCTGAAGCGGCGGACATGCTCCGCAGCTGGTGGGCCTCCCAGCCTGAGAATCCCGAGAATTCCGCTGCCGCGCCGGACGGCGGAGACGGCACCGCCGGAGCGGGCACTGCTCCTTCCGCTGAAGGCTCCGGCGATGCCTCCGCCCGCGGCGGTGCCAAAATGGAGTCGGACGGAAACCCGTCCTGACAAGCGGAAGGAAGTAAATGAGCAACGCTGAGGACTTCGGTCCCGCGGTTCCGGATACGACGCCGGCAGGCACCCGGCTGCCGCGCCTGTGGCTGCTGCGCCACGGTGAAACGGAGTGGTCCCGTGAGGGGAACTACACCGGTCTGACGGACATTCCCCTGACGGATGCGGGCGAGGCCCAGGCCGTCGCGGCCAAGGAGAAGATTGGAGCGGTGGACTTCGATCTCGTACTGTCCTCCCCGCTGATTCGCGCGCGGCGCACCGCCGAGCTGGTGGGTTACCCGGACCCGCAGATCCTTCCCCACGCACATGAGTGGGACTACGGAGACAACGAGGGCCGCAAGAGCACCCAGGTCCGCGCCGAGAACCCCGGATACCTGATCTGGAATGACGGCGTCCCCAACGGAGAAACCCTGGACCAGGTGGCGGAGCGGGCCGACCGCATCATTTCGCTCGTGCAGGCCGGCTGCGGAACACCAATGGACCGCTCCCCGGACACCGCTCCGGTGGAAAAGGTCCTCCTGGTTGCACACGGCCACTTCCTGCGCATTCTCGCTGCCCGCTGGCTGGGGCTTCCGGCGGAGCAGGGACGGCACTTTGTGCTCGGAACGGCTGCGGTTTGTACTCTGGGCTGGGATAAGCACACCCCCGCCATCGTGCGCTGGAACTATTAGATCTTCAAAGAATGTAAAAAAGTTTCCGTAAATGTCTTGGCAGGGAACGGAAACCTGTTGTATGTTTTTCCTGCGGCCACTTTCCTACAGGTGGATTCCGCATCAGCCAATCAAGTCCTGTTATTCGGTCCGCAGAACCGCGGCCGGTCCATCCGCAAGTCCATGCACTCATGAAAGGGAGGTGGGGTAATGATCATCCACACATTCCTCACTGCCGCGTCGGCCGCCTGCCCGCAGGCCCGCACGTCTGTCCCTTCGACTGCTCCGCTTATGCGGACCCTTGGACGACGGGTGGCCGGCAGCGGTACGGCTGCCGGCACGGCCGGCTTCGGAATCACTTGGCGCCCGTTCGACGGCGGCCGCGGGTAACCTGCCCCGCCTGTTGGGCAGCGGTTAGCCGCAGCCCCCGGTGCTGATCTTTCCTCTCAAACCCCACTAAGTTTCCTTGGGCGGCCGCTGCGCGGTGTGCCCCTGGTGCGGCCACGCCGCGGGACTTGAAGTGCGGGCCGAGGGCGGACGGCTGGCGAGCCAACGGCATTCCGGTCCCAGGACACGGTGCCGGATGATCCCGATGCTGAGACTGTCCCGCCGGGAGAGTCCCCTCGGGAAATGGCCTGGGGCGCATTCTTTTCCGGGACGTTCTTGCCCGGATAGTTTTGTCCGGCCTCCTTATTGGTTCCGTGAACCTTTCCTTTTCATTGTTGTTTCTTTTTGCGCACCCAAAAATGGTGCGCCCTTTTCCGGAGTTTATTGTGCCTAAATCCACCCTGCCCTTTTCCGTTCCGATAAAAGCCTCGGCGGCCCCTGAAGCACCCGGAGTCCCTGAAACACGGGCAACCCCTGAAGTGCCCGAAACCCCCGAAACACCCCGCGTCCCTACGCCGCCCGGAAAGGAGGTGTTCGCCATGCTTAACCGACTGCTCGCGTCCTTCGCCCGCGCCGACGCCGTTCACCAGGCCCGCCTGGACCAGTGCTGGAACGGCCCAAACTGGCATTTGATGGGTCAGAACACCTGGCGGTGAAGCAGCCCACCGAACCGCCGGGAACAAAAACGGGGGTGTCCGCGCTGTATCGTGCGGGCACCCCCGGTTGTTGCCGGGGCCTCCCCTTACGGCACGGAAACCATGCTCTGTGCCGTGTCGTTATAAAGTCAGTAGGGGACAAGGACAGCGGCCGGCCAGGAAGGGAGTGCTGTTGCTTCAGGTAAAGCGTGTCGCCATGCTCTCCTTGCACACGTCACCGTTGGAGCAGCCAGGCTCCGGTGATGCCGGCGGCATGAACGTTTATGTGCGCTCTGTAGCTGTCGAGCTGGCTTCATCAGGCGTTGAAGTCGAGATTTTCACACGTGCGTCGGACCCGCAGCAGCCTCCGGCCGCGGAGCTGTGTCCCGGTGTCACGGTTCGCCATGTCGCCGCGGGACCGCGCCGGAAGATCGCCAAGGAAGCTCTGCCGGAACTGGAAGCGGACCTTGCAGCGGCCGTCACAGGCATCCATCCCTACCGGTCCCACCGGCGTTTCGACGTTATCCATTCGCACTACTGGGTCTCCGGCACGGCCGGCCTCGCTGTTGCGCGGGCCTGGGACCTCCCGCTGGTGCACACCATGCACACCATGGCCCGGGTGAAGAACCTCCGTCTGCAGGCCGGCGAGAAGCCCGAGCCCCGGGTGCGCATTGACGGCGAACAGGACATCGTGGATGGCGCCACCCGCCTGATCGCCAATACCAGCACCGAAGCGGCCGAGCTGGAGTCGCTGTACGGAGCCGATCCGCGCGCGGTGGACGTTGTGGCGCCCGGCGTTGACCTTCAGGTTTTCTCCAGCCGGAACTCCGGCGCGTCCCGTGTGCGCATGGGCGTACCCCGCGGCGTGTTCCACATCGTGTTTGCCGGCCGCATCCAGCGGATGAAGGGCCCCCAGGTGCTGATCAGGGCCGCCGCTGAACTGCACGCCCGCCGTCCGGACATCCCGCTGCACGTCACCGTGCTCGGCGCCGGGAGCGGCGCCGAGGTCCTGGATCTGCAGCCGCTGGTGGATTCGCTGGGGCTGCACGGGCAGGTGTCCCTGCGGCCGCCCGTGAATGCCGCCGTCCTGGCTGAGTGGTTCCGGGCTGCCGACGTCGTTGCGGTGCCCTCCTTCAGCGAGTCCTTCGGCCTTGTGGCCCTCGAGGCTCAAGCCTGCGGCACTCCGGTGCTGGCCGCCAACGTCGGCGGACTGCCCAAGGCGGTGGAGCACGGCCGCACCGGCCTTTTGGTGGATGGCCACGAGAGCGGGCGCTGGTCCGCAGAGCTGGAACGGCTGTACGACGACGCCGGGCTGCGGCGGGCGCTGGGCTACGGTGCCGCAGCGCACGCCTCCGAGTTTGGCTGGAAGCGCACGGCCACACTCACGGCGCACAGCTATCTGCAGGCCGCTGAACAGTTCTCGGCGCACTCCGTGCGCTGATAGCTTGTTTCGTACGTCACCACCGTCGATGAAAACCATCGGCGGGAACCGGAAGGACCGCTACCATGCGCGCTGCCGCTGACATGTCCAGTGATTTGGAAATTTCCCGCCGGGCGGTGATGAAGCCCGTCACGGACATCGCCCGTGCGGCCGGCATCCCGGAAGAAGCCCTGGACCTGTACGGGCGGTACAAAGCCAAGGTTGACCCTGCACTGGTTCCCGCGCGCAGCACCCGCGGCAAGGTGGTGCTGGTTACCGCCATGAGTCCCACCCCCGCCGGTGAAGGCAAGTCCACGGTCACCGTGGGGCTGGGCGATGCGCTGGCCAAAGCCGGGGCAAACACCGTCATAGCCCTGCGGGAGCCCTCGCTGGGACCCGTGCTGGGCATGAAGGGCGGGGCCACCGGCGGCGGCTGGTCGCAGGTGGTGCCCATGGAGGACATCAACCTGCACTTCACCGGTGACTTCCACGCCATCACCACCGCCAACAACGCGTTGACGGCGCTCGTGGACAACCACATCTACCAGGGCAACGAGCTGGGGATCGATCCGCGCCGGATCACGTTCCGCCGGGTCATGGACATGAATGACCGCTCGCTGCGGGACATCGTGATCGGCCTGGGCGGGCCGGCGCAGGGCGTTCCGCGCCAAGACGGGTTTGATATCACCGTAGCTTCCGAGATCATGGCCGTCTTCTGCCTTGCCCGCGACCTCGCCGACCTCAAGGAGCGGCTGGCCCGCATCACCGTGGGGTACACCTACGACCGGCGGCCGGTCACGGTGCGGGACCTGGGCGTGGAGGGCGCACTGACGCTGCTGCTCAAAGACGCAGTGAAACCGAACCTGGTCCAGACCCTCGCCGGGACGCCCGCCCTGGTCCACGGCGGACCGTTCGCCAACATCGCGCACGGCTGCAACTCGGTGATCGCCACCGAACTGGCCCGCACCGTTGGCGACATCGTGGTCACCGAGGCCGGCTTCGGTGCCGATCTTGGCGCCGAGAAATACATGGACATCACCTCGCGGGCCGCGGATGTGGCCCCGGACGCCGTCGTCCTGGTGGCAACGATCCGTGCGCTGAAGATGCACGGCGGCGTGCCGAAGGATCGGCTCGGCGAGCCGGCTCCGGCCGCCCTTGAAGCCGGAACCGCCAACCTGCGCCGGCACATCGGGAACATTCGCAGGTTCGGCCTGAGCCCCGTGGTGGCGGTCAACACCTTCACCACGGACACGCAGGAGGAGGTGGACTGGCTGCTGCAGTGGTGCGCAGCCGAGGGGGTCGCGGCGGCCGCGGCCGACGTCTGGGCCAATGGCGGCGGCGAAAGCGGCGGCGATGCCCTGGCCGCAGAGGTGCTGGCAGCTCTGGAAAAGCCCGCGGATTTCCGCCACCTGTACCCGTTGGACATGCCGGTTGAGGAGAAGATCCGGACGGTGGTCCGCGACATTTACGGTGCCGACGACGTCGAATTCGCGCTGCCGGCCCTGCGCCGGCTGGAGGAAATCAAGGCCGGGGGATGGGACGGACTGCCGGTGTGCATGGCCAAGACCCAGTACTCGTTCTCCGACAATGCAGCACTGCTCGGAGCTCCCACCGGTTTCACCGTGCACGTGAGGGACCTGATCCTGAAGACCGGGGCGGGGTTCGTCGTCGCACTCACCGGCGCCGTGATGACCATGCCCGGATTGCCCAAGACGCCGGCAGCCATGCGCATGGACGTTAGCGCGGACGGAACACCCTCCGGCCTGTCATAGCCGCCTGCGGCCTCCCGCAACGGCGGCAGGTCCGGTTCCCCGGCGGGGGAACCGGACCTGCCGTCCGCCGGGGACGCCGGAACGAGGAAAAGCGCCGGTCTTAGCGCTCGACCTCGCCACGGATGAACTGCTCCACCTTTTCCTTGGCAAGGTCATCGTTGTACTGCTCCGGCGGCGACTTCATGAAGTAGCTCGACGCCGAGAGGATCGGTCCGCCCACTCCGCGGTCCAGGGCGATCTTGGCGGCCCGGATGGCATCGATGATGACGCCGGCGGAGTTGGGGGAGTCCCAGACCTCCAGCTTGTACTCCAGCGACACCGGGGCATCGCCGAAGTTGCGGCCCTCCAGGCGGACAAAGGCCCACTTGCGGTCATCGAGCCAGGCAACGTAGTCCGAGGGGCCGATGTGGACGTCGTCGGCCTTCAAATTGGCCGAGGTGTTGGAGGTGACGGCCTGGGTCTTGGAAATCTTCTTGGACTCCAGGCGCTCCCGCTCGAGCATGTTCTTGAAGTCCATGTTGCCGCCAACGTTCAGCTGGTAGGTGCGGTCGAGGATGACGCCGCGGTCCTCGAACAGCTTGGCCATGACGCGGTGCGTAATGGTGGCACCGATCTGGCTCTTGATGTCGTCACCGATGATGGGCACGCCGGCCGCGGTGAACTTGTCCGCCCACTCCTTGGTGCCGGCAATGAAGACGGGCAGGGCGTTCACGAAGGCAACGCCGGCGTCAATGGCGCACTGCGCGTAGAACTTGGCAGCCTGCTCGGAGCCCACGGGCAGGTAGCAAACCATCACGTCAACGGCGTTGTCCTTCAGCGCGGAAACAATGTCCACGGCTTCGGCGTCGGACTCGACGATGGTCTCCCGGTAATACTTGCCCAGGCCGTCGAGCGTGTGGCCGCGCTGCACGGTGATGCCGGTCTGCGGGACGTCGGCGATCTTGATGGTGTTGTTTTCGCTGGCACCGATGGCGTCCGCCAGGTCCAGGCCGACCTTCTTGCTGTCGACGTCGAAGGCGGCCACGAACTGCACGTCGTTGACGTGGTAGTTGCCGAACTTCACGTGCATCAGGCCGGGGACCGTCAGGTCCGGATCTGCATCGCGGTAATACTGCACGCCCTGCACCAGCGACGCCGCACAGTTTCCCACACCAACGATTGCGACCCGAATGGGGTTCTTAGCCACGGTTCTCCTTTGAAGACAAGTTATCCAATTGCCGCACCTGATGCGGCAAGACCGGCCCCAGTCTACGGCCTGCACCTGAATGATTAGTGTTAGGCATCACAGCAGCGGACCGGATGCGGAGGTGCCGGCCGCGCCCGGAAAGGGAGCCGCGCCGGCCGGCGCGGCATACTGGTAAGCATGGAGCCCAAGCCCCGACGCCAGCCGCTGCGCATAGTGGTCCCCAGCCGCAACGATCCGCTGCTGCGGAACCTCACCGAGGGCATCGGCGGCCCGCTGGGCCGCCACACCGCCCCGGGAGTCGTGACGCCGGGGTTCTTTACGGTGGAGCGTGTCCTGATCCTGCTGACCACCGCCGCGGCGCTGCTGGCGGTGCTGGTGAAAATGCCGTGCCGCACCGGCGGCTGGACTTCGCCGGACCATTTCTATCAGGCCTGCTATTCGGACTGGCCGGTCCTGTTCGAGTCCCGCGGCCTGGCGCAGGGAGTGTTTCCGTTCCTGACTCCGGACGCCGCCTTTGAGTATCCGGTGCTGCTGGGCCTGCTGGCCGGCGCCGTTGCGCTGCTGGTGCCCGGCGGCGGGTCGCAGGAACGGGCTCTGGCCTACTTCGACATCAACGCGGTCCTGGCCGTCCTGGCCTGGATCGCCACCGTTGTTGCCACCCTGCGGATGGCCAACCGCAGGCCCTGGGATGCAGCCATGGTGGCGCTGGCTCCCGCCATGATCCTGTCGGTCTTCATCAACTGGGACATCTGGGCCGTGCTGCTGGCTGCCCTGGGCATGCTGGCCTTTGCGCGCAGCCGGCCGGTCCTGGCCGGAGTGCTGCTGGGACTGGGAACCGCGTTGAAACTGTATCCGGTGCTGATCCTCGGTGCCGTGCTGGTCCTGGCGCTGCGGACCATGCGGCTGCGCCCGGCGTTTCAGGCCCTGGGCGGGGCCGCGGCCGCCTGGCTGGTGGTGAACGTGCCCTTCATGGCTGCCGACTTCACCGGCTGGAAATACTTCCTCACATTCACCGAAGAACGGCCGGCTGGATACTCCTCCGTATGGTTCGCGTGGAACGTGCTGGCCGAGCGGTGGGGAGCGGCGCAGGCGGATGCAGGGTTCATCACCTTCTGGGCCTATTTCCTGTTCGCGGCAGCGTGCGCGGGCATTGCCCTGCTGGGGCTCGCCGCGCCGCGCCGCCCCCGGCTGGCGCAGCTGGCCTTCCTGATCGTTGCGGCCTTCATCCTGACCAACAAGGTGTATTCGCCCCAGTTTGTGCTTTGGCTGATCCCGCTGGTGGCCCTGGCCCGGCCCCGGTGGCTCGATTTCCTGATCTGGCAGTTTTTCGAAGTGCTGCACTGGTGGGCCATCTGGATGTATCTGGGAGCCCTGACTTCCGGCGGTCCCGCCCAAAACAACATCGACGCCCCTTACTACGTGTGGGCCGTGGCCGGCCACGTCCTGGCCACGGCGTGGCTGATGGCCCAAGTGGCCAGCGACATCCTGGTGCCGGCGCGTGACCCGGTGCGGCGCCTGGGCATCGATGATCCGCAGGGCGGGCCCTTTGACCACGCGCCGGACCGGTTCCGGCTCCGCCGCCGGAGGCCGACAGCCACGATCGAGGAAGCAGGAACGCCATGACCGAGGTGTCAGTGGTCGGCGCCGGACCCAACGGACTGGCAGCGGCCGTCATCATGGCCCGCGCCGGGCTGTCGGTACGGGTCTTTGAAGCCGGAGCCACCGCCGGCGGCGGCAGCCGCACCAAGGAGCTGCTGGAACCCGGACACCGGTACGATGTGTGCTCGGCCGTGCATCCCATGGCCCTGGCATCCCCCTTCTTCCGCGCCTTTGACTTGGCCGAACGGATCAAGCTCACGGTGCCGGAGATCTCCTACGCACATCCCCTGGACGGAGGCGACGCCGGACTGGCCTACAAGGACCTGGAACGCACCGTCGAGGGACTGGGTCCGGACGGACCCGCCTTCCGGAATCTGCTGGCCCCGCTGGTGCAGCGCAGCGAAGCAATCACCGATTTGTTGATGTCGCCGCTGATCCGGGGCTACCGCCATCCGGCGGCAGCGCTGGCCTTTGGCCGGGCCGCCCTGGATCAGGGCACCCCGCTGTGGAACCGGCGGTTCTCCGCGGACAAGGCACCTGCACTGCTCACCGGCGTAGCGGCTCATCCGGTGGGGCGCATGCCCTCGCTGCCCTCGGCGGGCGGCGGCCTGCTGCTGTCACTGCTCGCCCACACCGTGGGCTGGCCGGTGCCCGAGGGCGGATCCCAGACCATCGCCGATGCCATGGTCCGTGACCTGCAGGCGCACGGCGGCGAGCTGGTCACGGACCACCGGGTGTCCTCGCTGGACGAGGTCCGCAGCTCCAAGACAGTCCTGCTCGACGTTTCTCCCCGGACCCTGCTGGAGCTGGCCGGACCGGAACTGCCGGGTGCTTATGCGGGGGCCCTGGAGCGGTTCCGGTACGGCAACGCGGCCTGCAAAGTGGACTTCATCCTCTCCGGGCCGGTGCCGTGGGCCAACGGGGACGTGGGCCGGGCCGGCACGGTGCATCTGGGCGGACGCCGCGCCGAGCTTGCGGCGGCGGAGGCGCAGGTGGCAGCCGGAACGCATCCGGAGAAACCCTACGTCCTGCTGTCCCAGCCGAGCAGCTTTGACCGGTCCCGGGCACCGGCGGGCCGCCACATTCTGTGGACCTACTGCCACGTTCCGGCCGGTTCCACGGTGGACATGACCGAAGCCGTCACCGCGCAGATTGAACGCTTCGCACCCGGCTTCCGCGACGTCGTCGTGCGCTCGCAGGTGACGACGGCGGCGGACCTGGAACGGTACAACGAAAACTATGTGGGCGGGGACTTTGGCGGCGGCGCCGTGAACCTGTGGCAGATGGCGGCGCGCCCCGTGCCGGCGGTGAATCCGTGGCAGACTCCGGTGCCGGGCGTCTTCCTCTGCTCGGCGTCCACGCCGCCCGGACCCGGAGTGCACGGCATGGGCGGCTACCACGCCGCAGAGCTCGCGCTGCGCCGCGGGTACGGCCTTCAGCTGCCGGATCTGGGGATTGACGGCTAGGAGGAGAGAAGGAACCGGACGGGCTGTGGGCTTTGGAAGGGAACCGGTCGGAAAAGGACGCCGCCGGAAGCTTGTATGTTTGAATCCGGCGCAACGCCGCTCACGCTCTGCAGGGGGAATGGATGCATAACCAGGACAACGGAAAGCCGGCAGGTCCGGATACCCTTGCTCTGCCGTCCCCGCCCGCGAGCAGCAGTCCGCGCTGGTGGCTGGCGGTGCAGTCCGCGCTGATTGCCTACGGCTTGACCGTGGGTGCCGCCCTCGTGACCATGGCGCTGGTGGTTCTGGGCTTTTTCCTGGGCGGAGCCGGCGCGCTGAACGTGATGAATGATTCGGCCGGCAGCATGGGCGCGCGGCTTGACGGCCCCTCGGCGCTGGCCATCTATCCGTTTTTCCTGGCCGCCATGGCGTTGGGCGGAACAACGGTCCTGACCGTGTCCTCCACAGCCTATGCGAGCCTTGGTGCCCCGCTGGTGAGC
The DNA here is from genome assembly GCF_023022985.1 of Arthrobacter gengyunqii. Lineage (NCBI taxonomy): Bacteria > Bacillati > Actinomycetota > Actinomycetes > Micrococcales > Micrococcaceae > Arthrobacter > Arthrobacter gengyunqii. The sequence goes on along the minus strand of NZ_CP095461.1, from coordinate 3,657,866 downwards.
GTGTGGGTGGGCGCCCTTCCCCTGCTGCTCACTGCTGTGGCAACGACGTCGCTGTGGCGCCTCGGCCGCCGGGCGGAACGGAAATCCGCACTGGAATCCGACGGGCTCCGCTGGCTCTATGCGGGTGTCACCGGGCTGGCGCTGGCAGCGGTTTCCGTGTCGCTGAGCCTGCTGGTTTCACTGCGCGGAACCACCGACGACGGTGCCGCCTTCCTGACGGCTGCCTCGCCGAGCCTGGTGGCCGGTGCCGTGTTGCTGGGAACGGCGGCCAGCTGGGCGGGACGCAAATGTGAGGCCGGCACAGGCCTCCGCTGGATCGGGCGGGCTGAGGCAGCCCTTCCGGGTCTTCGGGCAGCGCTGCGCGTCACCGGCTGCCACTATCTCGCCTACACCTTCGCAGTCGGAACAGCACTGTTTATCACTGCACTGCTGCACGGCGGAGCAGCCGTGGCCTTCGCCGCGCCGCTCTGGCTGCCCACGGCGTCGGCCTGGGCCTTCGCCGCCGGCCATCTCTCCGCGGTCGCAAACTTGGGACTGCCCCTGCCGGGAGATTATCCGCTGACCGTGGGAAACCTGCCCATGTGGGCGAGTGCCGCCGTCGGAGTCCTGGGGCTGCTGCTGGCCGCTGCTGCGTCCGTTTTCTGGTTCCTCAGCCGTGGCCGGAAGGAGCCGCACGGCCGCCGGGCGTGGCTGACCCTGCCTGTGGTCTTCGGTCTTGGGGGTGCGGCACTGCAGATCCTCAGCCTGGTGGCGGCCGGACAGGGCATCGCCGGCGGCAATGCCTCGGGTCCGGGAGCCGGAATCGTCGGCCCCGCGTGGTGGACGTTCCTGGTCATGGCCGGCTGGGGAGTGGTGGTGGAAGCCGGGTCGCGTACGCTGGCCCCGCAGCTGGCCCACCTGGTGCCCCGGAGAATCCGCAGGTTTGTCATCGGCGCCCGCGGGAACTGAGGCCGGCGGCCCCCGGAGGCCGGTGCATCCCTTGCGCTCCGCACTCCGGCGTGGCGAACTGGAGCCAGGAGGTTTACCGATGACCAAGCACCTGAACAACCATCACCGTGACACCCTGGACCAGATCCTGCGGCATCCCACCAGTTCAAACATCGAGTGGAAGAGGGTCCGCTCGCTGCTGGACGAAGTGGCTGACACCACCAGGGAGCACAACGGCAAGTATGAAGTCACCCTGGCCGGTGAAAAGGACTTTATTGAGCCGCCCCGGGGCAAGGACATTGACGAGCAGACCGTCGTGGACCTGCGGAAAATGCTGACCCGGGCCGGCTACACGCTGGAAACCAAGTAGGTCCGGCCCCCTGCCCCGGGGGCGGTCGCCGCTATTCGACGGTCAGTTCACCCATCCGCGACCACTCATCGCCCTCAATGACGGTGTTGATGATCTGCGGGGTCTCCACCAGCGCCTGGACCATGTCCTTCATGGCCTGCTGGAAGTGATCGCTGCCCACGTGAGCCTCAGCGGCGTCGTCCTTGAAAGCCTCCACGAGGACAAACTCGTTGGGGTTTTCCAGGCTGCGGGACCAGTCGAACCACAGGTTGCCGGGCTCGGCACGGGTGGCGGCGGTGAAATCTTTGGTCAGTTCCGGCCAGCGGTCCACCCATTCGGGCTTGACATTGAATTTGACGGTAATGAAGATCATGATCGCTCCTCGTTGGGTGGTGGTACTGCGGTGCCCCGTCCGGGAACACGCGGTCTTCATCGTAGGCAGGTCCCTGCGACGGCTGTCCATCCCACCCGCAGCGGATGGGAGGATGGAAGCGTGGCACACCTCGACGTATCCAACATTGACTACTTCCTCTCCGACGGCCGGCAGCTGCTTAACGGCGTCAGCTTCAAGGTGGGGGACGGGCACAAGACTGCCCTCATCGGCCCCAACGGCACCGGCAAGACCACGCTGCTGCGCATCATCGCCGAAGACATCAAGGCAGACGAAGGCACGGTGGCCAAGTCCGGATCCATGGGCATCATGCGCCAGTTCGTCGGGCAGGTCCGCGACGACAGCACGGTCCGTGACCTTTTGGTCTCCGCCGCCCCGCCCGCGCTGGCCGCGGCCGCCAAAGCCGTGGACGACGCCGAGCTGGCCATGATGGAGCACGACGACGAACCCACCCAGATGCGCTACGCCCAGGCCATCGCGGACTGGGGAGATGCCGGCGGCTATGAGCAGGAGACCGTTTGGGATGAGGTCACCATGGCCGCGCTGGGCATGCCCTTTGACCGGGCCCAGTACCGCAAGGCATCCACGCTCTCCGGCGGCGAGCAGAAACGCCTGGTCCTGGAGGCACTGTTCTCCGGTCCGGATGAGCTGCTGCTGCTGGACGAACCGGATAACTACCTGGACGTTCCCGGCAAGCGCTGGCTGGAAGCCAAATTGGCCGAGTCCAAGAAATCCGTACTGTTTGTCAGCCACGACCGGGAACTCCTGGACAACGCCGCCACCCGCATCGTCACCTTGGAACCGGGAATCAACGGAGCATCGGCCTGGATCCACGGCGGCGGATTCAGCAGCTACGTCACGGCGCGCGAGGACCGCAACGCCCGGTTCGAGGAACTGCGCCGGCGCTGGGATGAGGAGCACCTCAAGCTTAAAGAGCTTGTGAACATGTACAAGAACAAGGCGGCGTTCCGCTCCGACATGGCCAACCGCTATCAGGCCGCCCAGACCCGCCTGGCGAAGTTCCTCGAGGCAGGCCCGCCGGAGGCGCTGCCGATCGAGCAGAACGTGAAGATGCGGCTGCGCGGCGGACGGACCGCCAAGCGCGCCGTCGTGGCGCAGAAGCTGGAGCTCACCGGGCTGATGAAGCCCTTCAGCACGGAAATCTGGTTTGGCGACCGGGTGGGCGTGCTCGGCTCCAACGGGTCCGGCAAGTCCCACTTCCTGCGGCTGCTGGCCCTGGGCGGCACCGACCCGGACAAGGAACACGAGCCGGTCTCCGAGGTGGAGATTGCCCCGGTTCCGCATGAGGGATCGGTCAAGCTGGGCGCCCGGATCCGGCCGGGGTTCTTCGCCCAGACCATGATGCGCCCGGACCTGCTTGGCAAAACCCTGCTGGACATCCTGCACCGCGGCGACGAGCACCGGTCCGGACTGGGCCGCGAAGCTGCGGCGGGAGCCCTGGACCGCTACGGCCTGGCGGCGTCCTCCGAGCAGAAATACGATTCGCTTTCGGGCGGGCAGCAGGCGCGGCTGCAGATCCTGCTGCTGGAACTCTCCGGCGCCACGCTGCTGCTGCTGGATGAGCCCACCGACAACCTGGACCTGCACTCCGCCGAAGCCTTGGAAAAGGCCATCGAGGCGTTCGAAGGAACCGTCCTCGCCGTCACCCACGACCGCTGGTTTGCCCGCAGCTTCGACCGCTTTCTGGTGTTCGGCTCCGACGGGAAGGTCTACGAATCCGAGACTCCGGTCTGGGATGAAAAGCGAGTCGTCCGCGCGAGGTAGGGGACAATATTGCCGTGACCGAAAAGAACCCGACAAACACTGTCCGAACAGAGACCGTCCTCAATAAGGCACTGATTGCCGTTTTCGTGGTTTTTGGCCTCAACGGCCTCGTCTTTGCCAGCTGGGCGGCACGCATTCCGGCCGCCGCCCAGGACCTCGGCATCGGTGCGGCCGGCGTGGGGCTGTTGCTGCTCTTTTCTGCCATCGGCTCTGTGGCGGCACTTCCGCTGGCAGGGTCGGTGGCACAGCGGATCGGCACCGCCGGCACTGTCCGCGCCGGGGGCATCACGACGTCGGCCGCTTCCCTGATCATTGCCGCCGGACTGTACCTTGGCTCCATTCCGCTGACCGCGGCCGGCCTGCTGATCTTTGGCGTGGGGATTGCCGGCTGGGACGTGGCCATGAACCTTGAGGGTGCCGACGTCGAACGCCGTCTGAGGCGGAACATCATGCCCAGATTCCACGCCGCCTTCAGCGGAGGATCCTTTGTGGGAGCCCTGATCGGCGCCGGGTTGTCCGCCCTGGGCGTCTCCTTGTCCCTGCATCTGCTGGGCATCCTGACCATCGTCTGCGTCGTGGTGCTGATCGTGCCGCGCAACTTCCTGCAGATTCCGCACGAGCCCCCTCACACCGACTCGGCCGGCACGCGGGTGTTGCCGTCCCGCTTCGGCGCCTGGAAAGAAGGACGCACGCTGCTCATCGGCGTCGTGGTCCTGGGTGCAGCGCTGACCGAAGGGGCCGCCAATGACTGGGTGGCCAAGGCCACCGTGGACGGGCTGGGAACCAGCGAGTCCACCGGCGCCGTGATGTTCGCCGTCTTTGTGGCCGCGATGACCCTGACGCGGTGGTTCGGCACCCGGCTGATCGACAGGTTGGGCCGCGTGCCGGCGCTGCGTATCTGCACGGGCGCCTCGCTGGTGGGCCTGCTGGTCTTCGTCCTGGCACCGAACCTTCCGCTGGCTGCCGCCGGCGCCGTGCTGTGGGGGATCGGGGCGGCACTGGGCTTCCCCATGGGCATGTCCGCCGCCGGCGAAGACCCCGCCCACGCTGCCGCCCGGGTCTCGGTGGTTTCCACCATCGGCTACACCGCCTTCTTCGTGGGACCACCGGTCCTCGGCTTCCTGGGCGAGCACTGGGGCATCCGCAACTCTCTCCTGCTGGTGGGCGCAGCCATGCTGGTTTCCATCATCTTCGCCCCGGCCGCAGCGGAAGAGGAGAAGGTCTCAGCCAAGGCTTCGTGATGCCGTGCAAAGGGAAGGTTCACCCGCGGACCGCACCTGTCCGCAAAGGGGGTTCCGAAGGCTGACGTAGGGTCTAGTTTCGAACGATGTCCACTTCCCCTCCGACTCCTTCGGGGCTGCCTTCCCCCGTCCCCCCGCTGATTTCGGCGCAGGGTGTCACCAAGGTCTATTCGTCCAAGTCAGGACCGGTCCGCGCACTGGACGGGCTGAACATTGCCGTGCCGGAAGGCACCGTCATGGCGCTGCTGGGTCCCAATGGTGCCGGAAAAACCACGGCCGTCAAGGTCCTCACCACCCTGATCAAACCCGATGCCGGGACGCTGAGCATCGACGGCATCGACGTGCTGTCCGAGCCCAAGGAAGTGCGGCGCATCATTGGCGTCTCAGGCCAATATGCCGCCGTTGATGAAAACCTCACCGGCCAGGAAAACCTGCGGATGGTGGGCCGGCTCTACCACCTGTCCGCCAAAGAGGCCCGGACACGGGCCGCGGATTTGATCGACATGTTCGAACTGACGGATGCCGGCAACCGGCCGGTGAAGGGCTATTCCGGCGGGATGCGCCGGCGGCTGGACCTGGCCGGCGCCCTGGTCAACAGTCCCCGGGTCCTGTTCCTGGATGAACCGACCACCGGCCTGGACCCGCGCAGCCGCCTGGCCCTGTGGCAGGTGATCAAGGACCTCGTTGCCGCCGGCACCACGCTGCTGCTGACCACGCAATACCTTGAAGAAGCGGACCAGCTTGCGGACTCCGTGGCCGTCATCGACCACGGCGTGGTGATAGCCGAGGGCACCTCGGACCAGCTGAAGTCCCGGATCGGCGGCCACAGCGTGGCGGTGGCGCTGATGGACGGGAATGACGCCGGCGCGGCGCGGGCCATTCTCGCCCGGCACGGATCCGCTGCACCGCACACCGCCGAGGACGGCCGGACCCTGGAAGTGGCGGTTCAGAACGGCCCGGCCTCCCTGCAACTCGTCCTCACCGATCTTCAGTCCCAGGACATCGGACTGCACGACGCCGGCATCCGGCGGCCCACCCTCGACGACGTGTTCCTTCAGCTGACCGGCCGGCCCGCCGAGGAAGTGCCGGATCCGGCAGGAACCGGAGCCAAGCACAAGGAAGGAGCGCGCCAATGAGTGCGGCAACAACCCGGCTTCCCGCCGCGGCGGGCCGCGGCACCTCAGCCGCAGCCAACTGGGCCGGGGACGGATGGACGGTCACCAAGCGCAACCTGATCAAGATCAAGCGGTCTCCCGACATGATCATCTTCGCCGTCCTGCAGCCGGTGATGTTTGTTTTGTTGTTCAGCCAGGTCTACGGCGGATCCATCAGCGTCGCCGGGACCGACTACACGCAGTACCTGATGGCCGGAATCTTTGCCCAGACCGTGGTGTTCGGCTCCACCTTCTCCGGCGCCGCCATGGCCCAAGACCTCAAGGAAGGCATTATTGACCGGTTCCGCACCCTGCCCATGAGCCCGTCCGCGGTGTTGATCGGCCGGACCAACTCTGACCTGGCACTCAACGGGATTTCCGTGCTGATCATGATGGGCACAGGGCTGCTGGTGGGCTGGCGGGTCAACACGTCCTTCCCGTCCTTCCTGTCTGCGGTGGGACTCCTGCTGCTCTTCTCTTACTCCTTCAGCTGGGTCATGGCCCTTCTCGGCATGGCCGTCCGCACCCCGGAAACCATCAACAATGCCTCCTTCATGATCCTGTTTCCGATCACCTTTATTTCCAATGCCTTCGTGCAGAGTTCCACGCTGCCCACGCCGCTGCGCATCTTCGCGGACTGGAACCCCGTCTCAGCCCTGGTGCAGGCTGTGCGCGAGCTGTTTGGCAACCTTGGAACCACGCCGGTACCCGACACCTGGCCCATGCAGCACGCGGTGGCCACGGTTTTGATCGGATCGGCAGTGATGCTGCTCATTTTTGTTCCGCTTGCCGTGAGGAAGTTTGAGTCGGTGAGTTCCCGCTAGGAGCCCGAGGCTCCAAGATGGAGACACCAAGTGTGAGGACACACCATGATTGAGGCACGCGAACTCGCCAAGCGCTTTGGGAACAAGACCGCCGTCGACGGCATCACCTTTTCGGTCCAGCCGGGAAGGGTCACCGGATTCCTTGGACCCAACGGTGCCGGGAAATCCACCACCATGAGGATGATTGTCGGCCTGGACCTGCCCACCGGCGGCTCGGTGACCGTCAACGGGAAACCGTATGCCAGGCACCGGTCGCCGCTGCATGAGGTGGGCGCCCTGCTGGAGGCAAAGGCAGTCCACCCCAAGCGCACCGCCTACAACCATCTGCGGGCGATGGCCGCCACCGAGGGCATCCCCACTTCACGGGTCAACGAGGTCATTGAACTCACCGGCCTCGGATCTGCGGCCAGGAAACGGGTTGGCGGGTTCTCGATGGGCATGGGACAGCGGCTGGGCATTGCGGCGGCGCTGCTGGGGGACCCGCAAACCCTGATCCTGGATGAACCGGTTAACGGACTGGATCCGGAAGGCGTGAAATGGGTGCGCTACCTGGTCCGGGGCTTGGCCGCCGAAGGCCGCACGATTTTCATCTCCTCTCATCTGATGAGCGAAATGGCGGTGACCGCAGACCATCTGATCGTGATTGGCCGCGGGAGGATCCTGGCCGATGCTCCCATCGACGAGGTGATTGCCGGCAGTACCCGGGAGAGCATTTTGGTGCGCACCGATGACGCCGATGCGTTGACGGCCGCCGTGGGGTCGGCGGGAGTGGAAGTGCACAGGCAGGCCGAGGACCAGTTGGAGATCCTGGGCCTGACTACCCGCAGCATTGCGGAAGCGGCGCTTTCCCGGGGAATCCTCATTACCGAGCTCACCCCGCAGCAGGTCTCCCTGGAGGACGCCTACATGGAGCTGACCGGCGGCGAGGTTGAGTACCAGTCACAGCAGAGGACCGCACCCTATCTGCCGGCCGGAGAAGGACAACAGCCATGAGCACAGCAGCAACGGCCGCACGGAGTCCCCGGAGTTCCGGCCCCGGACGGATCACGTTTGCGCGGGTGCTGCACTCCGAGCTGATCAAGACCGCCACGGTCCCCTCCACCGTTATCCTGCTGGCGGTGAGCTTCGCAGTGATGGTTGGCCTGGGCGCCCTGGTCGCCTGGGGCACGGTCCAACTGGTGAATGATCCGGCGGCCGGACCGCCCGAGGGATTCGGAACTTCGGCACAGAGTCTGGCCTATGACATTCCGGCGTCCGGGCTGCCGTTCGGCCAGCTGCTGATCGCCGCCCTGGCCGTGGTGCTGATTGGATCGGAGTACACCACCGGCATGATCCGCACCACAATGGTGGCAGTGCCCACCCGCACTCCCGCGCTGCTGGCCAAGACCCTGGTGATCACCCTCATTGCCTTCGTTCTCGGCATTGCGGCAGCCTTCGTCACCTATCTGGTAGCTCAGCCGATCCTGTCCGGATCCGACCTGGACTTCGGGCTGGACGCCGAGGGGGTGCTGCCCTCCATCATCAACACCGGAACGGTGCTGGCCCTGATCGCCGTCATGGGCGTGGCCATCGGTGCCCTGCTGCGCAGCACCGCCGGGGGAGTGGTGACCCTCGTCGGCGCACTCTTTGTCCTGCCCATCATCCTCGGACTGCTCTCCGGCCTCGCCGATTGGGTGGAAGACGCGGCCCGGTTCCTACCCAGCAACGCCGCCACGGCCCTGGTGGCCACACAGGTCCAGCCGGACCAGTTCAACCAGGCGGAAGGCGGCCTGATCCTCGCCGGCTGGGCGGTCGTTCTCCTGGCCGCCGCCGTCGTCGTCCTCAAAAAACGGGACGTCTGACCGCAGGCGGACTCCGGGCCGCCGGGGCCTCAGGGTCCTCCCTGAGTCATCCTCCGGGAGGACCCGGAAAAGCACTGAGATCATCCTCTAGGACGGTGCCTGCGGTCCTGCGCTCCCATAGGGTAGGGGAAGCCCCCCAGAATTCTGCTCCGCCCAATGAACTCCGCCCAATATGTGAGGATCACCATGATCGAGGCACAAGGCCTCTCGAAACGTTACGGCACCAAAACTGCCGTCGACACCGTTTCCTTTACCGTCCAGCCGGGCAAGGTCACCGGCTTTCTCGGCCCGAACGGCGCCGGAAAATCCACCACCATGCGCATGATCGTGGGCCTGGACCGTCCCACCGGCGGCGCCGTCACCGTCAACGGCAAACCCTATCGGCAGCACAAGGCACCCCTGCACGAAGTCGGTGCCCTGCTGGATGCAAAGGCCGTGCACACCAAGCGCTCGGCGTACAACCACCTGCGCGCCCTGGCCGCTACCCACGGGATTTCCAACAAGCGGGTTATCGAAGTCATTGAACTGACCGGGCTTGGCCCGGTGGCCAAGAGGCGGGTGGGCGGCTTCTCACTGGGCATGGGGCAGCGGCTGGGCATCGCCGTCGCGCTGCTGGGTGACCCCCAGACACTGATCTTTGACGAGCCGGTCAACGGATTGGACCCGGAGGGTGTCCTCTGGGTCCGCAACCTGGCCAAGGGCCTGGCTGCGGAAGGACGCACGGTCTTCCTCTCCTCGCACCTGATGAGTGAAATGGCCGTCACCGCGGATCACCTGATCGTTATTGGCCGCGGAAGGATCATTGCCGACGCTCCGATCACCGAGATCATCGCCGGGCAGGACAAAATCCGCACGCTGGTGCGCACCGACCAGCCGGACGAGCTGCGCCGTGAACTGGAGAACCGGGAAACCACGTTCACACAGCTGGAACCGGACCTGATGGAGATCACCGGCCGGGACCCGCGCAGCATCGCCGAGGCCGCCCTGGCCCGGCAAATCCTGATCTATGAGCTGACACCCCGCCAGTCCTCCCTCGAAGAGGCGTACATGGAACTGACCCGGGACCAGGTCGAATATCAGTCACAGGCCATCGAGCAGCCACAGTCCCCGGCGCCCGCAGCAGAGGCCACTTTGATCAGCGGCGGAGGAAAGTAAGCATGAGCATCCAAACAGCACCAACACCGGCTCCGGCTCCGGCTCGAAGCCGGGACGGCTCGGGCCTGAGCTTCGCGCGGATCCTGCGCTCGGAGTGGATCAAGGTCACCACCGTGCCGTCCACCGTGATCCTCCTGGCCATCACGCTCGTTGTCATGGTGGGGCTCAGCGCCCTTTATGCGTGGCAGTTAGCAGTGTCCGTTGACTTCATGGCGGACGCTTCTCCGGAAATGCAGGGCCAGATGGGCGGCAGTATGGACATGCTCCGGGAGCAGGCGCTGATGGCACCGGCCAGTGGCTATATCTTCGGCCAGCTGCTGATTGCCTCTCTGGCGGTTGTCCTGATCGCCTCTGAGTGGGGCACCGGCATGATCCGGTCCACCATGGTGGCCGTTCCCGCCCGCATTCCGGCCCTGCTGGCCAAGAACCTCGTGATTGCCCTCATCGCCTTTGTCCTGGGTGCCGGCGCGGCATTTATCTCCTACTTCATTGCCCAGCCAATCCTCGCCGCGGAAAGCATGGAGTTTGCCCTGACCGACGACGGAGTGCTGCGCTCTGTCCTGAACACCGGAACCTATCTGGCGTTCATCGCCGTGATCTCCATGGGGATCGGCACGCTCCTGCGCAACACTGCCGGCGGCGTGGTGACGGCCATTGGACTGTTCTTCGTCTTTCCCGTGATCATCGTGAACCTCATTCAGGGGCTGGCCGATTGGATTCCTGACGCCGCCCGCTTCCTGCCCACCAACGCCGGGGATCGGATGCTTTTGATTCCAGCTGATGAAGCCGGGCAGCTCACCGCCCTCGAAGGCGGCCTGGTCATGGCGGCCTGGGCTGTGGCGCTGCTGATCATCTCCCTGTTCGTGGCCAAACGCAGCGACGTCTAGGGACTCCATTCTTCGGGGACGGAGGCTGCGGAAGAACGGCCGCAGCCTCCGTCCCCGGATCCCCGTTCCCGGGCACCTAAACTCCTCCACAGCGGGGAGTTTTTGTGTTTAACCGGGTCGCGGGGCACGGATTCGGGCAGCTATTACGCGCTCGGAGCTGGCTCTGGTTGAATCGAAGCATGTCTGATGCATTGGATCACATCCACGACCTTGGCGCCTTTGTCAGTGCCTCCCCCTCCAGCTTCCACGCAGCGCGGGAGGGTGCACGCCGCCTCGCTGCCGCCGGGTTCACGGAGCTCGGCGAAGACCGGCAATGGCCCGCCGACCCGGGAAAGTACGTCGTGGTGCGGGACGGAGCCTTCATCGCCTGGATCGTTCCCGAAGGTGCCGGCACCGGAACGGGCTTCTCTATCCTGGGCACCCACACGGATTCGCCCTCCTTCAAGCTCAAGCCCCGCCCCACCACTGGAAAGTTTGGCTGGCTGCAGGCCGGCGTGGAGGTGTACGGAGGACCGCTGCTGAACTCCTGGCTGGACCGTGAACTCCAGCTGGCCGGGCGCATGGTCACTCTGGACGGTGAGGAGCGGCTGGTGGAAACGGGTCCGCTGATGCGGTTCCCGCAGCTGGCCATCCACCTGGACCGCGCAGTGAACGAGGGCCTGAAACTGGATAAGCAGCAGCATATGAACCCGGTCTGGGGCCTGGGGGACCCCTCGGCCGCGGACCTGGTGGGCCTGTTGGCCGCCAAGGCTGGCCTGAACCCGGAGGATATCGGCGGCTACGACATCGTGGCGGCAGACACCCAGGAGCCGCGGACCTTTGGTGCGGAGAATGAGTTCTTCGCCTCGGGGCGGCTGGACAACCTGTCCTCGGTCCACGCCGGTCTTGCCGCGCTGATTGACGCCGCAGAGCAGAAGACGGATGGCTCCATCGCCGTGCTGGCTGCTTTCGACCACGAAGAAGTGGGCAGCGGGAGCCGGTCAGGTGCCGCAGGTCCGTTCCTGGAAGACGTGCTGAACCGGATCACTGCCGGGCTGGGCGGATCAGAAGCGGACCGGCAGCAAGCCTTTGCGGCGTCCTTCTGCATCTCCGCCGACGCCGGCCACGCGGTGCACCCCAACTATGCTGAACGCCATGATCCGGCCAACCACCCGGTGCTCAACGGCGGACCGCTGCTGAAAATCAATGCCAACCAGCGCTACACCACGGACGCACCCGGGGCGGCCCGCTGGGCGAAGCTCTGCCTCGACGCCGGAATCCCGTACCAGGAATTCGTGTCCCACAATTCCATGCCCTGCGGGTCCACCATCGGGCCGCTGACCGCCACCCGTCTGGGCATCCGCACGGTCGACGTCGGTATACCGCTGCTGTCCATGCATTCGGCCCGTGAGATGGCCGGCGTACAGGACCCGTTCCATCTGGCGAAGGTAAGTGAAGTGTTCTTTATCCGCTGACACCGGAAGGGCTCCGACGCCTGTGCTGTGCCGGTGTCGGAGCCGGAGCGTCAGAAGCACCTGCCGGTGTCCGGTAGACTAGCTAGGTCTGTGCTGTCGGCCTTGCCGACGCTTTTCCTGCCCCCTGGTCACCCAGGTCCGGCGGGACGACAACGCAAAAGAACCTCCTGTTACGGAAATGCCGTGACCGTATAGCCCAAAGGAGGTGGGTTCACAAATGCGTGCTTATGAACTGATGGTTATCATCGACCCCGAGGTAGAAGAGCGTACAGTCGAGCCTTCGCTCGACAAGTTCCTCAATGTTGTCCGCAACGACGGTGGAACCGTCGACAAGGTGGACATCTGGGGCCGTCGCCGCCTCGCCTACGAAATCCAGAAGAAGACTGAAGGCATCTACGCAGTGGTTAACTTCACCGCGACGCCTGCAGCTGCTGCTGAGCTTGACCGCCAGCTCAGCCTGAACGAGACCATCATGCGCACCAAGATCATCCGCCCGGAAGAGCAGAAGATCTCGAAGAAGGATGCCAAGAAGGCCGCAAAGGCTGAAGCTGCAAAGGTTTCCGCAGAGTAATTTCTGCAAACCAAACCGATATCAGGAGGCAACATGGCAGGCGAGACAACTATTACCGTCGTCGGCAACCTAACGAATGATCCGGAACTCCGGTTCACGCCGTCAGGTTCGGCAGTGGCCAACTTCACCATTGCCTCGACTCCGCGGACTTTCGACCGCACGTCAAATGACTGGAAGGACGGCGAAACGCTGTTCCTCCGTGCATCTGTCTGGCGCGAAGCTGCAGAGAACGTGGCCGAATCCCTGACCAAGGGGACGCGTGTTGTTTGCCAGGGCCGCCTGAAGTCGCGTTCGTACGAAACCAAAGAAGGCGAAAAGCGCACCGTAATGGAGCTTGAGGTCGACGAGATCGGCCCCTCGCTTCGGTATGCTTCCGCGAAGGTCACCCGCACCCAGCGCTCCGGCGGCGGTGGCGGCGGCTTTGGCGGCAACAGCGGAAACTCCGGAAACAGCGGCTTCGGCGGCAATTCCAACCCCGCATGGGGCGGCGGCCAGCAGCAGCCACAGGCTGCGCCGGCTGACGATCCCTGGGGTGCTCCTGCAGGCGGCGGAAACGCCGGCGGCTGGGGCAACGGACCGGATTCCAACGATCCTCCCTTCTAATCTCAACCGAGGAGCGGCACGTTTGCCTCGCGGTAAGCGTGCAGCACTTCACCCCTGCGCCTTCGGGCGCAACCTCAGACGGCATTCGCCGTCGAGCCCATCCCGTGGAATGATCCACGGGCTCCACCAGACATAAGGAGCTCCACGATGGCTAAGGCTGAACTTCGCAAGCCCAAACCAAAGTCCAATCCCTTGAAGGCCGCTGACATCACTGTCATCGACTACAAGGACGTAGCATTGCTGCGCAAGTTCATTTCCGACCGCGGAAAGATCCGCGCCCGTCGCGTAACTGGCGTAACCGTGCAGGAACAGCGCAAAATTGCACAGGCAATCAAGAATGCCCGTGAAGTTGCTCTCCTGCCGTACTCCGGCGCTGGCCGCGGCTAAGGAAAGGAACCTAAACACATGGCAAAGCTCATTCTGACCCACGAAGTAACCGGTCTCGGCGCTGCCGGCGACGTCATCGAGGTAAAGGACGGTTACGCACGTAACTTCCTGCTGCCCCGTGGCTTCGCTCTGACCTGGACCAAGGGTGGCGAGAAGCAGGTTGAGTCCATCAAGGCTGCCCGCGCTGCCCGCGAGCACGCTTCCTTGGAAGATGCTCAGAAGCAGGCCGCTGCACTCTCCGCCAAGCCGGTCACTCTGACCGTCAAGGCCGGCGAGTCCGGACGCCTCTTCGGCACGGTCAAGGCCGCCGACGTTGCCGCTGCTGTTGAGGCCGCCGGCCTCGGCACCATCGACAAGCGCAAGGTTGAACTGCCGACTCACATCAAGTCGGTTGGCTCCTTCCAGGCCAACGTCCGTCTGCACGACGACGTTGCTGCTGTCATCGACCTCAACGTCGTAGCCAGCTAGTACGGCCATTGACACGCCTGCGGGCGTGTTAAGCATCCGCGCCCTCCGCCTTTGGCGGGGGGCGCTTTTGCGTGTGCCGGCGGCGTCGGGCGGTGAAGCTCAATCCCGCTGTGGATAGTGGCTGTGGAAAATTGCCGACTTGTCGGGGATAACCTCGCCCCATAGGCCTGTTTTTACCATCTGTCAACCTGAAACCAGGTGGTGAATGTTGGGGAAAAATAACTTCTATACACAGGTGTGGACGAATGTTTTCCCACGTCAGAGCCATGTTTGGCCAGAAATCAATAGTTTATCCACACCCTTATACCCAACCTGTGCACAAGACACGCCCAGTTATGAACACCTTGTCCACAAGGGCTGTGGATAACTCGTTTGGGAGCAGGCGGTTTCAGGACTACGGTTGCGGGTGAATCCCTCCTATTCGACTCCTTGCCCGTCACCGGGACGGTGCCGTTGAACCGGCAGCCGCCGCACACGAAAGTGTCACCGCGGCGGGATAGACCTGAATCAGCTGCCCACCGGGCAGGGATCGCACCACAGCAGTACCTTGGGAAAGGGTTACACAGTGTCGCTCACGCATACTGACTCACCGGCATCGAGCTCGGGCTCCGACTTCACGCGGACACCCCCGCAGGACCTGGTTGCCGAGCAGTCGGTCCTGGGCGGCATGATGCTTTCCAAGGACGCCATCGCCGACGTCGTCGAGGTCCTGCGCGGCATCGACTTCTACCGCCCCGCGCACGAGTCAATTTTCGAAGCCATTATTGACCTGTACGGCCGCGGCGAGCCTGCGGACGCCGTCACGGTCTCTGATGAGCTCACCAAGCGCGGTGAAATCGGCCGCATCGGCGGCCCCGCCTACCTGCACGCCCTGATCCAGTCGGTTCCCACCGCTGCCAATGCAGGTTTTTATGCAGAGATTGTCCGGGAACGCGCCGTCCTGCGCCGCCTCGTGGACGCCGGTACCAAGATTGTCCAGCTCGGTTACTCGAGCGACGGCATGGAAGTCGATGACATCGTCAATGCGGCCCAGGCCGAGGTGTACGCCGTGGCGGAGCGCCGCACTGCCGAGGACTACGTTCCGCTCAAGGACATCATCGAAGGAACGGTGGACGAGATCGAGTCCGCCGGCCACCGGGGCGAAGGCATGACCGGTGTGCCCACCGGGTTCTACGAACTCGACGAACTCACCCAGGGCCTGCACCCCGGACAGATGATCGTCATTGCTGCCCGTCCCGCCGTCGGTAAGTCCACGTTCGCGCTGGACTTCGCCCGCTCCGCGGCGATCAAGAACAACATGACCACCGTCTTCTTCTCGCTGGAAATGGGCCGCAACGAGATTGCCATGCGCCTGCTTTCCGCGGAGGCAACCATCGGGCTGCAGGACCTGCGAAAGGGAACCATTAAGGACGAGCAGTGGGGCAAGATCGCCACCACCATGGGCCGGATGAATGACGCCCCGCTCTTCATCGATGACAGCCCGAACATGTCCCTGATGGAAATACGGGCCAAGTGTCGGCGGCTGAAGCAGCGCCACGATCTCAAGCTCGTGGTGCTGGATTACCTGCAGCTGATGTCCTCGGGCAAAAAGGTGGAGTCCCGGCAGCAGGAAGTTTCGGAGTTCTCCCGTGCGCTGAAGCTGCTGGCCAAGGAGCTCGAGGTGCCGGTGATTGCCCTCTCGCAGCTGAACCGAGGCTCTGAACAGCGCACCGACAAAAAGCCCATGGTGTCCGACCTTCGTGAATCCGGCTCCATTGAGCAGGACGCCGACATGGTCATCCTGCTGCACCGCGAAGACATCTATGACAAAGAATCCCCGCGTGCCGGCGAAGCGGACGTCATTGTTGCCAAGCACCGTAACGGTCCCACCAAAACCATCGTGGTGGGCTTCCAGGGCCACTACTCCCGCTTCTCCAACATGGCAGTGGAGGGCGGCTCCGGCTTCTAGCCGCCCGCCGACTAGAATTGGTGCTGCCGGTCGGCGCCATGGCCGCTCACGGTGCCATCCCCGACCAGCCGTATCCAAGGAGTTCCGTGCCTAAGTCAAAGCCCCGCAAGAAGGCAGTCGCCAAGAAGAAGCAGGCCCGCCGCGCCGAGCATGAAACCAACCGGATTTTCGGCAACACCGAATCCTTTACCAGTGACGAGGGTGAGGCTCTGCTGACGTCCCGCGGCTGGATCAGCGAGCGGAACCAGCCCGGCGGGGCGCTCGACGGCGACGCCTGGTACTGGATGCCGTCACAGCTGCCCGCCTACCTGGAGGAGGGCGAGCCCGTGCCGACGTCCGTCTTCCCGCTGGAAACCGGATTCGTGAGCCAGCTGGCGACGCCGGACGGCTCCGTTCCGCCCGAAGCCCAGACCGAATACGGGTCCTTGGAAGAACTCGTTGCCGACCTTGACCGGCTGGAGGCCTACCGTGTGCCGAAGGAAACCTGGACTGTCCTGGGCGGCGGTCCCGGCCCGGAGGAAACCCCAGGGGACCTTATCGACACCATTGCCGAAGACTGGGAACTGATTGCAGAGTTGATCCACTTCCCGTACAGCGAGGAATCGGGTCCGCGGTCCTTTGAGACCGTGGTGCAGGCCCACGCCGAGGGCAGGCTCACGGATTACGCGTACCAGTCCGTCCTGGCCGGCAGGGGACTGTCCGCTCCCGCAGAGACCACCGACCCACGGGCTAACCCGGACGCCTGATCCGGCAGGGGTTTCCCCAGGACCCTTGGTCTACAGTCCCGAACCCGGCGTCGGCGTGGCGCCCCGATCCCGGCTGGACGCCAGCTGCCAGGGGACGCTGGCCACCATGATGCCCGGCTCAAAGTGCAGCCGGGCCTTCATGCGCAGTGCGGTCTGGTTATGCACGAGCTGCTCCCACCAGCGCCCGACGACGTACTCCGGGATGTAGACCACAAACAGTTCGCGGGGGGCGTTCCGCCGGGCCTCACGCAGATACGTGAGCACGGGGGAGACGGTCTCGCGATAGGGCGACGAGAGAACGGTCAGCGGCACCGGGATCTGCATTCGGTCCCATTGCTCCATGACGCGCTTGGTGTCTTCGGGATCGATGTCCACGATGATGGCGTTCAGGCTGGAAGGGCGCGAAGCCCGGGCGTAGGCCAGTGCCCGCAGAGCCGGTTTGTGGACCTTGGACACCAGGATCACGGCGTTGACCCGCGACGGCAGGGAAAGGCCCTGCACGTTGTCATCCACCGCAAGTTCCCGGGCCACCGAATCGTAGTGCGACCGGATCAGGAACATCAGCAGGTACAGGACGCCCATCGCCAGCAGGGCAATCCAGGCGCCGTGGGTGAACTTCGTGACCAGGACAATAGCCAGAACCAGAGCCGTCATGCCGAATCCCACGGCGTTGATGACCCGCGAGCGTTTCATTCGCAGCCGCGCGTCGCGGCTTCGTTCCGTGCGCAGCCGCGCCGTCCAGTGCCGGATCATGCCGAGCTGGCTGGCGGTGAACGAGACGAACACCCCGACAATGTAGAGCTGGATCAGGCGGGTGACATCGGCGTCAAAAAGCAGGATCAGGACCAGCGCGCCCACGCCCAAGGCGACGATTCCGTTGCTGAAGGCCAGTCGGTCACCGCGGGTGCGCATCTGACGCGGCAGGAAGCCGTCCTTGGCAAGGATGGACGCCAGCACCGGAAAGCCGTTGAAGGCAGTGTTGGAGGCGAAGACCAGGATCAGTCCGGTGGCGGCAATCACGATGTAGAAGGCGAGGCTGCCGTCACCGAAGATGGTTTCCGCGAGCTGGCTGATCACCGGATGCTGCACATACTCGGGTCCGACGGGGCTGCCGTTGACGGTCAGCTGGGTGGCGGGATCCTGAACGACGCGGACATTGGTTGCATTGGCCAGCACCAGGATGCCCGCCAGCATTGCCGCCGATATTCCGCCCAGGAGCAGCAGCGTGCTGGCCGCGTTTGTGCTCTTGGGCTTGCGGAAGGTGGGAACCCCGTTGCTGATGGCTTCCACACCGGTCAGCGCCGCAGCCCCCGAGGAGAAGGCCCGCAGCAGCAGGAACGCGCCTGCCAATCCCACCAGGCCGCTGTCCAGACCCGATTCCGGCACCAGGTCAAAGCCGGACGACGGCGCCTGGGCCAGATTGCCGGTCGCTGCCTGGAAGGCACCAATGGCGCACATGCCCAGCACTGAGGCCATGAAAACGTAGGTGGGCACCGCGAACACCGCCCCGGCCTCCCGGATGCCGCGCAGGTTGACCAGGACCAGAACAGCTACGCCGACGGCGGCAATGGGCGCCTGCAGGCCGTTCAGGCCCGGCACCGCCGTTATCAGATAGTGGGAGGCGGAAGACATGGAAACGGCGACCGTCAGCACATAATCCACGAGGAGCGCCGAGGCCACCGTCAGCCCGGCGGGTTTGCCCAGGTTGGTGCTGGCAATCTCGTAGTCACCGCCGCCGGAGGGATAGGCATGGACGTTCTGCCGGTAGGACGCCACAACCGTCAGCAGGACGATGATCACAGCGAGCCCGGCCCAGGGCGACAGGGTCACCGCAGTGACACCGGCAAGGGCAAGGGTCAGGAGGATTTCGTCCGGAGCGTAGGCTGCGGATGAGAGCGCGTCGGAGGCGTAGACCGGCAGCGCAATGCGCTTAGGCAGAAGGGTGTGCGCCAGCCGTTCGTTGCCGTAGGGGCGCCCGACCAGAATGCGTTTGAGCGCATTGAAGAATGTCAGCACGAGGTCAAACCCTAGACCTGCCGCCGGTGCGCTGTCTAGAATTCGCAGCTGGCCCGGCCGGGGAGTGGCAAACACGCTCGGCTACGGCGCGTCCCGGGTCACAGACTTGTGTGATCGATATCCGTTTGTTATCTGCTGGAGCTTCCCTTACCGTGGTTAACGGTTCGAAAAACGAACCCCGCCGGGCATCCAAGTCCCGGCATCAGGCGGGCGCCGTTCCAGGTGCCGCCGCAAAGCGCTCGGTGCCTCGAGCCACCTCACGTCGCCACATCGTCAGGCACCGCACCATGACCTCGATACGTCAAAGGGGTTGGCGACGGCGTAACGAAGCCCTGGGAAGGGTGGAACGCAGGTGGACCCTAGGAGCAGCCAATACCAATGACCAAGTCTAAGATCAGCCGAATCGTGCGCCGGGGACTCGCAGTAGCCGCCATCTCGGGTGCAGGAGTAGCACTGACCGCAGCACCGTCCCAGGCTGCCGACACAAGTACATGGGATGCACTGGCACAGTGTGAGAGCGGCGGCAACTGGGGCATCAACACGGGCAACGGATTCTCCGGTGGCCTGCAGTTCCTTCCGAGCACCTGGGCAGCCTACGGCGGCACGGGCGACCCCGCCTCCGCCAGCCGCGAACAGCAGATCGCAGTGGCCGAGCGCGTCCTCGCCGGCCAGGGCTGGGGTGCATGGCCCGCCTGCTCCGCCAAGCTTGGCCTGTCCGGCGGTGCCACCGGTTCTGTGAGCACCCAGAGCCAGACCACGGTTCCGGAGCAGACCCAGCAGTACACCGCTCCGGAGCAGACCCAGCAGTACACCGCTCCGCAGCCCACGCAGGAATACGTGGCGGAGGCTCCGGTTCAGCCTGAAGTCCAGGTTGCCCCCGAGGCTGTCGTGCCTGAGACTCCGGTGCTGCCGGAAGCCCAGGTCCAGGAGCTCGCACCGGTGCAGACCCCTGCTCCTGCGGTGAGCGGTGAGACCTACATCATCCAGCCCGGCGACACGCTCTCCACCATCGCCGAGAAGCTGGGTATCGAAGGTGGATGGCAGGCGCTGTACAACGCCAACGCCGACTCGATCATCCACCATGACCTGATCTTCACCGGCCAGGTCCTGCAGCTGCCGGCCTAATGAAGGTCTAATCCGAATTCCCGGCAAAGCTGCGGAACCGGAAAACCACATAGTGCAGGCGCTCCGCCACCGGCGGGGCGCCTGCAGCCTTTAAACCGCTGCGTTGGTCGTTTTCAGTTTTTCAGTTCAGCCGCCGGCCACTGACGCCAGGATCAAAACCTCGGACCCCGGGGGTACCAGGCTGGCCAGGCCGTTGAGGGCACGCAGTTCTTCTCCGTCGAGATACACGTTTACGTAGCGGCGCAGCTGACCGGCCTCATCCCGGATCCGGCGCTCCAGCCGCGGATACTCGGCGGCCAGTCCGTCCAGCAGCCCGGCTGCTGTCAGGTCCGGGCGGGAGTCGCGTACCAGTTCGCGGACACCCCCGGCATCTGCTGACAATGCCGCCGGCAGGACCAGCCGCACCGGGGCCGCGCTCATCCGAAAGATCCCGCCGGCACGATGCCCGCCCGCACGCACAGCACATCGGGAAGATTGCCGGCGACCAGCGAAAAAGTGTTCCCTTCGTCCGCGCTGCCGAAGACCTGCCCGCCCCGGGTGCCGAAGTACACGCCGGCAGGATCGGCGCTGTCCACGGCAGCGGCATCACGCAGCACTGCGTTGAAATCCGTGTCCGGGAGGCCCTCGTCAAGCCGCGTCCAGGAGTCCCCGGCGTCCGTGCTCCGGTAGACCGCCAAATGTCCGTCGGGGGCGATGCGCTCGCCGTCGGCCTTTAACGGGATGGTCCAGATGGTGTCGGGACGGGTGGGATGCGCCAGCATGACGAAGCCAAAATCCGCCGGCAGCCCGTCGGCAATGGACTGCCATGAATCACCGGAGTTGTCAGTGCGGTACACGCCGTGATGGTTCTGGGCGTACAGGCGCCGCGGATCGCCGGCGTCCCGCGCCACTTTATGGACGCACTGGCCGAACTCCGGATTGGGGTCCGGCAGGAAATAGGCGCTGATGCCGGTGTTGCGCGGCATCCAGGACGCTCCGCCGTCGTCGGTCCGGTAGACGCCGGCGACACTGATCGCCACGTGCACGGTGTCATCCTCCGGGCTGGGCAGGACCGTGTGCGCCGCTGCGCCGCCGAAACCGGCACCCCACCCGCTGCGGTGCGGATGCTCCCAGAAGGGCTGGTTCATCTCGAAGTGCTCACCGCCGTCGGTGGACTTCCACACGGAAATGGGTTCGGCCCCGGCCCACACCACGCCCGGGCGGCCCGCGCTGTCCGGCTGCACCTGCCAGACCCTGGTGAGCGCCTCTCCGGTGTCTGAAGGGAATCGGACGGCGCCGTCTTCCGGTTCGCTCCAGGTGCGGCCGAGGTCATCGGAGTGGACGACGCACGGGCCCCAGTGCCAGTTCATGATCCCCGCGAGGATCCGGGGAACCTCGGGACGGGTGTCAATGGCCACAGACGCCACTTCATCCATCAGGAAGTGCGGGCCGGACAGGGTCCAGTTTTGTCTGTCGTTGCTGGTCGCCAGCCACAGGCCCTTGCGTGTTCCGATGGCCAGGACAGCAGTGTCCCCTTCATTCATGCAGGTATTGGACCACGGGCACGGAGCACGGACAAGGGTGTGCCGAAAAAGGTTTGCGTGGAAATCCCGGCCGGCGTCCGGTAGGTATGGACTATGCCTTTCCCGTCTTCGTCCCGGCCTGCCGTCGGATGATCTACATTGACCCGCCCCGGTGGCCGGCCCACGGCACGGTGTTTTCGCATCTGGTTTCGGACACGTCACTGGCCGAGCTGCATGGCTTTGCCGCTGCCGCCGGAATCAGCTCCCGTGCCTTCGATCTGGACCACTACGACGTACCGCGGCACCGCTACCGGGACCTGGTGGCCAGGGGTGCTGTCGAAGTTGACGGGGGGACGCTGGTGCGACTGCTCATCCGCAGCGGGTTGCGGATCAGGGCACGGGAGCGGAATTCCTCGCTCGTGCATCCGCTTCTTGCCCGCTGGGACGCACTGGTCCCGGGTTGCCGCGAGGTGGGGGCGGAACTGCTCAACCGATGGGGCGAACCGCACCGCCGCTACCACGACCGCCGGCACCTGCTGGCGGTGGTGGAAGCCGCGGAGCAGCTCTCGGACGGGCCGCCGCCTCGGACCGTGCTGCTGGCGGCCTGGTTTCACGACGCCGTGTACCGCGGAACCGCCGACGACGAGGAGGACTCAGCTTCCCTCGCCGCGGCCCTGCTCGCGGAAACCGAAAGTCCGGGCCACGAGATCCGCGAGGTCCAGCGCCTGGTCCGGCTGACTGCGGGGCACCGGCCGGAACCCGGGGATGCAGCCGGAGCACTGCTCTGCGACGCGGACCTGTCCGTTCTGGGCCGAAGCCCGGAGGCTTACCGCCGGTACGTGGCCGAGGTCCGGCGGGAGTATCCAAATGTGGATGATGCAGTCTTCGGCACGGGCCGCCGCCGCGTGGTGGCCGGCCTGCTGAATCTCGATCCGATCTTTTCCACGCCGCAGGCCCGCGACCGGTGGGAAGAACGGGCGCGGGCCAATCTGATGTCCGAATTGGAACTGCCGCAGCGGGCCTGACGGGTCTGACGGCGGTGCGGGCCCGGAGCCCGAAGGCCTAGAGTTTGATCGTGCGCAAGGAGACAGCAGCAGGGGCGGGGAACCGCAGGGATGAGCCGTGGACCGGACATGCAAAAGGCAGCCACGGGTACCGGGGCGTGCTCATTGGATTGGCCGCGGCCGGCATGGCCACGTTTGCCCAGCTGTATTCGGTGCAGGGCGTCCTGCCCGGAATGGCCCGGGACCTGGACATCACGGCGTCCTCGGCCGCCCTCACGGTCTCGGCCGCCACCCTGGGCCTGGCCGCAGCAGTTATCCCCTGGGCCGCCGCCGCCGACAGGTTCGGCCGGCTGCCGGTGATGCGGCTGGCGATCGTCGCGGCGGTGGTGCTGGGGCTGCTGGTTCCGTTCAGCCCCGACCTTCCGGTGCTTCTGGCTCTGCGGTTCGCCGAAGGTGCCGCCATGGGCGGGATTCCCGCGGTCGCCCTGGCCTACCTCAACGAGGAAGTGTCACGTGTCCACGCCGCCGTCGCTGCCGGAAGCTACGTCTCCGGCACCACGATCGGCGGGCTGGCCGGACGCCTGGTGGCCGCCCCCGTGGCCGATGCTGCGGACTGGCGCGTCGGCGTCGGCGTCGTCAGCCTCCTCGCCGCCGGAGCCGGAATCGTGTTCATGCTGACCGCACCGAAACAGCAGGGATTTGTTCCGCTGCGCCGGTCGGATCCGGGTCCGGGACTGGGCGGGCGGCTGCTGGCCAACCTGCGCAACCCGCGGCAGCTCACCCTGTACATGCAGGGGTTCCTGCTGATGGGCGGCTTTGTGGCGGTCTACAACTATCTGGGCTTCCGGCTGGGTGCTGCGCCGTTTTCGCTGCCGCAGAGCGTGGCCAGCTTCCTGTTCCTGGCCTACCTCGCCGGTACCTGGTCCTCCAGGTCCGCCGGAGCACTCGCCGGCCGGCTTGAGACCCGCGGCGGACGCAAAACCGTGCTCCTGGGTTCCACCGCCGTCATGGCTGCCGGGCTGGCCCTCACGCTTGCGGCATGGCTGCCCGCAGTGATTGCCGGGCTGGTGGTGTTCACTGGCGGGTTCTTCGCCGCCCATTCCATTGCCTCCGGCTGGGCCCCGTTCCTCGCCACTGAGGGACGGGCGCAGTCCTCGTCGCTGTACAACCTCTTTTACTACGCCGGGTCGAGCCTGCTGGGCTGGATCGGCGGCATCTTCTTCCAGGCCTTCGGATGGGCCGGACTCAGCGCCTATGTGGGTGTACTGATGGCGCTCGCCGCAGGAACAGCTGCCGCGGTGCTCACGGCGGACCCAGGCGCCGGGTCCGCCGCAGATCCCGCCGCAGGTCCCGGGGCGGCCGGGGCGCAACCGGGACCGTAAGCTGTGAAGGTGGGCACTTCAGCACAAATCTCCAGCTCGAACCTCGGCCGGCGCATCCTCGCCCTGGCCATACCCGCACTCGGTGCGCTGATCGCCGAGCCGCTGTTCCTGATCGCGGATTCGGCCATCGTGGGCCACCTGGGCGTCAACGAGCTGGCCGGCGTGGGTCTGGCATCCACGGTGCTGCAGACCGCCGTCGGCCTCATGGTGTTCCTGGCCTACTCCACCACCGGCACCGTGGCGCGCCATCTGGGCGGCAACCGCCACCGGGAGGCCGTGGCCGCCGGCAGGGACGGGATCGGCCTGGCCCTGATTCTGGGGGTGCTGCTCTCCACCGCCGGCATTCTCGCCGCACCCGCTCTCGCCACGGCCTTGGGCGCCACCGGTGACGTGCACGCCTTCGCCGTGGACTACCTGCAGTATTCAATGCCGGGCCTAACCGCCATGCTCGTGGTCCTGGCCGCCACCGGAGTGCTGCGCGGACTGCAGGACACCCGCACGCCGCTGATGGTGGCCGGCGTCGGCTGCGCAGTGAACATCGGCCTGAACTATCTGCTGGTGTACGGTTTCAACCTCTCCGTTGCCGGATCCGCGCTGGGCACCAGCATCACCCAGTGGGGGATGGCCGCCGTCTATCTGGTGCTGGTGGGCCGGATGGCGCGCCGTGCCGGAGTTCCGCTGCGTCCCGCCGCCGCCGGGATCCGCGCCACCGCGCACGTGGGCTCCTGGCTGATGCTGCGCACCCTCAGCCTGCGCCTGGCCGTGCTGGCCGCCGTGTTCGTGGCCACCGCGCAGGGACCGCAGTCCCTGGCTGCCCACCAGCTGGTCATGACCGTCTTCACTTTCCTGGCCTTTGCCCTGGACGCCCTGGCCATTGCCGCGCAGGCACTCATCGGCAAGGAACTCGGCGCCGGCAACCGGACCATGGCCCGGGAGCTGACCCGCCGGATGATCCGCTGGGGGGTGGGCTTCGGGGTGATCACCGGAGTGCTGCTGGCCGCCGCCGCACCCTTCGCCGGCTGGATCTTCACGCCGGACGCCGGAGTGCAGTCCGCACTCACCGCGGGATTGTGGGTGCTGGCCGCGTCCCAGCCGATCTGTGGGCTGGTGTTTGTGCTCGACGGCGTGCTCATCGGCGCGGGCGACGCACGGTACCTGGCCTTGACGGGCATGCTGAATCTGGTGGCCTATCTGCCGTTGCTCTGGTGGGTGCATCTCGCCGGGTTGGACGGTCCCGGAGGCATTGCCTGGCTGTGGGCCGCTTTTGCCCTGGGATACATGAGCGCCCGGGCGGTGACGCTGACCTGGCGCGTACGCCGGGACGCATGGATGGTCACCGGGGCGGCACCGGGCACCGCGAGCGACTAAGCTGGTGGGTGGCCAACCGGCCACATGACGCGCAGATACGAAAGCGGAGGCTCGGCAGTGGGCGATTCCAACCACGGCACCCCGTGGGTACCCATCCTCCTACGGTCCGCCACGGCGGCGGCCTTCGGCATCCTGACGGTTTTCTGGCAGTCCCCCGGAGTCGGCGTACTGTCCGTTGCCGGCGGTCTGTACCTGCTGCTGACGGCGGTGTCCGTCTGGCGGATGGCCGTCCTCGCGGGCACCGATGGCGAACAGCGAATCCGTAGCCTCCAGCTGCTGGAAGCGGCAGCCTACGCGCTTGCCGGAATCGCCGTCCTGGCACTGCGGTCGGTCGAAGGGTTCCTGGTTGCAGCAGGACTTGCCCTGGTGGTGGGCGGCGCCGTGGAACTCTATCTCTGGACCACGTCCCGCAAGACGTTCCTGCCGGCACGGGACTGGCTGATCACCGGTGTGGTCAGCCTGGGAACAGCCGTCATCCTGCTTGCCGTTCAGCTCATGGATCTCGGGGCCCATGCAATGCTCGGGGTAACCGGCGGTTCAGCCATCATCATCGCCGTAATGCTGGCCACGTCCGGACTCGGTGCCCGCTGGGACGCCCGGTCACAGGGTAGCCAGTCCCGCCCGTCGCCGGCCGTCCGGCAGAAGCCGTAAACTAGACAACTCCGGTTCTACAAACTGTAGAACGAAGGACATCAACGCAGCAGGAGGAAAAACAGTGGCGAACAGCTCATCCGGAAGGCCGCAGAAGCGGAACTCCGTGAAGGCCCCACTCATTTTCTCTGCCGTGCTGGCTGTGATTGCGGGTGTTGCCACCATGATCTTTGCCACCGGCGGCGCAGAGAAGGAACTGCGGGTTGACCTGGGCCTCACGGCTGCCGGCATCGCCTTCATCGCCTCGCTCCTGATCTGCTCCCTGCTCCTCATGACGGAAAAGCCCAACCCGGACCACCTCAGCGAAGGATCCGGCATTCACCGCAGCGCAGCCAAGATCCCCGGCGGCGCGGGTTCTGTCGGAGCGCCGGGCGGCAGCAGCTCGGCCCCGGCGGGCGACGGCACACCCTCGGCTAACGAAACGCCCGCAGCGAACGACGCCGGTTCCCGGCCCGTCGACCCCTCGGCCTAGCAGCAGTCAGCTAGCGGCGGCGCTTGCGCTGCTTGCGTTTCGGCCCTTTGGCCGGGGGCATTGGCCGTGCAGGCGCCGGAAGGCTTTCCGGACCGTCAAGCATGCGGCCCAGTCCGGCCAGCTGGTCCAGGTCCTCGTCATTGGTTGCCGCCGGGCTCGACGGCGCGGGAACGGAGACGAGCGCACCGCGCTGCCGCCGCAGGATGAGCAGGGCTCCGAGCGCGACGGCGGCAAGTCCGGATGCCAGGGCCAGCATCAGCATGGCGTAAAACCAAAAAAGTGCGATGCTCGCGGGCGCCGAGACCGGCGGAGTCAAAAGACCGGTGAAGCAGATGAGCCAGTACGCGGCGCAGCTGCCCAGAATGATCCAGGCGGTTCGGGTCGGTAGTGAGTACAACAGGTTCTGCAGCTTCTGATCCATGAACAGGTCCTAGGAAGAGGCCGTGATGCCGTCTGCTCGACGCCATCAAGTCTAGGGAGCCTCTTCCGGACCCGAACAGCCTGTTGCCCGTTTAGGGGCCGTTTGTGCCCAGAGGGGTTGCAGGGCCGCTGGACTCCTCCACAATGACCTGCACTGCGCCGGTGGGCTGCTGTTCAGTGACGGCATCCGTGAGGGGCTGCACCTGCTCTGCCGGCACGCGGACCGTGATGCTGCCCGTTCGTCCGCTGGTGCTGAGCCAGTGCAGCTGGACCTGCGGGGCCGAATCCGTGCCCAGCCAGGCCTTGAACGCCGCAGTTGCGTCCTGGAGCTGCGCATCGGTGAATTCGGCCCGGTAGGGAACAGCTCCGGCTTCCGCCACGGCAGCTTCGGCCTCCGGGGTGGTCACGGCCACATGGAGCTGGTTGTTCTCGATCCAGGCGTCGGAATAGGCGGAACCGAGATCGGTTTTCAGCTGGGTGTGCAGCTGCAGGAGCTGGGTCATGTTCTCATCCGTTGCGGTGTCGGGGTCGGAGGGCGTAGCGGGAACGGCCCCTGTTGTTCCGGCGGTGGTGCTGTCCTGCGCGGCGGGAGCGCCGGAGACGTGGGGGTTCGCTGATGGCTCCGTATCCGGGGATGTTGAGGATGCGGACGGACGGGGTTGCGGGGACTGTGCGTCCTGGCCGCAACCGCTGAGGAATAACAGCGCGGCGGCGGCAAAAACCGCCACCGGAGCCTTCGCCAGGTTCGACGTATTTTTCGGGATGGACATCAATCCTCCTGGGGTCTTTCAAGTAAGAAATACCAAAGCGGGCCCCGGCACAAGGCCGGGACCCGCTTTAGTGGTGTCACGCTAGTGGCAGATTAGGCATCCTGCAGCTGGCGGCGGCGGTTGATCAGCAGTGCGCTGATACCACCCACCGTGAGCAGTGCGCCTGCTCCGGCGAACAGACCCATGCCGGCAGCACCGGTGTCGGGCAGGCCGTCACCGTTGTTGTCCGGTGCCGGGGTAGGCGCCGGAGTGGTCGGTGCGGGGTCGCCCGGCTGGGGAGCCGGCGGCACTACGGGAGGAGCCTGGGGGGCAATCTCGACGGCGGTGACCGTGAAGGTTGCTTCAGCTTCAGAAGTTGCACCGGAGAGGCTCTGCACAGCGGAAACCGTGTAGGTTCCCGGAGTCAGATCTGTCGGGAAACCGCTGACGCTCCAGTTGCCTTCGTCGCCGACAGTGGCGGAGAGAGTGGTCTCTCCAATGGTTACGTCGATCTCTGCACCTGCGGTGCCGGTGCCGGACATGTCGCGAGGGCTGGAGCCCTCGGCGAAGTCGTCACCTTCAGTGATCGAGGTGATGATCGGCTTGTTCAGGATGACGGAGAACTTGGAGGTAGCCGCAGCCGATTCAAGCTTGCTGTTTTCGATGGCGTCATGGGTTGCGCTCACGGTGTACTCGCCGTAGGCAAGTGCGTTGTCGAGCTTCCATTCCCAGTTGCCGTCGGCATCGACAGTGGCAGTGCCGGTCTCCTCGACGGGTTCGACCGCCTGTGTTCCGGCGTCTGATTCCTTGGCGTCTTCAACAATCTTGTTGCCGGAGACCTTGAGGGAAAGCTTGGCGTCGGCAATGCCGGTGCCCGTGATGGTCGTCAGCGAGTCGGCGATCTGGGCGTCGGCAGCCGGGTTCGTGATGACCGGTGCGTCAAGCTTGGCTTCCTGGACGGTCAAGTCGTAGGAGACGGTCTTGGACTCGTTGAAGCCGTTGACTGCCTGGACCTTGAACTCGAGCTTTCCATCAGTCGGAACCGTGGACGGAGCCGGGAAGCTCCAGAAGCCGTCCACGACGTCGACGTCAATGGTCTTGTCGCCGCGCGTGAGCTTGACCGTGCTGGTGGTGGCCGTGCCGCGGATGGCTTCGTCCGTCAGGACGGTTCCTTCGTTCTTATGGGAAGTCAGGACCGGGGCCTCAACGAAGACGGCAACAGTGTAGCCGTCCAGGCGCTTCATGCCATCGGAGAGCATGGTGGAGAAGAAGTAGTTTCCACCCTCGGGGCCGGCACTGACCAGGCCCATGGCGTTGGAACCGGAGATGACGGATCCGCCGGAGTCACCGGGTGCGGCATTCTTCTCCAGCGTGGATTCGAAGCCCCAGACTCCGCGGACGCCGTCCGGGGCGCCTACATAGAATTCACCGATTGCGCTAACGTCGCCGCAGCTCCAGCCGGTGGTACGGCCGGACTTGCACATCGGAGCTCCGATAACAGCGTCGGTGGTTCCGGTGATCTTTGTGGTCGCAGTAGTGAGATCCTTGGCATCTTCCCACTGAGTAACCTCGGGCAGCAGATCAAGCTCATTGTTGATCCCGTTGATGACACCAATGTCCGTGCCGATGTTTTCAGTCGATCCGAGCTCGGTGGGCGAATTGTTCTCGCCACCGAACTGGGAGAAGCCCCAGGTGCCCAGATCGGACCCCAAAGACGGCTGCGTGCCGCCCGCGGCGGGGTCGTCTGCCGGAATGGAAAGGATGGTGTCTGTTGCCTGGCCGTCATCGGCGCAGTGTCCTGCGCTGATCACCGCGGGGGCACCTTCGGCGTTGAAACCGTTGAAGCCAATGGAGCACGCCCCGCCGCTGTTGCCGGTGAAGGTGGCGTAGCCCTGACCGTTGACGACGTCCTCGAGGGCGTTTGCCGGACCTGATGCGTCAATGACAGTCACGCTCGGATTGTTCTTGGCAAAGGCATCGGCCGGAGTGGTTCCCGCTACTTCGGCCAGACGCTCGGCGAGCACTGAACCATCAGTAACACTTGCAGCTTTTTTCGCCTTGATAACGTAACCGTCAGCCGTCAGCATGATGGACTGCAGGCCTTCCAGGCCGACGCTGGAAATGTATTCTGCGCGGAGTTTCTTGATAACTTCGCGGGGCTCACCCGCAAGGGTCACCGGTGCTGCGGTTTCTTCATCTGCTGCCGGCTCTTCGGTAGCCTCGGCGCTCGGAGCCTCGGTGGCTTCGGCGGCAACGGGTGCTTCCTCCGGTACGTCAGCTTCTTCGGCGGCAGGAGCCACCAGAGTGGCGTCCAGCTCGAGGGTCAGGGCCTCGAGGGCCTCACCGGAACCGGTGATGACGATCTTTTTGTCTTCGATGGCGATGCCCACGAAGCCTTCGGTGGCCTGGAGCTCGGGAAGGGCATCCGCTGCCTTCTGGCCCAGCTCGCCGGCTGCCTCGAACTCTTCGACCGTCATGCCAAGGTCGCGCAGAAGAGCTTCAGCCAGGCCGGGAGCCAGGGCTCCTGCCTCTTCCGCGGGAGCTTCTTCAACGGGCGTTGCCTCGTCGGTGACGGTCTCTTCGGCAACCGTTTCTTCTGCGACGGTCTCGTCGACCGGAGCTTCAGTGGTTGCCGTGGCTGGTGCGGTTGCTTCCGGCTCCGCTGCCGGTGCGGCGAGGGCGGGCGAAGCGATAAACGCCCCGCTCACCGCCAGTGCTGTTGCGGCGCCCAGAGCGCCGACGCGTTTGTAGAACGCGCTCGAATTGTCCTGCAATTGAAACCCCCATTTTGTGCTGGCACAGACCGCACCCCCGGTAGCGGACACAGGGGTAACCCCTGGCCGGAACAACGCGGAATCGAGACTGTGTGGAATAGCCGTTCGCCGTGACGGCGGACGAAGCTCACCGTGATCATAGCGGGAGGTGAGCAAAGTAACAAGAGCACTTAGTAATTTTGCCGCCCTGCAGGAATCCGCTGCATCCCACCGGCTAGGGGCTGGTGTCCTGCTTGGCTGACCGCCGGCTGCGGTAGGAGCGCACGTGTTCCCGGTTTCCGCAGTTCCCCGTGTCGCAGTACCGCTTGGACCGGTTGCGCGTCAGATCGAGGATGACGGCCGCACAGTCCGGAGCGGCACAGGTTCCCAGCCGGTCCAGCTCACCGCCGCGCAGAACGTCCGCCAGTGCCATGGCTGCCTCCGTGGCCAACCGTTGCTCCAAGGGTGCCGCGGGGGAGGTGCAGTGCAGGTGCCACCCCCACTCGTCGTGGCGAACCACCTGCGGCAGCGCGCGGGAATTGCGCAGCAGCTGGTTCACGCCCCCTGCCAGCTGGTCTTCGTCCGCGGTCCACAGCTGGCGCAGGATGGTCCGCAGATGCCGCACCGCACGCAGTTCGGCAGCAGTGTGGGTGCGGGACCCGCTGAAACGCTCCCGTGCCAGGAAGACGTCCAAATCGGCCGGGGTCAGCAGCGCATCGGAAGCCGTTGCTGCTGTGTTGATAAGGGCTGCCACTGTGTTGAGCGAGTCCGCTGTGTCATGACCTAACGGCATTGTGAATCCTGACATCCGAGTGCTGGGACTTCCCAGTGTAATGGTCTAGGGGTAAGAATGAACCTGACAGGTCCCGGGGGCCACTCATTTTTGTGCTCTTTGGAGGCATCGTGAAACGTAAAGCAGGCAAGGGGTCGACGACGGTGGAGACTCACCGCACCGCCGGGAGGAGTTCGGGCAGCACCGGCATTGCCGTTGCCCTCCTGTCCTCCGCCGTGTTTGGACTCTCGGGTTCTTTCGCCAAATCGCTGCTGGAGACAGGGTGGACATCCACGTCGGCCGTCGCCGTCCGCATGGGCGGTGCCGCCCTGGTGTTGCTTATCCCTGCGCTGCTCGTACTGCACGGCCGCTGGCATCAGGTCCGTGAGAACTGGAAGACCATCGTCGCCTTTGGGTTTATCGGCGTGGCCGGCTGCCAGTTTTTCTACTTCAACGCCGTGGAGCGGTTGACGGTAGGTGTGGCGCTGCTGCTGGAGTTCCTGGCACCGGTGCTCATGGTGTTGTGGATCTGGGCCGCCACGCGACGGCGGCCGGGACTGAGGACCATGGGCGGTGCCCTGGCTGCGATTGCCGGGCTGGTGCTCGTACTGGATATCGGCGGGGAGATACGCATCGATCCGGTGGGAGTTCTGTGGGGTCTCGCAGCCGCGGTGTGCCTTGCGATCTATTTCTTTATTACCGCCAAGGCGAACGACTCCCTGCCGCCGCTGGTGCTGGCCACTGGCGGGATGCTCGTGGGCGCAGCCACCATGGTGACGCTTGGTGCCGTGGGCATCCTTCCCACCGGTTTCAACACCCATGACGTGCTGCTGGCAGGCCGGGTCATGCCCTGGTGGGTGCCACTGGCGGGACTGGTGCTTTTTTCCACGGTGCTGGCGTACGTCACAGGGATCGTGGCGGCCCGGACCCTCGGCTCCCGCATCGCCTCTTTCGTGTCCCTGACGGAGGTGCTGTTTGCGGTGCTGTGGGCCTGGCTGTTCCTGTCCGAACTGCCCGGCACCGTGCAGCTGATCGGCGGGGCCCTGATTGTGCTGGGCGTGGTACTGGTGCGTTCGGACAAAACCGCAGGCCTGCCCGGGGAGGCCCTTGAAGAGCCTGAGCCATACGCCTGAAAGGCCCGCCGCGCGCCTGCGGGGCGCGGCGGGCCCGGAGGTTAGGTCTGCGGTTCAACCTGCGGCTCGTCTTGCCCCTCTTGGGCATCCACCCGGATCTCGCGCTTGAGGATCTTTCCTGTCGGCCCCTTGGGAAGAGCGTCCGTCAGGACGACACGACGCGGATACTTGTAGGCGGCCAGCCGGTCCTTGGCGAACTCGCGGATTTCCGCGAGCAGCGCCTGGCGGGCGTCGTCGTCGGCGGGCTGGACATCGTCCTTCAGGCCAACCACTGCCACGATCTCCTCGCCGTGCAAGTCATCGGGCACACCGATAACGGCGGCCTCGGCGACGGCGGGATGCTCGTACAGCACTTCCTCAACCTCGCGGGGATATACGTTGTAGCCTCCGCGCAGGATGACGTCCTTCTTGCGGTCCACGATGTAGATGTTTCCGGCGTCGTCGAGCCGCCCCAGGTCTCCGGTGCGGAACCAGTCGTCCGGAATGGCGGCCTCGGTTGCCTCCGGGTTGTTCCAGTACCCCTTCATTACCCCGGTGCCCTGGACGGCCAGCTCGCCTACTTCACCCACGGGCACATCAGCGCCGTCCGGGTCGACCACGCGGACAAACATGCCGTCCACCGCCTTGCCGATGGAACCGGCCATCCGGTCCGGCCCCGGCAGATTGAAGGAGACCACGGGCGAGGTTTCCGAGAGTCCGTAGCCTTCCAGCAGCTGGGTGCCGAAAACGCGTTCAAACTCGTGCAGCACTTCCAGCGGCATGGCCGAGCCTCCCGTGATGGCTCCGCGGAGCGTGGAGACATCCGTGTCGGCCAGGTCCGGATGGCGCAGCATGCCCACATACATGGTGGGAACGCCCTCAAAGATGGTGACGCCGTCACGTCCGATGATTTCGAGGGCTTTTCCGGCATCGAATTTCGGGAGCAGGCTGATTGAGGCTCCCGCCATCACGGCCGAGTTCAGCGCCGATGTTTGCCCGAACACGTGGAAGAACGGCAGTCCGCCGAAGATGACGTCTGATTCCACGGTGTGCAGAAGGTTCCGTGAAATGTCGGCATTGGTCACCAGGTTGTTGTGGGTCAGGGCGGCACCCTTGGGTCGTCCGGTGGTGCCGGAGGTGTAGAGAATGACGGCAATGTCCTCGCCGTCCACTTCGCGGACCTCGTTCACCGAATCGGCTTCGGCCAGCAGTTGCAGGAAGGCACCGGCGTTGACCGGGATAACCTCCACGCCGCCGGCTTCCTCGGCGCCGGCCAGCGCCTCAGCCAGAATGCCTTCCCAGGCGAAAACCAGCCTGGCGCCGGAATCCTGCAGGTGGTAGGCCACTTCGCGCGCCTTGAGCAGCGGATTCATGGGCACCACCACCGCCCCGTAGCGAAGCACCCCGTAATACACGAACGCCATCTGCGGAATGTTCGGCATGATCAGGGCTACGCGGTCGCCCGGTTCAACTCCGCGGGCCGCGAGGACACCGGCCACTTTGGCGCTCATCGCGTCAAGCGCGGCGTATGTGACCGTGGTGTCATCAAGCTTCAGGACCGGGCGGTCCGGAACCCGGGCAGCCGTATCGGTGAGAATTCCGGCGAGGTTTTGCATGAAGATCTCCTTTGATCACACATGAGGCGTGGAGCGGCATCCAGCTGATGGTGACTAGCATCACATACTGAGCGGTATGTTTGCAGTGTAGTCAGCAACGAATCTTCGAGTGTTTTGCTGCGGTGCTCCTTTCCGCCGACCCGAAATCCTTTGTTCAGGCGGGCCGTCCAACATGGTCGGCAAGGGTGCAGGGCGTTGTCCCGTGCCCGCCTTCAATGAGGCCGCGGTCGCGGAAGCCCTGCAGCCAGCCGCCCATGGGCCAGCTGCCCCAGCGTGCGTGGAACAGGTTGGCGTTCCGGACAATGTCCGCCACATGCTGCACCGGCGGATCCTGCGTGGGATGGAACTGGTGATACGCCCGTGCCGCCCCGACCCAGGCCAGGCCCGCACCGGCGCGGCCGGCCAGGCGTGCGAAGTCGGTGTCCTCCCCGCCGTAGCCGGTGTAGTCCTCGCAAAAACCGCCGATCCGGTTCCAGGTTTCCGCCGTGACAGCGAAGGACAGGGACCAGAACAGATCCGGGTTGTCGTCAGGAAATATCTCTCCGGGGAGCGGAGCGGGGCGCGCCGGGTGCGGCGAATCCAGGTCGCTGAGCCGGTCCAGGCAGTAGCCCTGAGGTCCCGGCGGGTCCAGATAGGTGACCGGCCCGCAGAGCAGCCGGGCCGAGGCGGCGTAATCTGTGGCTGCGGCAACGTAGCCGGCCACCAGGTCCGGGCCGGGAAGGCAGTCGACATCCAGGAAGAGCAGCAGGTCAGCGCCGCGCTGCAGTGCCGCACGGGCCCCGGCATTCCGGGCCTTGGCCAGCGGCAGCGCCGTGCCCGTCCGGGGCAGCTCGACGACGGTTCCGGGCAGGCGCGGGTCCGGAAAGGAAGCGGCAACTCCGGGGTCATCCATGGCGACGATGACATAGTCATCGGGCAGCCGGGACGAGCGAAACAGTGCCTGCTGCTGGGCGGCCAGGTGGGCGTGCCGGCCGTGCACCAGGGTGATGACGCTGACTTTCACGAGGTTGTTCCCGCCGCAACGGGCTTTGATGCTGCCACATCCACGATGACCTGCGCTGCGCGGACAGCTCCCTGGCCGTCATTCCAGACGGCCCAGCCGCGGCCGTCCAGCTTCTCGGCGGCTGAGAGTACCTGGGCCCAGTCGCTCCGGGCAAAACCGGGCGAGACGATGGCGGGGAGTCCGGGCATCCGGGACAGTGCCCGGCCGGTGGTGAACTGTTCCTGATGCGGCCGTTCCAACGGGACAATCACTGCGGGCACACCGGCTGCCGCCGCATCCGCCACGGCGCCCTGCCCGGCATGGGTGACCACCAGGGAGGCGTCCCTCAGGTGCGGGAGAGGATCCGCGGTGCGGTTTCCGGGGTTGGTGCCCAGGGAAACCCAGTCCACGCCGGGTGTCTGGCGCCGGGCGTCCTCGATGTCGGCGTCGTTCATGCCCCCGCCGCCGGCACCGCCCAGCACCAGGACCCGGGTGACGGGACCGGATGGGCGGCCGGGCAGTACCGGGATGCCGGAGATGGCGCCGACAGGAACCAGCTTCCCGCGGACGCAGTCATCAGCGGTGGTGAGCATGTCAGGCGCCTCGGGCGGCCAGGCTGCCACCACGGCGTCCGAGATGCCAAACCCCAGCGTGTGGGCGGGGTCGCTGCGCAGCCCGGGCAGTGCCACGGAGACCACAGGAACGCCGTGCAGCCGTGCCAGGACGGCTGCTTCAACCGAGACGTCGGCCACGAGGGCACCCGGGGCAGCGTCCCTTAGCCAGGCGGACAGCTGCCCCATGCGTTCGCGCAGTCCGGCGTCGTGCAGCGGAACCCAGTGCAGGCGTCCGTTGGCATCCACCGACGCGGGCTCCGAACCGGTGTCATCCCGGTCCAACCGGATCCAGGGATTGTTCCAGCCGTGAGGCCGCGTAAGGGAGGAAAGGGCAGTCACGCTTCCGGCCGGCAGATGGGCGGCGATGGCCTGCGCCCGGCGAAGATGCCCCATGCCCTGATGATGGATGTAGTACCCGATCACGCGGCGGCCATCCGCTGGGAGGCTTCCAGGAGCAGTGCCTCGTATTCGTCAACCATCCGCTCATGAGAGCAGAACGTCTCCGCGCGCCGCCGCGCGGCGTTCCGGTCCAGGACGGACGCCTCGCGCAGCGCCACCGCAAGGGCGCCGACGTCGTCCGCCCGCGCCAGCCGGCCGCAGTCCGGGGTGAGGATCTCGGGCAGGGCACCGCGGTCGAAAGCGGCCACCGGAGTGCCTGCCGCCAGCGCTTCCGCCGCCACCAGCCCGTACGGCTCATCCCAGCGAGGAGTCACGAGCGCCGAGGATGCTCCCTGGACGGCCCGGCGCAGCTGCGAATGGTCCAGATGGCCCAAATAGCGCACGTCCGCGCCCAGGTGCGGCCGGATCTCGGTGTCGAAGTAATGGTTGTCATGGACGGGCCCGGCCAGATCCAGGGGGATTCCGGCCGCTTTGGCGGCCTGGATGGCAAGGTCAGTGCCCTTCTCCGGCACGATCCGGCCAAACCAGATGGCTGAGTCTCCGCCGGGGCCCTGCTGCCAGCTCCGGGTGTCCACGCCGTTCAGGATGGCCGTGGCGTCCACCAGGTCCGCCCAGGCGTTCCGGGTGTGGGAGCTGACGGCGATGAACCGGGTGGCAGCACCACGGACGCGGATGGCGGATTCGATCCAGCCCACGGGAGGGGTGTGCAGGGTGGTGATCAGGGGCACCCGGAGCATCCGGGACATGGCAATGGGGAGGTGGTGGATGCTGGTGTTCAGGACGGCATCGTAGTTTTCATGACCGTGTTCGGCCAGATCGAGCATGAGTGAGAGGTAGGCGTGGTGCTCGGCCATCCACTGTTCCGGATGGGCGCCCACATCGTTCCGTGCCGCCCGGCTCATTTCAAAGGCCGGAACGTCGAGGAAGTTCACCCGCAGCTCCGGATCGGAACCGGCGGCGGCGAAAAGGGTGATGTCATGCCCGCGGGCCGTCAGTGCGGAGACCAGGGCGTGGGTGTGCGCCTCCAGGCCGCCGGCGAACGGCTCGCTGATGGGAAAGCGGGAGGGGCCGATGATGCAGAGCCTCATTGCAGCACTCCGCTGCGTTGGAGAAGCCCGGCATACAGCTCTGCGTGGCGGGAGGCAATGCCGGCCCGCTGCTCAGCCCGGACCCGGGGCTCAAGGGGCCGGGGAGGACCAGCGTTTCTGGCGGCCCGAACCGCGGCCTTCAGGGATTCGGCATCCAGTCCGTCCTCACTGTGCGAATAACTGAACACCGGACCCTGGTCGGCATAGAAACCGCAGTCGGGCGCGGCCACGGCGGTGCCAAGGTCCCGGCACGCTTCCAGCCAGCCCGAATGGGTGCCGAAGCGGTAGGGGAGTACCGACAGATCCAGTCCGGCGAGATACTTCCAGAGTTCATCGTCCGGCAGGAAGTCGTGGACATGCAGCTCAAGCTCGGCCGAGCCTGCCTCCCTGTCCAGGAACTGTGCCAGTTCGGCGTCGTACCGGGCGCCGTCAGGCTGCAGGACATCGCAGTGCCCGTTGACCTGGACCACCATGCCGCCGTCTTCCCGGGCGACTTCCAAGAGAGCGCGGATGACCGGCAGCGGTTCCATGCTGGCCCGCAGGCTCTTCACATGCACGCCCACTCGGTAGGGAGCTCCGGTGGCACGAGGTCGGTGTGCGTAGTCCGCCATGGTGTCGAGCTCGACGACGTGCGGGTGGGCAATGACGTGAGGGCGGCGGCCCCAGCGGCGTTCAATTTCCGCCGCGGCACCCTCGGTCAGGGTAATCAGCGCATCAGCGCCCGGAATCAGGACATCCAGGTGCGCGTCGTGGGCGGCGGGGGATTCATGGTGGGGGTTGCGCAGGTCATGCACGGTGTAGATCAAGGGCTTGCCGTGCCGGCGAAGTGCTGTCACCACCTCCTGCAGGTCCCGGGGGTCAAGGGCATCGAAGCCGAAATGGATGTGGAACACATCGAAGCTCTCTGCATTGGCGTCAACCCATTCCGCCGAGAGCATCACCGGTGGCCACCACTTGCCGGTGGCCGGGTTGTCCGGCGAGTCCGGGTCGGGATCGGGTAGGCGGACAACGCCGGGGATCCCCTGTGCGGTCCCCGGCAGCGGGTCCAGATGGCGGATATAAACGTGTCCGGAAGGGACGCTGGCAACCCGAATAGAGTCCCGCGGCTGCAATCTGTGGCCCTCCTCGTCAAGGCCCCCAAGGTTCCGGAGGGGAACCGAGGGCACGGGTGGTGAAATAGTAAGTACCGTTAGTAATCAATAGCATATGAATCTTGAAAGAGGGCAAACTTCGTCGGCGGTAATCTGGAAACAGATCAGACGCACGGCCCCGCACACCCGTCCCGGCGCCGGATCCTCCCAGTGCACCCGAACGGAACCTTGCCCGCTATGAGATCAAAGACACCTGCCCCGGCCGTCGCGCAGACTGTCCTGTCCACCCTGCGCTCGCCGCGGCTGCTGAAAACCGAAGTCCTGGCGGGCCTGGTGGTGGCCCTGGCGTTGATCCCCGAAGCCATCGCGTTTTCAGTGATTGCCGGCGTGGATCCGCGGATGGGCCTGTTTGCCTCCTTCACCATGGCGGTCACCATCGCGTTTGTGGGCGGCCGCCCCGCCATGATCTCCGCCGCCACCGGCGCCGTCGCCCTGGTCATCGCCCCGGTGGTGGCAAGCCACGGTGTGCAGTACCTGGTCCCGACGGTGATCCTGGCCGGCATACTGCAGATCCTGCTGGCGCTCGCCGGCGTGGCCAAGCTCATGCGCTTCATTCCGCGCTCCGTGATGGTGGGGTTCGTCAACGCGCTGGCCATCCTGGTGTTCTCCTCCCAGCTGCCCGAACTGATCGGTGTGCCGTGGCTGGTCTACCCGATTGTCGCCGTCGGGCTGGTTATTGTATTTGGCCTGCCGCGGCTGACGACGGCGGTGCCGGCGCCGCTGGTGGCGATCGTGGTGCTGACAGTTGCCGCCGTGGCCGCCGGCTGGAAGATCCCCACGGTGGGGGACAAGGGGGCGCTGCCCGACAGTCTGCCCGCCCTGCTCTTTCCCGACGTGCCGCTGACCGCAGAGACGCTGCAGATCATCGCTCCGTACGCCCTGGCGATGGCTTTCGTAGGCCTGCTGGAATCCCTCCTGACCGCCAAGCTGGTCGATGACATCACCGACACCCGGTCCTCCAAACCGCGTGAGGCCGCCGGGCAGGGCATCGCGAACATCGTCACCGGGTTCTTCGGCGGCATGGGCGGCTGCGCAGTCGTCGGGCAGACCATGATGAACGTCAAGGCCTCGGGTGCCCGCACCCGCATCTCCACGTTCCTCGCCGGCGTTTTCCTGCTCATCCTGGTGGTGGTGCTGGGAGACATCGTGGCGCTGATTCCCATGGCGGCGCTGGTGGCCGTGATGATTTTCGTGGCCTGGGCGGCCTTCGACTGGCACAGCATCCGGCCCTCCACCCTGCGCCGCATGCCCAAGTCCGAAACGGCAGTCATGGGAATCACCGTCCTGGCCACGGTGTTCACGCACAACCTGGCCATCGGCGTCGGCGCGGGAACCCTGGCAGCCATGGTGCTCTTCGCGCGCCGGGTGGCGCACTTCGTCACCGTGCAGCGCGAGGCGGCGGACGACGGCGGCACGGTCACCTACCGTGTGCAGGGCGAGCTTTTCTTTGCCTCCTCCAATGACCTTTACACCCAGTTTGAGTACGCCTTGGATCCGGCTGACGTGCTGATTGATCTCAGCGCCTCGCACGTATGGGACGCCTCGACCGTTGCGGCGCTCGACGCCATCACGGAAAAGTACCGGACCAGGGGCAAGACCGTCCGCATCGCAGGCCTGAATGACTCCTCCGATGCCATCCGCTCCCGGCTCAGCGGCCAGCTGGGCGGCTGAGGCGCTACGCTCGGCTCATGAGCGCCGTCCATGCCCCCCCTTGGGACTGAACGCCCAGCGGCCACCCGCGAATGTGTGCTCAGGTATGGCGGGTCTGCCGGAACGTGTGCGCACGTATGGTGGGCTCACCTTCCTCCAGATCGGCAGATCTGCACACACGTGGCATTGGCCGGCCCTAGAACCCACCAGACCTGCGCACTCGATGCAGAAAGCGGCAGACATCGCGGCCCCGTGGCTGCGTCGGTGCAGGCGGAAGTGCCGGCGGCGATGTTCCAGTGCGCTGTCCGACGGGTGAGACGATGGAAACGTCTTTCGGAAAGAGTTCACAAAAGCCGCTTCGCCAACGTCTACCGGGTGTGGAAGTGAAACCGTTTGAAACCATTGTCAGGGAGCACGGGCCGGCCGTGCTGCGGGTCTGCCGTGCCGTCCTGGGTCCGCAGGACGCCGAGGATGCCTGGTCTGAAACCTTCCTCGCGGCGCTGCGGGCTTATCCTGCACTGGCTCCCGGAGCCAACATCCAGGCCTGGCTGGTGACCATCGCCAAGCACAAGGCCATTGACGTTCATCGTGCCGCCGGACGCCGGCCGGTGCCGCTGGGGGAACTGCCCGAGCCGTCGGGCCGCTCCGGCCACCAAACCGGCGGCCCCGGGAATCCGGGACCCGGCGGTACGGAGAACTTCAATCCGCTTTGGGCGGCACTGAAAACCCTTCCGCAGCGTCAGCGCGAGGCCCTCGCCTATCACCATCTGGCGGGGCTGTCCTATGCGGAAGTGGCCGTGCTGCTGGGCGGCACCGAGGCAGCCTGCCGCCGGTCGGCAGCGGACGGCATGAAAAAACTGCGCAGCCTGAACCTGGAGGAGTCCCGATGATCCCGCCGTTTGAAAAACCGGTGCCGGAGAAAGAAACGGCACAGAAGATGCCGCACGAGCTGCAGTTGTTGACGGAACAAGAGGCCGCCGAAGACGCCGTCCTGCAGCACCTGCACGTCCGGCTGGCGGCCGCCGCCGCGGACACCGGCGTGCTGGACGTGGCCTACACGGTGGTTGGCACGCCGGTGGGCGAACTGCTGCTGGCGGCCACCCCGGCAGGCCTGGTGCGGGTGTCCTTCGCCTGCGAAGACCACGACGCCGTGCTGGCCGTCCTCGCCGAACGAATCAGCCCCCGGATCCTGAAGGCGCCGGACCGGCTGCAGCAAGCCGCCGCGCAGATCGACGAGTACTTCGCGGGCGCCCGCCGGTCCTTCGATCTGCCTCTGGACCTGCGGCTGACCGCCGGCTTCCGGCGCTCCGTCGTCGAGAATCTGCGGAACATCGGCTACGGCTCCACGGCAACGTACTCCGCCGTCGCCGCGCTGGCGGGGAGTCCCGGCGCGGTCCGCGCCGTCGGCACGGCCTGTGCCCTGAATCCGCTGCCCGTGGTGGTTCCCTGTCACCGGGTGGTGCGCTCGGACGGCAGCACCGGCGGGTACCGCGGCGGTCCCGCAGCCAAGAGGCTTCTGCTGAATTTGGAGGCAGCCGCATGACGGGCTCGCTCTTTCCCCGTGACCGTGACCGTGCCGAGCTGGGCACCGGCGCCGTCCACGTGCCCGGATGGCTGGATTTCGATGCCCAGCGCGGGATTGTCGAGGCCTGCCGGCAGTGGGCAATCGGTCCGGTGCCGATGCGTGCCGCCGTCCTGCCCGGCGGGCATCCCATGTCCGTGCAGACGGTCTGTCTGGGCTGGCACTGGCAGCCGTACAAATACACCCGGACCGCCGACGACGTCGGCGGCGGACGGGTCGCAGAGGTGCCCGACTGGCTAATCACCCTCGGCAGGCGCGCACTGGCCGAGGCCTACGGCGCTCCCGGGCAGCCCGGCTATGCTCCGGAGCTGTGGAAACCCGAGGATTACACCCCGGACACGGCACTGATCAACTACTACGCCCACGGCGCACACATGGGCATGCATCAGGACAAAGATGAGAAGTCCAGCGCCCCGGTAGTGTCCCTGAGCATCGGCGACACGTGCATATTCCGTTTCGGGAATACTTCCACCCGGACCAAACCGTACACCGATATTGAGCTGGGATCCGGAGACCTCTTTGTCTTCGGCGGCCCCTCGCGCTTCGCCTACCACGGCGTGCCCAAAACCCTCCCCGGCACGGCTGATCCCGATTGCGGACTGGCCCAGGGCCGCATTAACATCACCCTTCGCATGACCGGAATGTCATAGTGCAGGGCCGGGTGAACCAGACCGTCCGGCATGAACTGTCCTGCGCCGAACCGTTCGCGTGGCAGCCGCTGTTCCGTGCCCTGGCCGCCCACGCCGTGCCCGGTTTGGAGCGGGCGGAGTACGACGGCGACGGCGGTGCCTGGGTGGAGCGGCTGGTGCCGGCTTTGTCCGGACCGGCCTTGGTCCGGGTCCGGTTCGGCCGCCCGGGAATGGTGGAAGTGGACCTGTCCCTGGCTCCGGAGGCCCCGGCGGAAACCCTGGCGCAGGAGGAAGCCGCAGTCCTGGCACTGATGCGGCGCTGGCTGGATTTGGACGCGGACCCCGCAGTCATTGATCCGTTCCTCTCCGGCTTTGACCTTCTCGCTCCGCTGGTGGCCGCAGCTCCGGGCCTGCGCGTGCCCGGAGCAGTGGACGGCTTCGAAACAGACCGTCCTGGGCCAGCAGGTGTCCCTGGCTGCCGCGCGTACCTTCGGCGCCCGGCTGGTTGTGGCCTGCGGCGGGGAAGAACGGAATGGACTGCGTTCCTTTCCCGCAGCGGACCGGCTCGCGGCAGTGCCGACGCCGGACCTGCAGGCAGCGGTGGGCCTGACACATGCCCGTGCCCGCACCGTCACCGCGCTGGCGGAAGCGGCGGCCTCGGGGCTGTCGATTGGGAGTGCATCCGATCCGGGTGCAACCCGGGCTGCACTGCTGGCGCTTCCCGGCATCGGCCCCTGGACGGCTGACTATCTGGCCGTGCGGGTTTTCGGAGATCGCGACGCCTATGCCGCCGATGATCTGGTGCTTAAGCGTGCGCTGGGTGTGACGACAGCCCGTGCAGCGGCAGCCCTTTCCGAACCCTGGCGGCCGTGGCGGGCGTACGCGCTGTTCCACCTGTGGACCGGTGCCGCTTACGGGGCCGCCCGCAGCTAAGGGAGCAGTTGAATTATGAGGCGCCAAGCAGCGTGAACGCCAGGCAAATCAGCGCCGGACCGCCTTGGATGAGGGCCGGCCGGATCATGCGGCGGTTGCTGATCACCAGCACCAGGGCCGCCAGCACCATCGAGGCGGAGGTGAAACTCATCAGGGTCAGCCCCGCAACTCTGCTGCCGGCGCCGAGCAGCACAACGCCGAGCATTGCCCCAACGGCGAGGAACAGGTTGTAGAAGCCCTGATTGTAGGCCAGCGACTGAGTGTAGGCGGCTTCCTGCGGGCTTGATATTCGAAAGACGGCCATGGTGGCCGGGGCGGTCCAGCGCAGGGATTCCAGAACAAAGATGTACAGGTGGATTGCCGCGGCAATCACGGCGAAAACGGCTGCGGTAACGAGCACTCTCACTCCTCCTCGGCCGATGGCAGCTGGTCTCCGGGGCCCGGTTTGAGCCCGGGACCGAAGGAGGGCAGCTGCGGCGGTTCCTTAATCCTTCCACCGGTCGGGTGGGCGGCCAAGGCCGGGAGGGTCTTTCGGTTGGCGGAGGAGCGGGAACGACCGCTAGCCTTGAACTGGTGCCCGGTGTTTCTCCGGGCGTTCCCCGGGCAGCCACACCAGCCCACAGCTACAGTCCCCGGAAGGACAGCCTCCGTGCCGAAACCCCGTCCCGCCCGAACTCTTGCCTTGGTTGCCGCCGCCGCGCTGGCGTTGTCCGCCTGTGGTTCTGACTATCCCCTGGGCGACGCGCAGCGCGAGGCGGCGGAAAACAGCACCTCCACCCTCTCCGGCATTCTCTCCGGCTCCGGTTCCAGCGCGCAGGGACCCGCCATGGATGCCTGGATTGCAGGCTTCGGCATCCTGCACCCGAAGGTGCAGCTGCAGTATTCCCCGGACGGCTCCGGAGCCGGACGCAGCGCCCTCCTGGCCGGTGCGGTGGATTTTGCCGGCTCGGACGCCTACCTGCAGGAGGAGGAAATGGACCGGGCCCGCGAAGTCTGCGGTCCCGGAGGAGCCTTGGACATTCCGGCCTACATTTCGCCCATTGCCGTGGCTTTCAATCTGCCCGGCATTGATTCCCTGAACATGGACGCCGCGACCATCGCGGGGATTTTCCGCGGTGATATCGACTCGTGGAACGATCCCGCGATTGCGGCACAAAACCCCGGAATCGATCTCCCCGACCTCCCGGTCACTCCGGTCAGCCGGGCTGATGATTCAGGCACCACCGAGAACTTCACGGAGTATCTGCACGAGGCCGCTCCCGATGCCTGGCAGGACAGCCCCTCGGGAACATGGCCGGGTGGCTTGGGCGGCGAGAACGCCCAGGGCAA
This sequence comes from Arthrobacter gengyunqii, assembly GCF_023022985.1. Classification (NCBI taxonomy): domain Bacteria; kingdom Bacillati; phylum Actinomycetota; class Actinomycetes; order Micrococcales; family Micrococcaceae; genus Arthrobacter; species Arthrobacter gengyunqii. Next base: position 3,613,836 of record NZ_CP095461.1, on the reverse strand, counting down.
CGCGGGCGTGGTCAGCACCGTGACCCGCACCGAGGGCGCCGTCACGTATGCGGATGACTCCGTCATCGACGACTCGATGGGCACAGTGAATCTGCTGGTCGGTGAGGAATACGTCCCGATCAGTGCCGACGGCGCGTCCATCGCCGTCGCGCAGGCAAGCCGCGTTCCGGACCGCGGACCCCATGACATTGCCCTCCATCTGGACCGCACCACCACGGTCCCCGGCGCCTATCCGCTGGTCCTTGTTTCCTACCAGATCTACTGCAGCGGCTATGAGGATCAGAACACGGTGGACCTGGTGAAGACGTTCGGGCTGTACGTTGTCAGCGACGAAGGACAGGCTGCCTCCGAGGACGCCGCCAAGAGCGCGCCCATCCCGGCAACTCTGGCGCAACAAGCCCGCGAGTCCATCGAGAGCATCAGTACCCTGCCGTAGCCGGGGAATCCGGGCGCCCGGCCAGTGGGCACCTGCGACTGGCGGAGCCCCCTTGCGCGCTCCGGACAGCGGTGGCACCGTTGATTCACCGCGAGTTAAAGGGGGCAGAAATGCAACCGATCCAGATTGAACGCTGGTGGCCGTACCTGGATGGAACGGCCAAAACCTGGCTGCGGGAGAACCTCCGTGATGAGGGTCTCCCGAGAAAGGTGCAGGACCGCATTGCCGAAGCCGGCGGCCCGGTCATTGAGCCGATCCTGGGGGAACGGGACTGGGTGTTTATTGAGGCCCAGCCCCTGCTGATGGAATAACTCAGCCCAAGGGGTGAGGCAAGATGGAATGGTGACTACGACCGATGCCTCAGCCTCGCCGCCCCAAAACCTCCCAGCCGAAGAGTCATCCTCAGCCGGCGGTTCGGGATCCCGCGGGTTGAAGCCGCGAGGCACGTTTGCCCGGGGGCTCACTGCGGCCTCGGTATGGGTTGCCCGGGGACTGATTGTCCTGGCCGGCCTCGTGGTGCTCTGGTTCGGAATCCGGTCGCTGTGGTCCATTGTCCTTCCCGGCCTGCTGGCGCTGCTGCTGTCCTCCATTCTGTGGCCGCTGAATCGGGTGCTGCGCAAAGTGCTGCCCAAGGGGATTGCTGCGCTGCTGTCCCTCCTGGGACTCCTGGGTGCCGTCGCCGGGGTCGCCATGCTGGTACTCCCGTCAATCTCCTCAGGCTCCAAGGAACTGGTCCGGCGCGCCGGCGAGAATCTGCGGGATCTCAGCGACTTCGTGGCAGGCCTTCCCTTCGCCGTCCAGACGATTGATTTCAATGAACTGCTCGACGCCGGAGTAGCCCAGCTCCGGGAACACAGCAGCGACATCATTTCCGGAATCACCGCAGGGCTGGGCACCGTCACGTCCGTCACCGTGGTGTTCCTGCTGACCCTGGTGTTCACCTTTTTCTGTCTGAAGGACGGAGACAAATTCCTGCCCTGGGCCAGCCGCTGGACCAACAACCGGGCGTTTGTGCACGCCGTGCGGGTGTCCGAAGAGGCATGGAAGACCCTGTCCGCCTACATCCTGGCGCAGGCTACCGTCGCGCTGGCAGACGCCGTGTTCATTGGCCTGGGTCTTTGGTTCCTGGATGTTCCGCTGGCCCTGGCCCTGATGGTCCTTATCTTCTTTGCCAGTTTCATACCCATTGTCGGAGCCGTTGCCACCGGAATCCTAGCCACCATGGTCACTCTTGTGGCCCACGGCTGGGTGACGGCGCTGATTGTCCTGGGCCTGGTGCTGGTGGTGCAGCAGCTTGAATCCAACATCCTGCAGCCCTTCCTGGTGGGCAAAACCCTGAAGCTGCATCCCGCCGTCGTGCTCGGAGCCGTCACCGTGGGCAGCACGCTCTTTGGCATTGTCGGCGCGTTCCTGGCCGTCCCGGCCACCGCCGTCGCCATTGTGGTGCTGCGGTATCTGCGGGACCAGTCGCTGTCTCCGGCCAACGCCGCTGTCTCGGGCGCGGTGCCCGAAGCAGCCGGGGTTGACGAGGTCCACGCACAGCCGGAAGCTCCGCAGCCGGTGTCCGCGGGGATGGCCCCGGAATCCGCTGAGCGCGACGGTTCGTGAACTGCCTGTCTCAGTACAGCTAGCGGCGGAAAAGGTAGCCGGGCTCAAACTTGGTGGAGCCGGAAAGCCGGTGTGCCCGCTGGCCGCAGAAGGGGTCGTAGAGCATGATTTCCAGCCGGGCAGTGGCCGGATGTGGATGGTAAATGCAGGTACAGGAGAACTGCACGCCGAAGCCGCCTTTCGGATTCCGCCTTGCCATGGGACGCGTGCCTCTTATGGCGCGCGCACCATCAGTCCATATTTTTCCAAATCGGCTGCAGCGTTTGAAATCCGGGCCGGGAGCGGAGGACCAAGGTTAAAAGACGGGGCGCCTCCGGTGGTCTCACTTCCGGAAGCGCCCCTCGCGTTACCTTAATAGTATTACCAATTGACCTGTGAGGAAGCTGGAAAACGCTGGCAGCCAATCCGCACATGGCCCGGATTTGCGCCTTAGGGAGCCATCCGCAGGAACTCCGCTTCGCGTTCCTTGCTCCAGGAACGCGCATACAATCCCAGGCCGGCCTCGTCCCGAACAGAAATGCCGAGCCGGTTCAGCATCAGGCGGCTCTGGTACACGGTCAGCTGCTGGGCGCTGCGGCTGGCCCTTACCTTGTCCGCCCGGTACAAATAGGTGTCGATGGCCCGGGACCAGCGCTTGCGCCAGTTGTCCACGGCCGGCTCCGAAGCCGTAGCGGCCATCAGCCGGTGGGCCGGAAGGATCCGCGGTGCCAGCTGGGACGTCAGAGCGTTGCGCATATGGGCGGCCTGGGGTCCCGATCCCGCGGTGCAGCTGCGAAGATGGCTGTCCCAGTAATAGTCCCACGAAATGGCCCGGCGGTCCGCCCAAACCGGGGACCGCGGTCCCCGCATCATGGCGTAGCTGGCATCAAAGAGAAGCAGTGCGGCCAGTGACGAGCGGCTGTTCACCTTCGGAAAGCGGGAGGTTGCCCAAGCGGCCAGATCCGAGGACAGCTCGAAGACCTCTTCCGCGAGGGCCAGTCCTTCGGCTCCGCCGTACTTCGCCAGATCTGATTCGGCGCGGGGGGAAACCGGCCCGTAGTCCCAGCGGGTGGGAATGGCTTCCTCCCTGTACTCGGACGTCTGCAGGTCCCCCAGGCGGGGAGCCGCCTGATCAACCAAGGCACGCATCAAGGATTCCAAGCGGTCCAGAACGCGGGGAGAACCAAGGATGCGAACCTGGATAAACGGGTGGGCCGGATCCATGCACCGGGTATGGAACCACCGCTGTGCGCCCCACGATCGTCCCTGGGCAGCCAAAGGGATGACGACGTCGCCGAGGACTGCGTCGCAGAGGTCAGCATCGGTGGGCTGGATGGTCAATGACCACCATTCGGCTCCGTTGGTCAGCGGCTTAGCCTGGTGTGTTGCTGCTAACTGGCTCATTGGAGGGTCCTCCCGTTGATGTCAGGCCGAAGATGACTTTCCGGCCATGGAGAATAAATTCAAAGTTCGGTGCCCTGGCGCTGCGGCCAGGCGGGACGGGGGTCCCGACGGAACTGCGGAAGAGCTGTGCTGCGGGCACAGTGGTGGCGTGTTTGAACCACGTTGATAGGAGTTCGCCGTCTGGTGGGAATGGGCCTCTGCACCATGAAGAACGAATCGTGTCCATCGCTGCGCCGGCCCTGAGGTTGGAAAATGGATGAATGCTGGGGATGCGCTTGCTTGCCGTCTTCCGGCTGTGGAGATAAGAGATGCCGTCAGGCTCACATCCTTCCAGCAGCCACGCCGTATCCACCAGAGACTTTTGGAAAACCTCTCGAAAACCGAGAAACTAGTTGCGCCTGCCAAAAAAGGGAGTAAAGCGGCGTTGAAAAGCACCCGGCGCGGCGGGCCGGACCGACGCCGAGAACCACGGTTTCAGCGGATCCGGACGGCAGCCTCGCACCTGCGGAAGGACAGAAAAGAAAACTCCCCCAACTCGGGGTAATCTCTGGCGCACGGCATGCGGAAGGCATTACACTCCAAAACGTTGTCGACGACGACAATCTCCCCGCCGGTGCGGAGCAAGCCGGGGCAGCCAGTACTCCGCGAAGGACTACGGATCGGCGAAGGGCACATGACAGACCATTTGTGGCCAGCGAAAGTGTCCGACCGGCTCGGCGCGTTTCTGGCCGGTGCCTTCACCGGAGTGCGGTTCGATGTTCTCCCGCTCGTTGCCTATGACGTTGCCACCATCGATGTGGCATGGATCGACGGACCGGCGCTCCATGAAGTGGACCTGCTCGCACTGGAGTACATCCTGCACCTGCAGCTGGACACCGGGAGCCCAGCCAGCGGAGCGGGCACCAGGATCGACAGGATCTCCAAGCGCAGAACCATGAGTCCCGCAGTCGAGAGCAGGTTGCTCAATGTGCTGGCAGCTGAGCTGAATACTGACGTGGAACGTCTCGACATGGAGCGGATGTATCCACTGCCGCCCGTTCTGGCGTCGTCCCAATGCTGTGCCAACGGCTTGGTGGGTGAATTCCTGGACCTGCTGTTTGAATCAACAAGCATCAGCGCTGTGGGGGGACTGTCCGGGGGAGGCGGCGGAACGGACACGCTTCTGTGCCGTTGCGTCCTGTGTGCATGACCGCTTTGACCCGCTGAAGGTTTTCAGCCGAAGTGACAGCCGAGTCCCTAGGCGAGGGACCGTACGGCATCCTTGACCGGCAGGTCGGATTCGGCGGCAGCGGGAGCTGTGCGGGTCTTTCGGGTCAGCGTTACGTAGGAGACCGCCGCCAGCAGGGCAAAGCTGACCATGGCCATGCCCATGGGTACAGCGGTGTCTTCGCCGCCAAGCCCCACCAGCGGCGCCACGGCAGCTGCCAGCACGTACTGCAGGCAGCCCAGGAAGGCCGAGCCGGTTCCGGCATGGTGACCCGCTTCTTCGAGAGCCAGTGTTGTGGCATTGCCGAAGATAAAGCCCAGTGATCCCTGGAACACCGCAAACAGCACCAGCATCGGAACCATGGGGGTTCCGGAAAGTGCGAAAGTCAGCAGTCCCGCGGCGGCCAGCACGGCAACCACCAGACCGATCGAGATCATGGTGCGGTAGGCGACTTTGCCGGCAAGAGCGGCGGCAATGACGCTGACAACCGTGATGCACAGGGCGTTCATGGCGAAGATCAGGGAGAACCGGGTTTCGGACAGGCCCATGATGTTCTGGATGATGAACGGGGAGGCGGAAATGTAGGCAAACAGTCCGGCAAAGCCGAAGCAGAAGGTCAGCAGGTAGCCGGTGTAGTTGCGGTTGCTCAGGACTACGCCTGCAACGTGCAGCGTGGTCCTGATTCCGCCGCGGTTGCGGTCTTCGGCAGCGAGGGTTTCCCGGACCCCGAACAGTCCCCAGACAGAGAGCAGCAGGATCAGGCCGGCCAGGGTCCAGAACACCGCGCGCCATCCCGCGGCGGCAATGATTGCACCGCCGGCCAGAGGGGCAATCACGGGGGCAATGACGCAGATGATGGTCAGCACGCCCAGCAGCTTGGCGGCGGCAGCACCGCGGGCGGTGTCGGAGACAATGGCGCGGGCCAGGACGACGCCGGCTGCCCCGCCCAGCCCCTGCAGGAACCGTGCCCCGGCCAGGATTTCTGCGTTTGGGGCTACCGCACAGACGACGCTCGCCGCAGCGCAGACAAAGGTTCCCACCAGCAGCGGCCTGCGCCGCCCAATGCCGTCAGAGAGCGGGCCAATGAACAGCTGCCCGAGCCCAAGGCCCACCAGGAACGTCGTCATGGTCAGCTGGACGCCGGCGGCAGTGGTGTCCAGATCACTGGCCATCCCCGGGAATGCCGGAAGATACAGGTCAATGGACAGCGGGCCCAGTGCAGTCAGCAGGGCCAGGAGGAGAATGAGTTGTCCGCTCATGCGGCGCACGGTGGATGGGGGAGTCGGACTGGAGTCAGGCATGGTTGCTTTCTGGAATGCGGCGGGGAAGCGTCTCACTATACATATCTCTACATATATATGCCAAAATATAAGTTAGGATTGGCGCATGGTGGACAACACGGAGGCTGCGGCGCGGCGGCGCGAATTGGCCATGCTCCTGCGGGACCTCACATGGACCATTCACCGGCGGGTTCCCGATCTGACGGGGATCGATCCCCTCACATCGACGGATCTTGCTGTCCTAAAGCATGTGCTGGAGGCGCCGGGCATGACCGTGACGGAGTTGTCACGGCACATGGCGCTGAAGCAGAGCAATACCAGCGCAGCCATCCGCACGCTCGCCGATCGCGGACTGGTGGCCAGGGAGAGCAGCGCCAGCGACCGGCGCATCAGCCGGTTGTTTCCGACAGAGAAAGCTCTGGCCCAAGATGAGGCGATCGGGGATGCGTGGGCCGGGCCCATCCGGAAGGCGCTGGCGGGCCTGGATGCTGAGGAGGCCGCCGCTTTGGATAATGCGGTTAGGGCGCTTCAGGCACTCAACTCCCGGCTTCGGTCTGACCAGGCCTTCTCCGGTTCCGCTTCTACCTGAGGCCGTCGGATTTTGCCGGGTGTCGGGAGCCCGTCCCGCGGCGGAATCTGCGGTAGCTGTACACAATCAGCGCCAGGGCAATGAGCCCTGAAATGATCAGCCCCGTCCCGGTGCCCCAGCCGCCGGGCAGCCACAGGCTCTGGCTGTAAGGCCACCATTGCGGCGCCTTGTCCCATACGCCCCAGACAACGCCGGTGGCCATGACCAGGATGGCGCCGGTGACACTGGCGCTGATCCGCAGCCAGGTCTGTACTCCTTGTTCCGCCGCTTCAAACGCCTTGGCCTTCACCGGACGCAGGAGCCGGTTGGCCCACCGGTATCGCAGCGATAAGACTGCCAGCCCCGCGACGAGTCCCAAAAGTCCGGGACCGGGAAGAACCAGGGCGGCAAGCCCGAAAACGATCAACATCCAGCCGGCAACTTCGATCCCGGTCCGTCGCATCCAGGGCGGAAAGCGCTCCGAGTTCAAGTGCGGCACTCCGCCTGTGGCTTTCGGTACTGAGCTGGGTGCATCGTGTTCAATCGCCCAAACCGGCCCTGTCGACGCGGCGGTGAAAGCGCATGCCGGCGAGACCTCCGAGGATGGCGCCACCCAGGGCAACGAGGGCAGCGATGACAGCGGAAATGATGGCTGCTGTCGTGTTGTCCCCGGAGAGCTGGGGATAAGTGTTGAGCTGGGCGTTGATGTCCAGCTCGCTGCTGGCAATAGCTCCGATGAGGGCCAGCACGAGGGCGATCACAATTCCCCAGATCCAGACGGCCACCCCCTGCATGAGCCCGTTAAACCGGGCCATTCGTCCGGCGACGTAGCCGCCGCAGAAGTAGGCCACAAACAGGATGACCATGAGGAGGATGACTCCGGCCACGCCCGCACCCTGGGGATCTGCCGCGGCTTCCCCGGCGTCTACATTGTTGGCCAGCAGTGCCGCTCCGAAAGCGGTGGCAATGGCGCTCAGCAGTACCGTGGTTCCCGCGGCGGCGAGCCAACCGAAGAAGGCAGAGCCGATTTTGACGCCGCCAAACTGTTCCTTCTCCCGGCCGACCACCTGTTCGCGGCTGTCGGTGCCGCCGTCGCGGGCAGCCGCGTTCGCGGCACCCTTACCCGTGGCTGCGCGGTTTGGTTTGCGGGCTGGCTGCCCTGTTGCTCCTGCGCTGGTACTCATGGGGGACTCCCTTCACTGCCTTTTGGCGCTGCTGGTGTCAATGCCTCCGAGAACCCCTCCTCCAAGACTAGGGAGAATACGGCCAAAAACACAGGGTGCTTAATTTTCTCTGCGAAGCCTCAGGGCGTCCAAACCTCAGAAACCGGAAGTCAGGAGGCCGGCTCCGCCTCGGAAGCCGGGCTTTCCTCATCAACCTCGAGAGCCGGCTGCTCTTCGCGTTCTTCGCGCTCTTCCGCCTCCCGGCTCTCGGATTGCTCGTTGTTGTCCTTCGCCTTCGCCTGCTTCTCCGCCTTCACTTCGTCGAGAAGCTGAGCAGTCACCTCGTCATTAAACTCGTCCCGCGTGCCGGCGAGGTTGTTCTCGGTGGCGTCGGCGCCGAAATTGATGGGCTGTTCCTGGTTGCTCATGGTGTTCTCCTGCCGATGGTTCGATCGTGAAGTTTAGGGATGAGTCGTTCAGTACCTTCCACCCTTGCACATCGGGCGACGGCGGCGCTCACCGAAACTCTGCCAGTTCCCGTGAACGCATCACCGGGACCGCGGCGGCGCAGGCGAGCACGATCCACACAATCAGGAGCGGGACGGGACCCGCCAGCCCGGCCGCGGCTCCTCCCAGCAGGGCAGCCACCGGCATCACTCCCAGGGTGAACGTCCGTTGCGCCGCTGCCACAGATGCCAGTTTGCCGGGCGCAACGCTCCGCGGAAGTACCTCGGCTCCTGCCACGCCTGACACCGACACGAGAAAACTCCAGCCCAGGGACTGAACCGCCAGCCAGGCCAGGGTTGGCCCGGGAAGCCAGGGGCAGAGAGCGGCTGCAGCGACGCAGAGCCCCGAAGCCGCCGCGGCACCTGTCCGCAGGTTCCGCAAACCCCATGCCGCGGTCAGAAACGGTGCCGCCGCGGCACCGCCGATGGCTCCTGCGGCACCCAGTGCGCCCAACCCCGCAAATAGGGGAGGAGCTATTTCCAAGTCCCGAAGAATAAACACCGGCAACACGGTGTTGCCGAGCATTGCTCCGGCGTTGGTAAGCGCCCCGGAAACTGTAAGCGCCCAAAGTGCGGGCGAGGAGCGAAGCGCCCGGAAGCCGCTGCTCAAATCCCGCCCGGTTTCTGCCGCTGCTCCGGTCGCGGGAGCCGGGGCGGAGCCGAGCCTAATGCCAAGTTGCAGCACTGCGGACATGCCGTAGGAAACGGCGGCGGCCACCAGAGCCGCACCCATCCCCAGGACGCCCAGCAGCGCACCGGCGGCGGCTGCTGCCACCGTTGACGCGGTCTGAGTGGCAACAGCCAGTTGCGAGTAGGCGTGTTTCAGGTTGCCGGTGGATGCCACCCGCGGAATCACGGTGCTCAGAGCGGTGGTAAAGACAACATCGGAGATCCCCACCAGGATGGCCGCGCCGAGCAGCAGGGGGCCGCTGAGCCAGCCGGTGAAAGTGGAGATGGCCAACGCTGCCGCGACAAGGATGCGCAGGCACGTGGCGGCTGTCATGACGCGCCGGCGGTTCTTCAACCTGTCGATGACGGCACCTGCGGGCACGCCCAGCAGCAGAAAGGCTGCCAGCCCTGCTGCGTTGAGCGCACCCAGAAATTCCGAGCCCAGCCCCAGAACGGTCACCGCGAGGATTGGCAGCAGGGTTCGGGTGAGGGAGTCCGCGAACCCCTCGATGGTGTTTGACCCGAGCAGGAACCGGAAGGAAGCCTTCCGTCCGCTCTGCAGTCCGGTGCTGATCAGTTGTTCACGTGCCATGGTGCCCCCGGAAGCGTTCTGTCAGGGAATTCCTGACGGGCGATATTCTGTCAGGCAAACCCTGACAGGGTAAGGGTTGGTTTTCAGCATGCGGCAAGCGAATAGACTGGCCACTATGCCCGAGGCCTCCAGAGACGCATCAGTGCCGGCACTCACGGCGGTGCCGTTCATGTGTTCTTTCTGTCTGCGTTCCAGGGAGGAAACAGGCTTGCTGGCCGGGGCACCTGCGGCCTCCATCTGCCGTGACTGCGCAGTCCGTGCCGCAGCTCTGCTCGATGCCGCTCCGACTCCCGGGGAAATGCTTCCGGATACTCCTTGGGACGGCCTCGACGACGACGAACTGATGGCCCGGCTGCCGCAGGTTGCAGAGGCGCGGGAGCAGGTCGACGCGCATCTCCGGCGCTGGGTCGAAGCAGCCCGGGGGCGCGGAATCAGCTGGGCAAGCATTGGTTCGGCCCTGGGGATGTCCCGGCAGTCCGCCTGGGAAAGGTTCCATTAGCTGCCGCGATGGGGTTTCCCTGCCGGTACCCTAGGCTGAAGCCACCCAGGCCGGCAACGGTAAGACCGGAGTGTGTCCATGTCACTCTCAATGCGGCTCGCCGGGCTCGCCCTGCGGGCAGTGCCGCGGACCTTCCGAACACCGGAGGCGGTCCGGCGCACCGCTGCGCGGCGGCGCCGGCACTCCGTGCCGCTCACCCTCCGCTGCCTGTGCCGGGTGCGGGAGGATGACGTGGCCGGATTTCCGGTGATCACGCTGACCCCCAGGCGTTCGTCCGGCAGGGAGCTGGTGTACCTTCACGGCGGTGCCTACGTCTTCCCGCTGCGGGAGGCCCACTGGTGGATCATCTCAGCCCTCATCCGCCGTACCGGCGCCACGGTCACGGTTCCGCTGTACGGACTGGCACCGGAGCACTCGGTGGCCGAAGCCCTGCCGTTTGTCGATGCGGTGAGTAAAGCCGTGGCCCGGCGCTCGCCCGGCGCACCTCTGTTTCTGGCTGGTGATTCGGCCGGCGGCGGCCTGGCCCTGGCGCACGTGATCGACCGCCGGAACCGGAGGGAAAGCCAGCCCGAGGCGGTGTTCCTCTTCGCGCCGTGGCTGGACTGCACCATGTCCAACCCCGCCATACCGCCGCTGGTCCGGCAGGACCCTATGCTGGACGTCCCCGGGCTCATCTACTGCGCAAATCTGTGGGCCCGGGGCCGCCCCCTGGACTCCTGGCAGGTCAGCCCGATCAACGACACTTTGAAAGATCTGCCGCCGGTGTGCCTGTTCCAGGGTGGAAGGGACATTCTGTTCCCCGACGCCGAACGCCTGGCTGCCAAGGCGGCCGCGACGTCATCGCCGGTGGAGCTGCATGTGGCCCCGGATGGATTCCATGTCTATGTTGCCGCCACCTTTACGCCGGAATCCCGCCGGGCGCTCGCCCGGGTGGCGCAGCGAATCAACGACGCGCTCCAGTGACGCTGCTGCGGGGCGGCCGTCGGTATCACATCCGGCTTCAGCTGATATTTTCACAGGGATTATCTTGAATCCGTTGAAGAATAGATGATTTGCGGATAGTGTTTTATTTCGGTTGGATGTGATCTGCACCATACCAAGGGAATTGCAGAACTGATTGGAGACCGGATGTCTTGGGGCCTGATACGTGAGATGGGTCATGTGGCTATCCAAACCACGGACGTGGAAGGTTCGGTTTTCGATGCCACCCAAATCCTGGGGCTGAGGGTCACCGAACGCACGGCAAGCGAAATCTACCTTGCTGCCGGGAATGTTCACCATGAACTTGTCTACCTGGACTCCGACACCAACGGTATTCACAGTATCGGCCTGGTGGCGCGGGACGGGGACGCACTGCGCACCATCCGGCGACGGGTGGAAGCGGAAAACCTGCCGATCATCAGTGAAAAATCCGTCAGCGCCGGCGTCCAGGACGGTTTCTCGTTTATCGGGCCGGAAGGCTGGATCTTCGAGATTTACATCGACATGCAGCCCGACACAGCGCCCCTTCAGAGTTTCGGTCCGGACCGTTACGGCCACATGAACTTTCACCCGGTGGACGTCCTGGGCATGAAGAACTTCCTGGAACGAGTGCTGGATTTCCGGCTCTCCGATGTCATCGGTGATGACTACGCCTACTTCATGCGGTGCAACCCGGACCATCACGGAATCGCTTTGATTGCCGGCCGCGGAACATTCCACCACCACGCATGGCAGACCCAGTCCATTGCAGACCTCGGCAAGCTCGGCGACCGGCTGAACAAGCTGGGAAGGGACCTCATCTGGGGGCCCGTGCGGCACGGGGCCGGCCACAATATCGCCGCCTATTACGTGGAAACATCCGGCGCCGTCGTCGAGCTTTACACCGACCTGGAACAGATTTACGACGACGAACGTCCTCCCGTGATCTGGGGGGCCGACGACAACTGGTGGAACATGTGGAGCCCGTTCCGCCCCGACGGATTCCGTACCTACGGCATTCCGCCCGTGTCCAACCGACGCTAGGCCTGTCCGGGACCCCCCACGGGCGCCGTGACCTTTCGCCGAAGGCGTGATCCTCCCAATGAAGAGAGAGCACAGTATGGCTTTGCATGACACCGCCGGTCCCGATGTGACCGCCAATCAGTCCCTCAATACGAAGGACCTGCGCCGCGTCCTCGGGTCAAGCCTTATGGGCAGCATCATTGAGTACTACGACTTCATCCTCTACGCGACGGCCGCCGCACTCGTCTTTGACAAGGTGTTCTTTTCGAACCTGTCTCCGGCGGTTGCGCTCTTTGCCTCCTTCGGAACCTTGGCTGTTGGGTACGTGGCCCGGCCGCTGGGCGGCATCATCTTCGGTCACTACGGGGACATCATTGGGCGCAAGAAGATGCTCGTGATTTCGATGCTCATGATGGGGTTCGCTACCATCGCCATTGGCCTGCTGCCCACCACCGAGCAAATCGGCATCGCGGCGCCCGTCATTCTGGTCATGCTGCGCTTCATTCAGGGCATCTCTGTGGGTGGGGAATGGGGCGGAGCAACCCTGATGGCGCTGGAACACGCACCAGCCAGCAAGCGCGGATTTGCCGCAGCCTTCGCCAATGCGGGGGGTCCTGCCGGCGGCCTCCTGGCCACCCTCGTGGTTTCCTTGGTTTCGTCCCTGACAGGAGACCAGTTCCTGGTCTGGGGCTGGCGCATTCCGTTCCTGTTGTCGGCGGTCCTCATCCTTGTCGGAATGGTGGTCCGGCTCAAGGTTGCCGAGACTCCCGTCTTCCAAGCGCTTGAGTCCAAGGCGGCGGACAAGCAGAAGAAGCAGAAGACGCCGCTGCTGAAGGTCATCACGGGATACCCCCGCCTCGTCATCATCACCCTCATTGCATCGCTGGGTTTCTACACGATGCAGGGCATCCTCACCAGCTGGGGGGTCTCCGTGGCGGTGGGAGAAGGCGTGGACCGTTCCTTCGTCCTCAACATCAAGGGTGTGGCAGCGGTGGTCACCATTGCCGCCTGCTTTGCCGCCGCCCGCCTGAGTGACCGTTTCGGCCGGCGAGCGGTTCTGGCCGTCGGCGGCGTGGCCGGTGCGTTGTGGGCATTTCCCGCACTCCAGTTGATGCACTCGGGAAACCCGTGGGACTTCGCCTTGGCGGTGATAGTCGGAAACGGCCTGATCCAGGGCATCCTGGCCGGCCCCATCGGGGCTTACATCTCCGAGCAGTTCCCGCCCGAGGTGCGCTACACCGGGGCTTCGCTGGCCTACCAGGGAGCCGCAACGCTCGGTGCCGGATTCACCCCGATGATCGCCACCGGGCTGGTCGTCCTGGGTGGCGGCGGTTACGGACTGGTCGGCATATTCTGGGTTGCCATTCTGGTCCTTGGCCTGGTGGCAGTCCTGATGAGCCGGGAGGGAGCCGATTCCCAGCAGGCCAAAATGCAGCTTCGCAGCCGGCAGAAGCAGAACGCATAGCAAGTCCTTTGTGCGGCACGGCGGCCCGTCCACCCCGGCAGGGGTGGACGGGCCGTTTGCGTGCCCGCATGAGCATTATCAATTTTATTGATGTGTCAGTACAGAAACTGCTTATTTACTGGATAAGCAAAGAGTGTGATGATGGTTACACCTCCGGCGTCGCATTTTTGCGGCGTGCGTCCCGAAAGGAATCTCCACGCAATGATCTCGAAGTCCAAGAAGCACATGGTGCTGACCACATTTATGCTGCCGGCCGGTTACCACAAAGACAGCTGGCGCATGCCCGGCAGCCGCGCTGACGAGTTGGGAAACCTGGATTTCGTCGCCGACCTTACGTTGATGGCTGAAGAGGCAAAGCTGGACGCGGTCTTCTTCGGCGATATCGTGCACGCGAATACGGTGCTGCGCGGAGACATCAAAATGAACGGCTTCTACGAGCCCATGACCGTCTTGTCCGCACTGGCGGCCCGGACGAAGAACATTGGCCTCATCGGCACCATGTCAACCTCTTTCTCCGAGCCCTACAACGTTGCGCGCCAGCTCTGCGGCCTGGACCATATGTCCAACGGCCGCGCCGGCTGGAACATCGTGACGTCCTCCGACGGTTTTCAAAACTACGGTGTCGCTGATGTTCCCAACCCCGTGGTTCGCTACCGCCGGGCCACCGAGTTTGTCGACGTGGTGCAGAAACTGTGGGACAGCTGGGGCGACGACGCCGTCATCGTGGACAAGGAGAACAGCGAGTACGTGGACCGCTCCAAGCTGCGGGCCATCAACCACCAGGGCGAGTTCTTCAACGTCCAGGGGCCCATCAACATGCCGCGATCCCCCCAGGGCCGTCCGGTCCTGGTGCAGGCGGGGTCTTCAGGTCCCGGCATGGACCTTGGCTCCTCGGTTGCCGACGGTATCTATACGGCCCAGCCATTCAAGGAACCCTCCGTGGAGTTCTATGCCAAGTTCAAGGCAATGGCGGCCGAGAAGGGGCGCAACCCCGACGACGTCAAGGTCATACCGGGCATCCTGCCCATCCTGGGCGACACGGAAAAAGAAGCCAATGATCTGGCGGACGAGCTGGCCAACTACGTGCATCTGGAAAACGGGCGCAGCCAGGTTGCGGCCGACCTGAAAATGGACCTCAGCGAGCTCGACTTCAGCGACCGGATTCCCGCGGCCTGGTTCTCTGACGATCCCAAGCTGGGCAGCCGCTACCAGATCTACCGCAAGAAGAGCGTGGACATGGGGATGACGCTGCGCGAGCTCATCGTCGATCTGGCCCGGTCCACCGGCCACCAGTGGATGGCGGGGACTCCCAGCCAAGTGGCGGACCGCATGGTGGACTGGTTCGATTCCAAAGCGTGCGACGGCTTCAACCTGAACGCCCCGTTCAACCCGGGAGGCTTCAAGCTGATCTGCGACAAGCTGGTGCCGGAGCTGCAGAACCGGGGTTACTTCCGCTCGGAGTACGAGGGCACGACGCTTCGCGACAATCTCGGTCTGTCCCGGCCCGGCGCCTAGCTCGCCCGGTGATTAGTCCCGGCCGGCCGGTCAGGGCTAGCCGAAATGGCGGGCGGCGACGTCAACCCAGGCCTGGGCCCTTGCATTCAGCGGTACGCTGCGGGCCCAGGCGAGCGAAACGGTTGCCTGGGCCCTGGTGGTGACGATTGGATCGGTGACCGCCTTGAGCACAACGCCGAGTGACTCATAGGGCGCTTCGAATTCGGGATGCTGGAACAGGACCGAGACCCCACGCCCCGCAGCCACCAGGGAGCGCACCGTCGCATAGCTTCGTGACCGATGCTGGATCCGGGGCGGCTCCAGACCGGAGTCGCTGAACATCTCCAGCACGCGCCTGGAGATCGGCGGTGCGTCGAAGAAGATGAACGGTTCGGCCGCGATATCGCGAAGTGACACCGACGCGGAGGCAGCCAACGCATGGTCCTGGGGCAGCAGGATATACGGGTCAACCGAAAACAGCGGTGCCGATTTGAGTGCGGGGGAGAGGTCCATGTCGTACACGAAGGCCGCGTCGAGGGAGCCGGCCAGCAGCCGGTCCTGCAGATCTTCGTGGTAGGCCTCAACGAAGTCCACGTCCACGTGCGGGCACTGCCGGGCGAACTCGGCCAGCATGGGCGGAATGGTGGTCGGCGCCAGGGTCATGAAGCAGCCAACCGTCAGGGGGCCGCGGATATCTGCCCGGTCACCGCGGGAGAGGGCAGCGATCTCGTCGGCAAGCTCCAGCAGCTGGCGGGCCTGCCGGAACACCGCGACGCCGGTGGAGGTCAGGGTCAGGCCCTTCGACTTGCGCTTGATGCACAGCTGGGCGCCGACAATCCGCTCCAGTTCGGCAATGGACATGGAGATTGCCGAAGGTGCCATGTGCAGGCGGCGGGCAGCCTCGCTCATGGTTCCGGCCTCCGCCGCCACAACGAAGTGCAGTGCCTGCCGCAGAGTGATGCTCGGATTGGGCGCGAAATTCATATTGTCAATATAACTGAACAGACATTCCGTCACACGGCCAATGAGCAGTGATTCTGCCGTTGCCGCGGTGACACCAGAAACCAACCCCATGCTCCGGCGCCTGCCGGAGGAAATCTTGAAAGTGACGTGTTGATATGGACAGCCGCAGTGCATTCCTGGACCGTGCCGCTGAAATTGTCGGTGCCGAAAACGTAATCCGTCCGAACGCCGAGGCCGGTTATATTGACCCGTACCCGTTGAACGCCGGACGCGGGAAATGGCCGGGCGTCATGCCCGGGTGCGTGGAAGAAGTGCAGGAGCTGGTGCGCCTGGCGGGCGAACTCGAGGTACCGCTCTGGACCTTCTCCCGGGGGAAGAATCTCGGCTACGGAGGGCCGGAGCCCCGCGGGACTGAAATGGTGGCGCTGGACCTGAGCCGGATGAACCGCATCCTGGAGGTCAACGACGAACTGAACTACGCCGTCGTCGAGCCCGGTGTCACCTTCTTTGACCTGTTCGAGCACATCAAGGCCAAGGGCCTCAAGCTCTGGATGTCCGTTCCGGCACTGGGCTGGGGGTCGGTGCTGGGGAACATGCTGGACCGCGGCTACGGCATGACGCCCATGGGCGACCACGTCAAAAGCCTCTGCGGCATGGAGGTGGTGCTGCCCGACGGCGAGCTGCTCCGCACGGGCATGTGGGCCATGGAGGGCACTGACCTCGGACCGCTTTTCCAGGGCGGCTTCGGTCCCACGCTCGACGGACTGTTCACCCAGTCCAACCTGGGCGTGGCGACGAAGGTCGGCCTGTGGCTGATGCCCTGGCCCGACGTCTACATCAACGGCGACGTTGTGGTGGAACGCGAGGAGGACATGCCCAAGCTGGTGGACATCCTCACCCAGCTCCGGCGCGAGGACATCATCCAGAACAACGCACTCTGCGGAAATGTGGTCCGGGCGGCCACCATGAACGGCCCGCGGTCGCGCTGGTACACCGGCGAAGGGTCGATTCCGGACGAGCGGCTCGAGGAAATGCGCCACGAAATGGGCGTCGGACAGTGGAACGCGAAGTTTGCCATTTACGGCGACAAGGGACTGGCCGAGCGTCGGCTGGAAATTATCCGCGAACGGTTCGCCGGGCTTGAGGGGTTCACGGTCAAGGCCCGCACCTACGAGGGATCCGACGGGGCACAGGTTGCCTATGAGGACATCGCCCCAATGGACCGCACGCAGATGGCGGGCGTGCCCACGCTGAAACCGCTGTCGACAGTGGCCTGGGCGGCGGAAAACGGCGGCCATATCGACGCCGCTCCGATCCTTCCGGCCCGAGGCCAGGATGTCTGGGACTTCTACCAGGAGGCCAAGGCCCTGTACCGGGAGTACGGATTCGACCTGTACATCGGATACCACCTCTATCCGCGGCACATGGTCCACGTGACCATGATTTTCTTCGAGAACGGCAACGAGGAGATGCTGGCCCGGGCGCGTGAACTGTACGCCAAGCTGCTCCAAGCCGCCCGCCGCCGCGGCTATGCGCCGTACCGCAGCCATGTGGACTACATGGACACCATCGCCGACGGCTTTGACTTCAACAACAACGCGCTCCGCCGATTCCAAGAGGTCCTGAAGGACGCCGTGGATCCGAAGGGCATCCTGTCCCCGGGCAAGCAGGGGGTCTGGCCGGCCAAATTCCGTCCGGCCGTGGATGGAGCGGCTGTACGTTCCTAGGGGGCCCGGACCGCGGACCGCGGGCAGCAGGTGCTGCCCGCGGGTCCGGCAGGGAGGCCGGAGATCTCCCGTTGGGTGTTGCCGCTGCCCGGATCCTTATCTGGCCGAACCGCTGGCCGCCGGGCTGGAGGACGTCGGGGAGTCCTCCGAGAAACCGGCCTTTTCAATGGCCTTCAGCGTCGTCTCATAGTGGGAGCGAAGCAACTTGGATGCTTCTTTGGCATCGCGGTTCAGCGCGGCGGCGAGGATTTCGCGGTGTTCCTGGGCCACATCGCGGTTGACGAACCGGGTCGCTCTTCCCGCCCAGCGGTTATAGAGCTGCGTGAGGTCGGAAAGGGTGCAGGTCAAATCGATCAGGGTGGGCACCGCGCACGCCTGCAGGAGTTTCTCGTGGAAGGCCTGGTGGGCGCGCACCCAGTCATCCGTCAGCTGTGCATCATCACCCTCGGTGCGGTAGGGGGTCCGTTCCAGGGTGTGGTGGGCTGCCATGAGCTCTGACTCCCAGGCCAGGTCGCCGCGCTCGACGGCGAGGCGGATGCCGAACTCCTCATTGACGCAGCGCAGCTCGGTGATGTCCTTCAGTTCCGCCAGTGAAAGCACGGGAACGAAGAACCCGCGGTTTGCCTTCAGCAGCACCAACCGGTCACCGACGAGCCGGGTGAGGGCCTCCCGGACGACGGTGCTGCTGGTCTGGTAGTGGCCGGAGAGGTCAGTGAGCTGCAGCTTCTCGCCCGGCGCCCATTTGCCCGAGAGGATATCGCTGCGGAGCGCACTGCGGACGTGGGTGCTGAGCGTCTCCGCATCGATTCTTTTTGACATGTGCATAATTGTAGCGACGAGCACAGAATGTATTGTTCATTGACTTATGCAAGATCACGGTTAGACTGGCAGGGAGAAATGAGACCCCGGTCACATCTGCTGTTCCCGCCCCGGAAGCTGTCCGGCGGCAGGGTTCGGGCGACCGGCTGCGTCCGCTGAGATCCGCCAAAGGAGAACCGCCGTGACCTATTCCCCCGCCGCCGTGCAGGCGCCCCAGGACAGCGTGGTCGACGACCTGTACTGGCGAGACGAGTACAGTCAGATCACCGAGGATGACGCGTTTCTGCGCAACATTGTGGAGACCAGCGACCTTCCGGCACTGCTGGTGGCCCTGGCTGCCGTTACCAGGGACTTTTCACTCCTTCGCCCCAATCTTCGTCCGCCCCAGCCGCCGGCCGACACCATTGGGCAGCCGCACGGGGGGATGTCCCAGGAAGCACAGATGGAGGCGAGGGAGCTGGCCTTCCAGGCATTGCGGCGCGTACGCGATGAGCAGCTCACACGCGTCGAGACACTTGACGAGGATCAGGCGACCTCCATCCTGGAGTGGATCACCAACGCGGCCTCCCCCGAGTACCACCCGTTCCTGATGCACGACATGGCACTGGCGGAGGGCAAGAGCGGAAAGCCCCGCTGGAACTATGAGGACATTTCCGCAGGCCGGGAGTTCAGCGTAGCCATCATCGGTTCGGGCGTGTCCGGGATGGCTGCCGCCTACCGGTTTGGGCAGGCCAATATTCCCTACACCGTCTTCGAGAAGGGCAATGCCGTAGGGGGGACCTGGTGGAAGAACACCTATCCCGGGGTGCGTCTGGATACGCCCAACTACGCCTACAGCTTCTCTTTCGCGCAGCGGGACGACTGGCCACAGCAGTTCTCCGAGGGGCCAGAAATCCACGCCTATACCTGTGAAGTGGCACGCCGCGGCGGTATTGAAGAGAATATCCAGTTCGGGACCGAGGTCACGTCCGCTGCCTACGACGAGGCCACCGGACTCTGGACCGTGGAGATGATCGTCGACGGGGAGCAGGTCAGCCGCCGGTTCAATGCTGTGGTTTCCGCCGTCGGCCAGCTGGATCGGCCGAAGTTCCCCGACGTCCCCGGCCGCACGGACTTTGCCGGCATCCACATGCATTCAGCGGAATGGGACAACGACGTCGATGTTACGGGCAAGCGTGTTGCCGTCATCGGCACCGGTGCCAGTGCCTACCAGATCGTTCCGGCCGTCGTGGACCAGGTGGAATCCCTCACGGTCTTCCAGCGCAGCTCGCCCTGGATGCTGCCCACCAACGGTTACTACGATGACATGCCCGATTCCGTGAAGTGGCTGGTGGAGCACCTGCCCCATTACGGTCAGTGGATGCGGTTCTGGCAGTACTGGCTGGGCGTTGAGGGCCGGCAGCACACCATGAACGTCGAGGACGGGTGGAACACTCCGGGAAGTGTTTCCGCCATCAACGAGCGGGTGCGGCAGGAACTCACGCGTCTGCTGGAGGTCCAGTACCAGGACCGCCCGGACCTGCTCGCCAAGGTCACTCCCGACTACATCGTCGGCGGCAAGCGCATGCTGCGCGACAACGGTGTCTGGGCTGAATCCCTCAAGAAGCCGCAGACCACGCTGGTCACCAGCGGCATGGAGCGGATGACGGAGAACGGCATCATTGACGCGGACGGCGTTTTCCATGAGCTGGACATGATCATTTACGCCACAGGATTCCATGCCTCGGAGTTTCTGGAACCGCTGCAGATCACCGGCCGCAACGGTCGGGACCTGCATGAGTACTGGGGTGGCGATGCCAAGGCCTTTGCCGGTATTACCGTTCCCAACTTCCCGAACCTGTTCATCCTGACCGGGCCCAATACGGGACATGTCGTCAACGGCAGCCTGTTCACCATGATGGAAAGCGCCATTGAGTACACTCTGGAGGCCTTCCGCCATCTGCTGGAGGAGAACCTCAAGGCGCTCGATCTCAAGCAGGAAGTCCTGGATGCGTTTGTGCGGGATTTGGATGCCGCCAATTCCAAGAAGGCCTGGGGGCATCCGAGCGTGAATACCTGGTACAAGAACAAGTTCGGCAGGGTGTCGCAGATCTGGCCCTACCCTGTGCTGGATTACTGGAAGATCACGCGCCGGGTGAATCTCGATGACTACAACAAGTTGTCCTGATGATGGGGTCCTCCCACACGGCTCCCGCCGTCACCACGCCTGCAGCCTATAAATCCCAGGTCCGCGACGGCGTCGTGCACACCCGCGGTGTCCGCTACGGGAAGCGCGCGGATCCCGCGGACCGGTTCTCCGCACTGATCGGACCGGATCCGGCCGATCCGCAGGGCATTCCGGCGGCGTTCCCGCAGAATCCCGGATCGATGGATTGGCTGCTCGGGCCCGCACTGGCCCGGTTGCCCCGGGACGAGGATGCCTTTCAGGTGAACATTTGGGCGCCCGTCGGCGCCCGGAACGCTCCGGTGCTGGTCTTCCTGCCCGGCGGTGCTTACATCAGCGGCGCGGGAACCGCCGACTGGTACGACGGGCAACGGCTCTGTGGTCAGGGCGGGATGGTTGTCATCACCGTCAACTACCGCCTCGGGGCCGCAGGGCTCATGGGTGCGGACGGTGTCGAGAACAGGGTCCTCGATGATGTGCTGCAGGCGCTGCGCTGGATCCAGGACAACGTGGCCGCTTTCGGCGGAAATCCCGACGACGTCACCCTGGCCGGTCAGTCGGCCGGCGCCTGGCTCGCCTTTGCGCTGGCCTGTGCGGAGCCGGCCCGCGGATTGTTCGGGAGGGCAGCCTTTTTCAGTCTTCCCTTCCAGCCGCCGCTCACCGCCTCAGCGGCGGGGCAGCGCGCGGAGATCTTCAACGGTGCGCTTGCTGCCGATCCGGCCACCGCCGGAGTGGACCAAGTCCTGGCGGCCCAGCGCGAAGTGGAACGGGCCTACGCGGGACGCGGGCTGGGGTTGCAGCCGGCGGCCGACGGCGTGCTGGTCCCTGCGGATCTGGCGGACTTCTCCGTTGCGGCCGAACGCCTGCATGTGGAGTCGATCCTGCTCAGCGCCACGCAGGACGAGGCCGCGGCCATGCTCCGCGGCCTACCGGTGCCGGCGGTGTCCCCCGAAATGGCCGCAGGCTTTATCGCCGAACGGTTCCAGGACCCGCAGGCTGTCGAGGCGTTCATTGATGGCCGGATACCCGGCGCCACGCACCATGCCCGCATGGTGGAGGCCATGAGCCTGTATGAATTCCGGTTGGCGGCCACCGAACTGGCGGCGGCCGCCTCCGCGGCGGGGGTTCCCGCCACGCTTGTTCGATTTGCCGTTCCCAGCCCGCTGGACGGCATCGGCAGCCCGCACAACTTTGATCTGCCGTTCCTCTTTGGCAACCGGGAAGATTGGTCGGACGCTCCCATGCTGGATGGCTTCGACCCCGCCGGTTTTGAGGCCGTCAGTGCCGAACTGCGTGCTGTTCTCCTCGGCTTTGCATCCGGCGGGGTGGCACGCAGGCCGGACGGGACCGCGGTGCCAGCCTACGATCCAGCCCTTCCGCAGATGCTCCGGCTCTCCGCGGCGGAGGCAGAGCTGGTAGGGCCGGAGAGGCTCTTCCTGCGCCGCTGAACACATGCCGCCGGACTCATGGGGCCGCGGAAGTGGAAATTTCCGCGGGCGAATTCCGCAGCGCCATGAGCGCCACGCGCCCGGTCTCCGTGGCGCCTTCTTTATAAGGATCCGGCAGCACCCCCAGCACTTCACGGGTTTTTGAACCAGACCTCCGAAAGGTGTTGCCAAGATCACATAAAGTAAATAATCTGTAGAGCAGATTATATTTTCCAATCAACAATGTGAAACAACGCGGGTCGCAAAGACAGCCCGTTCAAGGAGCAGACAGTGACTGCACGCACCGGAGCAGAGTACAAAGCGGGCCTCGCCGACAACCGGGAGGTGTGGCTGGGGGACCAGCGCATCAACGTCCTGGAGCATCCGGCCTTCAAGGGATCGATCGAGGGGATGGCGGGCTATTTCGATTACCAGAACAAGTACGCCGCCGATTGCCTCATGACCGATCCGGAGACCGGATCCGCCATGAACGTCAGCCTCTCACTGCCTAAGAGCGCCGAAGACATCGCCCGCCGGCACCGGGCCTTCGACCGGCTGGCCCGCTACTCCAACGGAATGCTCGGCCGCACGCCGGACTACGTCAACGTGGTTCTGGCCGGCCATGTGTCGCGCAAGGACATCTTCGACAAGTCCGGTGACCCGGTGTTCCATGAACGCATCGCGGCGTACCACCGGGAAGTCATTGAAAAGGACCTGGCGCTGACCCACACCATTGTCCACGCCGCCATCGATAAGAGCGTGGGCGAGCTCCAGGGCATGAACGAGGAGCTGACGCTGCGGGTCGTCGACCGCACCGAGGAAGGCCTCATCGTCCGCGGTGCCAAGATGCTCGCCACCCTCGGCCCCATCGCCGATGAACTCTACGTTTACCCGGCAGTGCCGATCCAGCCCGGCTACGAGGAATACGCGCTCTCGTTCGCCATCCCCGTAGCGACGCCGGGCGTCGTCTCCGTCTGCCGCGACCACTACGGGGTCGACGCGGAAATCGTGGACAAGCCGTTCTCCTCACGCTTCGACGAGCAGGACGCCGTCATCATTTTCGACGACGTCCTGATCCCGTGGGAACGCGTGTTCATCGACGGCAACCTGAGCGTCTACAACGCCCTGAATGCCGGAACCGCCACCGGAAACACGCAGCAGCAGACGGCAATCCGGGCCTGCGTAAAACTCGAATTCGCCTATGACCTCTGCGTCCAGATGGCCAAGGCCACCGCCACGGACACCAAGCCCGAGACGGCATCAATCCTGGGCGAGATTTACTCCTACCTGCGTATTGCCCGCGCCGTGGTGCATTCGGCCGAGGTCAATGCCTCGGACTGGGGCAACGGGGCGTTCTTCTGCCACGATGACATTTCGTCGCTGCGCACCATGATGCCGCTGTGGATGGCCCGGGTGAACGACATCATCAAGTCGATGGGTTCCCACAATCTCCTGGCCACCCCCACGGCGGCCGCGTTCCAGGACACACGGCTGGGGCCGCTGCTGGAAAAGTACCTTCCGGGAGCCAACGGGATTCCTGCCCAGGAGCGGGCACGTATCTTCCGCACCGCATGGGACTTCGCCGGATCCGCCCTGGGCAGCCGGAACGAACTGTACGAGCGCTTCTACCTCGGCTCCGTCGGCCGGGCCCGCGGGCTGGACCACCGCAAGGCGCAGGCGAAGGGCGAAACCGGTGCCTACCGCGCCTTGTTCGAGGAAGCCGGCATCGACCCGGTGCCTGCGCCGGAGCAGCAGGACCTCCTGTCCCTGCAGGGCACAGGACCTCGGGCCTAGATTCCCCATGGGCATCACGACGACGGCGACCATCACCGAAACGGTGAGCAACCATATTGCGGATACGGAGTTCGAGGCATTCGACACCCGGACGGTGGAGCGGGCGAAAGTGCGGATCCTGGATTCGCTGGGCAACATCGCCGCCGGACACCGTGCGCAGGGCAACGATGCGCTCCTTACGCTCGCCGGGCGCTGGGGCGGCCGGCCCGAAGCCACAGTGCTCGTGCACGGGTTGCGGGTTCCGGCCCACGCCGCGGCGATGGTCAACGCCGCCATGATGCGTTCCTATGACTTCGAGGCGATCGGTGCGGAAGGCCCGGGGCAGACCCAGGCCCCGGCGCATATCTCGGGTACCACGGTGCCTGTTGCCCTCGCCGTTGCCGAACAGCGGCACGCCGGCGGCCGGGACCTGCTCACGGCGCTGATCCTTGGCGACGACCTGACGGCCCGGCTCGGGATGGCCCAGGGCTTTGACGTTTATTCCGGGCAGGACAACACCGGAACCATCAACGGCCTGGGCGGAACTGCCGTTGCTGGCAAGCTCCGAGGCCTGGATGCGGCTGCGCTGCGCCATGGGTTCGGCATCGTTGAAAACCAGCTGGCCGGCACCGTTGCCAACATCAATGACCAGTCCCCGGCGTTCAAGCTGCCCATGGCCTTTGCGGCACGGAACGCGATCGTCTCGGCGGAGCTGGCGGAACTGGGCTTCACCGGACCTGTTGACGCCATCGGGGGAAAGCACGGGTTCTTGGAGGTCTTTGGCTCCAATGCCAACGCCGAGGGCATCACCGCCGGCCTGGGGGAGGACTTCTACGGTGACTGCGTGATCAAGCCGTGGTCCGCCTGCCGGGCCAGCCATCCGTCACTCGACGCCTGCGTGCGACTGGCAACGGGACACAACATTGACCCGGACCAGATTGAACAGATCCGCATCCATGTCACCCCGCGGACGCTGCGCGGCTTTGTCGGGCAGGAATTCCGGCCCGGAGATTCCCCGGAAGTATCGGGAGCCTTCAGCATCAGGTTCACGGCGGCCACTGCCCTGATGTACCGAACAGTCCGCCCCGAACACCTCAACGCCAACCACATGAATGACCCGCGGCTGCTCAGGCTGCTGGACAAGATCTCCCTGGTGGATTCGCTGGCGCCCGGTGAGATCCTGACCGCCGAGGTCGAGCTGACGCTGAGCGACGGCTCCCGGTTGCACTGCCGGGTCGATGACCCGCTGGGTGACATCCACAAGAATCCCCTGAGCGCACGGGACATCAGCGACAAGTACTACGCCAACGTCGAGTTCGGCGGCCGCATTTCGCGCAGCAGCGCAGAACGCGCTGCCGACACCGTCGACCGCCTTGAATCCCTAGAGGACGTTTCCACCCTCGTCGCTCTCTTTACTCCCGACACCCACTAAGACAGTGCGGCCCGCACCGGCGCCGCACCTCCACAGGAGGCACTCATGACTACTCAGACCATCCCCGGATCAGTCCTCGACCCCATGGTCTTCCGTGACGTCGTCGGCCACTTCGCCAGCGGCGTCACCGTGATCACCACCAATGTGGACGGTGAACTGTTCGGCACCACGGCGTCCGCGGTTTCTTCCCTTTCCATGGAGCCGCCCATGATGCTCGCCTGCCTGAACCGGTCAAGTTCAACGCACGACGCCGTGGTCAGGTCGGGGTACTTCGGCATCAACATCCTTGCCGAGGACCAGGGCGACCTCGCCATGAAGTTCGGCCGCAAAGGAGCCGACAAATTCGATTCGGTGGCGGTCAGCTTGAGCGAACACGGCAATGTGCCGTTGCTCGACGGCGCTCTCGCCCACGTGGTCTGCAGGGTCGATGAGACCCCTGCCGGCGGAACGCATACCGTGTTCTTCGGGCTGGTGCAGGAGGCCTCCGCACGCGAAGGCGCCGAACCCCTGGCCTACTACCGCGGAACCTTCGGCCGCCTCGAGCGGGTCAAGGAACTGGCGGCGTACGACGCCGTTCGGGACTGGGTGCTTCACCGCCGCACCCCGGTCAATGAGGCGCTGGTTCCCGAGGAGATTGCCGCCGAAATCCGCTCGGATGCCAACAACGTGCACAATGCCCTGGTCAAGCTCTCCGCCGAAGCACTGGTGACCCGGGATGGGAGCGGGCAGTTCACCCCGACTCCGATGACCGAGGACCTGATCAACTCGGCATACGAGGGGCGGGCCACGATCGAGCTCGGAGTCCTGGCCAGCCACTTCGAGAAGATCACCGACGCCGACGTCGTCGAGCTTTGCGCAATGACGGAAAAACTCGGTGAACTGCGCGAGCGCGGGGTGGACTCCCTTGACGAGTTCCTGAAGCTGAACGCGAAGTTCCACAACCGCCTCGTATCCATCGCCGGGTCCGTGCAGCTGACCGATGCCTTCCGCCGCCTCGGAATCGGCACTGTGTGGCGCCAGGCGCTCACCGACGCTGACTGGGCGCGGCAGATGGACCACAGTCACGTCGTCGCACTGACCGATGCCCTGCGCAGCCGCGATGCGGCGAAGGCATCCCGGGCGGTTCGGGAACACACCGACTTTGCCAAGAAACTGGCCAGCGAAGTGATCGCCGGCAACGGCGGCGCCGTCTAAGCGGCGGCACCGGGGCCGGGGGATTTCAGGCCGTCCGGCGTTGTTGATGATTGGTGCCGGTGGTCTAGCTGCCCACCGGAGCAACGTCGGCCACCAGGCCCGCGTCCAGCACCACCTGCACCGTGGCCTCGTAATGGGAGCGCAGCAGGGCCGCCAGTTTTGCGGCATCCCGGTCAAGCGCCGCTTCGAGGATGTCGCGGTGTTCCTGCTCGACGTCGCGGACGGCGGCCGCTGTTGAAGGGGCGGCCCAGCGCCGGTAGAGCTCGGTGGAGTCTGCCAGGTCAGCGGCCAGCTTGGTCATGGGCGGGCAGTCACAGGCGTGGAGGAGTTTGGCATGGAACTGCTTGTGGGCGTACGCCCATTCATCGGTGATGCGGGCCGGGTCCGAGGGGGCCCGGCGCGGTGCGCGCGAAAGCTGGTGGTGAGCGGCGATCAGGTCCGACTCCCACTGCAGGTCCCCCCGTTCCACGGACAGGCCGGCGGCGAGCCCCTCCGAGACACACCGCAGTTCGGTGATGTCCCGGAGCTGGCGGAGATCCAGCTGCTGGACGAAGAACCCGCGGTTGCGCTCGGACGTCACCAGGCCGTCGCCCGCCAGCCGGGCCAAGGCTTCACGAACAACCGTGGTGCTCGTGCCGAACTGCGCTGCCAGGGCGGCAGGCTGAAGTTTGCCGCCCGGCACCCATTCTCCGTTGAGAATGGCGCGCCGAATGGAACTGATGATCCGCGATCCGGCTTCCGACATGTCTGCCCTAACTCCTTGTGTTGACTGCGGCCTTAACCATAAACGCATGAAGACAACAAAGAATATATTCTAGTTTGACTTATCTACTATCCATAAAATAATGTGTTCTACATCTCACCTGCCCGCAAACTCCGCCGACCAGCCCACGGATCTTCCGGGTGAAGCAGGCGACCAGCGGCGGTTCCGCCGCAATGAAAGGAAGACCATGAATTACGCAAGCTATGTTGCAGCCGACGGATCGCACACCTGGGGCATCGTGAGTGAGGGAACCGCCTACGATCTCGGACCCTCCGGCCTGAACCTCGCCCCCTCACTGGGTGCCGCCGTCGAACGCGGAATTTTTGGCACCGTCGGTGAAGAATTCCGGAACGCCCCGGCTCGTCCGGAAGCAGAGATCGAATTCCTTCCCTCCATCACCCACCCCGGCAAGATCATCTGCATCGGCGTGAACTACCGCAGCCACCAGAAGGAAACCGGCAAGGCCGAGCACCAGAAGGAGCAGAAGGCTCCGACCATCTTCACCCGCTTCGCGGACTCGCAGATGGGCCACCTGCAGCCGGCCCAGATGCCCGCGTCGACGAATGAATTCGACTATGAGGGTGAAATGGCGCTCGTGATCGGCAAGGAAGGGTTCCACGTTGCCGAAGCGGACGCCTTTGACCACGTCGCTGGCTACGCGGCATACAACGACTTCAGCGCGCGGGACTGGCAGCTGGCCGCCACGCAGTGGACTCCGGGCAAGAACTTCCCCGGCACCGGCGGGTTCGGGCCCTACCTGGTTCCGGCAGCAGACCTCGGTGACGTCAACGAGCTCACGCTGGAGACCCGGGTCAACGGCGATGTCCGGCAGAAAGCCTCCGTTGCCGACCTCTACTTCACCATCCCGCAGCTGATCTCCTACGTCACCGGTTTTACCCGGCTCTCTCCGGGCGATGTCATCGTCACGGGCACCCCCGGCGGAGTGGGACGCTTCATGGTTCCTTCCGGGCTGCTTTCCGCCGGCGACGTCGTTGAAGTGGAAATCACCGGGCTGGGCACCCTGCGCAACACGGTTGAACTGGTCGACTAATCCGCGGAGCCCCGCCGCACGGCCTGCCTGCCACGACTATGGATGGATGGAACAGCATGATCGAGACCGACGTACTCGTTATCGGAGCCGGCCCCGTGGGCTTGACCGCGGCGAACCTGCTCGCGGACCAGGGCCTGCGGGTGCTTCTCGCGGAGCGGCATCCCGGCACCAGCGACGAGCCGCGCGCCATCAGCATCACCGATGAGTCGCTGCGGGTCATGGCGGAAATCGGCATCATGGACCGTCTGGCACCCGAAATGCTCATGGACACGGGTGCCCGTTACTTTGGCCGCCGGGGACAGTTGCTGGCCGCGGTGCGGCCGGCGGCACCCCGGCTCGGTCAACCAGGCAAGTCGCAGTTTGATCAGCCGGTGCTGGAGAGTCTTCTGCTCGAGGCTGCCCGGCAGCGCCCGCTGATCGATCTGCGGTTCAACACCGAGGCTTTCCGCATCAGCGACGGCCCCGACTATGTGGACACCGTTCTTATCGACGACGCCGGAAAGTCCACCGTCCGCGCCAAGTGGGTGGTGGCCTGCGACGGCGGCCGCAGCCCCGTGCGCTCACAGCTGGGCATTCCCATGGAAGGCTCCACTCAGGTCCAGAAATGGATCGTCGTGGATACCGTCAACAACCCGGGGGAGCCGGAGAAGTTCGCCGAGTTCCACTGCAACGGCAGCCGGCCGGTGGTTGTGGTCCCCGGGGTTCAGGGTCGCCGCCGTTATGAGTTCATGCTGTTGCCGGGCGAGGAGGCCGCCCAGGTCACCACACCGGCGGCCATCCAGGCGCTGATTGCACCGTTCCGCCGCATCGAGGAGGAGGACATCCGCCGCGCCGCGGTTTACGTGGCTCATTCACGGGTTGCCCTGAATTACCGGGCGGGCCATGTGCTGCTGGCGGGAGACGCCGCCCATATGATGCCGCCCTTCGCCGGGCAGGCGCTCAACGCGGGTGTGCGCGACGTCGCCAACCTGGCCTGGAAGCTCGCCGCCACGGTCCGCGGGGAGGGAACCGACGCACTCGTGGACACCTACCAGGCCGAACGCCGCCCGCATGCCGTGGACATGGTCCGGCTTTCCCAGCGGATCGGCGCAGTAGTCATGAACGTCCACCCGGTCCTGACAGCGGTCCGGGATGCGGTGGTCACGGCGTCGGGCATCGTTCCCGCAGCCAAGCGGTGGCTGACCGGCATGAAGTTCCTGAAGCAGCCCTATTTCCGCAGCGGCTGCGTGGTTGCCCCCGCGGCCGGGTTGTCCAAGTCGGCCGCGGCACTGGTCGGGCGTTCGCTCTCACAGCCCGAGGTGCGCCTTCGGTCCGGAGAAACCGCCGCACTCGACGCGCTGCTCGGCGCCGGCTGGGCGGTGCTGCGCTTCCCCGCCGGACAGGCAGGCAGCTTCGAAGTGCAGCCGTTCGCCGGACCGTCCGGAGAAAACAGTGCTCCGGTCACGGTCACGGACACTGCAGGTGCTTTCACCGCCCTCGCAGGAAGCGGCATCTCCCTGATCGTGCGCCCCGACCGGTACGTGGCAGCTGCTGTTCCGGCCGGCGATGAGTCCCAGGCGATTGACGGCCTGCAGGCCTATCTGCCAAGGCTGAGCCTGTCTCCCGTACAGGTTTCCTAAACCTTTCCCCGCGGGTCGGCAGCAGCATGGCTCCCGACCCGCGGAACCTTTCTGCTGCGACCTCAGCAGTGGCTGCCGAGCTCCCGTTCTAAGGCATTCACGCCCCCTATAAAAGCCGGCCGGCGGAAATTGCACTAAGTGCATCAGTGCACTTAGTGTAGAAATGTGTCTCCAGAAGCTTCTCCCGACCGCCGTGCTGCCCTCAAGACCCGCCACCGGCAAGCCATTGTCGATGCCGCTGCGGCCCTGATGGAGGAGCGGTCCGGCACGGACTTCACCGTAGACGAGCTGGCGGAGCGCGCTGACCTTTCCCGGCGTACCGTCTTCAACCACTTTTCGTCCGTCGATGAAGTAGTCACGAAGGTCTGCGGTGACGCACTTAATGCCGTCGTAGAGACTTTGGCCGCGGTGCCGCCCAACGGCGATGGCACCGAAGGTTCCATGATGGAGGAAGTGGCGGCCGCGTTCCGCTCCACTGATCTGGTGACCCCCCTGGCATACCTGACCCGGATGCTGGGCGGTCCCACTGAAGATCCGTCACCCCGTCAGGCACTGATGATAATCCGTGTGTTCACCGAGGTGAGCAACAGGCTTCTTGCTGCCATGCTTCGCCGCCGTCCGGATGCAGACAAGCTTGCCGTCCACCTCCTGGTGGGATCCGTCGCCGGTGGAGTGGCAGTGCTTTACCAGCACTGGGCTGCAGAAACCGGCGCCGTGGACACACCCGACTCCCGGCGCGTCTGGGCACGGCACCTGGAGCAGCTCATCGGAGCAGTCCGGGACGGCCACGGCGCCGAATCAGCACCACCCAGCCACACCAAGCCACCCAGACTTATGGCCTAAATCCCGCCCTCTTCCCTTTCCACCCCCTGTTAGGACTCTCATGGCTGAATTCCTCTACCGACTCGGTCGGGCGGCCGCGCGCCGAGCCCGCACCGTGCTAGCGGCCTGGATCGCTGTGCTCGTGATCGCCGGAGGAGCGTTCGCGCTCTTCGGCGGTACGCTCGCGACCTCGTTTTCCATCCCGAACACCCCCACCACGCAGGTCACCGAGCGCCTTCAGGAAAAGCTCCCGCAGGCCTCCGGCGGCTCGGGCTCGGTCATTGTCCAAACCGAGGACGACTCTTCCTTCACCGACGAACAGCGGCAGGAAATTTCAGCGCTGGTCACCAAGGCGGCAGACCTCGACGGCGTGGAAACCGTCGTCGACCCCTTTGCCACCGAGGCTGAGCGGGCCGCACAGGGACAGCAGCTGGCCGAGGGGCAGGCACAGATCGATGCCGGGCGCGCCCAGCTGGAAGAAGCACGGGACCAGCTGGACGCCGGCCAGGCGCAGCTGGATGAAGCGCGTGCCCAGGCTGAAGCTGCCGGAGCCCCGGCGGAAATGCTCGCCGGACTCGACGCGCAGCAGGCTCAGCTGGACGCCAGCCGGACGGAACTGGATGCCGGAGCCGCAGAGCTTGAAGCGCAGGCGCTGCCGGCCGAGCAGGGCGCCGAGCTGCTGGAGATGGCCCGCGAAATCCGCACGGTATCCGAAGACGGCAGTGCGGCCGTGGTGAACGTGGTCTTCAGCGACACCCAGATGGAAATCACGCAGGAGACCAAGGACGCCCTCGTGGCGGCCTTCGAAGACTCCCCGATTGACGGTGTGAAGGTGAACTTCTCCGCCGACATCGCCGCCGCCGTCCCCAGCCTCTTCGGTATTGGCGAGGTGGTGGGCCTGGTGGTCGCCGCCGTCGTTCTGGTGGTCATGCTTGGCAGCTTCATCGCCGCCGGTCTGCCACTGCTGACTGCACTGATCGGCGTCGGTATTGGCGCCCTGGGCGCGCTGGCCTTCTCCGGCGTCGTCGAAATGGCGTCGATTACCCCCGTGCTCGGGCTGATGCTCGGCCTGGCCGTGGGCATTGACTACGCCCTGTTCATCGTCAACCGTCACCGGCGCCAGCTGAAGGCCGGTTATACCCTGCAGGAGTCCATCGCCCTGGCCAACGGCACCTCCGGCAACGCGGTGGTGTTCGCCGGAGCCACCGTGTTCATTGCACTGCTGGCCCTGAACGTCACCGGCATTCCGTTCCTGGGCCTGATGGGCACCGTGGGCGCAGCATGCGTGGCCATCGCCGTGCTGATTGCCGTCACGCTGACCCCGGCACTGCTGAAGATCGCCGGAATGCGCGTCCTCAGCCGCAAGGAACGTACGGCCCTTGCCTCCCACACGGCCCCTGCCGGCTCCGCTTCCGACGCCGCCGGAAGCGGCCGTCCGGAAACGGTCACGGCCAAGGTCATGGGAACCGGCCGTGCCGTCCTTACCGTGGTGGCCTCGATTGCAGCCCTGCTGCTCATCGCCATCCCGGCGCTGGACCTGCGGCAGAATCTGCCGGACGGCTCAGCCGAGGCGCATGACTCCAGCCAGTACCAGGCCTACGCCGCCGTCTCCGAAAAGTTCGGCGAGGGACAGAACGGCACCCTGCTGGTGGTAGCCGAGCTGCCGGGTGAGCCCACCGAGGAAGAGGAACTGTCCGCGCAGGCCGAAATTGCCCGCACGATCTTTGACCAGGACGACGTGGCTGCGGTTGCTCCGATCGGTTCCTCGGAGGACCGGACCGTGTCCGCCTTCCAGGTTGTTCCGAAAGAAGGCCCCACCAGCGAATCGACAGAGACCCTCGTGCACACGCTGCGGGACATGTCACCGCTGAACGGTGAATACGAGATCGGCGTGGCCGGCTCCGCCAGCGGCAACATCGACATTTCGGACAAGCTGTCCGACGCGCTGCCGATCTACCTCGGCGTTGTGGTGGGACTCTCGCTGCTGATTCTGATCCTGGTGTTCCGGTCCATCTTTGTTCCGGTGATCGCCACGCTCGGCTTCATCCTGTCCTACTTCGCTGCCCTCGGCGGAGTCGTCGCGATCTACCAGTGGGGCTGGCTCTCCGCGGTCTTCGGCGTGGAGACTCCCGGTCCAGTCCTGAGCTTCCTGCCGACCATCCTGGTGGGCATCCTGTTTGGGCTGGCCATGGACTACATGCTCTTCCTTGGCTCGGGCATGCGCGAGGCCTACGCCCACGGAGCGCCGGCGCGCCTCGCCGTCGCCCAGGGCGTCCGTGCGGGACGCTCGGTGGTCACGGCCGCCGCGATCATCATGGCGTCAGTGTTCGGTGGCTTCATCTTCTCGCACAGCACCATGATCCGGCCCATCGGCTTTGCGCTGGCGTTCGGCGTCCTGCTGGATGCCTTTGTGGTCCGCATGCTGCTGATTCCGGCGCTGATGCACCTGGTCGGAGACAAGGCCTGGTGGCTGCCGAAGTGGCTGGACAAGATCCTGCCCGACGTCGACGTCGAGGGTGCCTCCCTGGAGCGACGCCACCCGCACGAGACGGGGGAGATCGCTGAGGGTTCCGGCGGAACAGCAGGTTCCGCTTCGGCTGAAACGGATGCGGCCAACGGCGTGACTGCCCGCGGCTGATCTGCCTCACCTGCCGCAGCACCAAAGGTGCCGTCCTTCTCCGAGCGGAGGAGGGCGGCACCTTCGCTTTAAGCTCCCCTCTCCCGCGCTGCCGGTCCGCGAGCCCTTCCCGCAGACAGGCCCGGCCTCCTAGCCTTGAGATGGCCCGTGTTTGAGGGCTGACCGGCCGACGCCGAACCATCAGAGGAGCCTGCTATGCGCACCACCACGCTGGGAACCAACGGACCGGAGGTCGGTGTCATTGGCCTGGGCTGCATGGGCATGACTTACGCCTACGACATGGAGGCCAAACGGGACGAGGAGACCTCCATCTCGGTGATCCGCGAGTCCATTGACCTGGGTGCCACGCTGATCGACACGGCGGATGTGTACGGGCCGTACACCAATGAGGAGCTGGTGGGCCGGGCGCTGGGCGGCGGCTACCGGGAGCGGGCGGTGCTTTCCACAAAAGTTGGTTTGGAAATCAGCAACGCCGCTCCCGCCGCCGGCACCATGCCCGGTCTGGTGAAGAACGGCCGTCCCGAGCACATCCGCACGTCCATTGATGCCAGTCTGCGCCGGCTGGGCACCGACCACGTTGACCTGTACATCCTGCACCGGGTGGATCCTGAGGTGCCGCTGGAGGATTCCTGGGCGGCCATGGCGCAGACGGTCACGGACGGCAAAGCCCGCGCGATCGGAATCTCGGAGGCGAGCGTGGAGGAGATTGAACTGGCGCAGGCGGTGCATCCGGTGACCGCGGTGCAATCCGAACTCTCGCTCTGGACGCGTGACCGGCTGTCCGACGTCGTGCCTTACTGTGACGAGCACGGGATGGCGTTCCTGCCGTTCTCACCGCTGGGCCGCGGCTTCCTCACGGGCCGGTTCACCTCCTTTGACCAGTTGCCGGCCGATGACATGCGCCGGAGGCTTCCGCGCTTCCAGCAGGACAACCTTCGGGCAAACCTGGCCATTGTGCAGCGGGTGCACGACGTCGCCGAATGGGTGGGCGCGACGCCCGCCCAGGTGGCACTCGCCTGGGTGGTGGCCCAGGGACAGCGGATCATTCCCATTCCGGGCACCAAAACGCCCAAGTATCTGCGGGACAACGTAGCCGCCGGGGATTTGATGCTCAGCGGCGAAGACCTGATGATGCTGAACAGCGCCCCGGCGCCGTCGGGCGGCCGCTACTAGCTTCGCCGCCGTCTGAACTTCGCCGCCTGATTGGCGGAAAGCCTCGGAGCGAGGGCGGCGAGCAACTGATCAGGATGGCTGCAGGACACGAGCACGTTTCCGGTCCGGCATTCGATCAGGACCGACGGGCCGCCCACCAGGTAGCCGGTGCCATCAGGCAGGATCCGCAGCCCCATGCCGTAACGCATGCCGGTCACGGGACCCCGGGAGACGGCGGTCATCTCCCGGTAGGGAACCTCGGTTGAGAAAACTCCGGCCACACGGATCCGCAGGCTGTCTTCACCGACGTGGAGGCGAACGGTGATCATGATGACGGCGAGAAAGAGGCCGGCCACGGCCGCACCGGTGATGAGGCCGGCCCGTCCGCCCTCGGCGACGGCCAGCACACAGCCGGCCGCGCCGGTGAACCCCAGGACGCCCAGGACCAGCCGGTAGCGCAGGGGCATTGCAGCGCGGAACGTTCTTGGTTGCGTCTCTTCCCCCGTGGTCATGGGACCAGTCTGCCGGATAGGCGACCGGTTTGAATGCCCAAAGTGGTGGCGAATTCCCATGTTCCCGCAGTCACCGGGCCTGAAATGCTCCCGTCCGCAGGTACTGCGCGTAGAGCTGGAGGACTTCGCGCGTGGGCGGGTGGACCGGCTCCGGAATCCGGGTCAGCGGAAAGAAGCCAATCTCAGCCACCTCGGACTGTTCAGGGATTACGGATCCTTCCCAGCCGGTCAGGCAGAAGCAGAGCGCAAAGGCATGCACCCGGTCACCGTTGGGATACTCCAGCTGATGCAGGTCCGGATCGGAAAGACTGGCAAAGGCCACCAAATCGCCGGGGTCCGCGCGGATGCCGGTCTCTTCAAAAAGTTCGGCGACAGCTGCTCCGACGAAACTCTGGCCCGGCTCGCAGGCTCCCGCGGGAAGTTCCCAGACGCCGTTGTCCACACGCCGCTGAAGCAGGGCTGTGCCGTCGGTGCGCAACACCAGGACCTGCGCCCCCGGCAGCAGAAGCTGCCGGTTTCCCACTTTCTGCCGCAGCTCCCATACATAGGATCCAATGTGTCCCATTCCTGCTCCTGTCCTGTCGAGGATGAAATCCAGACTACGGGTGGTGCCCGGCCGGTGTGGTGGCTAGCCTGATGACCATTCCGCCAGCACGTCTGAGGAGAAAAACATGCCGCGTCTGCCTTTGGTCAGTA
This sequence comes from Arthrobacter gengyunqii, assembly GCF_023022985.1. NCBI lineage: Bacteria > Bacillati > Actinomycetota > Actinomycetes > Micrococcales > Micrococcaceae > Arthrobacter > Arthrobacter gengyunqii. The sequence goes on along the minus strand of NZ_CP095461.1, from coordinate 3,578,231 downwards.
CCGTAGACAAGCTGGAAGGCGCAGCCTGGCTGGATCCCGCCGCCGGCACGGTGTCCCGCATCGTGAAGAAGGTGCTGCCGCAAGGGAGCGTCACCGATGCGCTTCACGGCGTTCCGCTGGGGCACCCGGTGCATCCGCTGATGGTGACCGTGCCGCTGGGGGCCTGGGTCTCGGCGGCCGTCCTGGATGTGCTGCCAGGCAACGAACGGGCCGCCAAAACCCTGGTTGCCCTGGGCGTGCTGTCGGCGATGCCCACCGCGCTGACCGGCGTCACCGACTTCTCGCAGCTCGACACGCTGCAGCAGCGGACGGGCGTGGTCCACGAGGCCAGCACCGCCGTTGCCACCGTGCTGTACGCAGCATCGTGGCTGGCGAGGAAGCGGGGCAACCACGGCAGCGGAAAGCTGCTCGGGTTCGCCGGACTGGCGGTCGCAGGCATCGGCGGCTTCCTGGGCGGGCACCTCTCCTACCGGCAGGGAGCGGGCGTAAACCGCAATGAAGACCTCCCTGAGGAGGTTCCCGCCGGCTGGCATTCGCTGGGTCCGGTTGAGGCATTCCCCGCCGGGCGGCCGCGCACGGCACAACTGGGCAGCGTCCCGGTGATGGTCCTGCGTCGGGAGGGCATGGAAGGCCAGGACGCAAACGACGACGGCGTCTCGGTGCTGGCCGATACCTGCTCCCATCTGGGCGGCCCGCTGCACGAAGGGCATCTGCAGGAGACCCGGGGCCAGCTGTGCGTGGTGTGTCCCTGGCATGGCAGCGCATTCTCGGTGGAGAGCGGCGAAGTGATGCGCGGTCCAGCCACCGCGCCGCAGCCGGTGTTCCGGACCCGGATCCGTGATGGGCACCTTGAAGTAAACCTGACCGGCTCCGAAGATTAGTACCCCGGGCTCCTGTCCCGTGGACAGCGCGGAGGCCGGGGTGCCCGGCGTCGCCGGTATGGCGACCAGTCCGACCGAAACCTGGAAAGCCCTCCGGTCCGTTTGGCCGGCTCTGGCGTGGGACAAGGCGCAGTTTCGGCGCGGAGCCTTTCACCACGTGGCCGTGCTGGGGGAGGACGCCGTCGTCCGCGTGGTCTACGGGCCGCACCACGTTCAGAGCACCGAGGGTGAAGCGGGAAACCTGGCCGCCTTCACCCATGCAGGGCTGCCGTTTCGGATTCCGGCCGTGCTGCAGGACCTGTTTCACGGCCCGGACTGGTCCGCTCAGATCAACAGCTATGTGCCCGGCGACCACCGGCCGCTTGAGGCATGGGCCGCGGTTCGTGAGCCCCTGGCGCTGGTTTTGGCGGAGCTGGCCGCCCTTGATCCGTTGTCCGGAGGCGGACTTCGTCCGGTCCGGGCGTGGTGCGGTGCGGAGAATTGGCCCACCGTCGTCGCCGGTATTACCGTGGCCCTGCCCCGCGGTGAAGCCAAGGCAGCCGCGCGGGTGGTGGCGGATGTCCTGGCGGCGGAGGAGTGGGTGATTCCCGCCGTCGTGCACGGTGATCTGGGGCTGCACAACGTGCTGTGGGACGGTACCGCACTCTCCGGCCTGGTGGACTTCGACAATGCGTGCCTCGGGGATCCGGCGATGGATCTGGCTCCGCTGGTCGGAGCCTTCGGTGCCGCCGCGGTGGCGGACATTGCCGATGCGGACCTGGTGGCCCGGGCACAGCTGCACCGCGCGTCGCTCTCGCTCCAGGTGGCCGCGGCGGCGGAACTGTCCGGTGACGGCGAGCTGCGCGACTTTGCCCTGGGCAATTTCAGTGACCGGTTTCGCAGCGGAACCCTCTATGACCCCGGTCCGCAGCGCATCGTGTAGGAAGCGCCCGTGTAGGTTCAGGGTGAACTGGATGCGGCGGAACGGGGCAACGATGGGCGAAGAGAACCTGCCGGCGGAGAAATCCCGGATTGCGCTGGGCAACCTTGCCCTGATCAAGGGCTGGTTCGTTGCCACCGCCCTATGGCTGGGGGCGGTAACGGTCGTTTACCTCCTGACGAGTCTGGACCCTTTCGCGGCACGGAGTGAACAGGCATCGGACATCAACGCCTTGGGGTTCTGGCTGATGCTGATGATCTGGGGCGGAGCCGGCGCCTTGTTGCTGGGCGGTCCCCTGGCCGTGGTGCTTGGCCTTCTGCTGCGCCCGGTGCGCCGGCAGTGGATCCACGTGGCCGTGTTCTTCGCAGCGCCTGCGGCCATCCTGTGGCCTTGGTCCGAATTCAGCACCGACCTGCCGGTACTGGCATTTATCCTCAGCGTCGGTGCGGCGGCAGCGCTGGGCCGGTTCTCCGTGCGCGGGGACGTTGAAGTGGTGTGCGCCGGCCGGCCGGCCCGCCATCGGCGCTGACTCCGCCGCCTGCGGGGGCACCTAAACCCGGATCAGTCCCTGCCCTCCGAGGCCAACAGGGCGATCGCGTCCTGCGCCGGGCCGAAGAAGGCCATCGGGTCCGCCACCTCCTCCGGCGATGCCGAAGCACCCTGCTGCACCACGACAAAGCGCTCGCCGTCGCTGCGCTCCAGGTACCAGGACCCGGCCATCACGCCCGGCGCGCTGCCTCCCTTGAACCCGATGTAGCTCCAGTCGCCGCCGATCTCCAGATTGAGTCCGTTGTTGGCGCCCAGGATGTCCCGCAGCGGCTCACCCGCGTCGGTTGCGGCCCGATCCTGCAGGGCAAGGTGCGCCCGCATCAGATCCTCCGCGGTGGCGAACCAGTCCAGGTCCTGCTGCCACACCGGGGTGGTGACCGCTGCGGCGGGAATGTCCAGCACGCCGTCCGGCAGGGTCTGCAGAAGCGCCCGGCGGCCGTCGTCGTCGGCCTCCTCCCACTGTCCCCGCACGGATTCCTCCACGCCCCAGCCCAGCTGGAACAGTTCACGGGTGCTCAGGAACGGGGTGTTCCGGTCCGGATCCGCGTGCCCGGCGTCGCTGAGGGCCTGTTCGACGGCGGGGCGGCCGACGGCGTTCATCAGCAGATCGGTGGCGGTGTTGTCGCTGATCGCGATCATTTTCTGCGCCGCCTCCCGGACCGTGACGGAGGTACCCGCCGGAGCGTCCTGCAACTCTCCGGAAGGCAGGCTGCGCAAGTCATCGGTGACGGTGAGCTTGGCACCCCAGGACAGTGTTCCCGCAGTCACCGCGTCGCTGACCGCCACCAGCACGTAGAGCTTGAAGATGGAGCCGACGGGCTTGGCCGTGTCCGCATCGACGTCCAGGATCGCCGTGCCGTCCGCAACCCGGTAAACCGCCAGGCCGGAGCCGTCCGGCAGGGATGCCACGCCGGTTTCCACCTCGTCCCAGCTGGCGGCGGGTGTGCGGACAGGGGTTCCGGGACCGAAGAAGATGCCGTTGATCATCCCCGCCTCATCGACCGAGAGCTGCAGGTCCACGAGCTCACCGGTGCCACTTTGCAGGGTGAAGATGCCCTGGGTGCCGGCTGCGTTCACGTTGATCGGAGTCCAGGGGCGTTCTGAGCGCACCTGTTCCAGTACCTCCGCCAGTTGTTCCGCAGGCAGTTCGGACAGGATCACGTCCGCGAACGTGTCCGTGAAGCCATCGGTTGCCACGGGCGTTTCGGCATTGATGACGGTTAGGACCCACTGCGCCTGCAGACCCGCAGGCGTGTCGGGAAGCCCCACCGCAGGCTGCGGCGCTGCTTCAGTGGCGTTTTCGGTTTCGGTGGGTTGGGATTCCGGTTCTGCCTGCGCCCCGGTACTGGAACAGGCAGTCACCGAGAGTGCCAGTACGGCAGCCAGTCCGGCCATGAGTCCGTGCCGGCGATACCGCCGGTTGGTGCTCCTGCGGGTGGAACGGAAAATTCCTGTCTGCATGCTGCCCTTTCGCTGCTGTGTGTGTAAGCAGCGGGACGGTGCTCCGTGCAGTTCCCCAGCCGCCGGTCCGGACAGGCTAACAGGTCCGCCCTGCGTCAGCTGCACTGCGGCGCTGTCCGGGACGAGGGCTCGGTTCGTGGTTCCTTGCTCACGGCAGCCTCAACTCGAGCAGCTGAAGCGCCGGAACCGGATCGGTCGCCAGCCGGGCGTGGATCTCCACATCAAACCGTTCCCCGTCATAGTGCAGCTTTTCCCGCTGAATTCCCTCGGCGGCAAACCCAGCGGACCGGGCGACTCGACAGGACGCAGGGTTGTTGGTGCGGTGTCCGAGCTCCACCCGGTGAAGCTGCAGTTCCTCCGCTGCCCAGTGGGCAAGGGTTGCCGTTGCGCGTGCCGCTAATCCCTGTCCCCGGGCCGGTGCCGCCAACCAGTAATAGGTCCATGCCGTGCCGTGACGAGGATCGATACGGCTGAGGCCCACATTGCCCACCGCCGTACCGTCGGCCACGATGGCCAGATTGCAGGCCGTCTGTGAATCCCAGCCCAAATCCTCCCCGATGACCCGTTCCGCGCCGGCGGGTGTTCCCGCGTCCGGGTCCAGCTGCCGGTCCAAGTCGGAGCTTGCGCGGTAGGCGGCTGCCAGCGCACCGCCGTCGGATTGCCGCCAGGGCCGCAGCAAAAGTGAGGTCATGCGCCGAGGCTACCAGCCGCCGTCGTTAGGGGTCCGTGCGGAACGGACCGTCTGCCGTCGCCTCGTGAACGGGTATCCACCGTTCCCCCGCTGCTGCTCCCGCGCGTATTCTCCAAAGATGAATCCGGTCATGGTGTGTCTGTGGATTTTTGCCGCCGTCTGTGCGGGCACCTGGGTGCTCTCGCTCATCACCCGTGAATATTCCTGGACTGACCGCATCTGGTCCCTGGTTCCCATCGCCTATGTCTGGGTGTTTGCCGCGGCGTCCGGCTTCGACGGGCGTCTGGTCTTGATGGCAGTGCTTGTGACGCTGTGGGGTGCCCGGTTGACGTTCAACTTTGCCCGCAAGGGAGGCTACGCTCCCGGCGGGGAGGACTACCGGTGGGCGATCCTGCGCCAGCGCCTGAAGCCGTGGCAGTTTGCCGTCTTCAACCTCTTGTTCATCAGTGTTTACCAGAACATCATCATCTTCCTGATGACTCTGCCGGCCCTCACCGCGTATGAGAACCCCGGTCCGCTCAACGCGGGGGACTGGATTCTGGCGGTGCTGTTTGTGGGCGCCCTGGCGGGGGAAACCATGGCCGACCAGCAGCAGTGGGCCTTTCAGCAGTGGAAGGGCGCCGAGCGCAGGGCAGGGCGCACTCCGCAGCCGGGCTTCCTGCAAACCGGGCTCTTCCGGTATTCCCGCCATCCGAATTTCTTCTTCGAGCAGGCGCAGTGGTGGCTGTTCTACGGCTTTGCCGTGGCGGCCACGGGGGAGTGGCTGCATTGGACCGTCGTGGGCGCGGCGCTGCTGACCCTGCTCTTCATCGGATCCACCGTGTTCACGGAGAGTATTTCGCGGTCGCGCTATCCGGATTACGTGCAGTATCAGCACCGGACGTCGGCGATCATTCCCCTGCCCCCGCGGCAAGGGTTGCGGCCCGCGGCGGAGGCGGGTTAGAGGACGGGCAACGGGCTGCACGACAAGCGCCAACACGCCGACCGGCCCGCCGTTGCCACGGTCCCGCCTTTTTGAGACTAGAATCTTTTCGACAGGTGTTGAATAACATCATCACAAGTTTGCGGCGTCCCCCAGCGCTGCGGCATGGAAGGGCCTCGCTTCGGCGGGGCCCTTCAGTGTGTCTGAGAAGATAAGTCCTATGTCTGCACCGGAAACACCCCGTGAGCAGCGGCGTCCCTCCGCGGAAGAGCCGCGCATCGCGCGTACCCGCGAGGCCCTGGCGTCTGGCCTGTGGGAGCTGCTGCAGGAGAATGAACTGGCGGACATCACCGTTGCCGCCCTGTGCCGGCAGGCCGGGGTGCACCGCACCACGTTCTACGGCCACTACCGCAACATTTTGGACTTCGCTGCCTCGGTCTACGCGGACGTGGTGAACGGGCTCGGGGCTGTGAACGTGGACCAGCGGGGAACGGGCCGCACCCAAGAGGAGGTCGGTGTCCTGTATGCCGAGGCCCTGCGCCGGATCCTGGTTCACACGTTCGCGGAGCGGCGCGTCTATCGGGCACTGTTTCACACCGGAACGTTCCACGCGGTTCTGGCGGACGGGCTGCGGCCGAGGTTCCTTCTGGCCCTGTATGCCTGGCAGGCCTACGGGCTGGTGCCCGCCATGGATTGCGAGGTCGCCGCTGCGTTTCTGGGCGGGGCGTATGCCTCGTGGATTGAGCAGTGGGTTGCCGGTGAGGACGACGACGTCGAAGCCTGGCTGGCGTCCCTGCCGGACCTGTTGCCCGGATGGTGGCCCCGGGACGGCTTTCCAGGGGTCTAAACCCGTTGGACGGTTCCCCATGGGCAGGTCAGGAAGGGTGCCCCGCGCATTTTTCAGATAGATGCCCAGCTGGTAGTCGCCGAAGTTTCCGCTCATAGAAAGAGAGCTGTGGAGGACCGTCGGGAGAATCATCAGCCCTGATGTGCCGCGGGGAAGGCTACCCCTGCGCGCCCGGACCGCGGCCCGCAACGCCGGAGAGGCGGTTAATCCTGTCCACCAGGCCGGCCCGCACTCCGGGCCACTCCGGCGCGAGGATCGAGTAAACCGCCGTGTCCCGCCAGCTGCCGTCCGCGCGGAGCCTGTCCCGCCGCAGGATGCCTTCGAACGTTCCGCCGAGTTTCTCGATGGCGGCCCTTGAGCGGGCATTGCGGGAATCGGCTTGAAGGCTGACACGGCCAAATCCAGCGCCGAACGCATGTCCCAGAAGCAGGAGCTTGGTCTCGGCGTTGACGGCAGTGCCCCAGACAGCTGGGCTGTACGCAGTCCACCCCAGCTGCGCCGTCTCCTGACGCAGGTCCAGGTCCGCGAGGGTGCTGGTACCCACCACGGGACCGGGCACGCCGTCTTGAAGCAGCCGCACTGCGAACGGCAGGGCATCCCATCGGTAGTAGGTGTTTGCCCAGGCGGCGAAGGCATCGGGCTCCGGGTGCAGTCCCGCCGGCCCGCCGCCGTAGCCTCCGGCGAAGACTTCCGGAACGGCGATGGCACGGTGCAGCTCCGGAAGCAGGCCGGTTGTGAGCGGTTCAAGCCGGACAAACCGGCCGGTGAGCACGGAGGCGGCGGGGCGCACGGCAGTCATGCAGCCAGCCTAAGACGCCGGCGTCTCCCGGCACCGTTTATGACGGGCCGTCAGACCAGAAACTTGTCCGGCGTCAGCGGCAGGTCCCGGACCCGGATCCCGGAGGCGTTGTACGCGGCGTTGGCGATGGCCGCCGCACTGCCCACAATCCCGATCTCTCCGACCCCGCGGGCGCCCAGCGGCCCGGCATGCTCATCCACGTCCTCAATCCACAGGGCCTCCATCTCCAGGACATCGGCGTTGGTGGGAATGTGGTACTCGGCCAGGTCGTGGTTCACGAAGATCCCGAACCGCGGATCCAGCACACTCTGCTCATGCAGCGCCATGCCCAGGCCCATGGTCATGCCGCCGAGGAACTGCGACCGGGCGGTGCGCGGATTAATGATGCGTCCGGCCGAAAACACCCCCAGCATGCGGGATACCCGGATTTCCCCGGTGTCCGCAGAAATCCGGACTTCGGCGAAATGGGCACCAAATGAATACAGGGCCAGGTTTTCCGCCTCCGGATCCTCCGGCGCCTGCGCCTCGGTCTGCGCGCCCGGGGAAGGATGCTCTCCGTGGTCGGCCCGGAACGCACGGGCGGCGGCAATGATCGTACCGCCCCAGCTGGCCGTGCCGGAGGAACCGCCGGCCACCGACGCGGCAGGGAACACCGTGTCTCCGATCCCCAGCCGGATCCGGTCGATGGGCACGTCCAGGGCGTCGGCGGCGATCTGCGTCAGGGCCGTCCAGGCACCCGTGCCGATGTCCGCCGCACCAATCTGCACCGAGTGGATGCCGTCCTGTTCATAACGGATCCGCGCCGTGTTGGATGGCTGGCGCATAAACGGGTAGACGGCGCTGGCCGTGCCCAGGCCCACCAGCCAGCCGTCCTCCTGAACGGAGCCGGGGCGGGTGACCCGCCGATCCCAGCCAAAGCGTTCGGCGCCAAGGTCAAAGCATTCCATTAAATGCCGGCTGGACCAGGGATTCCCGGTCTCCGGATCCACCTCCGGCTCGTTCCGGCGCCGCAGTTCAATGGGGTCCAGCCCGGCTGCGGCGGCGAGTTCATCCATCGCGACTTCGGGACCGAACATGCCCGGACACTCACCCGGTGCCCGCATCCATGAAGGAACCGGGATGTCCAGCGGTGCCAGGCGGGTGGTGGTGCTCCGGTTGGGGGAGGCATACATCATCCGGAACGGCGCCGGGGTTTGCTCGGCGAATTCCTTGATCCGGGAGGTGTGTTCCACGATGTCCAGTGACATGGCGGTGAGACGGCCGTCGTCGGCGGCTCCCAGCCGGATGCGCTGGAGGGTGGGGGTCCGGTGGCTGGTCAGCGTGTACATCTGCTGGCGGCTGACCGGAAACTTCACCGGCCGCCCGTCGGTGACCTGCGCCGCCAGCGCAGCCATCACAACTTGGACGTGCGGCATGCCCTTGGAGCCGAAACCGCCGCCCACGTGCGGGGCGATGACGTGCACCTGTTCTTCCTCCAGCCCGAGCACCTGCGCCAGCGTGCCCTTGACGGCGTGTACGCCTTGGGTGGAGTCCCACAGGGTCAGCACGGCGCCGTCCCACTGCGCCACCGTGGCATGGGGCTCCAGCGGGTTGTTGTGCTCGGCCGGAGTGGAATAGGTCTGTTCGATTCTCAGCGCAGCAGCGTCAAAGGCGGCGTCCACGTCCCCCTCGCTGCTGTCCGTAGGCGTGCCGGCATTGAGTTCCTCGGGCGCATACAGCTCCGGACCGTCCGCGCGAAGCTGGGCGGAGAACGGCTCTTCGGCGTAGGTTACGGTGACGGCAGCAGCGGCTTCCCGGGCAATTTCGGGGGTTTCGGCCAGGACCGCGGCAACAATCTGCCCCCGGTAACCGACGGCCCTGTCCTGCAGGACTGCCAGCTCCCGGTCGGACTGGTCCTCCAGGCGGGGCGTTGTTTCGGAGGTGAGGACCGTGAAGACGCCGCCGATGGCTTCGGCGGCGGCTGTGTCCACCCGTTCCACCGTGCCCCGGGCAATGGTGGAGAGCACGGGATACAGATACAGCGGGTTCTCCACGGGCTGCTCGTACGCGTACGGAGCGGTGCCCTTAACTTTGAGTTCGCCGTCGAGGCGTTCGTAGGGCGTGCCAATGGCCCGCCCGGGCATCAGGTGGCTCATGAGTTGGTGTCCTCTCTGCCGGCCAGGTCCCGCAGCACCGCGGACAGAGTATTGCGGACCATGGGGATCTTGAAGCCGTTCTCGCGCAGCGGTTCAGCCGTCGCCAGCTCGAGGTCCGCGGCAGCCCGGAAATTCTCCTCGGTCGCCTCGGCACCGCGCAGCGCGGCTTCGGCCTGCAGGGCGCGCCACGGTTTGTGCGCCACTCCTCCCAGGGCAATGCGCACGTCACGGATCACCGGCGGACTGGCGCCGTCGTCCTCCAGTTCCAGCGCGGCCGCCACGGAGATCAGCGCAAAGGCGTACGACGCGCGGTCGCGGACCTTGCGGTAGGCGGAGCGGGCCGGAGCCGGGGGAAGTTCGACGGCGGTGATCAGTTCGCCGTGCTCCAGCACGGTGTCCCGCTGCGGCTCGTTGCCGGGCAGCCGGTGGAAGTCGCTCACCGGAATAATCCGTTCCCCTGCCGGCCCAAGGACCACCACGGCGGCGTCCAGTGCGGCCAGGGCCACCGCCATGTCCGAGGGATGCGTCGCCACGCAGGCCTCCGAGGCGCCGAGGATGGCGTGGTAGCGGGTATAACCGTCGACGGCGGAGCAACCGGTCCCGGGTTCGCGCTTGTTGCAGGGGGTGGTGGGGTCCTGGAAGTACACGCAGCGGGTGCGCTGCAGCAGGTTGCCGCCGGTGGTGGCCAGGTTGCGCAGCTGTCCGGAGGCTCCGGCCAGCAACGCGGCGGACAGGGCGGAATAGCGGCGGCGGATGTGGGTGTTGGCGGCGAGGTCGGCGTTGCGGACATTGGTGCCAATCCGCACCCGGCCGTCGTCGAGTACGTCCACGGTGTCCAGCGGCAGCCTGCTGACGTCCACCAGCAGCGTGGGGGAGGCAATCCCGAGTTTCATCCGGTCCACGAGGTTGGTGCCGCCGGCCAGGAACGCGGCGTTGGGATTGGCGGAGACCAGGGCAACGGCGGAGGCGGCGTCTTCAGCGCGGCGGTAGTCGAAGGGGATCATGACCGGTCCTCCGGATGGGAGGGCATCGAGGCGGCGGTGGGGGAGTCCGGGACCGCTGCTTCCGCCGGATCGGGCAGCCCTTTGCGGAGGGAAGCCGCCGCTTCGGCCGCCTGCCGCACAGCGGCCACGATGTTCACGTAGGCGCCGCAGCGGCAGAGGTTTCCGCTCATGCGCTCGCGGATCTCGTCGTCGGAGAGGTCGATGCCGCCCTCGGCTGCCGGATCTGTAGCGGTGGAGGGATGCCCTGCGGCGGCCTCCTCAATGATGCCGGCGGCGGAGCAGATCTGCCCCGGGGTGCAGTAACCGCACTGGAAACCGTCCTGTTCCAGGAAAGCCTGCTGCACCGGATGCAGATGGCCGTCCGGGACCACGTCGGCCAGTCCTTCGGCGGTGATGACCTCCGCGCCGTCGTGCGCCACTGCCAGGGTCAGGCAGGAATTGGCGCGGCGGCCGTCCAGCAGCACGGTGCACGCGCCGCACTGCCCGTGGTCGCAGCCCTTCTTGGGGGATGTCACCCCGAGCCGGTCCCGCAGCGCGTCCAGCACGGTGGTGCGGGTGTCCACGGTCAGCGTCCGTTCGCTGCCGTCCACCTGCAGGGTTATTTCAGCATCCACTTAGGCGCCGCCCTTCAGTAAAGTCCCATTGGTGCTGAAACCTACCGGAGGCGCTGTGATGCGGACAACCGCCCATGCTTCGCTTTAAACAAAACGGTCCCCATCGGTTTTCACCGATGAGGACCATCTTCTTGGTTGCGGGGGCAAGATTTGAACTTGCGACCTCTGGGTTATGAGCCCAGCGAGCTACCGAACTGCTCCACCCCGCGTCGTACTTAGAACTCTACCCCCATGTGAGCCGGGACGAAGAATCCAGTGACCGCCGTCACGCTCGAGTCGCCAAAGTTTCCTCGGTAGTGTGGGGGCTGTGAGCCTGCCTACCGTAGATACGACTGTCACCTATCCCGCCGGCGCCGTGGAGTCTTCCGGCACCGTGCTGCACGTTTCAGACGCCGACGGCGCCCGCGTGGTCCTGCTGGACACCACCGCCGTGCATCCGGTGGATGCCGGCTGGCCGGACCAGGGCGCGGACCGGGCGGCGCTGACCACGGCCGACGGCACCTCTCATGAAATCCGCGACGCCGTGGTGGCCGCCACCGACGGAACCGACCTGTTCCTCGGCGCCGATATTCCGGTGAAAAAGGGCACCGAAGGCTGGGTCTTCACTGTGGCGCACCTGCTCCCGGCCGGTGCGGCCGTGCAGGAAGGGGACTCCGTCCGGGTCGAGGTGGACGAAGCCTACCGGAGCGCCCTCTCCACGGGACATACTGCCTGCCACTTGGCGTCCCTGGCCTTGAACCGGCAGCTTGCCGGGGCATGGAAAAAAGACGTGTTGCCTGACGCCGCCGGCAACCCCAACTTCGACGCCCTGGCCATCGAGACCTCCACCATCACCGAGCACGGCTCCACTGATGTGTACCGGCTCGGCAAATCCCTGCGCCGCAAGGGCTTTGTCCCGGACGCCCTGCTCGCTGACCTGGTCGCCGCCGAGGCCGGCATCAACGCGATCTTGGCGGACTGGACCGCCACCGGGGCGGAGGTGAGGATCGAGTGCGACGGTGACGGCCTCACCGACATGCGCCGCTGGGCCGTTGACCTGCCGGAGGGCACGGTTCGGATTCCCTGCGGCGGAACACACGCCGCGTCCCTGAAGGAAACCGGCGGCATCCAGGTCACGCTCACCGCAGAAGAGGGGGACGGCGCGGTGACCGTCACCATGGACACCATCTGCGTGCAGCCGGCCGGCTAAACCGGCTCAGGCGCCCACGTACGCGGCCAAATGCCGGCCGGTCAGCGTGGATCTGCCGGCCACAAGGTCCGCCGGGGTGCCCTCGAAAACTATCCGGCCGCCGTCGTGCCCGGCGCCCGGACCCAGATCGATGATCCAGTCCGCGTGGGCCATCACCGCCTGGTGGTGCTCAATGATGATCACCGACTTACCGGAATCAACCAGCCGGTCCAGCAGCCCCAGCAGCTGCTCCACGTCCGCCAGATGCAGCCCGGTGGTGGGCTCGTCCAGGACATAGACGGTGCCCTTTTCCGCCATTTGGGCGGCCAGCTTCAGCCGCTGCCGCTCGCCGCCGGAGAGGGTGGTGAGCGGCTGGCCCAGATGCAGGTAGCCCAGGCCGACGTCGGCAAGTCGGACCAGGACCTTGTGCGCTGCCGGGGTGGGTGCTTCCCCGCTGCCGCCGAAGAAGACCTCGGCGTCGGTGACGGACATGCCGAGCACTTCGGAAATGTTTTTGCCGCCCAAAGTGTATTCCAGCACGGCCGCCTGGAACCGCTTGCCGCCGCATTCTTCACAGGTGGATTCCACCGTGGCCATCACGCCCAGATCGGTGAAGATCACGCCGGCTCCGTTGCAGACGGGGCAGGCCCCCTCGGAGTTGGAACTGAACAACGCGGGTTTGACGTTGTTGGCCTTCGCGAAGGCCTTGCGGATCGGTTCCAGCAGTCCGGTGTAGGTGGCCGGGTTGCTGCGCCGCGAACCCTTGATAGCCCCCTGGTCAATCACGACGACCCCGTCCCGGCGGGCCACCGACCCGGAGATCAGGGAGCTTTTTCCCGAGCCGGCAACCCCGGTGAGCACGCAGAACACGCCCAGGGGGATGTCGACGTCGACGTCCTGGAGGTTGTTCGTTCCGGCGCCGCGGACCTCCAGCACGCCGTCGGAGGTGCGGACCGAGGCCTTCAGCCGCGCGCGGTCGTCAAGGTGATCTCCGGTGACGGTGCCGCTGGTGCGCAGATCCGCGACGGTGCCTTCAAAACAGACCGTTCCGCCGCCGCTGCCAGCCCCGGGACCCAAATCGATCACATGGTCGGCGATGGCGATGGTTTCGGGTTTGTGCTCCACGACCAGCACCGTGTTGCCCTTGTCCCGCAACTGCAGGAGGAGGCCGTTCATCCGCTCGATGTCATGCGGGTGCAGGCCAATGGTCGGTTCGTCAAAGACGTACGTAACGTCCGTCAGGGAGGAGCCGAGGTGGCGGATCATCTTGGTCCGCTGAGACTCTCCGCCGGACAGGGTTCCCGCGGGCCGGTCCAGGCTGAGGTAGCCCAGGCCAATTTCGGCGAAGGAGTCCAGCAGGTGCTGCAGCCCGGCCAGCAGCGGTGCCACTGACGGCTCGTTGAGGGTACGGACCCATTCCGCGAGGTCGGAAATCTGCAGGGCGCACGCGTCGGCGATGCTCTTGCCATTGATTTTCGAGGAACGGGCCTCGGCGCTGAGCCGGGTGCCGTCGCACTCGGGGCAGATGGTGAACGTGATGGCCCTATCCACAAACGCGCGGATGTGCGGCTGCATGGCCTCCGGGTCCTTGGACAGCATGGACTTCTGTATTTTGGGAATCAGCCCTTCGTACGTCAGGTTGATGCCGTCCACCTTGATCTTGGTGGGTTCCTTGTACAGCAGGTCGTGCAGTTCCCGCTTCGTGAACTTGGCGATCGGCTTGTCCGGATCGAAGAAGCCGGTGCCGCTGTAAATGCGGCCGTACCAGCCGTCCATGCTGTAGCCGGGGATGGTGAGCGCGCCTTCATTCAGGGATTTGCTGTCATCGTAGAGCGCCGTCAGGTCGAAGTCAGTCACGGACCCCATTCCTTCGCAGCGCGGGCACATGCCGCCGAGCCGATTGAAGGTGGCCTTCTCTGCCTTGGTCCGGCCGCCGCGCTCCACCGTGATGGCACCGCTGGCCTTCACCGAGGGGACATTGAACGAGTAGGCGTTGGGGGAGCCGATCTGCGGCTGGCCGAGCCGGCTGAAGATGATCCGCAGCATGGCGTTGGCGTCTGTGGCGGTGCCCACGGTGGACCGCGGGTTGGCTCCCATCCGCTCCTGGTCCACGATGATGGCCGTGGTCAGCCCCTCCAGCAAATCAACATCGGGGCGGGCCAGGTTGGGCATGAAGCCCTGCACAAAGGCGCTGTAGGTTTCGTTGATCAGCCGCTGAGACTCGGCGGCAATCGTGCCGAAGACCAGCGAGCTCTTGCCGGAGCCGGAGACGCCGGTAAAGGCAGTGAGGCGGCGCTTGGGGATCTCAACGCTGATCCCCCGGAGGTTGTTTTCCCGTGCTCCCGAGACCCGGATCATGTCCTGGCTGTCGGCTGCATGCGCAGAGGGGGAGCCGGTCTGCGCTGCGGCTCCTGAACTGATGGCCATGCCCGTGGGTTCCTTCGGTAAGTGTCAGTACTTCTGCCCGAGGTTACAGGTTCCCCTCCCACGGCTCGCCGTCCCGGCACAGGAAATCCCACAAGTGCCCGTCCGGATCCGCAGCCGTTCCCAGGTAGACGCCCTTGCCCCTCAGCCGGGCACGGGAAACCACCCTGCCGCCGCTCGGTGCGCAGGCGGCCAGGATCTCATCCACGTCGCTGCGGGTGGGAAAGGCCAGCGCGGTGCGGCTCTCCTGGCTGAACGGCCTTGGCAGCAAGACCAGCACAATGGCGGCAGAGATGTTTATGGCCGAGAGATCAACGGTGCTGAGCCGCTCATTGAGGGAAAACCCCAGGCCCATGTAAAAGCCGGTGGACCGGTCCAGATCGGCCACCGGGAGACGCGGATAGATGACGGGATACAAGCGCAGCCCTCCCAGGCCCTGCCGGGTCTCTACTCGGGAATGGACGGATCCATCCACATGAACTCCCAGACGTGCCCGTCCGGGTCGGTGGCAGCGCCGGAATACATGCCCGGCATCTGTTCGCGCGCGGGTTGAAACACAGCTCCGCCGTTCTGCGCGGCGTTCGCCAGGAAAGTGTCCACTTCTTCACGGGTGTCGCAGCTCAGGCAGTTCACCACTTCCTTGCCCGCCGCGCGCAGGTGCGGGGTGTCGCCTTCGGGAAGGAACCCCGAGAAGAACTCCTGGTGAAGCAGCATGACAACAATGGTGTCGGAAATGATCACGGCGGCGCAGTCCTCGTTGCTGAATTGAGGGCTCTGCTTGAATCCCAAACCCAGGTAAAACTCTGTGGATCTGCGAAGGTCAGCAACAGGGAGATTGGGGAAAATCATGCGCTCCACGGCCATGTCCTCTCGAAGGTGCAGCAGTCCGTCCCCCTCTAAGAACGCTGTCACAGCTGCGCTGCCCCGTCCAGAGTCGGATCACGGTGCAGCCCGTTTACCGGCCTGCGATGTTAGCCTTGTGCTGCCGAAGGCGGGCACCGCACGGTGCTATCTACCTGGCAGATCCGGCAGCTGTTGCCGCCATCCGCATTCAAGGAGATATCCATGACCACCAATGACGCTCAGTACCTTGCCCGTGCCATCAACCTGGCCACCGCCAACGTTGCCGCCGGCGGCGGCCCCTTCGGCGCCATCGTCGTCACGGCCGACGGTTCGGTTTTTGAGGGCGTCAACCGGGTTACGGCCAACAACGATCCCACCGCGCACGCCGAAGTGACGGCCATCCGCGCGGCAGGTGCCGGCACCGGAACGCACGACCTCAGCGGCGCCGTGCTGTACACCAGCTGCGAACCCTGCCCCATGTGCCTGGCATCCTCACTCTGGGCCCGGGTGGACCGCGTGGTTTTCGCTGCGGACCGGCATGACGCGGCCCGCGCCGGCTTCGATGACGCAGTGTTCTACGAGTACTTTGAGACGCCGGTTGCGGAGCGCTCGCTCCAAGTGGTGCAGGGTGCTGCGGACGAGGTTTCGGCGACCACCCCGTTTGAGGCCTGGACCGCCGCGGAGAACCGCGTCGACTACTGAGGTTGGGCGGGGGGTGAGGCAGCCGATCATCCTGACCCGGGGGCCCCGGTTAAGCCTCAGCCGAGCCTGCCCCCGGGGGCCGAAGCCGGAGGGACCGGCGGCCTGACGCCCGGGCCGATGGTCTTCGCGAAGCATACCGAGTCCGCCACCTCGGCGTAGGGGCCGAAGTTGGGCACCACGGTGTAGCCGCCGTGCCGGTAAAAGCGCTGCCCATCGGGCTGGGCCGACCCGGATTCGGCGGTGATGACTGCGTATCCGGCGGCCCGGGCCCGGTACTCCAGGGCGGTCAGCACGGCGGTGGCCACCCCGGATCCCCGGGCGTAGGGAAGTACGTAGATCCGTTTGATTTCAGCCGTTGAGTCGTTCAGCCGCCGCAACCCGCCGCAGCCAAGCGGCTGGCCGGAGCTCTTCTCATACGCAACGAGGAAAACGGCCACGTCTTCGGCGGTGGGCGGCGCCGGCTCGGGTGTGGATGTTCCAAAGCGGCTGTTCAGTTCTGCCTGCTGGGCGGCGCGCAAGTCAGCGCCCACAGGGTTGCTCCAGGGCACTTCGCGGATGGTGAGGTGCGGTGGCTGGTCGGCAAGCATGGGGCCTCCTGCTGAAGGTGCTCCGGAACGGGAATTTCCTTCAATCTAGGGGCGTGCCGTTTCAACGGTGTTTCAGCTGCATGGCAAGTTGGCTAAGAGAAGCAGAGAATCCGGATGCATGCAAAAATGGAAGGGATGACTTCCCTCGATACTTCCCCCGCAAACCCGTCCAAGCCGGTTGGCACCTCCAAGGCCCAGCTGCAGGCACGGAAGACGCAGGTGCGGCCCGCCACCGAGGGCTGGGAACAGGCCAAGGAACCCGACGGCCGCCCGCTGCTTCAGTTCAAGTCCCCGCGGGTGTCGCAGCCGCCGGTCCACCTGGCTGACCTGACCCTGCCCGAACGTCAGGCCAAGCTCAAGGAGCTGGGCCTTCCGGCCTTCCGCGCCAAGCAGCTGTCGGTGCATTATTTCCAGCACTACACCACGGACCCCGAGGCCATGAGCGACCTCCCCAAGGAGCGCCGTGATGACCTGGTGAAGGAAATGTTCCCGACGCTGCTCACCGAGGTCAAACGACTCACCACCGACAACGGCGACACCATCAAGTTCCTGTGGCGGCTCTTCGACGGTTCCCTCGTGGAGTCCGTCCTGATGCGTTACCCCGGCCGCATCACGCTGTGCGTGTCCAGCCAGTGCGGCTGCGGCATGAACTGCCCGTTCTGCGCCACCGGCCAGGCCGGTCTGACCCGGAACATGTCCACCGCGGAAATCCTGGACCAGATTGTCCAGGCCAACCGGGTGATCAAGGAAGGCGGCCTCGGCGGCAAGCGCCGCGACGGCGGGCACGACGCCGAGCGCGTCACGAACATTGTCTTCATGGGCATGGGCGAGCCGCTGGCCAACTACAAGCGCGTGATGAATGCCGTGCACCGGATGGCCGCCGAGGTTCCCGAGGGCCTGGGCATGAGCGCCCGGAACATCACCGTTTCCACCGTGGGCCTGGTGCCGGCAATCAACAAGCTGGCCGAGGAGAACATCCCGGTGACGTTCGCTCTGAGCCTGCACGCTCCGGATGACGAACTGCGTGACGAGCTGATTCCGGTGAACAGCCGCTGGAAGGTGGACGAGGCCCTGGACGCCGCGTACAACTACTACCGCGTCACCGGCCGCCGCGTCTCGATCGAATATGCGCTGATCAAGGACATGAACGATCATCCGTGGCGCGCGGACCTGCTGGCCAAGAAGCTCAACGCCCGCGGCCGCGGCTGGGTGCACGTGAATCCGATTCCGCTGAACCCCACGCCGGGTTCCATCTGGACCTCGCCGGAACCGCACGTGACCCGCGAGTTCATCAACCACCTGATCGACGCCGGCATCCCCACCACCCTGCGCGACACCCGCGGCAAGGAGATCGACGGCGCCTGCGGGCAGCTGGCTGCTGCGGACTAGGAACCCCGGTACCCCGAATCGGGTAGGGGCATCAGCCCCCTACCCGTC
Source organism: Arthrobacter gengyunqii (assembly GCF_023022985.1). Classification (NCBI taxonomy): domain Bacteria; kingdom Bacillati; phylum Actinomycetota; class Actinomycetes; order Micrococcales; family Micrococcaceae; genus Arthrobacter; species Arthrobacter gengyunqii. The sequence continues at coordinate 3,560,248 of NZ_CP095461.1, read as the reverse complement.
GTGGGCCGCGTGCCAGTTGTTGTGCAACGTCTGGTTCTCAGCTGCGACGAAGGCCCCGCAACTCCGGCACGTTAAATGTGCTGCGCGTGATGCTTTCTCATACTGGTCGAGTACCTTTACCGGCTCCACGCCGAGGTATCGCTGAATCTTTGTCGTGAACCCCATGACGCCCAGTCTGCCTTTCACGGGCCCGCCGCCCAAATGCGGGGCCTTGAGTCCGTTTCAGGCTACAAAGATGCAGAACGGGTGCCCGGCCGGGTCGGCGTAGACGTATAACGGCTCATCGGGATCATCCGTACGGTCGAAAAGGAGTTCAGCACCCAGCGCCATTGCCCTGGAGTGCTGGTCTTCGAGCGCCTGACGGTCGGGAACGGTGAGGTCAAGGTGCATCTGCATGGGCACATCAGGCCTGGGCCAGGTGGTCCGTCCAAGCTGTTCCACGTGCTGAAAAGCGAGTTTGCGGTTGCCGTGCGCGTCGGTCAGCACCAGCCAGTCGACGTCGTCGGGGGCGTCTTCCGGCGCGGGCTCGTCGCCGGGCCGGTACCGGAGTCCGAGAAGCCGACGGTAGAACTCCGCCAGCGCCCGCACATCGGTAGTGTCCAAAACCGTGTGGAGCAGCTGCGGGAAACCGGTCATGGGCCAACAATAACGGCGCCGGACCGTAAAACGACGACGGCGGGAGGCCGGGTTTCGCAACCCGGCCTCCCGCCGTCGTCGTGCGTTCTTTGACTACTTGGTGACGTGGTCCACCAGGGAATCGGCAATGCCGATGTACTTGCCAGGGGTGAGGTCCAGCAGGCGTGCTTCTGCCTCGGCGGGCAGGCCCAGGCCGGTGACGAATTCGCGCATCCGTTCCGCGTCCACGCGGTGGCCGCGGGTCAGGTCCTTCAGCCGCTCGTACGGGTTCTCCATGCCGGGGGCGCCGGCGATGGCCTCGGCGCGCATCACCATCTGGATGGCTTCGCCGAGCACCTCCCAGTTGGTATCCAGATCCGCGGCGAGGACATCGTCGGCCACATCCAGGCGCTCCAGACCCTTGGCCACGTTGGAGATGGCCAGCACGGAGTGGCCAAAGGCCACGCCGATGTTGCGCTGCGAGGAGGAGTCCGTGAGGTCGCGCTGCCAGCGGGACGTCACCAGGGTGGAGGCCAGGGTGTCCAGCAGGCCGTTGGAAATCTCCAGGTTGGCCTCGGCGTTTTCGAAGCGGATCGGATTGACCTTATGCGGCATGGTGGACGAACCCGTGGCGCCGGCCACCGGAATCTGCTTGAAGTAGCCAATGGAGATGTAGCTCCACACATCCGTGCAGAAGTTGTGCAGGATCCGGTTGAAGCGGGCCATGTCCGCGTAGAGCTCGGCCTGCCAGTCGTGGGACTCAATCTGCGTGGTGAGCGGGTTCCAGGTCAGGCCCAGCCCCTCCACGAAGCTGCGGGCCACCTGCTGCCAGTCGGCGTCGGGCACTGAAGCGTAATGCGCGGCATAGGTGCCGGTGGCACCGTTGATCTTGCCCAGGTACTCGGTCTTTTCGATCCGGCGCAACTGGCGGGTGAGGCGGTGCGCAGTGACGGCCAGTTCCTTGCCCAGCGTGGTGGGCGTAGCCGGCTGGCCGTGGGTGCGCGAGAGCATCGGCACGGAGCGGGTTTCTTCGGCCATGACGGTGATCCGGTCCACCAGGTCATGGGCGGCGGGCAGCCACACGTTTTCCACGGCACCCTTGACGCCCAGCGCGTAGGAGAGGTTGTTGACGTCCTCGGAGGTGCAGCCGAAGTGCACCAGGGCGGTCAGGTTCTCGATGCCGATCGCTGCCAGCCGGCGGCCGATGTAGTATTCCACGGCCTTCACGTCATGGACGGTGACCTGCTCAATCTCGGCCAGTTCCGTGATGGAGGCGCCGTCGAAGCCGGTGACGATTTCGCGCAGCTGTGCCTGCTGCCCTTCGCTGAGCGGGGAGGTGCCCGGCAGCACGGAGTTGGAGGTGAGGTGGATCAGCCACTCCACTTCCACGTGCGTGCGGTCGCGGTTCAGGGCCGCTTCAGACAGGTAGTCCACCAGCGGTGCCGTGACGCCGCGGTAGCGGCCGTCCAGCGGGCCAAGGGCAATGGCGGGAGTGACGGAGGCAAGGGGGACGCGGGGAGCAGCGGTTTCAGCCATGCGCTAATTCTTTCATGTTCCGGTGGACCGTCCCGCTCTGTGACATGGCTACGGGCCGCAGGCCGTGTCCCGTCCATGCACCCCGTCCGGTGGCGCCTTCGCTTGTCCTCCACAGGACCGTTGCACAGTGACGACGGGGGACACTCTCCCCAGCCAAATCCGGCAACACCGTTTGGCGGCCGGAACATGAAAGAACTGGAGCGGCGACTGCCGGACGAATGTTCGGCACGGCACGAATGGAGGCAGTTGATCGCGATGTCTGTGGAATTGATGGTCGTTAATCCGCGCGATGTCTACGCTGCAGGGCAGGCCGCCGCATACGTCACCAAGGCGGTGGAGGATTTGGCTGGAATCGAACAGGGCCTGCCGGCACTCATCCGGATGGACTGGTATTCCCCGGCTGCCAGCGAATTTACGGCACTCCTGGGGCAGCACATCAAATACGTCTCAACGACGCTGGAGGATCTGAGAGTCTGTGCTGAAGCCGTTGCACGGCATGTGGAAGAAATCCGGGCCCAGGGTTATGAGGTGCCGTAGGTGCCGTCTCGGTGGTCCCCGGAGGACAATTCCGCGGCCGGAATCCATGTCCGGGGCGGCACCCACGGACTCACGGTGGAGTATCGGGAATTGGAATCGGTGGCCGGTGCCTTGGAGGAAACGGTCACGCAGCTCACCTCCCTGCGGTCCAGGTGCATGGAAATGTATCTGCTGCTGAGCGGAACGGGGGCGGGGCACTCCCATGCCCGTCATGCCGCCGGGGCTGCGGAGCTCGTCATCCAAGGCCTCGCCCGGAACCGGCACGAGCTGGCGGAAGCCGCCGTTGATCTTCGCTGTGCCGCCCGAAACTATCTGGAGGCGGAGGGGCGGGTGGAAAAGGCAATTTCCTGGCTGGCGGTGGGAGTTCCGACCGGAATTGAACTTTGGCGGCGAGGCGGAGGCGGTTTTCCCGAGCGAAGTGTCAGCGAATTGGTGGTGCCGCCGTTTGACGGGTTCCTCATCGAGAAGTTGCTGGAGCGGCTCGCGGACGGCAGATTCGGAGAACTTCGCCCCATCAACGTTACCGAGCTGGGGGCCACCGGGGAGCCGGTTCCGCTTACGGGATCAGCCCGGGGTCTGCTGGAACGGTCAAAACGCCTGCTGGATGGATCCGACCGGGGCGTGGTTGAAATCCTGACCGTGGAGGAGGGGGAACGACGCGTCCGGATTGTCACCCTGCCCGGCATGCAGGACAGCGGCAACATGACGGTGGGACCGAATCCCTTTGACATCTATGGGAACGCGGAGGGCCGTGCGCAGGACAGCCAATATGTGGCCGATGCCGTCGCGGAGGCTCTGCGGCAGGCGGGAGCCTCGGCAGGGGATGCGGTCATTTTGGTGGGTTACAGCCAAGGCGGGATCCATGCCGTGAATACCGGAGCACGGCTGGCAGAGTCGGGAGAATTCTCCGTTGAGATGGTGGTGACGGCAGGCGCCCCCGCGGGGGGCAGGAACACGCCGGCCGGGATTTCAGTCCTCCATCTGGAGCACTACCAGGATTGGGTTCCCGGCGCGGATGGAACGCTGAACCCCGACACCCCCGACCGGATCACGGTGACCGGCCGGACTCCGGTTCCTGAGGATGCCGCCCTCGACGGACTCGGGCCGGCACATGACCTGGACGTCTATCTGGGGCTGGCCGATCAGGCGGATGTCAGTAAAGACCCGTCCTTGCAGGAATCCCTGGGATATCTGCAAGAAATCATCCCGCCCTCGTCAATTGCTGCGAGGGGCCTCTTCAGGTTCTCGAGGAAACCTCCGGCGAAACCTTCGAAGACACCGTCCGTTCGCACCGGGCCAACGCCGTCGCCCTCGCTGCAGGCACCCCCCCGCTAGCGGCGGGTCCCCGTCAGTGCACCGGCCACCATGGACACCAGGCTGATGATGATTGACGCGAGGATCGCGGTCCAGAAAAAGGAATCCACGCTGAAATCAACCGGGGTGTAACTGCTCAGCCAGGAAGTCAGCATGAGCATTCCCGCGTTGATGATGATCGTGAAAAGCCCAAGCGTCAGAATGGTCAGCGGCAGCGCCAGCAGTTTGACGATTGGCCGAATGAGCGCGTTGACAATGCCGAACAGCAGTCCAATGAACAGGAAAGCCAGCACAAGATCGACGGTGGGGCTGCCCGTCACGGCGCCGCCCGTTTCGATGATCGTGATGCCGGGGAGCAGCCATGCCGCGACATACAGGGCGAGGGCATTGATGATGATCTGAATCAGGAAGCGCATGGCTCCATGCTGACATATCCGCACGCCCAAGACGCGGAGCGTGCGGCGGCGACTGGTTCCAGTGTTCCAGATCACCCATTGCCGGAAGGCGATTAGGGTTAAGCCCATGACCACCACCGAAAAGGACACCAACGCCGCCGACGTCCGGGCACCCGAGATCCGCCCCCGCACTGTGATGGGGAAGCTGCCCCGCTACACTGCGGGCAAACCGCCGGCGGTCATCGACGGACTGCAGAGCTACAAGCTGTCCTCCAACGAGAATTCGTTTCCGCCGCTGCCGGCCGTGCTTGAAGCTCTCGGCAACCGGCAGGACATCAACCGGTACCCGGATCCGTTGTCCACGGCCCTGCGGACCGAACTCTCGGCTTTTCTGGATGTGCCGGCCGAGGACATCGTCACCGGTGCCGGCAGCCTGGGAGCGCTGAACCAGATCCTTGCCACCTTCGCCGGACAGGACGAATACGGCGTTCCGGATGAGGTCATTTACCCGTGGCGCTCCTTCGAGGCCTACCCCATCAGTGTGGGACTGTCCGGAGCGGACAGCGTACAGGTGCCGCTGCGTGCAGACGGCACCCATGACCTGGAAGCCATGGCGGCCGTTGTCACCTCCCGGACCCGCGTCATCCTGCTGTGCACGCCCAACAACCCCACCGGCCCCGCCCTGACATCCGTACAGGTTGAGGACTTCCTGGCCAAGGTGCCGTCGGACGTGCTGGTGGTGATCGACGAAGCGTATGAGGACTTTGTCCGGGATCCCGACGCCGTCAACGGCATCGACATGTACCGGAGACACCCCAACGTGGTGGTGCTGCGGACCTTCTCCAAGGGTGCCGGGCTGGCGGGGCTGCGTGTCGGCTACTCCGTGTCGCACCCGCCCGTAACCCAGTATCTGCGGGTGGCCGCTGTGCCGTTTGCGGTCTCCCAGCTTGCCGAAACGGCCGCCGTGGCTTCCCTGCGGCACCACGGGGAACTTGTGGAAAGAATACAAGGGCTGGTTCAGGAGCGGACACGCGTCGTCGACGGTTTGAGGGAACTCGGATGGCGCATTCCCGACGCGCAGGGGAACTTCGTCTGGCTTGAGCTTGGGGAGGATACCCCCGGGTTTGCAGCGCTGGCCGAGCAGCAGGCGCTGGCTGTGAGGGCGTTCGGCAGCGAGGGGATCCGGGTCACGATCGGCGAAGACGAAGCCAACACAAGATTCCTTGCCCTCTGTGCGACTTATACAAAGGGACCACGGGTTTCCTAGCGTGTCCTAAGTGCGGACCGGGACCCGTCCCTCGTTAGGCTAAGTGGAGGATGTTCCACATATATGCCGCACCCGTGATCTATTCCTTGTGCGGCATATATCTAGCGCGGGGCAGGTCGCGGACCGCCGGCGAGGAGTAAGCATGGATCTGAAGGACCTGGCTGTCCGGGCGGAGGCCGATTCTTCGCGCCTGCCCGAAGACGAGGCCGGCAACGCGGGCCGCGGCTCCCTGGACAGGGAGGCCGCCCCGGAGATGGTGCAGATGCTCAGCCCCGAGGGTGAGCTTCTCCTGCACGGACCCTATGGCGCCTACGCCGCTGAACTGGGCGCCGAGGAGCTTCGCGGCCTGTACCGCGACATGTTCACCATCCGCCGGTTCGATCAGGAAGCCACGGCCCTGCAGCGTCAGGGGGAGCTGGTGATGTGGGTGCCGATGACGGGGCAGGAAGGGGCGCAAATCGGTTCCGGCCGTGCCCTGCAGCCCCAGGACTACGTCTTTCCCACGTACCGGGAGCACGGCGTTGCGCTGACCCGAGGTCTGGAACTGTCCTCTCTCCTGCGCCGGTTCCGCGGTGTGTCCCACGGCGGATGGAACCCCGCCGAGGCCAACTTCCATCTCTACACCCTGGTCCTGGCTGCGCAGGTTCCGCACGCCGTGGGGTACGCCATGGGCATGGCGCGGGACCGGAAGATGGATCCGCAGCTGCCGGAAGCCGCCACCGTGGCTTACTTCGGCGACGGGGCCAGCTCCGAGGGGGATGTCCACGAGGCCATGGTTTTCGCGGCCTCCTATGACGCGCCCGTGGTCTTCTTCTGCCAGAACAACCACTGGGCCATCTCCGTGCCCACTGAAGTGCAGTCACGCATTCCCCTCGCCAACCGCGCCAAGGGCTATGGGTTCCCGGGCATCCGGGTGGACGGCAATGACGTCATCGCCGTCCGGGCCGTCACCAGCTGGGCCCTGGAACACGCCCGTTCCGGCAAAGGACCCGTATTGATCGAGGCGTTCACTTACCGGATGAGTGCCCACACGACCGCCGACGACCCCACGAAGTACCGTCTCAGCGCCGACGAAGAAGCCTGGATCTCACGTGATCCGCTGAGCCGGCTGGAGAAGCACCTCCGTGCCGCAGGCCTTGCAGACGATGAGTTCTTCGAGGGGCTCGAAGCGGACGGCCAGGCCATGGCGGACAAGTTGCGGGAAGATGTGCTGGGCATGTCATCGCCCGGATTCGCTGACGCCTTCACCGACGTCTACGCCGAAGCGCATCCGCTGATCCAGGAGGAACTGGAATTCCACCGCCGGTATGAAGCCGGCTTTGCGGACCCCGAGGAGCCCACCGAATGAGCACCATGACCATGGCCAAGGCCATCAACGCAGGCCTGCGGGCAGGGCTGGAGCAGAATCCAAAAACGCTGCTGATGGGTGAAGACATTGGCGACCTTGGCGGCGTATACCGCGTGACCGAAGGACTCAAAGCGGACTTCGGCGCCGACCGCGTGATGGACACGCCGCTGGCGGAATCCGGCATCATCGGCACGGCCATCGGTCTTGCACTGCGCGGCTACCGGCCCGTCTGCGAGATTCAGTTCGACGGCTTCGTCTTCCCCGGCTTCAACCAGATCACCACCCAGCTGGCCAAGATGCACTCGCGCAGCGAGGGGACCCTCAGCGCACCGGTGGTTATCCGGATCCCGTACGGCGGCGGCATCGGATCCATCGAGCACCACTCGGAATCACCGGAAGCGCTTTTTGCCCATACGGCGGGACTGCGGATCCTCACCCCGTCCAACCCGCAGGACGCGTACTGGATGATCCAGCAGGCCATGACCTGCCTTGATCCGGTCATCGTTTTCGAGCCCAAGCGCCGCTACTGGCTGAAGGGCGATGTTGACACGGAGAAGCCCTCGGGTGATCCGTTTGCCGCCCATGTGCTGCGCGAGGGCACCGATGCCACCATCGTGGCGTACGGCCCGCTGGTGCCGGTGGCCCTCGCCGCAGCGAAGGCCGCGGAGGACGACGGACGCAGCATCGAGGTGGTGGATCTGCGTTCCATCTCGCCGATTGATTTCGACACCATCACCGACTCGGTCCGCAAGACCGGCCGCCTTATCGTCACCCATGAAGCCCCCACCTTCGGCGGAATCGGCGGCGAGATCGCGGCCCGGGTGGCGGAACGGGCGTTCCTGTCCCTGGAGGCGCCGGTGATCCGTGTCGGCGGTTTCCACATGCCGTATCCGGTCGCCAAGGTCGAAGAGCACTACCTGCCGGACATTGACAAGCTGATGGACGCCTTGGACCGGTCCTTCGCCTACTGACCACCGGCCACCAAGCAGCTTGCCGCACACAAAGATTGAGAAACCATGACTGAAAGAACGTTCCACCTTCCCGACGTGGGCGAGGGCCTGACCGAGGCCGACATTGTCCAGTGGAAGGTTCAAGCCGGAGATACGGTGGCCGTCAATGACGTCATCGTGGAAATTGAGACCGCAAAATCGCTGGTGGAACTTCCCTCTCCCTACGCCGGCACCGTGTCCGCTTTGCTCGTGGACGAAGGCCAGACGGTGGATGTCGGAACGCCCATCATCAGCGTGACTGCCGGTTCGCCCGCTCAGGAGAACGGACAGCAGCCGGGGGCGCCCATGACACCCGCGCCCGTTCCGGCAGCCGACGACGACGAGCAGCCCAGCGCTTCCCTCACCGGCACAGGCCCGAAGGCCGACGCCGTGAAGCGGCGGCCGCGGGTCAGCAGGACAGCCCCGGAATCACGCGCTCCTGATTCCCCTGCCCCTGATTCGCATGCCCAGGGCTCACCGGCTCCGGCCGCTCCGGCGCCGGCAGCTCAGGAAGCAGCTCCGGCCCCCAGCCGCTCCCTTGATGCCCGTACGCCGGCGGTGGCTGCTGCGGGTGCGGCGGTGCAGGACACGCTGACCCGCCTGATTCAGCGGGTGCTGGCAAAGCCTCCGGTGCGCAAGGCGGCGAAGGATCTCGGGATCAATCTGGCCGACGTGCCGGCAACCGGTCCCAGCGGTGAAGTGACCAAGCAGGACCTGATCAGTTACCAGGCGCAGCGTGAATCCGAGCAGGACTCCGCCGACACCTTTTGGGCCGGCGCGCAAGAATCCCGGGACCAGCGGATTGAGCGCATTCCGGTCAAGGGCGTGCGCCGGGCCACTGCCAAGGCCATGGTGGAAAGTGCGTTCTCGGCACCGCACGTAAGCATCTTCGTGGATGTGGACGCCTCCCGGACCATGGAGTTCGTGAAGCGGCTGAAGGCGTCGCGGGACTTTGAAGGCATTAAGGTCTCACCGCTGCTGATCCTGGCCAAGGCCGTCATCTGGGCGGCCGCCCGCAATCCCTCGGTCAACGCCACCTGGGCAGGGAACGAAATCCTGGTCAAGCACTTCATGAACCTCGGGATCGCTGCTGCCACGCCGCGCGGGCTGATGGTGCCGAACATCAAGGATGCACAGGACCTGTCCCTGAAGGAACTGGCCATCGCCCTCAACTCCCTGGCCACGACGGCACGGGCGGGGAAAACCCCGCCGGCGGACATGCGGGACGGGACGCTCACCATTACCAACATCGGCGCCCTGGGCATCGACACCGGAACGCCCATCATCAACCCGGGTGAGGTCGCCATTGTGGCCTTCGGAACCATCAAGCAGAAACCCTGGGTGCTCGACGGTGAAGTTCTTCCGCGCTGGGTGACAACCCTGGGCGGGTCTTTCGACCACCGGGTGGTGGACGGGGATCTGTCCGCGCGCTTCATGGCCGACGTCGCCTCCATCCTGGAGGAACCGGCGCTGCTGCTGGATTAGGCCGCAGGCAGGTGAACGGCGGGCGCCGGCGCTGCTTTCGCGGCCTGCGGCGGATACGATCGGGGAACTATGACTATTCCTCGGAGCCCCCAGGGGCAAGGCGGCCCGCCGCGCATTGACCTCAAACGCACGCTCATTTTGCTGGCGGTGGCGTTTGTCATCTCCAGCCTGCTGATCATGCTGTTCCCCGGCCTGGGCACCTTCTGGCGCCTGCTGATCATCCTGGGCCTGTTCCTTGTCGTGTTTCCGTTCCTGGAACGGCGGCGGAGGGGCCGCTAGCCTGCGGCACGCTCCATCGCCCGGCGCAGGACCGGGGCCAGCCGCCGCACGCCCTCGGCGATGTCTTCCTCGGAGACGGCGCTGAAGGCCAGGCGCAGTTTGCTGCTCGGCTCGTCCGACGGCGAGAACGCGGCTCCCGGTATGAACACAACGCCCGCGTCGATGGCCTCGTACAGCAGGGGATAGGTGTCCACGCCCGCGGGCAGACTCAGCCAGATGAAGAATCCGCCGTCGGGCACCGTCCAGGTCACGCCGTCGGGCAGTTCGTCGGAAAGTGCCGCGAGCATGGCGGCGCAGCGCGAGGCATACAGCACCCGGGAGTCGCGGATGTGCTGCCTCCAGTCGTAGTCGCGCAGGTAAGCGGACACCAGCATCTGGGTGAGAGGCGACGGGCACAGCACCACGGCCTCGCAGGCCAGATAGAAGCGGCGGTGCAGATGCCGCGGCACCAGTGCCCAGCCCACCCGGACGCCCGGAGCGAAGATCTTCGAGAAGGATCCCAGGTACAGGACGTCATGCGGATTTTCCGCCCGCAGGGGAGCCAGGGGGTTTCCGTCGAAACGCAGCATTCCGTACGGGTTGTCTTCGAGGATGAGGATATTTTCCCGTGCGCAGATGTCGACAATCCGCTGCCGCCGGCGAGCCGCGAGGGTCACTCCGCTGGGGTTGTTGAAACTCGGAATGGTGTAAAGCATCTTGATGGTCTTGCCCTGTCCCCGAAGGGAAGCGATGGCTTCCTCCAGCGCTTCGGGCACCAGTCCCTCGCTGTCCACCGGGAGGGCCTGCATCTCCACCTCGTACGCTTCGAAGGCATTCAGCGCACCCACATAGGTGGGGTCCTCACACAGCACCACATCACCGGGGTTGCAGAAGACCTTGGCGGCAACGTCCTGTGCGGACTGTGAACCGGTGGTGATCACGACGTCAGCGGGGTCGGCGTCGGTGATTCCTTCGGCGGCCATGACCTCGCAGGCCTGGATGCGGAGTTCCTCCATACCCTGCCCGGCGCCGTACTGCAGCGCTTCAAGCCCGTGCTCGGCGACGATGCGCTGCGCGGACACGCCCAGATCGTCAAGGGGAAGTGAGCGCAGGTAGGGACTGCCGCCCGCCAGCGAGATCAGCCCCGGCCGGATGGAGATATCAAAGACATCACGCACGGCAGACTGCTTGATGTGGAAAGCCCGGTCCGAGAACAGGGCCTCGTGCCGGTGCGTGGAAGCAGCAGCCCGGTCAAGGGCAGTCTGTGTCTCAGCAGTCAGGACTCTGGCGAAGGTCTCTTCGGAAGTCATCCCCACATCCTAGCCCTGGACGTTCACCCCCAGGCAACATTCGTTGCCTAAATCCACCCGGCGCGGTGCGCTTTCACTCCGGCCTGAAAACGGCTTTCCGCTCCCAGATCATCCAGCATCTTGGCGATGTGGCGCCGGCAGGTGCGCACGCTGATGCCCATCCGCCGGGCGATCACCTCATCAGGATGTCCGGCGGCCAGGGCGCGGAGGATTGAGCGCTGGGTGCTGGTCAGCTGATGTGGAAGCGGTTCCTCCGCAAGGAACGGCTCAGCCTGCTCCCAGGCGAAGTCAAACAGCCGGACAAAGATGGACACTACGTTGGGATCCCGGATGACCAGCCCTGCACGGTCTTCGGCATGCGCTGCCCGGGGTATCACTGCAACTTTGCCGTCGAAAACCACGACCCGAAGCGGCAGGTGGGGCAACGTCCTGAATTCTCCGCCGGCTGCAGTGACAATCTCGACGGCCCTGCGCGTGGGCATGTGGTCCCGGATGCTGGAGTGGTAGAGGGTGCGGCGTTTGACCCCCTGCTGCAGCATGTCCACATCCTTCTGGACGCTTTCCTCCTGGGTGTCAGCTGTGGCGCCTTGTCCGGGGCGTGCCATCAGCACGCATTCGGATGCGGAACGGGCGTATTCGATCAGAATGCGCATTACCTGCTCGGGGTCCTCCAGGACCTCCACCTGGGCATCGGTGGACATCCGCCGGCTGGCTTCGGCAAAGATGGGCACCAGTGCCGCCAGCTCACGCCGTTTTGTTCCGATCCGCGACCGGAGATCAAGGAGTGCCCGTTCATCCGGATCGACAAGCTCCGCCAGTGCGACGTCGGGGGAGACTGCCGTGTAACTGCGCCGGCCCCCGTTGGCCTGCACCAGCAGGCAGTGCTCCACGAGGACCGCGACGGCCGCTTCAATGGAACGCGTAGTGAAACCCAGCGCCTCCGATGCGTCTTCGACGGTCCAGCCCGGGCTGCTTACGGCGTACCGGTAGACAGCCTGGGACAAGTCATCCACAACTCCGTTCCTTTCACTCAACCGAGAACCATTACTCAGCAACGGACTTTCAGTTCCCTGATGCGTACTCACCGCCGCGGTGGGAATACCTGCCATGGCCGCTTAATGCCACTATGCCGCAATTGTCGCAGCGGGGCCAGAGATGGCGCATATTCCGTGCCGGCGTGCGGCCTTCCGGTCAAGACCCGGGACTGAAGTTCGGCAGGCAAGTGCCAAACGGGCCATGTCAGGAACCGGGCATCTGAAGGGGTAGACGGGGCGCAGCGCACCGGGGGAAGCTTTCGGAGTCAACCAACCGCACAGGCTGGACATCCGGCCGCAGGTACAGGAGGGGAATGAAGATGACCAAAGTTTGGGACTGGATCTAGCAAACCCCCTCAGGGGGAAGCCAACTCGATGTACAACGAATAAAACAGCAGCACCCGCTCAGCGGCGGTAACCAAGCAACAAACCCCGGAGGGGACGCACGCCATGACACAGCTGACAGCAGTTCGAAACGCCTCACGAACTCGCCCAACGGCACAATGGTGGACAGTCTCCTTCTATACCGGGGGCTTCGATGTAGCGGACGGCATCATTGGAGAACTGGTTACCCCGCTGGCGGCCCAAGCTCAGGCCTACGGGGCCACACGGTGGTACTACACACGGTGCCTGGAGCCGACCAACGCGCACGTGAGGGTCCGGTTCTTGGGCGAACCCGAAATTTTTGAACGGCTGACGCACCTTCTGGGCGCACTGCGGGACCAGGCCAGCGGCGTCATTGGACACCTTGAAATGGTCCAGCAGATCAGTGAGCCCGTGACGGACCGTTTAGGGCCCGGAGGAGCGGAACAACAGAATCCCCGAATGGAGGCCGATCTGGCCAAATACGGCGGCCCGGAAGGCTTGGCGCTGGCGGAAGAGGTTTTTGAGCTCTCCTCGGAATTGGGGGCCTGGGCCACGGCACGGTTTCCGAAAGTCCAAAACAGGTGGGCCCTTGGATCGCTCCTGCTTTTTGATTCCGCACGCAGCATGATGAAGGGCCCCCATTCCGCAAGCTGGCCGGATCGCCGGCGAATCTCCTGGGACTACTACTGGGACAGCCATCTCCGCAGCTGCACGGCGGGTTTCGGACAGCGGGCCGGAAGCGTTAGGCAGGCGATGACAATTCAGGTTGCGTCAAAGGTGACACCCACCCATCGCCTGATGGCCGCCACTGCTGCCGAAAACGCCGTGGCGAACTGGCGCCGCCGCTGGTTCCGCGGCGTTGACAATTATCTTTACCGGGCGGACAAGGCCAGGCTTAGCCGAAGTGCACAGCACCTGACGGTGTATCAGGCGCACATGCTGCTCAACCGCCTCGGACTCTCACTCCGTGAAGAGGCCGCACTGGGTCTGTACGCGCGCAACTGGAGCACCGAACGAGAAGCAGCCCTGTTGGATAGGCATTAGGAAACCGTGAGGCCCACCAGAAAGGGGAACCTGTGTCCAACCGCAACGAGTTGGTCGTGGCATCCAGTTCCCAGGACCTGTCAGAGGTCCTGGGATGCACCGAGGATGTTGTTGAAGATCTGCGGGACAAAGGCATAGTCGCGTCGAGCGGCGAGGTGTGGGATGTGGGCCCCGCCCGCGACTATCTGCGGGATGCGGCGTGGGCGGGCGGTTTCTGGGACTAGGGGTACAACTAGGGGCGATGAAGCCCCGGAGAGCAGAAAAGGAAGGGCGGACCTGCTGCAGCAGCAGGTCCGCCCTTCCTTCTGTGTGGTGCCGGTGCTGCTAGGAAGCGGCGGAGATGGAAGCCCCGGCCAGCGTCGAAACTACGGCGCGAACCTGTTCCACCACCTCGGCATCGTCCTTGGGGTGAACGTCGGCAAAGCGGGTCACGGAGCCGCCAATGGACAGTCGAACGTCTTCGACCAGGTGGGCACCGGCAATGCCCAGGGACTTGCGGGCGTCATCATGGGCCCAGACTCCGCCGTACTGACCAAAGGCGGAGCCGATCACGGCGGCGGGAGTGCCGGCGATGGCGCCTGCACCGAACGGGCGGGAGAGCCAGTCAATGGCGTTCTTCAGGACGGCAGGCATCGTTCCGTTGTACTCCGGGCAGACCAGCAGCAGTGCGTCGGAAGAAGCGGCTGCCTTGCGCAGAGCGGCGGCGGCCTCGGGAATGGATCCCTCAACGTCGATGTCCTCGTTGTAGAACGGGATGGTTCCGATGCCCTCGTGGATGACAACCTCCACACCGTCGGGGGCGTTCAGGGCGGCCGTTTCGGCAAGCTGGCGGTTGACTGAACCGGCTCGAAGGCTGCCGACCAGGGTAAGTACTCTAGTGCTCAAGGAAACTCCTATCGGGGACCATGCCGGTAACGGCACAGTTGTTGCATCTTCAAGTGTAAGTGGACCGTGGTCCGGTTTTATTCCCTGCGGGTTACACTGACGCGCATGGAGGCAGGCAGGGAAGGGCGCACGGGCAACGCTTATGAGCGACTCGACGCGGCGAGAAACCGTCGCCTGGTGCTGCGCACGGCACTGGAGATTGTCGCCGAGCGGGGCTTGGAAGCACTCACCATGGATGATCTGGCCCGGCGTGCGGGCGTGGGAAAGGGAACGGTCTTTCGGCGGTTCGGCAGTCGGGCAGGTGTGATGCGCGCTCTGCTCGACCACGCCGAACGTGACTTCCAGGAAGGCTATATGCGCGGCCCTGCGCCATTGGGGCCGGGAGCGCCGCCGTTGGACCGACTGCGGGCGTTTGGGGCTGCGCGGATCCAAGCACTGGAGCTAACCGGGGAACTCCGGCGGGCCGCCGACGTCGACGTTTTCACGCACTACCGGCATCCGGCCCGGCAGCTCGAATTGAGCCATCTCGCCATGCTCCTGTCCGCCCTTCCGGGAATCCGCGATCCGGAGTTGACCGCCTATCAGCTGGAATCGTTCCTCGAGGCAGGTCTGCTGCTGCATCTGCACCGCAGTGCCGGGATGCCGCTGGAACGGATTACCGAAGGATGGCTGGACCTCGTGGAATCCGTGACCGCCAACAAGTGTCAGTAGGCTTACTAATTTAGTAGGGTGGGAAGAAGTCGCCGAACATGGGCGGCTGTCTGGTCCGAACAATCATGGAGGCTACATGTCTGACAAGAGCACATCCGTACCCGGTGCATCGATTCCGGGCGCCCCGGGGCCGCAGGCGCCTGACCTGGCGGAGCCCACAGAGCCACGCGAGCCTCTTCCCCCCAAGCCCGACCAGGACGGACCGGAGACTGTGTCGCCCACAGGCGTTCCCAGCGGCGCCCCGAAAGCCTCCAACGCGCAGAGCGGTCGGTACCTGACCACCGCACAGGGAGCCCGCCTCGGCGACACCGATCATTCGCTCAAGGCCGGCCCCCGCGGCCCGGTCCTTCTGCAGGACCACCACCTGCGCGAGAAAATCACGCACTTCGACCACGAGCGCATTCCCGAGCGCGTAGTCCATGCCCGCGGTGCAGCTGCCCACGGCGTGTTTGTTGCCAACGGTGCCGCAGAGGGTGTCACCCGGGCAGGCTTCCTCGCCAAGGGCACTGAGACGCCGGTGTTTGTCCGGTTCTCGACCGTGCTGGGTTCCCGCGGTTCCGCGGACACGGTTCGTGACACCCGCGGTTTCAGCACCAAGTTCTACACCGACGAGGGCAACTATGACCTGGTCGCCAACAACATTCCGGTGTTCTTCATCCAGGACGCCATCAAGTTCCCGGACGTCATCCACGCCGGCAAGCCGCACCCGGACCGGGAAATCCCGCAGGCACAGAGTGCCCATGACACCTTCTGGGACTTCGTCTCCCTGCACACTGAAGCGCAGCACCACACCATGTGGAACATGTCGGACCGCGGCATCCCGCGCTCCTACCGCACGATGGAGGGCTTCGGCGTCCACACCTTCCGCCTGGTCAACGCCGCGGGCGAAACCACTCTGGTGAAGTTCCACTGGAAGCCTCGGCAGGGCGTGCACTCCCTGGTTTGGGAAGAAGCCCAGATCATCAACGGCATGGACCCCGACTTCCACCGCCGGGATCTCGCCGACTCCATTGAAGCCGGCGCTTTCCCGCAGTGGGACCTGGGCATTCAGGTTTTCCCGGACACCGAAGATGAAATGTTCGAGGGCATCGACCTGCTTGATCCCACCAAGCTGGTTCCCGAGGAGCTTGCTCCGGTGCAGATCATCGGCACCATGACGCTGAACGCCAATGTCACGAACTTCTTTGCGGAAACCGAGCAGGTGGCCTTCCACCCCGGACACCTGGTGCCCGGCATCGATGTCACCAATGATCCGCTGCTTCAGGGCCGGCTGTTCTCCTACATTGACACCCAGCTGACCCGCCTGGGCGGCCCGAACTTCAGCCAGATCCCCATCAACCGTCCGCACGCCCCGGTCAACGACATGCTCCGCGACGGGTTCCACCAGGACGCAGACCACTCGGGCGTTGCTCCCTACCAGCCCAATTCGCTCGACGGCGGCTGCCCCTTCATGGCCGGCGCGGACATGGGCGCCTTCATCGATGTACCCACCGAGGTGCCTGCGGCCCGCAAGGTCCGCGAGAACCCGGCCACTTTCGATGACCACTACAGCCAGACGCGGATGTTTTTCCGTTCCCTGACACCGGTGGAGCAGGACCATGTGGTGCAGGCTTACACGTTTGAACTCGGCAAGTGCTACGAGGAAAACATCCGGCTGCGCCAGCTCCAGTCCCTCGCGAACATTGACGAGCGTCTGGCCGCCGAGGTGGCGACCGGACTTGGTCTGGAAGCGCCGGCGCCGGACGTCGTCGTTGAAGACGCCGAACCCAGCCCGGCCCTGAGCCAGCTGGGCGGCACCTGGCCGGTTGCAGGCCGCCTGGTGGGTGTTGTTGCCGACGATGCAACGGATCTTGCCGCGCTGAACGAGGTGCTCGCCGCGGTTGCGGCCGAGGGCATGGTTCCGCTGGTTATCGCTCCGCACGGCGGCAAGCTGGGCGGAGAGGTTGTCATCCAGCGGACCTACCTCACCGCCCGTTCCACCGAGTTCGACGCCGTGGTGGTGGCGGCAACGGGTGCCCCGGCTCCTGACGCCGTCGACAGCCTGGATGCCAAGGCGGGCAATCCGGAGGGTCATCCGTCCCTTGACCCGCGCGTCACCATGCTTCTGGCAGAGGCCTTCCGCCATGCCAAGGCCATTGGCGCCCTGGGTGACGGCAGCTCGGTCCTTATGGCCGCCGGCGTTCCCGCGGACGCGCCCGGCGTCGTCGTGGGAACCCCCGGCGAGGTAACGGCCGGCGTCAGCGCACTGCTGGCAAGCCACCGCGTGTGGGAGCGTTTCCCGACGATGATTCCGTAACCAAGCAGGGCGCCCGAAACCGGGCAGCAGTTACCGGGAGGGGAGTTTCGGCGGTAAGCACCGCTGGAACTCCCCTTCCGCGGTTAACGGTGTGCGGTCAGCGCGGCGGCGTCAGCGCGGTGATTAAAGCGTGCAGCTCCCGCCGCAGGCTTTCGACGTCGTTGTCGACGAGGGACATGAGCCGGGCTTCGGTGTGGTCTGCCGTGACGGAGATCGTGGCGCCGGCGGGTGTGATCATCCAGGCTGCGCCGGGTGCGGAAGCGATGTATCCGCAGTGCTGCAGGGCCAGCACGCAGTCACGGACGCAGGCTGAAGCCAGCCCTGAACTGACGCAGAGCTGGTCCTCAGTTGCGGAGGATTCGGACAGCAGCCGCAGGATGACGGTGCGTTCATGGGTTAGGCGAAGCTCAACCAGGGATTCTTCGGTGGCCCGGTTGGTAAGGAACGCTGCGGCGGAAAGCAGCCGCGGAACATATCCGGGCGCGGTCCGGTCAGTGCTCAATTGCCCCACCCCGGGGGCAGCCAACCGGCCGGAACGCTGTGGCCGGCGAAGGAATCGCAGCCGGAACATGTGTAGTTGGCCATAGCGGGAGTGTCGCCCGTGGCCGGGGAGAAGGACTCAAAAATGAGAAAATCGTCCACACCGCACTGGTGACAGAAGGGAAGTTGAACTGCAGGATCCATGGATATCCTCTGCTGGAGGGTGCGCAGAAAGCCATGGCCGCGTCTTGACCGTGAAATTTTATCGTAATATCAAACGGCACGGCAGACAATTCCGCGCCCGGGCACACGTCCGTTATCGCATACTGCCGCCCTCTTATCCGATGTGGCATGCGCCAGCAGAGGAATCATGGACGACTCAAGCACCGCAAGTGCCCCGTGGGCACAGCTGCAGGATCTTCTCGTTCAGCACGAGGATGTGCAGGATTTTCTCTCCGAACTTGCCGTCCTGACGGCGTCGTCGCTTTCCCTGCGGGGAACCACGTACTGCGGCATCACCTTCCAGCGCTCGCGCGACCATCACTTCACGGTGGCCAGCAGCGGCACTGAGGCGCTGAAGATGGATGAAATCCAGTACGCTTTCGGCGACGGGCCGTGCCTGCACGCGATCCGGATCCAGGACGAGGTGCACGTGCCCAACTCGGCCACGGACTCCCGCTGGCCGGAATACATGGACTGCATCCGGGACTACGGCATCCGTTCCATGTACGCGGTTCCGCTCAAGCTGGGCGGACAGGCCAGGGCCGCAATGAATCTTTACGCCAAGACTCCGGATGTGTTCGACGACGACTTCCGGCGCGTTGCCCAAACGTACGCCGCCGAAGCCGCGCAGGCGCTGCTCCTCGCGGTGCGGGTAGCCCGGCACGCAACGACAGTGGAGGACCTTCAGGGTGTGCTTGCCTCACGGACCACCATAGATCTGGCCGTGGGCATCATCATGGGACAGAGCCGCTGCACCCAGCGGGAGGCATTCGACACCCTCCGGCGGGCCTCCAACAGCCGCAACGTCAAGGTCCGGGTCCTGGCGGCCGAAATTGTTGAGCGGCTGAACGGGGAACCTGCCGCCCCGCATTTCACTGAAGGCTAGCGGGTGCCGGTGCGCGGACGGCCGGGGAGCCGTCCGCGCATTTCCGGATCAGGCCGGCACGAGGGAGGACCAATCCTCCGACAACTCCAGGCCCAGCGCCGTGGACACTGACGCATGCGCCACCTTCCCGCCGGCAATGTTCAGCCCGCGGGCCAGTGCCGGAGACGCGTCAAACGCGCCGCGGACGCCGCGGTCGGCCAGCGCGACGGCGTAGGGCAGCGTGACGTTGGTCAGTGCATAGGTGGAGGTGTTGGGCACCGCCCCGGGCATATTGGCCACACAGTAGAACATGGAACCGTGGACCCGGTAGGTCGGATCCTCGTGGGTGGTGGGCCGGGAATCTTCGAAGCAGCCGCCCTGGTCCACCGCGATGTCCACCAGCACGCTGCCGGGCTTCATCCGCGAGACCATTGCATTGCTGACCAGCTTCGGTGCCCGGGCGCCTGGAATAAGCACCGAACCAATCACCAGATCGGCATCCGCCAGCGCACGCTCGATTTCAAAGGCGTTGGAGGCGATGGTGCGGATCCGGCCGGCGTACTGCGCATCAAGCTGGCGCAGCCGGTCGATGTTGATGTCCAGGACTGCGACGTCGGCGTGTGCGCCCACTGCGCCGGCCACCGCATTGGTGCCGGCCACTCCGGCACCGAGCACCACCACCTTTGCCGGCCGAACGCCGGGCACACCGCCGAGAAGCAGTCCCGGACCGCCCGCCGGGGACGTCAGGCACTGTGCGCCCACCTGGACGGAGAGACGGCCGGCCACCTCGGACATGGGCGCCAGCAGCGGGAGCACGCGTCCTTCCTGCACGGTTTCGTAGGCGATGGCCGTCATGCCCGATTCCAGCAGGGCCTTTGTCAGCTCAGGCGCTGCGGCCAGGTGCAGGTAGGTGAACAGCACCAGGTCGGGACGGAAGAAGCGGTATTCCGACTCCACCGGTTCTTTGACCTTCAGGATGAGGCCGGCCTGGTTCCAGACGTCATCGGCCGAGTCCAGGATTTTGGCGCCGGCGCCGGCGTATTCAGCATCGCTGATGCTGGAGCCGATGCCTGCTCCGGATTCCACCAGTACCGTGTGTCCGCGGGTCGTGAACTCATGGACTCCGGAGGCCGTAATGGCCACCCGGAACTCGTTGTTCTTGATTTCCTTGGGAATACCGATAATCACAGCTAGCTCCGTTGCATTGCAGGTGAGGCGGGCAACCGCCGGGTTTCTCCCCAGCATAAGGGAGTAGAGCGGTCACTCCTGAACGGGTGCGCCACCGTCCTGCGCCCGCGTTGTTTTCGCCGCCTGCTGAGTCCGGAGCCAGGCTTCGACGTCGGACAGGCGGATGCGGCGGTGCGTGCCCCGGTATTCCACGGGGATGATTCCGGCGTCGGTCAGGTTTCGCAGGTAGGTGTGGGAAATTCCCGCGGCCGCGGCTGCCTGCGACGTCGTCAGGAGGGGAACGTTGGAACCGTTCCGGGTTCCGGGCGCGGAGATTGCCGGCGCCGGCACCTCTGCCCTAGGCACCTCTGGCCGGGGCGCCGCAGGCTCGGATGCGTCGCCGGATCCGACCACCACGCCTTCGCCCCGTCCCAGCCGAACGAGCAGGTCCAGCACCGCATCGCGGGCGGCAGCGGGCAGGCGCAGCGCCGTCCCGTCGACAAAAACGGTCACGTCTCCGGCGGAAAGTGCGCGGGACAATGCCCGCACCTCGGGGGCCGGGAGCGCGGATGTATGGCGGGGGCTCAGGGTCATGCTGCCATCTTGCCAAAGATCCCCGGTGTCGGTGTCACCTGCACGGTGCTGCCGGCCGAGCCGCGCTGTGGGCCGCTGCGTTTCGGCCGGCCCGCGTTGACCGGACACTCGGCGGCACGGGAGCATGGACCGTAGCCGCGGATGTCGCCCGGCCTCCAGACAGGCGGCGTGAAGGGACTCCTTGCCTTGCCAGAACTGACACATTATTCCGGGGACACCGCCACTTGGCAGCCCGACATCCTCGGTGAAGGCTATGAGCAGCTGACACTGGAGCTGCCCAGCGGAGCCCCCGCAACCTTGGTCCGCTATTCTCCGCCCGGCGGATGCCGACCGGACGCTGCCGATGTGCTGTATGTGCACGGATGGTCGGACTACTTCTTCCAAACCGAGCTTGCGCAGTACTGGGCCAAGGCCGGAATGCGGTTCTACGCCCTCGACCTGCACAACTACGGCCGCAGTCTCCGCCCGGGGCAGAGCCCTGGATTCACCATGGACCTTACCGAATACGACGACGACATCGCCGCCGCGCTCGCCGCGATGGGACGTCCCGTCCCGGCAGTGAAAGGTGAAACCGCCGAGGAGGCGAAACCAGCGCGGCCCCTGATCCTGGTGGGGCATTCCACGGGCGGACTGACCCTGAGCCTGTGGGCGGCCCGGCATCCCTTGGCCGCCTCGGCCCTGGTGCTGAACAGCCCCTGGCTGGAATTCCAGGCTACGGAGCTGGGCAGGAAGATCATCTCGCCGTTGATCGGCAGGGAGGCCCAGCGGCACCCGCTGGCCACGCTGCCCCCGGTTGACGCCGGAAACTATTCACGTGCGGTCTTTTCCGCCTTTGGCGGAGAGTGGACCTACAACCTTCTGTGGCGCCCGCTCAGGGGGTTTCCCGGCACCGTCGCATTCCTCAACGCGGTGTTCCGCGCGCAGGCGGCCGTTGCCGACGGGCTCGATCTCGGCATTCCCGTCCTGGTGCTGCTCTCCGACAAAAGTTATCTGCAGCCGCGCTGGTCGGCCGAGGCAGGAAAGGCCGACGTCGCCCTCGACGTGGAGGTGGTGGCCCACCGGGCCCTGTCGCTGGGAAACTCCGTGACAGTGGCGAGGGTGCCCGATGCCCTGCACGATGTTTTCCTGTCCGCCAAGCCGGTGCGCCGGCGTGCCTATGCTGCAGTGGACCGGTGGGCGCGCGGCTATCTGCCTGCAGCTCCGAAAACGTCACCGGAGCTGCAGGCAGGAGCTCAGTCGATCAGCTCATAGGCGGGCAGGGTCAAGAAGTCCACGTAGTCATCGGCCAGGCTGATGTCTGCAATCAGCTGGCTCGCCGGAGCGTAGAAGCGGGTGAACTGCTCCTCGGGGACCTCGCTGCGCAGGCGCTCGGTCTCTTCGGACAGCAGGCGTTCCACCAGTTCCGGGGTCACAGTGGCTCCGGTGTCTTCCAGGACAACGCCGTTATGCACCTGCTGCCACACCTGGGAGCGGGAAATTTCGGCAGTGGCAGCGTCCTCCATGAGGTTGTGGATGGCCACGGCACCGTTGCCGGAGAGCCAGACGGCCGTGTAGGCCACTGCCACATACAGGTTGGACCGCAGGCCTGCCTCGGTGATGGCGCCTTCCGCCGTGGAGACGTCCAGCAGGTCCTTGGCCGTGACGGAGACGTCATCGCGCAGCTTGTCCACCTGGTTGGGCTTGTCCCCGAGGACGGAATCGAAAACCTCGCGGCAGGTATCCACCATGTCCGGATGGGCCACCCAGGAGCCGTCAAAGCCGTCATTGGCTTCCCGGGTCTTGTCCGCAGTGACCTTTTCGAAGGCCTTGGCGGTGACTTCCGGTTCACGCCGGTTCGGAATGAAGGCGGCCATGCCGCCCATGGCAAAAGCGCCGCGGCGGTGACAGGTGCTGACCAGCAGCTCCGTGTAAGCGCGCATGAACGGTGCGGTCATGGCGACGTCGGCGCGGTCCGGCAGCAGGAAATCCTTGCCCGAGTCGCGGAAGACCTTAATCATGCTGAACAGGTAATCCCAGCGGCCGGCGTTGAGGCCGGAGGCATGATCCCGCAGCTCGTAAAGGATTTCATCCATTTCGAAGGCGGCCGGAATGGTCTCGATGAGGACGGTGGCGCGGATGGAACCGTGAGGAATCCCCACGTATTCCTCCGAGAAGGTAAAGATGTCGTTCCAGAGCCGTGCCTCAAGGTGGCTTTCCATCTTGGGCAGGTAATAGTACGGTCCCTGCCCGTTATCCAGGAGCTGCTGGGCGTTGTGAAAGAAATGCAGGCCAAAGTCGACCAGCGCGCCCACAGCAGGTTCGCCGTCAACCATGACGTGCTTCTCCGGAAGGTGCCAGCCGCGCGGCCGCACGACGGGAACGGCGAGCGGCGCATCCGTGCGCAGTTTGTATTCCTTGCCGTCCGGAGAGGTGAAGGAGAGATCCCCGCGGGCGGCCCGGTAGAGGTTGTACTCGGCGTCCACCACGTTGTGCCAGGTGGGGGTGTGGGCGTCCTCAAGGTCTGCCAGCCACACTTTTGCGCCGGAGTTCAGTGCGTTGATGGCCATCTTGGCCGGTGACGCCGGTCCGGTCATCTCCACCCGCCGGTCGGTCAGGGCGGCGGGGGCAGCGGCCACCTGCCAGTCGCCTTCTCGGACGCTGGCCGTTTCGGGCAGGAAATCCAGGCTTTCGCCGGCGGCTATGCGGCTGCGGCGCTCGGAACGGGCCTCCAGCAGGTCATCCCGGGTGGGCCGGAAGCGGTTGTGCAGCTCTTCAATAAACGCCAATGCTTCCGGCGTCAGGATTTTCTCGGCTCCCGGAGCCGGGGACATGTCGCTCACATCAATGGCCATGGTGTCTCTCCCTACGAGTGGTGACGAAGCTGTTGCCAGCAGGTGCATCGATGCGATGGAGCTTACACTCTTTGAAAGACAGAGTTTCCGTATGGTGGACTTTAATGTCTATTAAGTGGAAATGTGACAAGTCTTAGGTGTCCCGGGCGCGCATAAATGTCAGGACTTCCGCGGCTGCACTCCATCCCTGGCGGGCGTACCAGAAGCCGGACTTGGGCAGGGCAGGCATCAGGATCAGCGGCAGGTCCCGGACTGCTGCTTCCGCTGCCAGGGCTGCCAGCACAGCTGTTTCCATCGTGTGGTCAGGGTCGGCGAGCCGGATATCGATGCCGCCGAACACGGCAAACCCTTCTCCCTGTGCGATCCGTCCCCGGGCCACCGGGGAGCCGAAAGCGCTGATTTCCACCACCGAACAGTCTGGAAATTCCTCCAGCGTGAGATCTGCACCCTCGGGCAGCTGGGGCACCTGGGGCAGGTCCGCCGGGTCGGCGGTCATGAGTGCCAGAGTGGACAGGGAGACCAGCCCCTGCCCGGCGGCGAACTCCCGTGCGGTTTCCGGATCGTCCGTCACCAAGGTGAGGCGGGCACCCAGCGTGGCCGCGACTTCCGCGGCCGCCCGGGGAGTATCCCGTCCGGGCCAGGTGACCACATACTGGGCTGCGCCGCCGCCGCGGGGCGCCATCAGCACCGCGTCCCCGTCCGGAATGCTTTCCACCCCGCGCACTGCCGCCCAAGCAGGTGCCCACTGCGAAAGATTGCTCTGCCACGGCCCCAAGCCCAGGTCACCGCTCCCGAAACGGAGGGAAAGAGGGCACGTCCTCGATGGCGAGGATGGTGACGTTGATGGGGCCGGCGGCAATTCCCGTGGTGCGCAGGGCCCGGCGGACACGTTCCTGGAGATCGGCGGCAACCTCCAGGGCATTGAACCGGGCATCCGTTGCCACTTCCACGTCAATGGTTGCCGTGCCCTCTGAGACAGCGGCGAAAACTCCGTCCCTGCTCGTCCGGGCACCCGGATCAGGAAGCCGGCGCAATGTGTTGCGGGCGGCCGAGCGCAGCCGAACCGCCAGATGCCCCATCGAGGGGCCCAGCCGGAGGATGCCGGGTGTCTCGCGCGCTGCCCGTGCAGCCACCCCGGCAATTATCGAACTGCCAATCACCTTGCCCCGCAGGAGCCGGTCAGTCATCGTAAAGGTCCTCTACCGTCAAGTGGACGGCCTGCGGCACAACGCCCACCGAAGCCTCCACGGCATCACGGATATTGAGGCGCAGGAACGCCATGGCGGCGCAGATGTCCACCCCCGGCGCCACGGCAGTGCGCAGATGAATGAGGAGCCCCGAGTCGCCCCCTTCAACGCGGCCAATGCGGCAGCGGCGCGCACGAACCCCTCCTATGCCGCGGGCGGCGCCCCGGACGACGGCGGCAAGGGCCGTCTCGCTGACCTCCACGGTTCCGCCCGGGGCGCTTTCCAAGGAGAACCGCGGACCCCGCCGAACCTGTGAGAAAGCCGCATCCAGAACCCGCTCTTTGAGTCCGGCGGGAGGGCGGAGGCCGGGCTGCCGGAGGTCGTGATTCCGAAGCGCGGCCGTTGCGTTGAACAGACCCTCCATCTCGGCTCGGACCGTCTGGCAGTCCGGGCAGGACCGGGTGTGGGGGTCCGGCGGCCGAAACATGTCCTGCCAGATGCGGTTGACGGTGCGTCCGCAGTCAAGCCGGTAAAGGCGGTTCTCTAGTGCCATTGGATCATCGCCTCCGCGAGCTTTTCCCGGGCCCGTGCCAGCCGGCCGCGCACCGTGCCCGGCCCGATTCCCAGTGCAGCGCCAATCTCGGCATAGCTCTGGTCATGCATTTCCCGCAGCAGCCAACAGGCGCGCTGTTCAGGCGGGAGAGCTGAAAGAGCCCGGGACAGACACTCGAACTGCGCAGTCAGTTCCGCGGACCGGTGAGGATCACCGGTCATTGCATCCGGCGCCGGCCACAGGCCGGCTGAGTCCACGCTGTCTTCAGGGTGGGCCGTGCGGCGGCGAAGGACGTCAAAGCACCGGTTGGTGGCTGTGCGGTATACCCAGCCGCCAAAGGCGTTCGAACGGTCCAATCCGGGAAGGGCGCGCCAGCCGGCGGTCAGAGTGTCCTGCACCACGTCCTCGGCGTCACCCCGGTCATTGAGCAGCCGGTAAGCCAGACGGAACAGGCGCCCCTGGTAGCTCTCCACCAGGTGCTCGAAGGCGGAGAGATCCCCGTCCTGGGCCAGCGCCACAACCGTGGCTTCGTCGAGCCCGGCGTACCCTTCAAACCTGCCGGCAGAGGCAGGGGGACGCAATCGTGCAACGGAGCCGGACTCCTCCGGCACTTCAGCCGCGGCCATGGCTGCCCCCGTCCGGTCCGGCGGACGCCGGTCCCTTTCAAATATCCCAGAGCTTGCCGGCCTGCGGAACAGTCCCGTGCCCGCCGCCGGGTCCGGGGACTGAACTTTGCAAAACGGTGTGACGATTTGCCCCGTGCTGCGTCATTAACCCCGTAAGCGTTCCCCTTCCCCCGGGGATTCAGTTCCAAGCAGGAGATGAATGACATGGCAGATGCCCAGAAACCGTCAGGACCATCCTCCGGACCGGTGTCCGCTTCGCCGTCGCCGGGCGGGGTCAGCTCCTCCGGCTCGACCGGAACCGCAGCGCACGGCACGGTGACCAGTGTCGGTGACTCGGAATCAACCCGTAAATCCGGCCCCCTGCACACCCCTCACGGTGACACCACCATTGAGGAAACAGTGGTGCAGAAGCTTGCCGGACTGGCGACCCGCGAGGTGCCCGGCGTTTATGCCATGGGCAATACGGCCCGGCGGGTCTTCAGTTCAATGACCGAACGGATTCCCGGCTCCCAGACCAACGTCAGCAACGGCGTCAGCGTCGAGAAGGGCGAACGGCAGGCGGCGGTCGACGTGAGCATCGTGGTGGACTACGGCTACTCGATCGTGGAGGTCAGCCAGGGCATTCGCCGCAACGTGATCCGGTCCGTGGAAAACGCCACCGGGCTGGAAGTCCTGGAAGTCAACGTCAACGTCACTGATGTGCACTTGCCGGAAGACGACTCCGACGACGATCAGGATTCCAGCCAAAAACCGTCGGACCGGTTGGAATAAATCCCGGCATTTGTAATCCCGCCGGAAAAGGTGCTGCGGCGCCCCCGGCAACCTAGCGAAGGAGGACAACATGTCCGCTACGAAATGGTGCTTGGCAGTAGGCCTCGTCCTCGGAGTTGTGCTGGCTTTCGGGGGTTGGTACGCCTTCCTGCTGGCTGTGCTGTTCGGCCTGGTGGGGCTGTTGGTGGGCATGGCCGCCGACGGCAAGCTTGACCTCCAGGCCATGTTCGGCAGAGCGTCGAGCAGATGAGCGCACCTGGAATCCAGGACGCCCGGTCCCCGGCCGCCCGAAAGCCGCGGCTGGACGTTGGAGACCGCGGCACCACCGTGCTCGCCCGGAAGGTCCTCGAGAAGGTTGCCGCCCAGGTAGTGGTGGACGAAACGCTTGCCGGCGGCAGCTCAGGCGGTTTCCTGGGCATCGGCGCACGGGCGGATCTCTCTGCCCGTCCCCAGGCCAGAGTGGAACTGGCCGGCAACGTAGCCTCGCTCAGGGTGGAAGTCGGTCTGCCGTACCCGGTGCCTCTGCGTCAGGCCGCGGATCAACTGCGGGACAGGATTTCCAGCCGGGTAAGCGAAATGACCGGGGTGGAAGTGCGCCAGGTGGATGTCACCGTCTCGTGGCTGCGGCCGAAGGAGACCTTTGACGGTCGCCGGAGGCTGCAGTGAACGGGGGCCTGCCGGTGTCCCTGCGGCCCCGGCCCAGCCGGGCCGTACCGGCCATCATCTGCGGGTTGGTGCTGCTGGCCGCCGGAGTGGTGCTCGTCTGGGCCGCCATCTCCCGGCTGACGCTGGGGCAGTGGCCGCCCTTCTTCACAGCAGTCTCCGACTGGCTTGCCACGCTGAACTGGAACAGCCCCGGCAGCTGGACTGCCGGCGTCGTTCTTGCCGTGATCGGGCTGGTTCTGCTGCTCACCGTCCTGATCCCGGGAAAGTTCCACGCCCTGCCGCTGCGTCTGAATCAGGTCCGGGAAGTCAGCGGAGACAGCCGCGCGGTGATGTCCCGGCGCGCTGTTGCCCGCTTGGCCGCGGCCACCTGTGAACACATGGACGGCGTGGCCTCGGCCTCCGCAACGGCCTCGGACAAGGAGGTGCACGTGTCCGTGTACACGCCGCTGCACGACACCGCCGACCTGCAGCATTGGGTCACCGACGGCGTACGTTCCCGGCTGCAGGCAACAGGCCTGGAACCGGTGCCAAACATTACCGTTTCGATCCGGTCCGGCCGCTGACTCCCGCCGCCTAAGGCAGCGGCGGGACAGTGGCAGGGCCATCGACAGAAGGGGAACATCATGCGGCAGCACGCCGGCACCGCCAACCGTGTTTGGCTGACCATCCTGGGGCTGTTGTGCCTGGCGGCAGGCGTCTATGTCCTGCTGCTGGCTTCCGGGGTGGTGGGGACGCCAGAAGGTCCCGTCCTGTCCGGCCCGCCGGAGGACGTCACCGGAGCCGACATCGCGCCCGCCGCCGTCCTCATCGCCGGCCTGGTGCTCGGCGTCCTGGGACTGTGGTGGATGCTGGTCCAGATTCCCCGGCGCGCCGAAGCGGACACCTTCAGGCTGCAGGAGAATCCGGCCCGCGGCATTACCGTCTGCAACCCTTCGGTGCTTGCTGCGGCCGTCGAGGATGACACGGACCGGATTCCCGGTGTGGTCGGCTCAACGGCGCTGCTGCGCGGAACAGCAGAGGAACCGGACCTGACCCTGAAGGTCACGGTCAACTCCTGGGCTGACATCCGGGAGGTCATGGACCAGATTGAGGGTGCCGTTGTTCCTCACCTGGCCATGGCCCTGGAGAATCCGCTGCACAGCCTGGGAGTCCAGCTCGAGGCCAGCAACAAACAAGCCCTCTCCGGCGGCCCTGTCAGTTCCAGCGGAACCGTGGTTTATTAGCACCATGCCCTCCGCGTCTGCATCCGCAACAGACCTTCCCCTCTGCGTCACCTGCGGCACCCAGTACGGTGTGGCGCGCCGGGACTGCCCCATTTGCGACGACGAACGCCAGTACGTGCCGCTGACGGGGCAGGCCTGGACCACGCTCGACCGGTTGCGCGGACCCTCCCACCGCGGAACAATCCATGCGCAGGGTCCGGGTGTCCTGGGGATCGGCTGTGAACCGTCCTTCGGGATTGGACAACGCGCACTGCTGATCAAGGCCTCCACCGGTAACGTGCTCTGGGACTGCCAGGCCTATCTGGACGACGAGCTTGCCGCCTTGATCCGTGCCGAGGGCGGAATATCCGCCATTGCCGTCAGCCACCCGCACTTCTACACCACCATGGTGGAGTGGGCGCACGAATTCAATGCACCGGTGTACCTGCACGACGCGGACCGGCAGTGGGTGGGACGGCCCGATCCGGCGCTGGAGTTTTGGAGCGGGGACAGCTTTGAGCTGGCCGAGGACGTGACCCTTCACCGCGCAGGGATCCACTTTCCCGGCGGCACGGTCCTGCACTGGGCCGGCGATCCGGCCGGCGGCGGAGCATTGTTCAGCTCGGACATCATCAATGTCATCCCGGACCGGACGCACGTGTCCTTTCTCTACAGCTATCCCAACCAGATTCCCGAACGGCCCGAGGTGGTGGAGCGTGCCGCCGCCCGGCTGGAGCCGCTGCGCTATGACCGGTTGTACGGAGGCTGGTGGGACCGGATCATTCCACACGGCGCAGACAGCATTGTGCAGGAATCCGCTCGGCGATACCTTGCCTTCACCCGTGGATAGCCCCACGGTGCAGGGGGCCATGGGGATCGACGCCGCGGAATCGGCTTCCGCTGCAGACAGGCTCCGTCGCCGGCCGGCCTTTATCCGGTTCTGGCTGGCATCCACCGTGTCCGATTTTGGCACCTACGTCACCACGGTGGCGCTCTCCGTCCTCATCCTCGTCACGATGCAGGGAACGCCCCTGGACCAGGGCATCGCCAACGCGGCACGTTGGGCACCGTATTTGGTGTTCGGGCTGCTTGCCGGAGTGTGGATCGACCGGTTCCCGCGCCGGGCAGTGATGGTTGGTGCGGACCTGGGCCGAGCCCTGATCCTCGCTGTGATCTGCTCGGCGGCTATCCTGGGACCGCTTTCCCTGCCGGTTTTGGCGGTTTTGCTGTTCGCGTTCGGCGCCCTGGCACTCACCGGTGACGCAGCCTACCAAAGCTACCTCCCGCAGCTGGTACCCAGACCTCTGCTCGTTCGGGCGAATGCCCGGCTCCAGCAAAGCGACACGGTGGCGCAGACAGCAGGCGGAGCCGTGGCGGGAGGCCTGGTGGCGCTCATCTCGGCACCTTTCGCACTCCTTCTGGATGCTGCTTCCTACCTCCTCTCAGCGGCAGTGCTCCTGACCCTGGGGCGCTTTCCCGGACAGTCCGCTGAAACCCCGGGAGCTGCCGGTCCGAACCCGGAGTTGAAGCTCCGCGAAAAGATCGGAGAAGGCCTGCGCTGGGTCTATGGGCATCCGCAGCTGGCGCCGTTGGCCTGGAGCACCCACCTCTGGTTCGTGGGATTCTCCGCTCTCGGAGCAGTTCTGCCGGCCCTGGTGCTGCACAACCTGCATGCCGGTCCGGCGGGACTTGGCGTGGTGCTGGCCTGTGCCGGTGTAGGAGCTGTGCTCGGCACCATGCTGTCCGCCCGCCTGGGGGACCGGTGGGGCACCGGCCGTGCAGTGACGGGTGCCCGCCTGCTCCAGCCGTTTGCTGTGGCTCTGCTGGCGCTCGCAGCGATGGGCGCCCCGGACCACCAAGGACTGGACGGCCTCGGTGCCTGGCCGTCAGCGGCCGGAGCCATGGCACTGGTGTGTTCGGGACAGCTGGTGCTCGGGCTGGGAATGGGCATCGAGGGCCCGCTGGAAATGGGGTACCGCCAGGCCGTCACGCCGGACCGGTTGCTGGGTCGGATGAGCGCAACCCTCCGTTCAATAAACCGGGGGATGATCGTTCTCGGAGCACCGCTGGGCGGTTACCTCGCCACGGCCTGGGGCGTTGGCCCGGCCCTTTGGTGTTCGGGAGGTGTCCTGCTGCTGGCCGGCCTCGGGCTGCTGGCGTCACGGTTTTGGAGCGCGCGGATAGAGGACCAGCAGCAGGTTGAGGCCTGAGAACTCCTGCTCGGCAACCCGCCGACGCAGCTTGGTCGGGACGGCGGCGGATCAGGAAGTAGGCTTGTGTTTTTTACTCGACCCATGGGGGGACCAATGTCTAATCAGTATGCCCAGTATCCGCAGCACGCCTACCAGGATCCCGCTAGCTCCGGGGGCTTGGCCCAGCCGCTCCCCGGTGCAAGCTTCGGTCAGGCTCTTCAGCGGTTCTTTAAGAAGTACGCCACCTTTTCCGGGCGTGCGAGCCGCAGTGAATACTGGTGGGTGATGCTTTTTAACGGAGTCATCACGGGTCTCCTGTCGTTCTGGGCGTTCACCGCCTTGGTCAACAGCATCGACCCCTGGACCAATGAGCTGACCGGCAACTCGTTCATTCTTCCGTATGCCCTGCTGTCGTTGTATGGGCTGGCAATCCTGGTGCCGGGGCTGGCGCTGCTGGTCCGCCGCCTGCACGACGGCGGTTTCAGCGCCTGGTTCCTTCTGCTTGGCCTGATCCCGTTTGTGGGCTCGATTGCGTTCCTGGTGTTCGCCCTGATGCCCAGCAACCCCGAGGGAGCTCGCTTCGACGCCGGCGCCGGGCAGGGGCAGTACGTTCCTTACCCGCAGGCATAGTTCGGGGTAAGACCTGTCATTAGTAACGCCGCTGCGCATCACTGCGCAGCGGCGTTGCTGCTTTAAGCGGGGGATAAGGACTTCGGTTCCGGTTACTTGGCCGCTTCCGGGTGCGTCGTCAGTGCGGCCCGCTCGGCAGCGGCCATGGCCTTGTACTCCGCCACCCGGGCCTGGTGCAGCGGAGTCCGGCGCAGGAACGCATAGACAACGCCGAGCAAGGCAAACCAGATGGGCGTGACCAGCAGGGCATGCAGGGTATCGGCTTGGGTGGTCAGCGCCCAGAGGATGAAGGCGAAGAACGCCAGCACCACGTAGACCATCACCACGCCGCCGGGCAGCTTAAAGGTCGAGGCGTTGTGCAGCTGCGGCCGGCGTTTGCGGAACACCAAATAGCTGAGCAGGATGATCGTCCAGACAAACATGAAGCACAGCGCGGAGATGGTGGTGACCAGGGTGAAAGCTGCGCTGACCGATTCGCCGGCGTACAAGAGAACGACGCCGGCCAGCAGGAAGGTGCAGGAGAAGAACAGTGCGTTCTGGGGCACCTTGCGCCGTGACAGGCGGCCGAACGCCTTGGGGGCGTCGCCGTCGTGCGCCAGGCCAAAAACCATGCGCGACGTGGAATATATCCCGGAGTTTGCCGAGCTGGCGGCGGAGGTCAGGACCACAAAATTCACCACGGCGGCCGCGGCTCCGAGCCCGGCCAGGGCAAACATGCCCACGAACGGGCTTTCGTCCGCACTGAACTCGTCCCAGGGAACCACTGAAATCAGGACGACCAGGGCGCCCACGTAGAAGAGCATGATGCGCAGCGGGATGGAATTGATGGCGCGGGGAAGGTTCTTTTCCGGATCCTTGGTTTCGGCTGCGGCCGTGCCCACCAGTTCAATGCCCACAAACGCGAACACGGCAATCTGGAACCCGGCCACAAAGCCCATCGGGCCGGTGGGGAACAGCCCGCCGTGCTCCCAGAGGTTGTTGAAACCGGCCACGTTGCCGTCGCCGGAGCTGAAGCGGGTGAAGATCATCACCAGGCCCACCACAATGAGGGTGACGATCGCCAGGATCTTGATCAGGGCAAACCAGAACTCGGTCTCACCGAAGGCCTTCACCGTGGGCAGGTTCAGCGCCAGCAGTACGAGGATGCAGGCCAGGGCCGGAATCCACAGCGGCGCGTCCGCCCACCAGAAGGTGACGTAGTGCGAAATGGCCACCACGTCGGCAATCCCGGTAACCACCCAGCAGAACCAGTAGGTCCAACCGGTGAAGAACCCGGCCCAGGGGCCCAGGAGGTCAGCGGAGAAGTCGGTGAAGGACTTGTACCGGAGGTTGGACAGCAGCAGTTCGCCCATGGCCCGCATGACGAAGAACAGCATGAAACCGATGACCATGTAGACAAAAATCACCGACGGTCCGGCCACCGAAATGGTTTTGCCGGAGCCCATGAACAGGCCGGTTCCGATGGCACCGCCGATGGCCAGAAGCTGGATGTGGCGGCTGGAGAGGGAGCGGGAGAGTTCCGGCTCGGCGGAACGTGTTACCCCGGGAGAAGTCTCCGCGGGGGTGGGGCGGGTCAGGCGGTCAGACATGGGGATCTTTCTTATTTAGGCACCCGCCGGCGCGCGTGACGCCGCCACGCGCACGGAAGGCTCGTACCCGGGCCGTAAGAAAGACGTTGGCGCCACCGCCGACATTCCAGTGTGGAAGTCGCTCCCGCACCATGTCAATTTGGCGCCCGCCGGCGGGCAAAAAGACGGCGTGACGCCGCACACCTGCGTCAAACAGGATGCGGCAGGCGTCACAGTCTTGATGAGGTACCGGCGGGAGGGTAGGGTCACAGGTGGATATACACAAGTGAATATGCCTTTATCAGCCGTGGCGGGAGAGTCCCGCTTTTTGCAGCCTCCTTTTCGTGGGCCAGCACCGGCGGGCGCCGTAGGAGCAAACCCTCCCCGGGAATCTCTCAGGCCCCTGTACCGCCACAGCGAGGCAACTCTGGAAAGCAGCTTCCGCCCATTGCGTGCGGAACTCACCGACGGTGCAAGCGGGGCCACCCCCGCGGAATCTCTCAGGTCCAATACAGAGCGGGGAGGACCCAACGTTAGTTGGCGTACCCCGTCTGCCTTCCAGGAGCCCTGAATGACTGCTGATCTGTCCACTGCTGAAACCCCCGCCACGTCCGCCGCGAACTCCCTTGGGTCCGCCGAAGCCGCACCCGTCGCCGAGGGTTTTGTTGACCGCCACATTGGTGCGCGCGCCGGCTCAGCCGAAGCCATGCTCCGGGCCGTGGGATATGACTCCCTGGATGCACTGGCGGACATGGCTGTTCCCGCAGCCATTCGGCAGGGAAGCCCCTTGGTGCTGAATCCCGCCCGCTCGGAAGAGGAGACTCTGGCGCAGCTGCGTGCCATCGCCGGAAAGAACAAGACGGCCGTGCAGATGATCGGCCAGGGCTACTACGGCACGCACACCCCGCCGGTGATCCTCCGCAACGTCGTGGAGGACCCCGCCTGGTACACGGCGTACACCCCTTACCAGCCCGAGATCTCCCAGGGTCGGCTCGAAGCTCTCCTGAACTTCCAGACCATGGTCCAGGACCTCACCGCCCTGCCCATCGCCAACGCCTCGCTGCTGGATGAAGCCACCGCAGTGGCCGAAGCCGTGCTGCTCATGCGCCGCTCCAACAAGTCCAAGGCGAACGGCGCCATTGTGCTGGACTCGGAGATCCTGCCGCAGACCATCGCCGTGGTGAAGGGCCGCGCCAAGGCATTGGGCTTCGACGTGATTGTGGCGGATCTGGGCAACGGACTGCCCGACGGCGAGATCACCGGCCTGGTTCTGCAGCAGCCGGGCGTTTCCGGCGTGGTCCGCAACGCTGCAGCCCTGATTGCCGGGGCCAAGGAACGCGGCGCGCTCGTCACTGTGGCCGCGGACCTGCTGGCCCTGACCCTGATCACTCCTCCCGGCGAGCAGGGTGCCGATATTGCCGTTGGCTCTGTGCAGCGTTTCGGGGTTCCGCTGTTCTTCGGCGGCCCGCACGCCGCGTACATGGCCGTCCGCAAGGGCCTGGAACGGTCGCTGCCGGGCCGCCTGGTGGGCGTCTCCAAGGATTCCGCCGGAACCCCGGCGTACCGGCTGGCGCTGCAGACCCGCGAGCAGCACATCCGCCGCGAGAAGGCCACCTCCAACATCTGCACCGCCCAGGCGCTGCTGGCCATCGTGGCGTCCATGTACGCCGTCTATCACGGCCCCGAGGGCCTGAAGCGGATCGCCCGCCGTGCGCACGACTCCGCCCGCACCCTGGCCGCCGCCCTGCAGGAAGCCGGCATCGAACTGATGCACGAGAGCTTCTTCGACACCGTCACCGCCCGCGTCCCGGGCCGCGCCGCCGAAATCGTTGCCGCCGCCGAAGCCCGCGGCATCAACCTGCGCAGCATCGACGCGGACACCGTGGGCATCTCCTGCGATGAGACGACGACGCCGGCCGTCCTCGCCGACGTCGCCGCCGCCTTTGGCGCCTCTGTTGATGCAGCGGGCAGCCAGCCCGAAGGCTTCGAACTGCCGGAGGCCATCCGGCGCACCTCGGACTTCATGACCCACCCGGTGTTCTCCTCCTACCGCTCCGAAACGCAGATGCTGCGCTACCTGCGCCGCCTCTCGGACCGTGATCTGGCCCTGGACCGGACCATGATTCCGCTGGGCTCCTGCACCATGAAGCTCAACGCCACGGCCGAAATGCAGGCCATGACCTGGCCCGAGTTCGCCTCCATCCACCCCTTCGCCCCCGATTCCCAGACCGAGGGCTGGCGCGAACTGATCGCGGATCTCGAAGCGAAGCTCGCGGTCATCACCGGCTACGACCGGGTCTCCATCCAGCCCAACGCCGGCTCGCAGGGCGAACTGGCCGGCCTGCTGGCCATCCGCGGCTACCACCACTCCCGCGGCGATGACCAGCGCACCGTCTGCCTCATCCCGGCGTCCGCGCACGGCACCAATGCCGCCTCCGCCGTCCTGGCCGGGATGAAGGTGGTGGTGGTGGCCACCGCCGGCGACGGTGCCATTGACCACGCGGACCTGCGCGCCAAGATCGACGCGCACCGTGAAAACCTCGCCGCCATCATGATCACCTACCCCTCCACCCACGGTGTGTTCGACGACGACGTCCGCGACGTCTGCGACGCGGTGCACGAAGCGGGCGGCCAGGTCTACATTGACGGCGCCAACCTTAACGCCCTGGTGGGGCTGGCCCAGCCCGGCGAATTCGGCGGCGACGTCTCGCACCTGAACCTGCACAAGACCTTCTGCATCCCGCACGGCGGCGGCGGTCCGGGCGTCGGCCCGGTGGCCGTAAAGTCCCACCTGGCACCGTTCCTGCCCGGCGACGCCGCCACCTGGACCGACGGCGAGGACATTCCCGTGTCCGCGTCGCGCTTCGGCTCCGCCGGAGTGCTGCCCATTTCCTGGGCCTACGTGAACCTCATGGGCGGCGAAGGCCTGACCGAAGCCACCAAGAGCGCGCTGCTGGCCGCCAACTACGTGGCGGCCCGGCTCAACGACTACTTCCCGGTGCTCTACACGGGCAAGGGTGGACTCGTGGCGCACGAGTGCATCCTGGACCTGAGGGACCTGACCGCGAAAACCGGCGTCACCGCCGAAGACGTTGCGAAGCGCCTGGTGGATTACGGCTTCCACGCCCCCACGCTGTCCTTCCCAGTGGCCGGCACCCTGATGGTGGAGCCCACCGAGTCCGAGGACCTGGGCGAAATTGACCGCTTCATCGACGCCATGATCGCCATCCGCGCCGAAATCGACCAGGTGGCCGCCGGCGACTTCACGCTCGAGGGCAGCCCGCTGCGCAACGCGCCGCACACCGCCGTCGTGGTGGCCGGCAACGATTGGGACCGCGCCTACCCGCGGGAACAGGCCGCCTTCCCGATGCGCAGCCAGCGGATGGACAAGTACTTCCCGCCGGTGGGACGGATCGACGGCGCAGCCGGGGACCGGAACCTCATCTGCTCCTGCCCGCCCATCGAAGACTTCGAAAACTAGAGCGCAAAGGCTAAGAACAATGACTGAGAAATACACCGCGCTCTACGAAGAGCACAAACGCCTCGGCGCCTCCTTCACCGACTTTGGCGGCTGGCAGATGCCGCTGAAGTACAGCTCCGAGCTGGCCGAACACCACGCCGTCCGCAAAGCTGCGGGCCTGTTCGATCTTTCCCACATGGGCGAAATAAAGGTCACCGGCCCGGACGCCGGTGCCTTCCTGGATTACGCGCTGGTGGGCAAGCTGTCCGCCGTCAAGGTGGGCAAGGCCAAGTACTCGCTGATCACCAATGCCGACGGCGGGATCATCGATGACCTGATCAGCTACCGGCTCGACGACGAGACCTACCTGGTGGTGCCCAACGCCGGCAACGCACCGGTGGTCGCCGCCGAACTGGCAGCGCGGGCCGAGGGTTTTGACGTCACCGTCAACAACATCTCCGACGACACGTCCCTGGTGGCCGTGCAGGGTCCGAACGCCGAGGCCATCCTGCTGGCCCTGGTTCCCGCCGAACACCGGGACGCTGTGACGGGGATGAAGTACTACGCCGCAGCCAAGGTGCCGATGGCGCTGGGTGCCTGGAGCGCGGAACTGCTGGTGGCCCGCACCGGGTACACGGGCGAGGACGGCTTTGAGATCTACGTGCCCAACGACGCGGCCCCCATCCTCTGGGCTGCACTGCTCGACGCCGGAACGGACCGGGGCCTGATCCCCGCCGGCCTGGCCTGCCGTGACTCGCTGCGCCTGGAAGCGGGCATGCCGCTGTACGGCAATGAACTCTCCCTGGACCTGGATCCCTACGCCGCAGGCCTGGGCCCCGTCGTCGCGCTCTCCAAGGAGGGGGACTTTGTGGGACGCACGGCCTTGGAAGCCAAAAAGCAGCAGGCTCCGGCCCGCCGCCTCGTAGGGCTGAAAGGTGCCGGCCGCCGCGCCGGCCGCTCGCACTACCCGGTCCTCTCCGACGGCGCCGTGATCGGTGATGTCACCTCCGGTGCGCCCAGCCCCACCCTCGGCTACCCGATCGCCCTGGCCTATGTGGATACCGCCTTCGCGGAGCCCGGCACCGAAGTGCAGGTGGATCTTCGCGGCAAGCCCGAACCGTTCACCGTCGTCGGGCTGCCGTTCTACAAGCGCCCCTCCTGATCCGCCGAGAT
Source organism: Arthrobacter gengyunqii (assembly GCF_023022985.1). Classification (NCBI taxonomy): domain Bacteria; kingdom Bacillati; phylum Actinomycetota; class Actinomycetes; order Micrococcales; family Micrococcaceae; genus Arthrobacter; species Arthrobacter gengyunqii. Next base: position 3,522,671 of record NZ_CP095461.1, on the reverse strand, counting down.
GGCAGTAAGTGCTCGTCTCAGCCCTGAGACGCGCACTTACTGCCATCTCGCGCGGCCTAGACTTTGAACTAACCCGCAGGACTTCAGATGCACCGAAAGGCAACCCCATGAGCAAAGTGAACGCAGGACTCCGCTACTCGGCCGAACACGAGTGGGTGGACGGCTCCAGCCCCGTGAAGGTTGGCATTTCCGCCGTCGCCGCCGACGCGCTGGGCGACGTGGTCTACGTTGACCTGCCCGAGGTTGGCGCCGTCATCACCGCCGGCGAGACATGCGGCGAGGTGGAGTCCACCAAGTCCGTGTCAGACCTGTACGCACCGGTTTCCGGCGAAATCATGGAGATCAACCAGGAAGCCATCGACAACCCGGCCCTGCTGAACGAGGACCCGTACGGCGCAGGCTGGCTCTTCACGGTCAACACCACGTCCGAGGGTGAACTGCTCAGCGCCGAGGAGTACGCAGAAAAGAACGGCGGCGAGCTGTGACCGATTACCTGAACTCCCACCTCGCGCAGATTGATCCGGAGGTGGCGGAGCAGATCGACAACGAGCGCCGCCGCCAGCAGTCCGGCCTGGAAATGATCGCCTCGGAAAACCACACCTCCGTGGCCATCATGGAAGCCCAGGGCTCCGTGCTGACCAACAAGTACGCCGAAGGCTACCCGGGACGCCGCTACTACGGCGGCTGCGAGTACGTGGACGTCATTGAGCAGCTGGCCATCGACCGCGCCAAGAACCTCTTCGGCGCAGGCTTCGCCAACGTGCAGCCGCACTCCGGCGCCCAGGCCAACGCCTCGGTGATGCACGCCCTGATCCGTCCGGGCGACACCATCCTGGGCCTGTCCCTGGCACACGGCGGCCACCTCACGCACGGCATGAAGATCAACTTCTCCGGCCGGCTGTACAACGTGGTGCCGTACAACGTTGCCGAAGACACCCACCAGGTGGACATGGCCGAGGTGGAGCGCCTGGCCCGCGAGCACCAGCCCAAGCTGATCGTGGCCGGCTGGTCCGCGTACGCCCGCCAGCTGGACTTCGCCGAATTCCGCCGCATCGCCGATGAGGTGGGCGCCTATCTGATGGTGGACATGGCCCACTTCGCCGGCCTGGTGGCCGCCGGACTGCACCCCAGCCCGGTTCCGCACGCGCATGTGGTCACCTCCACCACGCACAAGACCCTCGCCGGTCCGCGCGGCGGCATCATCCTCTCCAACGACGCCGACATTGCCAAGAAGATCAACTCCGCAGTGTTCCCCGGGCAGCAGGGAGGCCCGCTGGAACACGTGATCGCAGGGAAGGCCACCGCGCTGAAGATCGCCGGCACGCCTGAGTTCAAGGAGCGCCAGGAGCGCACCCTGGCCGGTGCCCGCCTCCTCGCGGAGCGGCTGCTGGCCGACGACGTCACCGCCAAGGGCATCTCCGTGATCTCCGGCGGCACCGACGTGCACCTGGTGCTGGTGGACCTGCGCAATGCCGAGCTCAACGGGCAGGAAGCCGAAGACCGGCTGGCGCAGATCGACATCACCGTGAACCGCAACGCCGTTCCGTTCGACCCGCGGCCGCCGATGGTGACCTCCGGCCTGCGGATCGGCACCCCGGCCCTGGCCACGCGCGGCTTCGATGAAGACGCGTTCCGTGAAGTCGCGGACATCATTGCGCTGGCACTGATTGCCGGTGCCGAGGACGACCTCTCGGAGCTGAAGGCACGCGTTACCGCGCTGGCCGAAGCGCATCCGCTGTACACCGAGGTGGCCGACCTGGCCTCCTCACCTGCGCACGTCTAAGGAATCCACATGGCTGTTGGCGTTTTTGACCTTTTCTCCGTGGGCATCGGCCCGTCGAGCTCACACACAGTCGGCCCGATGCGTGCCGCTGCCGTGTTTGCGGAGGAACTGGTCGACGCCGGCATCCTGGGGTCCGTGGCCGGTCTCCGCGTTGACCTGTACGGGTCACTCGCGGCGACCGGCCGCGGCCACGGCACCATGACCGCGGTGCTGCTGGGACTTGAAGGCTTCGCTCCGGAAAAGATCCTGCCCGAAGAGGTTGAGGAACGCCTCGCCGCCATCGAAGCGACCCGGAAACTGCAGCTGTGCTCCCAGATCCCCGGGGCCGACGCCTGCGTGCTGGAATACGGTGAAGCGGACATTGTCCTGCATCCGCTCACTGTCCTGCCCCGCCACACCAACGGCATCAAGTTCGCCGCCAGTGCTGCGGACGGGTCGGTGCTGCACGAGGCGACGTTCTTCTCCGTGGGCGGCGGCTTCATTGTGCGCGAGGGCGAAGAAGACGCCGCGCGTGAAGAGCTGGAGTCCACCAAGGCGCAGCTGCCGTTCCCCTTCCGCACCGCCGTCGGCCTGCTGAAACACTGCACGAACAACGGCCTGAGCATCTCCGACGTCATGCTCGCCAACGAAAAAGCGTCCCGGACCGAGGAAGAGATCCGCTCCGGCCTGCTGCACATCCGCGACGTGATGGAAGAGTGCAAAAACTCCGCCATCGCCCGCACCGGCCTGCTGCCCGGCGGACTGAAGGTCCGCCGTCGGGCTCCCGCCTGGCACACCCGGCTGCGCGCCGAGGATCCGAACCGGGATCCCAAGTTCTGGCAGGAGTGGGTGAACCTCGTGGCGCTGGCCGTCAACGAGGAAAACGCGTCCGGCGGCCGGGTGGTCACCGCTCCCACCAATGGCGCGGCCGGCATCATCCCCGCCGTCATGTTCTACGCCACCCACTACGGTCCCGGGATGGAAAACGCCACACAGGAACAGAAGGACGACGTCGTGGTGCGCTTCCTGCTCACTGCCGGCGCCGTGGGGGTGCTGTACAAGGAGCAGGCCTCCATTTCGGGTGCGGAGGTGGGCTGCCAGGGCGAGGTGGGTTCGGCGTCCTCCATGGCGGCCGCAGGGCTGGCCGAAATTCTGGGCGGCACCCCGGAACAGGTGGAAAATGCCGCCGAGATTGCGATGGAACACAACCTTGGCCTGACCTGCGATCCCATTGGCGGACTGGTGCAGGTGCCCTGCATCGAGCGCAACGCCATCGGTGCGGCCAAGGCCGTGAATGCCGCCAAAATGGCGCTCTGGGGAGACGGCGACCACCGTGTTTCGCTGGATGAAGTCATCGTCACCATGCGGGAAACGGGCCGCGACATGAGTTCCAAGTACAAGGAAACCGCTCTTGGCGGACTGGCCGTGAACGTGGTGGAGTGTTGACCCTCAGGACCTTCTGAGGTTTTCCTGTCGGAGAGGACGCGCCATGCCCAAGACAGCCAAAAACGGATCACCCGTCAAGAATGAGCTGCCTTCAACCCTGCAGCGATCGGACTCCAAGGCGCAGGACACGTTCGCGAAGACCTATGACTCGGCCATGGAGGAATACGGCGACGCCGAACGGGCCGCCCGCACTGCGTATGCCGCCCTGAAGCACACCCACGAAAAAGTGGGGGACCACTGGGAGCAAAAGGAAAAGAACGGCCCGTCCGACGCCAGGGCTGCGGAAGGGCGGAATTCCGCCAAGAAGACCGCCGGCGGCGTGGACGCAAATGCCTCCAAGAAGCACCTGTATGACCTGGCCGCCAAGCTCGACATCTCCGGCCGGTCAAGAATGACAAAAGAGGAGCTGGTGGACGCGCTGCAGAAGGCCAATGCCGGTGCGACCCGGAAGGCCCGCGAGGGCTGAACCGTGCCCGGCCGGCCCGCTGAGGCAGCAGCGGGTCACCTTATACATCGGTTTGTGATTTGTCTAACATCGCGGTCTTAAGCCAAGCTGGGTCCACGCATTTGACAGCTTGCTTAGTGAAAACCGAGGTTCGAACGATGAACGCACCCCGATCTGTGCAGACGGCACCCGCTTCCGAAGAGGTGGGATGGCTCGGTTCGGTTGACGCCACCATCAACTCGTTCTTCGAACCGATCACGGAAGTCTTCTCCGCCATCGTGTTCGTTCCCATCACCATTGGCGACCTCAGCTTTCCCGTGGTTGTCGCCTGGCTGATCATTGCCGGCATTGTCTTCACCATTTACTTCGGGTTCATCCAGTTCCGCGGCCTGAAAGTTTCCGCCCAAGTAATCCGCGGCAAGTTCTCTTCGAAGGACGACCCCGGGGAGGTACCCCACTTCCAAGCCCTGACATCCGCCCTGTCCGGCACCGTGGGACTGGGCAACATCGCCGGTGTCGGCGCCGCCATGGCCCTGGGCGGACCGGGGGCAACCTTCTGGATGATCCTGGCCGGCCTCTTGGGCATGGCCACAAAGTTTGCCGAATGCACCCTCGGGGTGAAGTACCGCGAAGTCCATGACGACGGATCCATCAGCGGCGGGCCCTTCAAATACCTGCCCGTGGCGTTCAAGCGTTTCGGCCGGTGGCCCGCGAAGATCCTGACCGGAATTTTCGCGGTCGCCATCCTGCTCTTCGGCGTGGCCGGCGGCAACATGTTCCAGGCCAACCAGACCTTCGCCCAGATCCAGAACGTCACCGGCGGCGACGACGGCATCCTGGGCAGCGCCGGAGCCGCGCTGCTGTTCGGCGTTGTCCTGGCCGTGCTGGTGGCCGTGGTGATCCTGGGCGGCATCAAGTCCATCGGCGCCACCACCTCCAAGCTGGTACCCGCCATGGCGGCTGTCTACATCGTTGCCTGCCTGGCCGTCATCATCGTCAATTTCCAGAACGTGCCCGCCGCCTTCGGCGCCATCATTGACGGAGCCTTCCGTCCCGAGGGCTTCGCCGGCGGCATCATCGGCGTCATGATCATCGGGTTCCAGCGTGCCTCCTTCTCGAATGAGGCCGGTGTGGGTTCCGCCGCCATCGCCCACTCCGCGGTCAAGACCCGCCGGCCCGTCAGTGAAGGCTTTGTGGCCATGTATGAGCCGCTGGTGGACACGGTGCTGATCTGCACCATGACGGCACTGGCGATCATCATGGCCGGTGCGCCCAGCCTGCAGGCAGGCATCGATCAGGTACAGGGAGGCGGAGACGCGCCCGACGGCGTGATCCTCACCTCCGATGCCTTTGCCACCGTCCTGCCGTGGTTCCCGATCGTGCTGTCCATCGCCGTCGCGCTCTTTGCCTACTCGACCCTCATCACCTGGTCCTACTACGGACTCAAGTCCTGGGAATACCTCTTCGGCCGCGGCCGGCGCCGCGAGATCACGTACAAGGTCATCTTCCTGACCTTCACCGTGGCCGGCTGCGTGCTCTCCTTCAGCCAGGTCATCAGCTTCACCGATGCGGCCCTGTTTGTCTGCGCCTTCGTGAACCTGCTGGGTGTCTATCTGCTGCTCCCGGTGATCAAGCGGGAAATGAAGGCATACCTTGCGGACCGCAAGAGTGGAAAGCTCGAAATGCTTGGCATTGACGAGGACGACATCAAGGAAGCAGCTCCCAGCCACTGAGCCGCACCACGAGCGAGCTGCCGGGGAACCCTCCTGTGCTTCCCTTCTGCCTGAGGCCGCCGTTGTTCCGGTATCGCCGGAGCATCGGCGGCCGCAGCATTTAACGAGGAGCGTAGCGGCGCTGTTGTTCGCATGCTTCCGGCCGCAGACCGTTGACCGGATAACTGTCGCGGGCCTAGGGTCGACCCATCGTTACCGCGGATGGGGCCGGTTCGGCAACACAGTGCGGACGGATGTGAAACAAAGACAAAGGAGTTTTTGTGAGAACACAGCTAGCCGCGTTCCAACAGCCGCTCGATCCCATCGCCGATTCCCTGGGCCTTTCCGCGCTGCTTGCGGCGTTGCCGCTGCTGCTGCTGTTTGTCCTGCTGGGCGTCTTCCGCATGAAGGCCTATCAGGCCGGACTCATCTCGCTGGTGCTGTCCATCCTGCTGGCAGTGATCGGGTGGCAAATGCCGATCGGGCAGGTGGCAGCTGCCACCGGGCTGGGAGCGTTCTACGCGATCTTCCCCATTCTCTGGATCCTGATCAACGCCCTGTGGATCTATAAGCTCACGGTAGCCACCCCGTGGTTCGAAGTCCTCGGCAGGACCATCCGCTCCATCTCGGATGACCTGCGCATCCTGTCCATCCTGATCGCCTTCTGCTTTGGCGCACTGCTGGAGTCCCTGGCCGGCTTTGGTGCTCCGGTGGCCATAGCGGCGGCCATGCTCATGGCGGCGGGCATGAAGCCCTTGAAGTCGGCGATTGTGGCCCTGCTGGCCAACACCGCTCCGGTCGCCTTCGGAGCCATGGCCGCTCCAATCATTGCGCTGAACGGGGTGACCGGAATTCCGCTGCACGAGTTGTCCTCCATGACCGGGCGGCAGACCCCGTTCATTGCCCTGGTGGTGCCGCTCATCCTGGTCTTCCTGGTGGACGGCAAGCGCGGCTTGAAACAAACCTGGCCGGTGGCCCTGGTGAGCGGGTTTGTGTTCGGACTGGCCCAGTTCCTCGCCTCGAACTTCTTCGTTGTGGAACTGACCGACGTCGTGGCGGCGGTCGCCACGGTTATTGCGGTTCTCCTGATGCTCCGCGTTTGGCAGCCCGCGGAAATCATCGGCATGTCCGGCCAGGTGCAGGAAGACCAGGACGCCGCAGCTCCGCGGGAAACGGTTGACGCCGCGGGCACCGGCAGCGCTGCAGATACTCTCGATGGATCCGGCCCGGCAGAGCCGGTCAAGACCGGCCGCGGACGGCGTTCGGCAGCCGTGCCGGCAGGCGCAACGGCGGCCGGTTCCGCGGGGGCAGGCTCCGTGGCCGCGGCCGGCCCAGGGTCCACGAGCAACACCGCCCGTCCCGATGCCCGCAGCGTGTGGATGGCCACAGCCCCGTACCTGATCATCATTGTGGTCTTCTCGCTCGCCCAGATACCGGCCATCAAAACCTGGTTGACGTCCATCGGCAGCGTCACTTTCCACTGGCCGGGACTGGACGTGGTGGACTCCAACGGCAACGCAGTGGCAGCCCAAACGCTGCGCTTCGACCACATCCGGGCCACCGGAACGCTCCTGCTGTTTTCCGGGATCCTGACCATGCTGCTCTACCGGATCCAGCCCCGGAAGGGTGTGCAGGTGTACGGGGAAACCCTGAAGCAGCTGCGCTGGACCATTGTGACGGTCTGCGCCGTGCTGGCCCTGTCCTTCGTGATGAACCTGTCCGGGCAAACCACCACACTGGGCGTGGCCCTTGCCTCCGCCGGTGGATTCTTTGCCCTGCTGTCGCCGCTGCTGGGCTGGATCGGGGTGGCGCTGACGGGCTCGGACACCTCCTCCAACTCGCTGTTCGGCCAGTTGCAGGTGGCAGCGGCCAACGAGACGGGCCTGTCCGCCACCCTGATGGCGGCGTCCAACTCGTCCGCCGGAGTGCTCGGCAAGATGCTCTCGCTGCAGAACCTGGCCATCGCCTCAGCCGCTGTGGGACTGGAAGGTGCCGAAAGCACGCTGCTGCGAAAACTCATCGGTTGGAGCCTGGGCCTGCTGGTGATGATGACACTGCTGATCTGGCTGCAGTCAACCTCTATCCTGGGCTGGATGGTTCCCTAGATGAGCATCTTCTCAGACTCCGATTCAACTGTAGGGCTGCCGGACCCTGCACCCACCGCCACCTTGCTGGGTTTGGCCCCGAACGCGTCCCTCGAGCCGGGGCACCGTGAACAGGCCAGCACCGACCGCTCCGGCTTTGTGGCCCAAACCCATCCGGACGGCGTGGTGTTTGCCGAGTCCGCCGAGGACGTGGCCGAGACCCTGCGCCTGGCCACCCTCCACCGCGTACCGGTGGTGCCCCGCGGAGCCGGCACCGGGCTGGCCGGCGGGTCCTCCGCCCGCTCGGGGGAAGTGGTGCTGGACGTCTCCCGCATGAATAAGATCCTGCGTCTTGATCCGCTGGAGCAGCTCGCGGTGGTCCAGCCGGGAGTCCTGAATGCCGAGATCAATGCTGCCGCCGCGGAATACGGCCTGTTCTATGCCCCCGATCCGGCGAGCACCGCCATCTGCTCCATCGGCGGCAACATTGCCACCAACGCCGGCGGCATGCGCTGCGCCAAGTACGGTGTCACCCGCGAATCAGTGCTGGCACTGCGGGTCATCCTGGCAGACGGGCGTGAACTGCGCACCGGCCGGGAAACCATCAAGGGAGTCACCGGGTATGACCTGAACGCGCTGATCATCGGCTCCGAAGGAACTCTCGGCGTCGTTGTTGAAGCCACGCTGCGCCTGCGGCCTCTGCCGGTGGCCACCGCCACCGTGGCGGCCTTCTTCCCCGACGTCGAAAGCGCTGCCCGAGCAGCTTCCGCCGTGGTTGCCGCCCGGATCCAGCCGTCCATGATGGAACTCATGGACGGGCCCACCCTGGAAGCCGTGGATGCTGCCACCGGTTCCGATTACCGGTCCCGCGGGGCCTCGTTCCTGCTGGTGCAGACCGACGGCTACGGTGCCTTCCTGGAGCAGGACGTGGTGCTGGAAGCGGTGCGTCCCTATGCCGGCTCGTGCGGGAAGGCGGCCGACGACGACGAGGCAGCGGCGATGGTGAGCGCCCGCCGGGACGCGATTCCCTCGCTGGAACAGATGGGACGGGTCTCCATCGGCGACATCGGCGTGCCGCGCGGCCGGCTGGCCGAAGCCGTCACGGGCCTCGAAGAGATTTCCGCTGCCACCGGGGTACGGATTTTCACCATCGCCCATGCCTCCGACGGAAACCTGCATCCCATGATCGTGATGGATCCCGAGGATTCCGTCACGGAGGGTCCGGCCAAGGACGCCCTGGGGCAGATGTTCTTCCTGGCCAACCGGCTCGGCGGTACCCTGACCGGCGAACACGGCGTGGGATTGCTGAAGCGGGACTGGGTGGGCGCCGAACTGGGTGACGTGTCGGTGGGGGTGCAGCACTCCATCCGCCGCGCCCTGGATCCACTGGGCATCCTCAACCCCGGAAAGGCCATCTGAGCCCGTGTAGGATCGGGGCACCAGCCCGGAGCGGCACCGCCCCGGGCGACTTTAATCGGGGGAAACGAATGGCAGCTATGTCCGGAGTCGGCGCATTTGTCGCCATCCTGTACTTCCTCATCGTCGCGGCGGTCGCGGTTTTGTCGGTCTGGGCACTGGTGCTGCTGATCATCTTCCTCCGGCTGCGCATTGCCGAGCTGCGCTCAGCCGCCGCCGGACCGGGAACCCCGGGTGCCGGTCGGCTCGGCTAGCGTTTCCCGCCAACAACGGAAAGGTTTACCGTGACCCGGTCCCCGGATAACGCCCCCGAAAACAACCCGTTCACCAAGCCGGGTTTCATCCTTTCAGCCGTACTGGTGGTCACCCTCATGGCTGCCGGCGTTGTCTACTTCCTGCTTCCCCCAAAAGATGACAGCGCACAGTCTGCTCCAGCCCCAACCACGGGCAGCAGCTCCAGTTCCGTTACTCTCAGCCCGTCCGTATCGGCAGACGACAACAACTTCGAACGGAAAAGCGTGTGTGGTTTGCCGCTCACCGATGAGCTGACGCTGGATACCGCGCCGACATCCAACTGGGAGTTGGTGGATCTGATGGCAACGCCTCGTGATTCGTTAACCTTTGGCCCGGGAATAACGGAGGAGAGCGGCTTCCGGTCGTGTTTCGCCAGCTCACCAGCCGGCGCCCTCTATGCGGCAATGAACGTCATTGCTCTCGGCTCTTCCGGCTCGCCCGAGGTCATGATGAAGACGGCTGACCAGCTTTTCGTACCCGGAACCGGCCGGGACGCCGCTATCAAGGACACCAGCACTGCCGTGGATTCCTCAGGGACAGCCGACATCCAAGTTCGGGGGTTCGTCATCAGGTCCTACACCCCTTCGGAAGCAAACATGGACCTTGCCTTCGAAACCACTGAAGGCGTTCTGTTCCGCGTGACCATGTCACTGCGCTGGATGAGTGATGACTGGAAAGTGCAGCCGGCCGATGACGGCACTCCTTGGAGCGGCATGTCGCAGATAAGCGACTTGAGCGGCTTCGTGCTTTGGTCCGGAGCCTGAGAAGCTCAGCCGCCGCCGGGCGGAACCCCGGGGGCCGGACGCCTTTAGTCTGGTGTTTTCCGCAGCGCCAGGAAAACCACGTCCCGGGCCAGCGGAAGGGCACTGAACCGGACGCCCGTGGCATCCCGGACAGCGTTGGCCAGGGCCGGGGCCACCGGATTGAAAGGACTCTCGCTCATGGACTTGGCACCCATCGGCCCCAGCGAGTCATTGGTCTCCGCGAAGTAAATCTCCGTGCGCGGCACATCCGCGAAGGCCGGCACATGGTATTCGCGCAGAATCTTCGTCTGCACCTCGCCGCTGCTGCTCACCCGGACCTTCTCGAACAGTGCCGCACCCAGCGCCTGCGCAATGCCGCCTTCAATCTGCCCGCGGCACTGCAGCGGATTCATCACCACGCCGGCGTCTGCGGCATGTACGCTCTGCAGGATCCGGATTTCACCCGTTCCTGTGTGCACGCCCACCCGGAAGCCCTGCACATTGAACGCCACGGACCGCGGTGTTCCGCCCCAGCGTCCCTGGGCTGACAGGTTGATCCCTGCCTCCCGCGCGTGGACGGCGACGTCGGCCAGAGCTATCCGCTCGCCGTCGCACTCCACCGCGTCCGGCAGCAACCGCACCTGTGCCGAGGTGTTGGAAAACAGGGAAGCGGCAAAGCCCTTGAGCAGGACGGCCAGTTCCTCCGCCGCGGCGAGGGAGGCCTTGCCTGCCACCACGGTGCCGGTGGAGCCGTAGGCGCCGGTGTCATGGTCCACCAGATCGGTGTCCGACTGCCGGATAACGATGCGGTCCGCCGTGGTGTGCAGGGCGGTGGACGCAAGCTGGGTGTGCACGGTGGTGGTGCCGTTGCCGAACTCGGAGGTGCCGACGTCGAGCCCGTACCTTCCGTCCTCCTGCAGGCAAATGCGGGCGTGGCTCATGTGCCCGCGGGGCGGAACCGTATCGATCATGGCGACGGCGGTGCCGGTGCCAACCCGCCACTCGGCGTCCAGCGCTTCGCCGGAAGTCTCAGCGGACAGCTCTCCCCGCTCCAGCGCCGCCCGCACCAGATCCACGCACTGGTCCAGGCCGTAGCTGCCGTACTGCACGTCTTCCGCCGGAACGGGCGCCGTGGAGAGCATGGCGTCGCCCTTGGCGATGACATTGCGGCGGCGGAACTCCAGCGGATCCGTGCCGATGCCGCGCGCCAGCTCATCCATGGCGCACTCGACGGCGAAGATCATCTGGCTCAGCCCGTAGCCGCGGAACGCTCCGGACGGGACAGTGTTGGTGTAAACGGCCCGGGCGTCCACTTTCTTGTTGTCGCACCGGTACACGGCCACGGATTCGCCGCAGCCGTGGAACATGACGCCGGGGGCGTGGTTTCCGTACGCTCCGGTGTTGGTGGTGACATCCAGCTCCAGCGCGGTCAACGTGCCGTCCCGGCGTGCGCCGGCACGCACCCGGACGGAGAACGGATGCCGCACGGTGGTGGCCGTGAACTGCTCCTGCCGGGTCAGCTCCAGCTGCACCGGCCGATTCAGCTTGATCGCCGCCAGCGCGGCCAGGTCCTCGGTGAGCATCTCCTGCTTGCCACCGAATCCGCCGCCCACCCGTCCGGTGAGCACCCGCACGGACGCCGGTTTCAGGCCGAACACCCGGCACAGAGCCCGCCGGATCAGGAACGGAACTTGCGTGGAGGTGCGCACCACCAGCCGGCCCGCCTCGTCGAAAAAGGCAATGGACCCGTGCGTCTCCAGCGCCATGTGCTGCAGGCGCTGGCTTTCGTAGGTGTTTTCATGCACGACGTCGGCTGCCGCCAGTCCGGCAGCGGTGTCACCGATTTCGGAGTGCAATTCCGCAACGATGTTGCCGGTGCCCGGATGGACCTCGGGGGCGCCGTCGGCCAGGGCGGCGTCGGTGTCCGGGACCGACGGGAGCAGGTCGTACTCCACCTTGAGGGCGCGCACTCCCTCGGCGGCGGCGCCCACTGACGCGGCGACGACCGCTGCCACCCGCTGGCCGCGGAAACGGACCACGTTGTCCAGGATCCGGGTATCGTCCGGATCATCGGTGTGCAGCTCATGCTGGGCGGTGGAGAACAGCTGCTTCGGAGCATCCTCGTGGGTGAGGACCGCCTCGACGCCAGGCACCGCCAGAGCAGCGCTTGCGTCAATGGAAACGATGCGGGCCGAGGCGTGCGGGGACCGCAGGATTTTCAAATGCAGCAGCCCCGGCAGGTCCGCGGCCGGCACGTCCATGGTGTAGCGGGCTCGGCCGGTGACAATGTCGGGGCCGGCCGGGGCGGGGACATTGGTCCCGACGGTCGGCGGAGCGGAGACCGTCACGGCATCGGGGCCGGCGGAGGCACCTTCGTTCTGGACATCGACGTGCCGGTGCCCGCACACGGCATCCCCGATGGCGCGGTAACCGGTGCAGCGGCAGAGGTTCCCCTTGAGGTTCCGCGGCAGGTCCTGTTTCTGTTCCTCGTCGAACGTGGCGGCGGTCATCACCATGCCGGCGGTGCAGAATCCACACTGGAAGCCCTGTGCATCCAGGAACTGCTGCTGCATGGGATGCAGGTTGACTCCGTTGGCCAGCCCTTCAATCGTGGTGATCTCGCGGCCCTCGGCACGGACCGCCGGATAAAGGCAGCTGTGCACGGGCTTGCCGTCCACATGGACGGTGCAGGCGCCGCAGTCCCCGGCGTCGCAGCCTTTCTTGACGCCCAGGGTGCCCTGCTCGCGGAGGAACGTGCGCAGGCACTGTCCGGGGAGGGGAGCGGCCTCCACCTCGGTTTTATTGATCCGGTACGTCACAGGGAACCCTCCTTTGGTGCGGATGCGGATGCGGGCGCGGACACCGGCTCGGACACCGGTCCGGAACCAGCTGCCGCCAGTTCGGCACGGATCTCTTCAGCCAGCCGCTCCGTCATGTAGTGCCGCCATTCGGGCAGCCCGTGCACGTCGTCATGCCAGAGCCCGCCGTCGATCGTCCCGTTGAGCTCCGCCCGCAGTTCGACGGCGGCGGGCAGTGCGGGGAACCGCAGCTGGACCGGACGCTTCGTGGCCGCAGTGACGGTGAGGACAAACCCGCCGTCCTCGTCCACCCGGCCGATCAGCAGCACCCCGGACCGGCCCAGATTTGTCAGTGACTGCCGGCGGAACGCCGTCCTGGCCCGCAGTGCGGCTTCCGGCAGCGAGATGCTGCGGAGAAGTTCTCCCGGTGCCAGGGCGGTAACGCCGTCGCCGATCACCAGATCGGCCACCGGAATCCGGCGGCAGGTGCCGTCGGGGGAGTGAACCAGGGCCACGCCGTCCAAAGCTGCGGTCAGGGCTGTCATGGGTCCCGCGGGCAGGCCGGTGCAGACGTTCCCGCCCACGGTGGAAACGTTCCACACCTTGAACGAAGCCACGAAGGATTCGCAGCACGGCCGCACCAGCACCAGCGCCGGCCACCGGGTCCGGACATCGGCCGGGGCGGTGCCGGGAAACGCATGCAGTTCCGCGATGGTGCAGGTGGCGCCGATCTCCAATCCGCCGTCGGACACAGCCAGCGGCTCCCATCCGGCGGCGGTGATGTCCAGCAACCGCTGCAGGGTGTCGCTGCCGTAGGAAAAGAGCACGGTGCCGCCGGCCAGCCAGGCATCCCCGGGGCGCCAATCCTGCGGGTCACTGGTGCGGATCAGCTCGGAAACGGTGGGCATGTCCATGGATGAATCCTCAGTGGCTGACGTGGTGACGGGTGAACGGATGAATGGGACCGCTGAGCGTCCGCAGCGGCAGCCCGCTGACGGCGGAACCGGAACGCGCGGCCACGATCTCCGCGAAGACGGACAACGCGGTTTCCTCGGGCGTGGCAGCACCGATGTCCAGCCCAATAGGGGAGTGCAGCTTCGCGGTCTCTGCGCCGGTCAGCCCCTCGGCCCGGAGGGCAGTCATTCGCTGCTCATGGCTGCGGCGCGATCCCAGCGCACCGACATAAGCCAGCTCAAGCCGCAGCGCCTCGGCCAGCACCGGGATGTCGAATTTGGCGTCGTGGCTGAGCACGCACAGCACGGATCGGGCGTCGAGACGTCCTCCTTCGGCTTCCTGGCGGAGGTACTGGTCCGGCCACTGCACCTGAATCTGGTGGGCGGCGGGGAAGCGGTCCGGAGTGGTGAAGGCGGACCGGGCATCGCAGACGGTGACGTGGTAACCGAGCAGCCGTCCCTGCCGGGCGAGGGCAGCGGAGAAATCGTTGGCACCGACCAGCAGCAGGCGGGGCGGTGCGAGCCTGGACTCCAGGAACAGCACGGGACCGCCCAATTCCACGATTCCGGTGCGCCCGGCGGCGAGCAGCGGAGCGATTCGGGCGGCGGCGCCGGCCGGGTCCGTGCCGAGCATCGCGGCCAGCGCGGGTCCGTGAGCGGTCAGGAGATCGGCCGGTGATGCGGCGCCAGCCAAATCGGTGACCAACAGCGGCAACGCTGCCGCACCCTGCTCCCGCCCGGCACAGGCCCCGGCGTCAATCCGCCGGATGAGGGCGCAGGGCGCATCAGGGTCCGGCATCACGGGAAACACGTTCGGGGACACCGGCTGAATCAGGATCTCCAGGGTGCCGCCGCAGCTGAGCCCGACGGCGAAGGCATCCTCGTCGCTGTATCCGAAGAATTCCAGCCGAGGTTGCCCGTCGGCGAGCACCTCTTCGGCGGCAGCGACCACGGCGGCTTCCACACAGCCGCCCGAGAGTGACCCGGTGATCCTGCCGGTTCCGCTGATCAGCATGGAGGTGCCCACCGGCCGCGGCACGGATCCGGACGCGCGCACGATGGTTGCGGCGGCGCAGGGAGTACCGTCCTCAGCGGCGGCATCCAGCGCGTTCAACATGTCCAACATGCGCACCTGCCCTCCAGCAGCATCCGCCGGCGGCAAACCGCCGCCGGCAACCTGGTAACCCGGTAACCAAAGCGGTGAGTTCCCCCTGCCGGGATAACGGGCAGGGGACTTGAATCCGCAAAACAATGACAATATCGGAATATATAACGCCGATTATCATCCCCTGATGAAGAAGGAAAAGAATGTAGGTTCCAGTACCGTCAGGGGTTATATTGGCGTAATTTCTCCAGTAATTGCACGGAAGCCTACCACGGCGTTCCGGCAGGCGGGACGCGCCGCCGCTTAAGACGTGTCCGGGCCGTGCGGGGCTCCTTGGGGAATGCGCCGGGACAGCAGCAGATAGCCGAGCAGCGCGGCGCCCCAGAGGAGGAACAGCGGATCCCACAACCAGGCGTGGCCGATCATCGCGGGCCGGTCATAGCCGGCTTCCGGACGAACCAGCCCCGCCAGGACCGCGTTGCTCACCACGGTATTTGCTCCGCCGTAGAGCACCAGGAGCACGGCCCCTGCCCAGCAAAGCCCGCGCCAGACACTGGGCCGGGGCATCCTGCCGTAGGCCGCGGCCACCGGAATCAGCGCGCCGGCTGTCTTGGTCAGTGCCACCAGCCCCAGCAGGAGTCCGGTGCGCAGCGGCGCCTCACGGGACTGCCGCACCGCCCACCGGCCCACGGTGTCCAGCAGCCACTGGCCGCCCGCCGCCCAGTACAGGCTGAAGGCGGCGTGCACCAGGCCGGCGGCACACGCGGTCCAGACGCAGGCGAGACCCAGCTTCCGGCGGGTGTGGGCATCCATGGGAATCCAATCGCTTAACTGGTGGTGGCCCGTCAGCGGAACTCTTCCTTCACATTCTCCGGGAAGGCGGGGCCGTCTGTGTAGGGTGGGCTCGTGCGGACGGTCAGGCCACCGGCGCACGCGAACCGGCACGCCGGCACCGCCGGAATGCAGGACCGGCCTCTTGGATCAGCAGACAAGTTCACTGAGCTGGCCCCGGGAGGGGTCTGTCTGCCCAAGGATGTCCCATGACTGATGCCACGCCCGCAACCGGCCGCCTCTGGGTGAAGAACCCGCTGGCTGCCTTCACCGCCAACGATCTGGATGCCGCCGGCGGTTTGGTGATCGAGAACGGGATCATCACCGAGGTGCTCGCCGCCGGACAGAGGCCCGCCGTCCCCTGCGCCGAGGTTTTTGACGCCTCCGGCCACGTGCTGCTGCCGGGGCTGATCAACACGCACCACCACTTCTACCAAACCCTCACCCGCGCCTGGGCGCCGGTGGTGAATACCCCGCTGTTCCCGTGGCTCAAGAACCTCTATCCGGTGTGGGCGCGGCTTACCCCGGCGGACCTGGAACTGGCCACCACGGTGGCCCTGTCCGAGCTGCTGCTCTCCGGCTGCACCACCGCCGCGGACCATCACTACCTCTTCCCTGACGGGCTGGAGGACGGCATCGACGTGCAGGTGGACGTGGTGCGGAAACTGGGCATGCGGGCCATGCTCACCCGCGGTTCCATGACGCTGGGGGAGGACGGCGGCGGCCTGCCGCCCCAGCACACCGTCCAGGCGCCGGACGTGATTCTGGAAGACAGCCGGCGCCTGATCCGGGACTACCACGAGCGCGGCGACGGCGCCGTGATTCAGATCGGTCTGGCGCCCTGCTCGCCGTTCTCGGTAACCCGGGACATCATGCGCGACAGCGCCGCGCTCGCCGAAGAATACGACGTCCGGCTGCACACCCACCTGGCCGAAACCATGGACGAGGAAGCCTTCTGCCTGGAGATGTTCGGGCTGCGCACGGTGGACTATTTGGACAGCGTTGGCTGGTTGGGAAACCGGACTTGGCTGGCGCACGGCGTGCATTTTAACGATGACGAGATTGCCCGGCTGGGTGCCGCCGGCACCGCCGTGGCGCACTGTCCGACGTCGAACATGCGCCTGGCCAGCGGCATCGGACGGATGGCGGAACTGGAGGACGCCGGAGCGCCGGTGGGACTGGGCGTGGACGGATCGGCGTCCAACGACGCCTCCAACCTGATCCTGGAGGCGCGGCAGGCCCTGTACCTGCAGCGGCTGCGCTACGGTGCCGAAGCGATCACCCCCAAGCGGGCGCTGGGCTGGGCCACCAAGGGATCTGCACGGGCTTTAGGCCGAGAGGATGTGGGCGAGCTGGCTCCCGGACGGCAGGCGGACCTCGCCATGTTCCGGCTGGATGATCTGCGCTTCTCCGGCAGCCACGATCCGCTCTCGGCACTGCTGCTCTGCGGTGCGGACCGGGCGGACCGGGTGATGGTCGGTGGGACCTGGCGGGTGGTGGACGGCGCGCTGCCCGGTACCGATCTGCCGGCACTGATTGCCCGGCACACGGCGGCGGCCCGCCGGATGATGGCCGGGTAAGTTTCCGCGCTTCCGGGCCGGATTCGGGCGAAACCCCGGAACCTGACGCAATGCATTGCTGTAAAACACGACGGATTGTTTGCACAGAATTAACACCCGTGAAACACGGTTTCGTTTTATTCCGCAACAATTATTTACCTGTTGACAGATTTGCCACGCCTCGCCCAGACTGTCCGCAATAACAATTCTGATTGCCGGAAACATCGAATCAAGTCGGCGCCGCCGATGGTCAAGGGTGTTCAGCGCCGGCAATGGAACAGACCTACCGAAAGCTGACACCCGTGCGCCCAGCATCAGACCCAGCATCAGATCCGGCACCAAACCAGGAACCCATCCCAGGCTCCCCAAGCAGCTCTCCGGTCCCGGACTTCCTGGCAGCCTTCAACACGGCAGGCTACGCCGAGGCTGAAGAAATGCTCCGTCCCTGCCTGGACATTCCCCGCTGGTGCAATGAGATTGCCGCAGCACGGCCCTTCGCCACCCCCGGCGAACTGCTCAGCTTCGCTGAACTGGCGGCCCCGGACTTCACCGAAGCGGAGATCGACGCCGCCCTCGCCCGCCATCCGCGGATTGGCGAGCGCCCCGCGGGCTCGGACACCGAAGCCACGTTCTCCCGGAGTGAGCAGGGGTCGGTCACCGGGCTGGACGATGTCCAGGAGCAGCTGGCCGCAGGCAACCGCGCCTATGAAGAGAAGCACGGACGCGTCTTCCTGATCCGCGCAGCAGGCCGCAGCGCCGAGGAGATCCTCACCGTTCTGCAGGAGCGTCTGCAGCACACCCCGGTGGAGGAAGTTCCGCTCATCGCAGCCCAGCTGCGCGACATCGCCATCCTGCGCCTGGAAGGACTGCTCACCTCATGACCCGCAGCCACGTCACCACGCACATTCTGGACACCGGCGCCGGCAAGCCGGCCGCCGCCGTCGCCGTATCGCTCTGGGGCAGCCGGGACGGCAGCTGGACCCGAATCGGAGACGGAACCACCGACGACGACGGCCGGGTGGGCAATCTCGGTCCGGAACAGCTGGAGCCGGGAACCTACCGGATCGACTTCGCCACCGGAGAGTACTTTGCCGCCACCGGCACCGAAACCTTTTTCCCCAGCGTTTCCCTGACGTTCGCCCTGACCGATGCGGCCCAGCACTATCACGTACCGCTGCTGCTGAGCCCCTTCGCCTACTCCACCTACCGAGGAAGTTGAACCATGACTGAAACAACTCAGGCCCCCTCAGGGGAGACGGCCGACACCGCCCGGATTGTCCTCGGCAGCAACCAGTACGGCAAAGCCGAGGTTCGGCTGGTGAAAGTCACCCGCGACACCGTCCGGCACTCCCTCGAGGACCTCAGCATCACCTCCCAGCTGCACGGCGATTTCGAAGCCGCGCACACGGCGGGGGACAACTCCCATGTCGTGGCCACCGACACGCAGAAGAACACCATCTACGCCTTCGCCCGCGATGGCGTCGGCTCGCCCGAAAAGTTCCTGCTGCGGCTGGAGCAGCATTTCACAGGCGGATTCGACTGGGTTTCCGGGGGCCGCTGGGCCGCCGAACAGTACTTCTGGAACCGGATCAGCGACCATGACCACGCTTTTGCCAAGGACAAGTCCGAGATCCGCACTGCGGTGCTGGTTTCCGAGGCCGGCCGGCAGCATCTGGTCTCCGGCATCAGCGGCCTGACGGTGCTGAAGTCCACCGGCTCCGAGTTCTCCGGCTTCCCCCGGGACCGGTACACCACCCTCGCCGAAACCACGGACCGGATCCTTGCCACCGACGTCACCGCCAAGTGGCGCTACGCTCCGGACGCGGACCTGAGCGCGCTGGACTTCAATGCCCTCTACGCCTCCGCCCGCACCCTGCTGCTGGACGCCTTCGCCAACACGCACTCCCTGGCCCTGCAGCAGACCATGTTCGAAATGGGCAAGGCCGTCATCACCGCCCACCCGGAGATTGACGAAGTCCGGCTCTCACTGCCGAACAACCACCACTTCCTGGTGGACCTGGCACCGTTTGGCCTGGACAATCCCAACGAGGTCTTCTTCGCCGCGGACCGCCCGTACGGCCTGATCGAGGCCTCCGTGCTGCGCGAAGGCACGGTCTCCGAATCACCGGTCTGGAAGACCGTGGGCGGTTTCTGCTGATGAGCCGCAAACAGCGCTCCAATGCCGCCGGCACGGTCGGCACCGCAGCCCGTCCGGAAGACGCCCGGCTGCCGCTGGGCAGTACCTTCGCCTACGGCTTCCAGCACGTGCTCACTATGTACGGCGGGATCATCGCCCCGCCGCTGATTGTCGGCACCGCTGCCGGACTGGATCCCGCCGACGTCGGCATGCTAGTGGCCGCCTGCCTCTTCGTGGGCGGCCTGGCCACCCTGCTGCAGACCATCGGCGTCCCGTTCTTCGGCTCCCAGCTGCCCCTGGTCCAGGGCGTTTCCTTCGCCGGTGTGGCCACCATGACGGCCATTCTCGACGGCGGCGGCGGCCTGCAGTCCGTCTTCGGCGCGGTGATCGTGGCCTCCTTGGTGGGGCTGCTGATCACCCCGGTGTTTGCCAAGGTGATCCGCTTCTTCCCGCCGGTGGTCACCGGCGTCGTAATCACCACCATCGGCCTGACGCTGATGCCCGTGGCCGCCAACTGGGCCATGGGCGGCAGCAGCGCCGCCCCGGACTACGGCAGCGTCTCCAACATCGGCCTGGCCGGACTGACCCTGCTGCTGGTGCTGCTGCTGAGCAAGCTCGGCAGCTCGGCCGTTTCCCGGCTCTCCATCCTCATCGCCATTGTGCTGGGCACCGTCTTTGCCGTGGTGACCGGCAAAGCTGATTTTTCCGCCGTCGGCAGCGGCGCGATCTTCGCCGTCCCGGAACCCTTCGCCTTCGGCATGCCCACCTTTGAGGCCGCGGCGATCATCTCCATGGTGATCGTGATCCTGGTGACCCTGACCGAGACCACCGCGGACATCATTGCGGTGGGCGAGATCGTGGAAACCAAGGTGGACTCCAAGCGCATTGCCAACGGCCTGCGCGCGGACATGCTCTCCAGCGCTCTGTCCCCGGTCTTCAACTCGTTCACGCAAAGCGCCTTTGCCCAAAACGTGGGACTGGTGGCCATCACCGGCGTCAAGAGCCGCTTCGTGGTCAGCGCCGGCGGCCTGATCCTGGTGATCCTGGGCCTGCTGCCGGTCCTGGGCCGGGTGGTGGCGGCGGTTCCGACGCCGGTGCTCGGCGGTGCCGGGATTGTCCTGTTCGGCACGGTGGCCGCCAGCGGCATCCGCACCCTTGCCAAAGTGGATTACCGCAACAACATGAACTTCATCATTGTCGCCACGTCCATCGGGTTCGGCATGATTCCGATTGCCGCACCCACTTTTTACGACGAGTTCCCCACTTGGTTCGGCACCATCTTCCACTCCGGCATCAGCTCCGCCGCGGTGATGGCCATCCTGATGAACATCCTCTTCAACCACATCCGAACCGGAAACCCGCAGGACCCCTCCGCGTGGGCCGAAGGATCCAACCGGATCGTGCGCCTCGAGGACACGGCGGCTCTGAAGGACGGCGACCACATGCTGGATGGGAAACTGCTCGACGCCGACGGCCGGGAAGTGCCGCTGGCCGTCACCGGCACCGCCGAAACCGACCCTCACTAGGACCATGACTGTGAACTCCTCTCCTGAACCCGCCCCCGTTCTCGGCGCCGCGCACCTGCAAAGGCTCGACGCCGTCCTGGCGGACACCGACCGGCTGCTCGCTGACGCCTATCCCGGTGACGCCGGCACCCGCCAGCCCGTGCACACCGTCTACATCCCCGCGGACCGCTGCGTGCCCGCCCTGCCCGCAGAGTGGGGCGAGCAGGCGCTGGCCGCCGCAACTGCGCAGGGGTCCCTGACGGATCTGGCCGGGCAGGTGGGCCTGGACGCCAAACTGGCCGCCGCCGTCGTGCCCCTGGTCGAGGCGAAGCTCCGCGATGAACCGATCGAGGACCTGCGCCTGGACTTCGAAGACGGCTACGGTGTCCGCTCCGACACGGAGGAGGACGGGCATGCCGTGCAGGCCGCCGCCGCCGTGGCCGATGCGGTGGCTGCCGGGACGGCGCCGCCGTTCGTCGGCATCCGGTTCAAATCCTTCGAAGCGGCCACCCGTGCCCGCGGTGTCCGCACCCTGGACCTGTTCCTCGCCGGACTGCTCGCGGCGGGGGAGTTGCCGGACGGACTGGTCCTGACCCTGCCCAAGGTCTCCACCGTGGAACAGGTGGAGGCCATGGTTTACACCTGCCAGCGGCTCGAAGAGACGCACGGTCTGGAGCCCGGGCGGCTGCGGTTCGAGGTGCAGGTGGAAACCCCGCAGCTGATCCTGGCCGCCAACGGCACCGTGCCTGCCGCCCAGCTGATCCACCGTGGGCAGGGCCGCGTCTTGGCCCTGCACTACGGCACCTATGACTACAGTGATTCGGTGCAGATTGCAGCGGAATACCAGTCCATGGAGCACCCGGCCGCGGATTACGCCAAGGCCGTGATGCAGGTGGCCGCCGCCGGCACGGGAGTCCGGCTTTCGGACGGCTCCACGAACATCCTGCCGCTGGGCACGCCCGAAGAAATCCGCTCCGCCTGGCAGCTGCACGCCCGGCTGGTGCGCCGCTCCCTGGCCCGCGGCTTCTACCAGGGCTGGGACCTGCACCCGGCGCAGCTTCCCACCCGTTTCCTGGCCACCTACGCCTTCTACCGGGAGGGGTTCGACGCCGCTGCCCGCCGGCTGGACACTTACGTCCGGAAGCAGGAAGGCACGGTCCTGGATGAACCGGCCACCGCCCGCGCGCTGGCCCGGTTTGTACACCGCGGCCTGCTCTGCGGCGCCCTGACCGAAACGGAAATTGAACAGGGCACCGGGCTGACCGGCGTCGAACTCGCCGCCCTGGCCCATCCCAAAGCTGCCGCATCGCCCACCAAAGAGAAGGTCCGCTAGATGACTGCCCAGCCCAACACCCCACACCGGGGCACCCCGCGCTACTACGCAGCCGCTGGCGGCCTGCCCGCCCAGACCGAGCTGCTCACCGGTCGGGCCGTGGTGACCGAGGCCTACACGGTGATTCCGCGCGGCGTGCTGCGCGACATTGTCACCAGCGTGCTGCCCGAATGGACCGATACCCGCACCTGGATCCTGAACCGGCCGGTGGCCGGCGGCGCCACCACTTTCGCCCAGTACCTGGTGGAGGTTGCCCCGGGCGGCGGCTCCAACTCACCGGAACCGCAGCCCACCGTGGAATCCTTCGTCTTTATCCTCGAGGGCACGCTGGCCGTCCGCCTGCGGGGTGAGGACCACGTCCTGGCTCCCGGTGGTTTCGCCTACCTGCCGCCCGACGCACAGTGGAGTGCCTTCAACGAATCCGGTGAACCGGTCAAGTTTCAGTGGATCCGCAAGGCCTATCAGCCGCTGGCGGGCCACACCCCGCAGCCGGTGTTCGGCAACGAGACAGAGATTGAGCCCACACCCATGCCGGGCACGGACAACAAGTGGCGCACCACCCGGATGATCCCGGTGGATGACGTCGCCTATGACATGCACGTCAACGTGGTGACGTTTGAACCCGGCGCCGTCATTCCGTTCGCGGAAACCCATGTCATGGAACACGGGCTGTACGTGCTGGAGGGCAAGGCCGTGTACCGGCTGAACCAGGACTGGGTGGAGGTGGAAGAGGGCGACTACATGTCCCTGCGCGCCTTCTGCCCGCAGGCCTGTTACGCCGGCGGACCTGCCAACTTCCGCTACCTCCTCTATAAGGACGTCAACCGCCAGATCGTGCTCGGCGGCCAGCCGTGACCGCTGGGTTGCCGGATGCATCGGCGCCTGAACCTTTTGACCTGGTGATCCGCGGGCACGCCGTGCTGACCCCCGGGGGAACCATCCCGGCCGAAGTGGGAGTGAAGAACGGGGTGATTGCCGCCGTCGTGCCCTTAGGTGCCGGGCTGGAAGGGGGGCGGCTCATTGAACTGGCCGCGGACGAAACCCTGCTGCCCGGCCTGGTGGACACGCACGTGCACATCAACGAGCCCGGACGCACGGAGTGGGAGGGCTTTGCTTCCGCCACCCGCGCCGCGGCCGCCGGCGGGGTCACCACGCTGATCGACATGCCGCTGAACAGCATTCCGTCCACCGTGAGCGTCGAGGCTCTGGACACCAAGCGGGCCTGCGCCGGTCCGCAGGTTGTGGTGGACGTGGGCTTCTGGGGCGGTGCCGTTCCGGGAAACCTTGCCGATCTGCGGCCGCTGCACGAGGCCGGGGTCTTCGGCTTCAAGTGTTTCCTGGTCCACTCGGGCGTCGATGAGTTTCCGCACCTGGAACCGGCGGAAATGGAGGAAGCGCTCGCCGAGCTGAAGTCCTTTGACGGTCTGCTGATTGTGCACGCCGAGGATCCGGCAGCCATCCGGGACACACCGCCGGGCAGCGGTTATGCGGGGTTTTTGGCCTCCCGCCCGCCGGCGGCGGAGAACACCGCCATATCCGGTGTCATTGACGCGGCGGCACGCACCGGCGCGCGCGCCCATATCCTGCACCTGTCCTCCGCCGAAGCGCTGCCGCGGATCCGGGCGGCAAAGGTCGACGGCGTCCGGATCACAGCCGAAACCTGCCCGCATTACCTCACCTTGGCGGCAGAGGAGATTCCCGACGGCGCCACCGCGTTCAAGTGCTGCCCGCCCATCCGCGGGGATGCCAACCGGGAACAGCTCTGGGCCGGTCTCGCCGACGGAACCATCGACTGCATTGTCTCGGATCATTCGCCCAGCACGCTGGATCTGAAGGATCTCGAGAACGGAGACTTCAGCGTGGCCTGGGGCGGGGTGTCCTCCCTGCAGTTGGGCCTGTCGCTGATCTGGACCGAGGCCCGCACCCGCGGCATCGAGCTGGAACGGGTGTTGCACTGGATGTCCGCGGCGCCGGCGGCTCTGGCCGGTCTGGACCGCAAGGGCGGCATTGTTGAGGGCAAGGACGCCGATTTTGCGGTGTTCGCGGCGGAGGACACCTTCACCGTGGACCCGGCCGCGCTGCAGCACCGCAATCCGATCACCCCCTACGCCGGCAAGCAGCTCACCGGCGTGGTGCGCCGCACCGTGCTGGCGGGTGCCGACGTCGACCCTGCTGTTCCGGCCGGTCGCCTGCTGCGCCGGTAGACAGTGATGGCCGCCACAAATGCGGGCGTCGCATTTAAGGAACGGCCAGCCCGGAAAGTAGGGTCTAGGTATGGCTCCTTTCCGTAACAGCCGCGCCGCGTCGCTGCCTGCAAAACTGTCCCGTTCCTGGCTTCTGGCATCTGCTGCCGATGAAGCCAATTTTGGGCCGGCGCTTGCGTCGGAAGCGGACTCCGTCGTCTTTGACATGGAGGACGCTGTTCCTGCGCCCGGCAAGGCTGAGGCCCGGGATCGCGTGGTCGAAGCCCTGTCCACCGGTATGACCGCCTGGGTGCGAGTCAACGGCATCGAGACCGACTACTGGGCCGATGACCTGGCGGCGCTGTCCAAGGCTCCGGGCCTGCGCGGCGTCATGCTGGCCATGACCGAGAAGCCGGAGCAGGTCACCCACACGGCCATGCGCCTGCAGGCCGGCACCCCCGTGCTGGCTTTGGTGGAGTCCGCGCTGGGCATTGAAAACGCGACGGCGATCGCCTCGGCACCCGGCACCTTCCGGCTGGCCTTCGGCGTGGGGGACTTCCGCCGCGACACGGGTGCCTCCGACGATCCCATGGCGCTGGCCTACGCCCGGTCCAAGCTTGTGGTGGCGTCCCGCGTGGGGCAGCTTCCCGGTCCGATCGACGGCCCCACCGTCGGCGCCCTGGGCGAGAAACTCCTCGACGCCTGCAAGGTCACACAGTCCATGGGCATGACGGGCAAGCTGTGCCTCCTGCCCGACGCCGCGGACACCATCAACCACGGGCTCTCTCCCAGCGAATCCGAGGTCCAGTGGGCCCATGAGCTGCTGGAGGCACACGCCGCGGGCGCCGTCGTGGGTGACGGGTCCTACCTGCCGCGCCTGGCGCGTGCCCAGAAGATCTCTTCGCTGGCCGATTCCTACGGGCTCTGGAACGCGTAGCCTTCATCCACCCGGTCCAGCAGCTGCAACACCATGCGGGTGAGGGCAAAGGCATGGTCCGGGTCATAATCCGGCAGGCTGATGTCCGCGAAAAGGTGTGAGGTGCCCGGGTATAGATAAAGCTCGGCGTCCGGGGTGGACGCGGCCAGGTTCTCTGCGGCGTCCAGATCGCCGGAGTCGACAAACTCCTCATCGGCATCCATCCCGTGGATCTGCACCGGCACACCGGCCGGCCAGGCGTCGTCGAAGGCGCCAAGCGGCACGCAGCCGCTGATCAGCACCGCGCCACGGGCACCGGGGCGGGTCTGCGCCAGCCGCTGGGCCGGGATCACGCCGAGGGAGAAGCCGATGTAGACCATTTCCTCCGGGAACCGGTTCGCAATACTGACGCCCAGCTCCTCGATGGTGTCCATGCCGATCTTCTGGGCGTAGGCAACTCCGTCCTCCAGTTCGCTGAAGGTGCGCCCGTCATAAAGATCGGGCACGGTGACGGTGTGGCCGGCTTCGCGCAGGACGTCCGCGAACGCATCCATGCCGGGAGTCAGGCCCTGGGCGTGATGGAAAAGCAGGACATTGGCCATCCCGGCTCCTAACGTTCTACGAGGATTCCGTCCTCGTCGGCGTACAGCGTAGCCCCGGGACGGAAGGTGACACCGCCGAACTCTACGGGCACGTCCACCTCACCAACAGAGTCCTTGGCGCTCTTGCGCGGGTTGGAGCCCAGCGCCTTCACGCCCAGCGGCAGCTTGGCGACGGCGGAGCGGTCCCTGATGGGGCCGTTGATAATCACGCCTGCCCAGCCGTTGGCAACGGCCGCCTCCGCAATCATGTCGCCCATGAGTGCGCTGTTGAGGGAACCGGCGCCGTCCACCACCAGCACCGCACCGTTGCCGGGAGAGTTGAGGACGGACTTCACCAGGCCGTTGTCTTCCCGGCAGCGGATGGTCCGGACGGGACCCGTGAAGGAGAGGTGCCCGCCGAGGTCCTGGAACTGCAGGGAAACGGAAGCCAATGACTCACCGTGCTGGTCATACAGATCTGCTGTGCTGATTTCCATGCGTCCACTGTGGCACGAGTTATTGGTTTTGCGGAACGTTGGCCGCATGCGACTTCAGGACGTCCACGACCTCCAGCAGGTCAGCCACCGATTGGGCGGCGGAAGAGTCTTTGTCCCGCGGCCATCCTCCCGGCAGTCCCTCGTTGTAATAGAGGCCGTCGCCCAGCAGGACAATGGCGCGGGCAATGGCCGGATTGCCAACTTCTTCGAGGACGAGGTCCATCCAGCTGCGGTGGATCCGTTCCAGCACCGCTGATGCTTCCGGATCGGAGGCCTGGGCAAGGCGGACGACGCCGATGAGGGCGCGGTCGAGGGCGCTGCCCACGTAGACGGACTCCCGGACCAGGTACCGTGACGGTCCTTCCGGGTCGGCGCCCATGCGCTCGATGTCGGCAGCCGCAAGTTCCTCGAGGCGGCCGATGAGGGCCGAAGCCAGCGCTTCCTTGTTCTTGAAGTGATAGAGGAGCCCGCCTTTCGACACCCCGGCCAGAGCAATGACGGCATCCATGGTGGCGCCGCGCGGGCCTTCGTTGATCAGCAGCTCCTCATAGGCGTCGAGGATGCGGTCCCGAGCGGGACGAGTGTTGGACATGCTTTTACGCTACGCCATCGGGACGGGAAACAGCCGCAATTTGGGTACTGTACAGTCTAGACGGTACAGTAGCTTGCTGGGCTTCTCTCTGCCCAAAAACCCCCAAGACTTTTTAGAAGGAGGACGCCGTGACGGCCGTTCAGGAAAGGCCCGCTGATACGCGTGCAGGCAAGCGCGAATGGTGGGGACTTGCTGTCCTGATGCTGCCCGTTCTGCTGATCTCCATCGACAACAACGTGCTCAGCTTCGCCATCCCGTCGCTGTCCCGGGCGTTGGCACCCAGCGGCACGCAATTGCTCTGGATCGTGGACATCTACGCCCTGGTGCTGGCAGGACTGCTGGTACCCATGGGCAGTCTCGGAGACCGGATCGGACGCCGGCGGGTGCTGATGATCGGCAGCGTGGGCTTCGGCGTTATGTCGCTGGTTGCCGCGTTTGCCCCCTCGGCCTCCATGCTGATCCTGGCCCGCGCCCTCATGGGTGTTTTCGGTGCCATGCTGATGCCCGCCACGCTGTCCCTGATCCGAAATATTTTCACGGTTCCATCCCAGCGTCGCGTTGCAGTGGCGATCTGGGCGGCGGGCTTCTCCGGCGGTGCCGCCTTGGGCCCGATCGTGGGCGGCGTGCTGCTGGAGAACTTCTGGTGGGGCTCGGTGTTCCTGCTGTCCATTCCGGTGCTGCTGCCGCTGCTGGTCTTCGGCCCCCGGCTCCTGCCTGAATCCAAGGATCCGAGCCCGGGCGCCGTGGACGTGCCCGGCGTCCTGCTGGTGATGGGTGCCATGCTGTCCATCACCTACGGCATCAAGTCCTTTGCGTCCGACGGCGCGGCCCACGGCCTGCCGTTCATCCTCCTCGGTCTGGTGCTGGGCACGCTGTTTGTGCGCCGGCAGCTGAGCCGTGAAAAGCCGATGCTGGACGTCCGCCTGTTCCGCAACCCGGTGTTCACCGGCTCCATCAGCGCCAACCTGCTCAGTCTCTTCGCCATGGTGGGCTTCATCTTCTTCCTCTCCCAGCATTTGCAGCTGGTCGTGGGGCAGTCACCCATCGAAGCCGGCCTGACCATGCTGCCCGGCCTGGTGCTGACCGTCATCACTGGCCTGGCCGTAGTGCCGCTGGTTAAGCATCTGCGCCCGGCCTACGTGGTGGTCGGCGGGCTGTTGTTCAATGCTGCCGGCTATGCCGTGGTGTTTTTCGCCGGAGAAACGGTCACCGTGCTGCAGCTCGTGGTGGCCTTCCTCTTCCTGGGCGTGGGCGTGGGGGCAGCGGAGACCATTTCCAATGACCTGATCCTTGCCAGTGTTCCGCCGTCCCGTGCCGGATCCGCCTCGGCCATCTCCGAGACGGCGTATGAGATCGGCTCCGTCCTGGGCACTGCGGTGCTGGGCAGCATCCTCACCGCCGCCTACCGCAACGGCGTGCAGGTTCCCTCCGGGCTGAGCCCGGAACAGGCCGAATCGGCGGGCGAAACCCTCGGCGGTGCCGTGGATGCAGTGCAGGCGCTGCCGCCGGAGCAGGGCTCGGCCCTGCTGCACTCGGCGCAGGCGGCGTTCGACTCAGGCGTCAGCATCACGTCCCTGATCGGCGTCGTGATCATGCTGGCGGCGGCCGCCGGTGCCGGAGTGCTGCTGCGCAAGGCCCCGGCCGGACACTAAGGGCCGCCGCGGAAGCCGTTCCGGACTTCGCTGCTTTCCCGACTAGGCCGATTCGCCGCGGTGCACGATCAGCACCGGACAGTGCGCATGAGCCGCCAGCGTTGAGCTGACGGATCCGAGCAGCAGGCCGGCGAAGCCGCCGCGCCCGCGGTTGCCCACCACCAGCATTTCCGCCCCGCGGCTGGCTTCGATAAGCAGCTCCACCGGCAGGCCCACCAGGGGAGTCTGCTTGAGATCCGGCGGGATGTCCTCGCCGAAGGCTTCGCCCACCGCCTCCTTGAGCGTCCGCTCGGCCTGGGTCTGCGGAGACCAAACGTCCGAGGGAACAGGCGGGGCAAGGGAGATGCTGTACTCCCAGACCGTCACCACCTCCAAAGAACAGCCCAGGACAGCAGCCAGACGCCGGGCTTTCCAGAGCGCTTCAATGGAGAGCCGGGAGCCGTCCACCCCCACAACAATGCGCTTGCGGTCCTGTTCGCCGTTGCTCATCATGCATTCCGTCCTTCTTGCTGGTGGTTTTCTGGGGCGTGCCGACTGATGTTTTGCTGCCATCCTCCCCCTGAATGGAGCTGCGGGGGAGGGTCCCCCGTACCATCAGGCCTATGTTTAGTCCTTTTCGCCGGAAGCCGGTCACGGCCATGACCACCGGCCTGCTGCTGGTTCTGGCACTGCTCTCGGCCACCGGCCCCTTCGCCACGGATCTCTACCTGCCCTCCTTCCCGGCCATGACCGATGAGCTCAAGGCATCCGCCACCGCAGTGCAGCTGACCCTCACCGCGTTCCTTCTCGGCATGGGGACCGGCCAGCTGGTGTTCGGCCCGCTCTCGGACCGGTACGGCCGCTTCCGCCCTCTGCTCCTGGGATCAGCAGGCTTTGTTGTGGCGTCGGCGGCGTGCGCCCTGGCACCCAATCTGGCCGTGCTCGTGGCGGCCCGGCTGGTGCAGGGACTTTGTGCTTCGGCCGGGGTCGTCATTGCACGCGCCATGGTGGCTGACCTGACCACGGGTGCGACGTCGGCGCGAACCTTTAGCCTGCTCATGACCATCGGCGGGGTGGCTCCGGTGGTGGCGCCGACCGTGGGCGGTCTGCTCGCGGAGCATCTGGGCTGGCGGGGCGTTCTGTGGGTGCTGGCCGGGCTGGCCCTGCTCATGTTCGTGTGCGTGGCTGGGGTGCTTGCCGAGTCCCAGCCCCGGAGCCACCGCAGCAGCGGTCCGGTGCTGGCCGGGCTGAAAGGGGTGGTGGCCAGCCGGAAGTTCCTGGGATACGCGGTCCTGTTTGCCAGCACCTTCGGCGTGCTCATGGCCTACATCTCGGCTTCGCCCTTTGTGTATCAAAACCTCATGGGGATCACGGCGTCGGCCTACGGGCTTGCCTTCGGACTCAACGCCATGGGACTGGTGGGTGCCGGCTTTATCTCCGCCCGGCTGGCCCGCCGGATACCGCCGCGGAAAACCGTCACTGTGGCCGTGAGCGTGCTGCTCACCATGTCCGTTGCCGTGCTGGTGCTGTCCGTTTCGGCGGCACCTCCGCAGCTGCTGGCGGTGCCCATTTTCTTCGCGGCCAGCTCGGTGGGCTTCATCATGGGTAACACCACGTCCCTGGCTCTCGCAGAAGTGGGGCTCGCAGCGGGAAGCGGATCCGCGGTGCTGGGCGCCGGCCAGTTCTTTGCCGGTGCGCTGGTCTCGCCGCTGACGGGGCTTGCGGGCAAGGAATCCGCGGTGCCGCTGGCGATCATCATGACGCTGTCCGCACTGCTGGCCGTGGCTGCCCTGGTGGCCACCCGCACGCGCTCCGCCCCCGGTCGGTAGACTCGACGGACTATGCGAACCATGAACAAGTACCGAACGCTCATTGTCTGGCTCCTCATTATTGCGCTGGTAGGCAGCCTCAGCGTCGGTTTCCTCGGCATGCTTTTCTGACCGCCCCGCGCCACCGTCCCACGTGCGCGGCGGCCTCAAACTTGAGCCCCGCAGGCTCATGGGTCTAGGGTAGTAAGCATACTTACGCTTCATGTTGGGGCGGTGAAAGTCCGCCCGCAACAGGCGTACCGCATGCAGAATGACCTACCGAAAGTGGGAAACTCTATGACCAACGGCAACACGAACGACCAGTACACCTTCCAGAACCCCGTCGACCGCTTCCCGACCATCACGCCGCCGAAGCAGGACCAGCCAGAGCCCGGCCTGGACGCGACCCTGGAACCCAAAACGGACCGCGGCGAGGATTCCTACCGCGGCACCGGCCGGTTGGAAGGCCGTAAGGCCCTGATCACCGGCGCCGACTCCGGTATTGGTGCTGCCGTTGCCATTGCGTACGCACGTGAAGGCGCCGACGTCGCACTGGCCTACCTGCCCGAAGAAGAGGAAGACGCCCGGGAAATTGTGCGCCTCGTTGAGGATGCCGGCCGCAAGGCCGTGGCCCTTCCCGGCGATGTGCGCGACGCGGCTTACTGCAAGCAGCTGGTGGCGGATGCCGTGGAGGCCCTCGGCGGCCTGGACATCCTGGTCAACAACGCAGGCAAGCAGGTTGCCGTGGAAAATCTTGAAGAACTCTCCGACGAGCAGCTGGATGACACGTTCAAGACCAACATCTACGCGTTCTTCCGCATCACCAAGGCTGCTCTGCCGCACCTGCCGGCCGGATCGAGCATCATCAACACCACCTCCATTCAGGCCTACAGCCCCTCGCCGTTCCTGCTGGATTACGCCAGCACCAAGGCGGCCATCAATAACTTCACCAAGGGATTGTCGATGCAGCTGGCACCCAAGGGAATCCGCGTCAACGCCGTGGCTCCGGGTCCGTTCTGGACGCCGCTGCAGGTGTCCGACGGCCAGCCCAAGGAAGCCCTGCCGGAGTTCGGCAAGGACACCGCGCTTGGCCGCGCCGGACAGCCCACCGAGCTTGCCCCGGCCTACGTCTTCCTGGCGTCGCCGGAATCGAGCTATGTCATCGGTGAAACCCTGAACGTCAACGGCGGCATGCCCACCCCGTAGCGGGCAGGCGCATCGCGTAAATACCTAAAGAGAACCGGCCCGCACCTTCGAGGTGCGGGCCGGTTCTTTCGTCTGCTCCGGAAAGTCAGAACAGATCAGGCGCGGACGTCCGTGTCGCTGTAGTCGGCGCGGTCAATCCGGCGGTGATAGCGCATGCCGGCCAGGCCGCCGAGCAGTGCACCGATCAGCGTTGCCGCCAGGGTTGCCGCCACACCGATCCAGGCTGCCGCGGTGGCGCCGTCAAGGTCCTCGGGCAGCGGCGCCACCGTGTTGAGCTGGGTGATGCTGCGGATATCGTCACCGAAGATGAGTCCCAGTACCACCACAATGACTCCGGCGATCAGTGCCCACAGCCAAACGGCCAGACCCTGCTTGAGGCCGTTGAAGCGTGCCATCCGTCCTGCCACGTACCCGCCGGCGAAGTAGGCCAGCAGCAGGACCAGCAGCAGGATGATCGTGCCGATGATGCCGGCACTCTGGTTGGCCATCGCCTGGTCCAGGGACTGGCCCAGGTCATTGTCGGTGTTGAAGTCGACGGCGGCGCCAATGGCCGCAGCCAGTGCGGACAGGAGCACCACCATTCCGGTGGCGGTCAGCCAGCCAAAGAAGGCTGCTCCGAACTTCATGCCGCCAAAGCGTTCCTTTTCCATTGCCAGCAGCGCCTCGCGGTTGGCCTTGCCGGGCAGTCCAACCCCGGCGTCAGCGGTGCGGGCGGTGCCCGTGTTGCCGGCGTCGTTGCCTGTGTGCCTTCTGTTGTCCTCGGGGCGATAGTCGGAGTCGTCGTCATAATCCGCGTTGGGATCCTTGGTGTGGCTCAGCGGCATCGCCCGGGTGCGCCCGCCGTCGTCGGTGCTGTTGGCGGAAGTGTCCGCCGAGGTTCCTGTTGCAGAGGTCCCGGCGGCGGTCGCCCCGGTTGCCCCGGTTGCCGGCGATGTGGGTGCGTCGGATCCGTTGCCTGTGGGCAGGACCTGGGTTTCGTCGGCCGAAGCCATCCGGTCCGACCGGTCGCGGAGGCGTCCGCCGTCCGGACCCGTGGAATTTCCGAAGTCGCCGGAGCCGTCGGCTCCGGCCCGGCCGTTGTTGCCTGGTTCGGTGCTCATAAGTGTCTCCTGTTGCCATCGAGTAATCGGACTGTCGGAGCCAGTTTATAAGCATCCTTACTATTTTCTCCACCTGCCGGCGAGCTGCCTTGGCTGATTAAACTCCGGTCAGGGAAAAATCGACCGGTTTGGGAAATTCCTGCCACTGCGGACCGGACGGATTTTCCCAAACCGGAGCAGAATCCCATACCGGAGGGAAACACGCAGCGGGAGGTGTGCAATCGGGGCAGGACGGCCAATGAAACACTGGGGGAATGGACCCCGATATCGTCATTACCGTCATTGCTGCGCTAGCCATTGCCGTGGGTCTGACCGGAATCGTCATTCCGGTCCTGCCGGGCAGCATCCTTATCATTGCCGCGCTCCTGGGCTGGGCGCTGGGAATGCAAAGTGCCGCCGCCTGGTGGGCCTTCGGGGTGGGTGCGGTGCTGGCGCTGGCAGGGTTGCTTTCCAGTGCGGTGCTGACCGGGAGACGCTTGAAGCAGCGTCAGGTCCCCAACACCTCGGTGCTGGCCGGAGTGGTGGTGGGCGTTGTAGGGATGTTCCTCATCCCCGTGGTGGGGCTCATCGTGGGCTTTGTGGTGGGGCTGCTGCTCAGCGAGTTTCTTCGCCGCCGAAGCCTCGCCGCGGCATGGTCGGCCAGCTATGCCGCGCTGAAAGCGATGGGCCTGGGCATCCTGGTGGAGCTGGGGCTGGCCTTTGCTGCGGGAACCGTGTTCGTGGGCGGGATCTGGTGGCATTTCGCCAGCCGCTGACCAGCTAACCCGCCGTCGAGCTAGCCCGCGCTGACAAACTCCGCCAGGGCGGCGAGCTGGTCGGTCCGGCACTCCGGCTTCAGATACATCATGTGTCCGGCCTCGTGATAATGGTGCGTGAACCGGGCCCGCGCCGCGTCATTCAGCCGCATGTGCGCCCAGACGTATTCGGCCGCGAAGTGAGGCGTGGCGCCGTCGTGGTAGCCGTAGTCCACGTGCACGCGCAGGTGGGCGTTGTGGGCCAGAAGCCGTTCGAGCGTGCCGGTGACGTCCACGGGAACCCCCTCGAAGCTCTTGTAGCTCCACGGCTGGACCCGGCCGGTGAGGATTTCATACGGCAGGTCATTTTCGTAGCCCAGCTCGGCCCGGACATAGTGGTTGACGGCCGCCGAATACGGTCCGTTGATGGCGCTCAGGCTGGGATCATCCCAGTTGATGGAATCCTGCTGGTTCGCAGGAGGTGCCGTGAACCGGCCGTCGATCCGCCCCACCACCAGATTCTCGTCCCGCAGCAGCTCGGCGGAGAACTGGGCGTAGTCCCAGCGCAGGTTGGTGCGCCGGATAAAACCCTCGTCCAGGGTGGTGATTTCGGCCAGCCGGCGGACGACGTCGTCGAACTCTTCCGCGCTCAGCCGGGAACCCCGGGTGAGGGCGTAGCCGAATTCGCGTCCGGCGAAGTCCTCGGCTTCGCGCACCACGTCAGTCAGCTGCCGGTTCCCGTGCCGCCCGTGGAAGTGGGCGATGGCCGCGTAGGTGGGCAGGTGAAGCGCGTACGGGGTGTCGCGGCCCGGCGCAAAGTCCAATGTGGCCATGTTCAGGACGGTGGAAATCAGGCCGAGTCCGTTGACCGCCATGCCGTAGGCGTCGAAGAGCCGGCCGGCGACGGCGACAGCGCGGAGGGTGCCGTAGGACTCGCCCACCAGATACTTCGGACTCAGCCAGCGGTTGTTGCGGGTGGTCCAAAGCCGGATCACCTCCGCCACCAGGTCCCGGTCCTCTTCGAAGCCGTGGAACTCTCCGGCCTCGTTGCCGTCCACCACCCGGGAAAACCCGGTGTTGACCGGATCGATCATCACGAGGTCTGCGTGCTGCAGGATCGTTTCCGGGTTGTCCACCAAGCCAAACGGGGGAGGGGTCAGTGCGCCAACATCCCCGGAGTCCACCATCCGCGGTCCCAGCAGGCCCATGTGCAGCCACACCGACGATGAACCGGGGCCGCCGTTGAATGCGAACACCACCGGCCGGCGGTTGGCCGGCGGGACAGATGCCTGTGAGTCGGCGGCCTGGGAATCGGTGCCCGCTGACTCGGCCGTGCCGGCAGGATCAGCGGTGTAGGCGACCAGGAAAATCTCCGCCTTGGGCCGGAAGCCGTCCGTCTTCCCGTCCTTGGTTTCCTCCCGCCGCAGCACCATGCGTCCGGCGGTGGTGGTGTAGCGAAGTCCGGAGGGCAGGGTGTGGCTGCGCTCCACGAAGTCGTCGGTGGCTTCGTCTTTCGGGGAGGGTTGGTTTTCGGCATCCCGGGGCTGATCATCATGAGGCATCCGGGTAGTCTAGCGACTCCTTCCGGCGGACCGGCCGCGGCAGGCCGGAGTCCTTCATGCTGCACGCTGTGACGGGGTGTCCCCGCCGCAGCGGCTAGGCTTTGCCAGGTGAGCGCATATCCAGTGCGGGAGTACCCGTGACCGACGCCCCGGCCGCCGCCCCTACCGAAAGTGAAGACCATGACGGACAGCACCGATCTTCTGGACATTGATTCCCTCCTGAGCACCGAGGAACTGGCCCTCCGCGACCGCGTGCGCACTTTCGTGGACACCGAGATCAAGCCTCACATTGCCCGCTGGTACGACACCGCTTACTTTCCGCTTGAAATCGTTCCGCAGATGGCCGGGCTGGGGCTGCTCGGCATGCATCTGGAGGGGTACGGCTGCCCCGGACGGAGCGCCGTCGAATACGGCTTGGCGGCCCTGGAACTCGAAGCAGGGGACTCGGGGCTGCGAACCTTTGTTTCCGTCCAGGGGTCCCTGGCCATGAGCGCAATCCACAAGCACGGTTCCGAGGAGCAGAAAAACGAGTGGCTGCCCCGGATGGCCGCCGGAACCGCCATCGGCTGCTTTGGGCTGACGGAACCTACCGCCGGATCCGATCCGGGCAACATGCTCACCTACGCCCGCCGGGACGGGGATGACTGGGTCATCAACGGGTCCAAGCGGTGGATCGGGCTGGCATCAGTGGCACAGGTGGCAGTGATCTGGACAATGACCGACGACGGCGTCCGCGGCTTCGTGGTGCCCACTGACACCCCCGGCTTCAAGGCCACGCCCATTGTGCAGAAACTCTCGATGCGTGCGTCCATCCAGTGCGACGTCGAACTCACCGATGTGCGGCTGCCCGGCAGCGCCGTGCTGCCCAAGGCCAAGGGCCTGCGCGGGCCGTTCGAGTGTCTCAACGAAGCGCGCTACGGGATTATTTGGGGAGCCATGGGCGCAGCCCGGGACAGTTACGAGGCGGCGCTGGGCTATGCCCGGGAGCGTCTGCAGTTTGACAAGCCGCTGGCCGGCTATCAGCTCACCCAGGAGAAGCTGGTGAACATGGCGCTGGAAATTAACAAGGGAACGCTTCTGGCCCTGCAGATCGGCCGGTTGAAGGACGCCGGCCGGCTGCAAAAGCATCAGATTTCGGCCGGCAAGCTCAACAATTGCCGGGAAGCGATCGCCATCTGCAGGGAGGCGCGCACCATCCTGGGCGGCAACGGCATCACTCTGGATTATTCACCCCTGCGGCACGCGAACAACCTGGAATCAGTGCGCACGTACGAAGGCACAGACGAGGTCCATCTGCTGATCCTGGGCCAGCACATTACCGGGATTCCCGCGTTCCGCTGAGGTGATGGCTTCCTCTGCATCGGGACACCACGTCATCACCGCCGGGTGCGGGATTGATAAGTAGGCTGATTACTCTTCCATTGGAACGTGTCCCCGGGCTAGTTTGGGCAAACGCGCACCGGCTCGCCGGCCCCTACGACGGCGCGGAAGCGGGTGCTCCAACCCCTCCCGGAGGTATCTATGTTTTTCCACAAGCAGGAACTCCAGTTCAAGTCCACGCCGGATCAGCCGGATGCCGTCTACGCCCGCAAGCTTCAGGAAGTGCTCGGCGGCCAGTACGGCGAAATCACGGTTGCACTGCAGTATGAATTCCAAGCCTGGAACACGCACATTCCCGGCAAATACCGTGACCTGCTCTTCGGAATTGGCGCCGAGGAAATGGGTCACGTGGAGATGCTGGCCGTCATGATTGCTCAGTTGCTGGAGAAGGCGCCGCTGGGAATCACGGAAGACGCCGTCCAGAATGACCCAACAGTGGCGGCTGTGGTTGGAGGCATGGATGTGCAGCATGCCATCGTGGCCGGCGCCGGTGCGCGTCCGGTGGATTCCAACGGCAATCCCTGGCAGGGCAGCTACATCACTGCCAGCGGTAACCTGTTGGCCGACTTCACCGCCAACGCCAACGCCGAAATGCAGGGCAGGCTCGCTGTTGCCCGGCTTTACCATATGACCGATGACCACGGCGTGCGGGACCTGCTCTCCTTCCTGCTGGCCCGTGACACCATGCATCAGAACCAGTGGACCACTGCCGCCCTGGAGCTCCAGGCAAGCGGAATGGAGCAGCTGCCCGTTCCCAGCAACTTCCCGTTGAAAAAGGAGCACCGCGAGGTTTCCTACCAGTACCTGAACTTCTCCGATGGCAAGGCTGCCTCCGAGGGCAGCTGGGCGTCCGGCCCCACTCCGGACGGACACGGCGAATTCACCTACCACGATGGACCCACGACGACGGCGCCCATGCCGCCGCCCACCCGGGTGGATGCCCGCTACTACGGCACCACCGATCTTCCCAATATCGTCGAGAAGACTGCGGGGGCGGTGCAGGACAAACTGAACAAGGAATAGCGGAAACGCCCGGGGCCCGGGACTGCCGCAGGTTCAGCGGCAGTCCCGGGCGCCGGCGCAATAATGACCGGCTCAACAAGGGGGTGATTCGGGTGTTGGCCGGGCCCGGATTGGCAGAGGCGGCATACATCCTGCCGCTTAAATGGAACGACGGCGGAGACCTTTCCTCGCTCTGCAAGTATCTGGAAGAGCTGAGTCAGTGGATCTGTGTACTGGTGGTTGACGGTTCCCCGGACGCGCAATTCGCGCTGCATGCGCAGGTTTTTCCAGCAGCCGTGCGGCAATGCCACCCTCATCCGCTGGGCTGCGCGAACGGAAAAGTCGAGGGTGTGCTGACCGGCGTACAGCTGAGCGGGTCTGAATACCTCGTGATTGCCGACGACGATGTGCGGTACACCCGGGAATCCCTGAAGCGTGTCGTCTCGCTGCTCGCAGATGCCGATGTTGTCCGGCCCCAGAATTATTTCGAGGACTTAAGGCCCTGGCACGCACGGTGGGACACTGCCCGAACGTTGATCAACCGGGCCTTTGGGTCCGACTATCCCGGGACGCTGGCCGTCCGCAGATCAACACTCCAGGCCGCCGGCGGTTACAGCGGCGATGTCCTCTTCGAGAACCTCGAGCTCCTCCGCACCATCCGGGCCGCAGGCGGCCGTGAGATCCGCGCCGATGACCTCTTTGTCGCCCGGATCTGTTGTTCAGCCCGTCATTTCCGGGGCCAGCGGGTGCGGCAGGCCTATGACGACTTTGCCCAGCCGGGACGCCTGGCCGTTGAGGCCGCACTGCTGCCGCTGCTGCTGACGCTCCTGCGGAAGCCGGTGCGTCTGGTGCTGTTTGCGGGCGCCACCATTATTACGGCCGAGATGGGCCGGCGCCGCGCGGACGGAGGACGGGTGTTCGCGGCGGATGCTGCCCTGTGGGCTCCGCTGTGGGTGGGTGAGCGTGCCGTCAGCATCTGGCTGGCGCTGGGGTGGAGGCTGCGGGGCGGAGTGCCCTACGCCGGGAAGCGGCTCTTCACTGCCGGGCATTCCCTGCGGCAGCTCCGCAGGACGGTCCGGCGCGGAACGCCGCGGCATTTCTGACCCGAGCCGGGCCTCAAACCAGCCCTTAAACCAGCCCTCAAGCCGGGCCTCAACCGGGCCGTGAATCTAACTCAAACCAGACTCCGGACAGGTCTGTGCTTTGGGTCACATTTCCGGTATCTTATCCGCAGGCACACTACCGAACGTTCTTTCAGTTATTCCCACCCCCTTGAGTGAACAATGGAGTTTTCATGAGCAGCAGCATCGCGGGAGCCCCCGCCGACGGCAAGATGACCAGAGAGGAACGCAAGGTACTTGCGGGAACCCTGGTGGGCACCACCATCGAATGGTACGACTTCTTCATTTATGCCCAGGCCGCCGGGCTGGTTCTGGCCACGCTTTATTTCGGCCCGGTGAGCGAGGGGCCGCTGGGGCAGGTGGTGTCCTTTGCCACCATCGGCATCAGCTTCCTTTTCCGTCCGCTGGGCGCCGTAGTCGCCGGCCACCTGGGCGACAAGCTCGGCCGCAAGAAAATGCTGGTTTTCACCCTACTGATGATGGGCGCTTCGACGGCCCTGATCGGCATCGTTCCCACCTACGCCCAAATCGGCGTCGCCGCTCCCATTCTGCTGGTGCTCCTGCGCATCCTGCAGGGCTTCTCAGCCGGCGGCGAGTGGGGCGGTGCGGCCCTGCTGTCGGTGGAACACGCGCCGGTGAACAAGCGCGGCCTCTTCGGCGCCTATCCGCAGATCGGCGTGCCGATTGGAATGATCCTGGCAACGTTCGTCATGTACGTGCTCAGCACCAGCCTCACAGAAGACCAGTTCCTGTCCTGGGGCTGGCGCATCCCGTTCCTGTTCTCCGTGGTGCTGATCGGGGTGGGCTACTTCATCCGCCGCTCCGTTGATGAAAGCCCGGTCTTCCTGGAAATCCAGGAACGCAAAAAGGAATCCTCCGCACCGCTGGCCCAGCTGTTCAAGCACAACACCCGCGAAGTGGTCCTCAGCGCCCTGATCTTCATCGCCAACAACGCCGCCGGCTACCTGGTCATCGCGTTTTTCGCCTCCTATGCCACAGGCAAGGCCGACGCCGGCGGGCTGGGGATGCACCGCCCCTCAGTGCTGCTGGCCACCACTTTGGGCTCCTTCGGATGGCTGATTTTCACCATGTACGGCGGGATTCTCTCGGACCGGATCGGCCGGATCCGGACCTTCCAGATCGGTTACGCCTGGGTGTTCCTCTGGGCCGTTCCCATGTTCCTGCTTATCGACACCGCCAACATCGTCCTGTTTGCCGTGGCCATCTTTGTGCTGACCATCGGACTGGGTCTGTCCTACGGGCCGCAGTCGGCTCTTTACGCTGAGATGTTCCCCGCCCGGGTCCGGTACTCCGGGGTGTCCATCGGCTATGCGCTGGGTGCAATCCTCGGCGGCGCCTTTGCTCCCACCATCGCGCAGATGCTGCTCAACGAAACCGGATGGTCGCCGTCAATCGGAATCTACATCATGGTGCTGTGCGTGATCTCGTTCGCTGCAGTGACCATGGTCAAAGAGACCAGGGGTGCTGACCTGCACGTCGACGAAGTGCACAAGACCAAGCGGTGAAGATCCGGGGAGCGGTGCTCGAGGAGATCGGCAGGACACCCAACTACGCAGATTCCCGGCCGCTGACCATCTGTGACCTGGAACTGGATGAGCCGGTCGGCGATGAAATACGGGTCCGGATCGAATGCGCCGGGATCTGCCACTCGGACTTGTCCGTGGTCAACGGCGACCGGATGCGCCCCGTGCCCATGCTCCTGGGGCATGAAGCCGCAGGCATTGTGGAAAGCGTCGGCGACACCGTGACCGAGCTGGTTCCGGGTGACCGCGTGGTCATGACCTTCCTGCCCCGCTGCGGGCAATGCCGCGGATGCCGGTCCAACGGGCTGCTTCCCTGCAGTGAAGGAACCGCTTCCAACACCAAAGGAACCCTGTTGTCGGGACAGGTCCGGCTGCACCGCGGCGGCAAAGATGTGCTGCATCACCTGGGCGTTTCCGGCTTCGCCACCCACGCCGTCGTCGACAAGCGGTCGGTGGTCAAAGTTGCTGCCGATGTGCCGCCCGAAGTTGCCGCACTGCTGGGCTGCGCCGTCCTCACCGGAGGCGGGGCTGTGCTCAACCTGGCCAAACCTAAGCCGGGGGACACCCTGATGGTGGTGGGTCTGGGCGGTGTGGGAATGGCCGCCCTGCTCACGGCACGCGCCCTCGGCGCGGAGGTCATTGGAATTGACGCCAACGAGGAAAAACTGGGACAGGCCCAGGCGCTGGGTGCCGCGGCCGCCTACACGCCGGCGGCTGCGGCGGAGCTGGGCATCACGGCACCCACCGTGGTGGAAGCCGCCGGCAACGCCCGTGCCTTTGAGACCGCTGTGGCGCTGACCGAGCCCGGCGGCACCACCATCACAGTGGGGCTGCCTGCGCCGACTGCCATGGCGCAGATTTCACCGCTCACGCTGGTGGCTGAGGCTCGGACCATCATCGGCAGCTACCTGGGATCAGCGGTCCCTTCCCGCGACGTGCCCATCTTTGCCGACCTCTGGCGGCAGGGACGGCTGCCGGTGGAGAGACTGGTCTCCGCCCGAATCCCGCTGGAGGACATCAACGCCGCCATGGACGATCTCGCCGAAGGCCGGGCCCTGCGCCAGATCATCCATTTTGAGGCGGAATGATCATCTAGCGCTGAAGCGTGCCGATGGGGTCGCCGTCGTTGTTGAACAGTGCGAGAGTTTCGCCGTCAACCTCGGCGGCGGCCGCGTCGGACAGCCAGGTGTCGACGCCGATGCAGCCCACCAAGGTGGAGGTGACGTCTGTCAGCTCCACCGAGGAGCCTTCCTGGTCCCAGCGGCCCATCAGGGTGTTGCAGCCGTCGGTGCCGCTGAACCGGCCGGCGGACTCAAACACGAGGGACGGCATGCTCGAATCCTCGGTGTTGCCCCAGCTGCCTTCAACGGACGAGTCGGGCGAACCGGCGGGGCCCACGCAGGATGACAACAGGCCGGCCCCCAGAGCGGCTGCAAGCAGGATTGCGCCGCGCGCCCGGCGGCTCACAGCCACTTGTTCCGTTTGAAGGTCAGATACAGAGCTGCCGCCATGACCACCATCGCGCCCAGGGCCAACGGGTATCCCCATTCCCAGGACAGTTCGGGCATGTTTTCGAAGTTCATGCCGTAGATGGCGCCAATGAGGGTTGGGGCGAACAGGATGGCAGCCCAGGAGGAGATGCGTTTGACCTGCTCGTTCTGCGCAATGGAGGTTTCTGCCAGCCGGTTCGATGCCAGGGTGGAGGAGAGGTTCAGCGCGTTCTCCAGCAGCGCGCGGTAGGCGTTGACCCGGTCGATCAGGCGCAGGACATGGTCCAGGACGTCGCCCAGGTTGTCCTGCAGCTGATCCGGGATGCCAAACTCTCCGGTGTTGCTCCGCAGGGTGCCCACCATGGCTTCGAGCGGTGCGATGGCGCGCTGGAACTGGATGACTTCGCGGGAGAGTTCATAGATGCGCCGGGACACTTCAGCGTCGCCGCCGAAAAGCTGGTCCTCGATCTCGTCGATGTCGTTCTCCAGCCCGGCTGCCACCGGTGCGTATTCGTCCACCACCTGGTCCAGGACGGCGTACAGCACAGCGTGGGGGCCAAGGGCCAGCAGCTCCGGTTCCTGTTCCAGGCGTTTGCGGACACGGCCCAGATCCGGGGACTCGGCGTGCCGGACCGTCACCACGAAGTTCGGCCCGACAAACAGGTGCAGTTCACCGAACTCGACGCGTTCGACGTCGTCCAGGTACCGGGCCGGACGCAGGACCGTGAACAGCGTGGTGTCGTAGTGCTCCAGCTTGGCCCGCTGGTGGCCCGCCAGCGCGTCCTCCACGGTCAGCAGGTTCAGGCCAAACTCCTCGGCCACGGCCAGCAGCTCAATGTCATCGGGGCGGTACAAGCCGATCCACGCCATGCCGCCTGAAGTGCGGGTCAGCTCGAAGGTCTCATCCAGACTGTCCGGCGTGTGCTGGCGCTTTCCGTCCACATACACTCCATTGTCGATCAGTGTCATGAACGTCCCCTCGCTGTGCTGCCTCCGACCGTCCGCGGCAAGTGCGGCGGACGAAAGACCATTATCCCTGCTGTTGTCTCCGGAAGCGGGCCCGCGGCCGGAGGACTGTTTCGCAGACTTCAGTTCTGAGCCGGCCGCGTTACAGAGTCGCGCGGCTGCGGGAGCGCCCTGGCCCCGGGCTGCAGCTTCTCCGAGGCGGATCCGCCGCCCAGGGCTCGCAGGGCGTTGAGGATGGCGGCCAGGTCCACGAGCTCCTGGATCAGAGCGCCGGCCACGGCGGGGATGAACCCGAAGGCCGCCGCCACCATCAGCCCGACGCTGAGGGAGATGCCCAGCCAGATGCTGCCCAGTGCAATCCGCATCGTCCGCCGGCCAATGATGACGGCGTCTGACACCTTGGAAATGTCGTCCGTTGCGATCACCGCGTCGGCTGATTCTCCCGCGGCGGTTGAACCGCGTGCGCCCATGGCAATGCCGACGTCGGCCGCAGCCAGCACCGGCGCGTCATTGACACCGTCGCCCACCATGATCACCGGACGCGAGGGCATCGCTGCGACCAGCCGGACCTTGTCTTCGGGCAGGAGCTCCGCGTGGACCTGCTGGATTCCCAAGGCCGCAGCGGTGCTTTCCGCCGAAGCAGGGCCGTCCCCGGTGAGCATGACGGGCGGTTCCAAGCCGAGCCGGGCGAGCCGCTCCAAAGTGGCTTTTGCGTTCCGCCGCGGCGTGTCACTGAGCAGCAGGGTGCCGGCGAAGTGTCCGTCCACGGCCACGTACACCCTGAGCTGACCGGCTCCGGGCGCTCCGGCCGGCGCTTCAGCGCCGTCTCCGGTGTCCGGAGCCTCAGCCTCAACGAAGCGGCGCTTGCCCACGAGAACGGTGCGGCCGTCCACAATCGCCCGCACGCCGTTGGTCGCAACTTCGGAAGCGGTGGTGGCCGGGCTCAGCTGCAGCCCGCGTTCCTGGGCGGCATTCTGCACGGCAGCGGCCAGCACATGGGATGAATACTGTTCAGCGGAGGCCGCCAGCCGCAGCACGTCCTCGGCGGTGAAGGAGGAAGCGGGCTGAATGGCTGTCAGCTCGGGTTTGCCGTAGGTCAGCGTGCCGGTCTTGTCGAAGGCAATGCTGCGGGCTCCGGCCAGCTGCTGCAGGGTTGCTCCGCCCTTGACGATGATGCCGTCCTTGGCGGCCCGGCTCATGCCGCCCATGAAGGCCACCGGTGCAGCGATCAGCAGGGGGCACGGAGTGGCCAGCACCAGCACCTCGGCGAAACGGACCGGCTCCCCGCTCACCCACCAGGCAACGCCGGCAAGGAGCAGGGAAAAGACAGTGAACGGGACGGCAAAACGGTCCGCCAGCCGGACCACCGGCGCTTTGGATTCCGCGGCCTCGCGCACCAGGGCGACGATGCGCTGGTATTGGCTGTCCGCCGTTGCCGCCGTTGCCCGGATCAGCACAGCCTGCGATCCGTTGACCGAGCCGCTCATCACTGTTTGTCCCTCGGAGATGGTCACCGGCAGCGGTTCTCCGGTCAGCGAGGATTCGTCAAAGCTGCCTTCCGGGCTGAGCAGGACGCCGTCCACGGGAACCAGCTCGGCGGGTTTGACCAGGAGAACGTCACCCGGAACCACCTCGTCTGCGGCGATATCCGCGGGTGTTTGGGAGTTGGGCGGCAAGCGGTGCGCTGCCTGCGGCGCCCGGGAAAGCAGGGCATCCAGTTCTCCGCGTGCCCGTCCCGCCGCGTAGTCTTCCAGGGCTTCGCCGCCGGAGAGCATGAGCACGATGATCAGCGAGGCGACGTATTCGCCCACCGCCACGGTGGAGAGGATGGCCACCACCGCCAGGATGTCCAGGCCCCAGTGGCCGTGCATAATGTCCCGGATCATGCGGACGCCGGCTCCAGCCGCGATAAGCACGGCGTAAGTTGAGGCCAGCCAGGCGGCGGCGGTGTCCAGATCGGCTCCGAGCAGCGCAAAAACTGCCAAGCCGACGACGACGGTTGCCGCCACCACCGGGTACTTCCGGATTGCGCGAAGAACTGTCATGTCTCTTGTTATAGGCCTGCTGTGCGCGCCCCGCCAGCAAGATTTGGCTTGCCTAACTGCCCACGCGGGCCTGACTGCCCACGCCGGATTAGTTCAGCCGGGCAGTGATCAGGCGTGCGGTTTTCGCCAGCCGCCGGCCCAGGGTTTCCTCATCCCTGCCGGAACCGAAGTACACCACCGACACGGCCGCAGGCAGCTGCCCGGACACGGTGATGGGCGATGCCACGGCGGAGACTCCGCCGATGACTTCGTCGTGGCTGACCGCATAACCCCGGGTTCGGGCCAGAGTGGATTCCGGCCGGTAGGGCTGCCCGGGGGCCAGCTTGGCCCATTGTTCCTCGCCCACGGCGGACTGAATGGCAATGCCGGGGGCTCCGGAGGCGAAGGAGTGCCGGGTTCCCGGCCGCTGAACC
Source organism: Arthrobacter gengyunqii (assembly GCF_023022985.1). NCBI lineage: Bacteria > Bacillati > Actinomycetota > Actinomycetes > Micrococcales > Micrococcaceae > Arthrobacter > Arthrobacter gengyunqii. The sequence continues at coordinate 3,477,777 of NZ_CP095461.1, read as the reverse complement.
AGTGCCGTGCGGCTGTGTCTTGGCTCCACCGTCACCAGCGTGACGCAGTCATGCTGATCCCACACAGCCACGAACGCGGTCATGGAGAGTTCATCGGCCAGCACCGTCAGCTCGGGCAATGCCGCCGTCTGGAGGTCCCGGGATACGCCGCGGGCCAGCGCGGCGAGGCCGGGCGCCGTCGCCACCCGGCCGGCGTCGTCGCGCATTACCAGCGAATGTGCCTCGAGCGTCCGCAGGATGCGGTAGGCGATGGAGCGGTGGACGCCGAGGCCCTGGGACAGTTCAGCGATGGTCATCGGCGCCTCGGCGTCGGCCAGCAGTTCCAGCGCCCGCAGGCCGCGCGAGAGGGTCTGGGACAAGGACCCGGCTCCGCCGGACCCCGGGGAAGGTGCGGATGCGGAAGGGCCGGAGGGTTCAGTCATGAGCCCCATCTTAGGATGACTCGGCGCAGGAACGGCTGCGGCTACGGCATCCGGCGGCGGCTCAGCAGGCCGGACATCAGGAACGTGAGGCCGGCAGCCAGCGGCCACCAGGTGTACATGCTCAGGGTTTCGCCCAGAAAGGCAACAACCAGGATTCCCAGCATGCAGGCAACCACCATGGTCATGCCCACCACGATGCGGATGCGGCCGGGGTGGGGCGAGGGCAGGGGCGGAAGCCATGGAGGACGCTCGTCGGTCCAACTCATGCGGAAAGTTTAGGACTGCCTGCACCCGGATGCACCCGGTTGCAGGTGCCTTTTTTCGCAGTGGCCCCCGGTGCGCGCCGCTGCTCTTTCCCGGCGCGTGTGCCCGTGAAAGGATTGCCGCGATCCTGTGTGCCGCGCCCTGCACGTTGCCGCTGCGGCCGCCCGTCACCGTAACCCTTGGAGCACTGACATGGAACAGAGCGATCTCCTCATCGACGCCTTCGGCCGCCTTCCCCAGACCGTCCGCCAGGCAACCCACGGCTTGGACGCGGCGGCGTTGAACCACCGCCCCTACCCGCAGGGCAACTCCATTTCCTGGCTGATCTGGCATTTAGCCCGGGGTGAGGATGCCCAGATTGCTCCGTTGGCCGGGCATGAACAGGCTTGGACCGCAGATGGCTGGTACGAGCGGGTGGGGCTGCCGCTTGCTGTCGAAGACACCGGATACGGCCACGATTCCGACCAGGTGGCCCTCGTTCAGGTGCCGTCGGCGGACGTGCTGCTCGGATATTACGAGGCGGTGCATTCGCGCACGTCTGCCTTTGTCTCCGGTCTTTCCGGACAGGACCTGGATCAAGTGGTGGACACCGCCTGGGATCCGCCCGTAACCCTGGGGGTACGGCTGATCAGCATCCTCGGTGACGGGCTGGAACATGTTGGCCAGGCCGCCTACCTCCGCGGGATGGTGGTGGCGGCCGGTTTGTAGCCGGCTGGCCGTCGTCGTAGGGCCAGCCGTTGGCGGGCAGGGGTTTCCTCAGCTGCGGGACATGACCACCAGCAGTTCTTCGCACATGGCGGCGCAGCGGCGGCAGGTTTCCGCACAGATCCGGCAGTGTCCGTGTTCGGCGGCATGCTGGGCGCATTCTTCCGCGCACTGGCGGCAGGCTGCGGCACAGGCACGCAGCAGAGCCGCCGTGCTGTCCGGATAGCCGGCGTACCGGGTTCCGACCCGGGCCACCACCGTTCCGGTGGCGGCGCAAATGTCGGCGCAGTTGAGGTCCTTGCGGATGCACTCCACCATGTCGCCGAGCATGTCCTCACTGAGGCAGGCGTCGGCGCAGGCGGTGCAGACCTGGACGCAGTCAAAGCAGGCGATGACGCAGGTGGAGACGGCTTCGAGGTCCGTTCCGGCGCCGTCGGGACGTTCGCTGAGGATGGATTCGATGAGGCTCATGGCACTGCTCCTTTTTGCGTTCGCTGATTGGTGCGGTTTCGCGGGGAGTGCGGCCGGGAAGTTCTGCGGCCCGGGCTGTCAGGATAGCTCCGTGCCGGAAGACCGGACCAGAGCTGGAGCGGCCGCAGGTGCCGCGGGCAGCCAGAACGCCGCGGCGATTTGCCTATGGGCCTGTGCCCGGGTCTAGAATCGTGCTTATGCCCTCAGGGGCTGTCCGGCTTTGGCCGGGCTGGGGCTTTAGCTCAGTTGGTAGAGCGTTTCGTTCGCAATGAAAAGGTCAGGGGTTCGATTCCCCTAAGCTCCACCCTTTCAAAAGGGGTCTGTTTCCTTGTCACAAAGGAAAGCAGGCCCCTTTCTCTGTCGGCAAAGAGGCCAATCAGTTACGTCGAAACGACGCCGAATGGTCACGCCTGCATGATGAGGCGGTTCAGCGTGTCCGTTATGTGCTTTGCCTCGGAGTGGGAGACGCGGAAATCGATGGTGTTTCCGGTCGTGATCACGGAAACGATGGTGTACATCATTCCGTCACGCCTTGTGACCACAGATGAAACTCTCTTGAGCGGGATCATCTCCGTGAAGGCGTTTCCGTGCTTCACCCCGGTGCCCAAGAGGGATACGCCCGCAGTCAAAACCCCGGCAGTGAGCTTGCCGGCGGACAGGCCCCGTTTCAATTCCCACTCAATGCGGTCGTGGAAAATGCGAACCTGTGCGTTCCTGCCTTTGGTGTGGGAAGCGAACTCGAGGATCGGGATGCTCACGGTCTTCCTTTCAGTAGTTGATGAGGGAGGACGCTTGGGGAGGGCTCTTCGACCAGACTCCCGGGGCCGAACCTGTATTGCATCGGTTCGGGGCATATCCCCAATTTTATAAGCTGTGTCCCGAAGTCATGTGGCTGAGTCCCGCACGATTCCTTGACCTATACTCGGGCGACGTGCAATGAATCCGACAGCACAGATCCGACGTGCATCACATCCAAGGAGCAACCATGAAAGTCCTCATCACCGGAGCCCACGGAAAAGTCGGACGCGCCGCCACGCAGGCAATGATCGACGCCGGACACGAAGTCATCACCACCGACCTCAGCCGGCCAAGCTACGAGCGGAAGCCGGAAGGCACGCCGCGCTACGTCATGGCCGACCTCACCGACGCCGGCCAGGCCTACGCCGTCGTCAAGGGAGCCGACGCCGTCGTGCACATTGCCGCCATCCCCGAGCCCACGGGCCACGCTCCCCACGTTGTCTTCCAGAACAACCTCATGTCCACGTTCAACGTCCTTGAGGCAGCCGTCAGCTTCGGCATCAAGCGTTTTGTCTTCCTCTCCAGCGAAACCGTGCCCGGCTTTTTCTTCCCGGAACGCGATTTCCTTCCGGAGTACGCCCCCGTGGATGAAGAGCACCCGATCCACCCGCAGGACCCGTACGCGCTCGCCAAGCACTTCAGCGAGCAGCTCATGGACGCCGCTGTTGCCCGGTCGGACATCCAATGCATCTCCATCCGGCCCAGCTGGGTGCAGTTCGAGGGCAACTACGAAAACAATCTGGGCCCGCAGATCCGCGACGCTTCAGTGCTCAGCCCCGGGTTGTGGAGCTACATCGACGTGTATGACCTGGCCGACGCCATTGTCCTCGCCGCCGAATCCGACCTGCCCGGACACGAAGTTTTCTACATCGCCTCACCGGACAACGCGGGCGGTCACGACTTCGCCGAGGTCCTGACGAAGTACTACGGCGACCAGATCCAGTTGAAGGATCTCGACCGGACCGATGCTTCAGGCATCTCGAGTGCCAAGGCTCAAAGGATGCTCGGCTGGAAGCCCAAGCGCTCCTGGCACGACTACCTGGACGCCGATGGAAAGGCACTCAACAAGTAGATCGGCCGCAGCAGCCGGCAGTCGGAGCAGCAGAGTCAGAAGATCCCCGGCAAGATGCAGTTACCCGCTAGGGTGCTCGTATGGGGTTTATGGGAATTATCTTGATCTTGGCCGCGGTTGCGTTCTCATGCTCGGCTGAGGCCACTGCTCGCGGGAAAATTGGCGTCAATCGCGTTATAGGTCTTCGGGTTGGATACGTGACCTACTCCCCAGAGGCCTGGTTGTCCGGGCATCGCGCCGCCAGAGTCCTCCTCCATGCTGCGGCGGCGCTGTTGGCGGTAGTCGGGATTCTGCTCCTGACTTTGCCTGGGATCTCAGAGGCAACCGGCAGCACCATCGGAGTCGCTGCTTGCCTGGCCTCACTGGGTCTGGTGATCGCCGCCTCCATTAAGGCCAACCGGGCAGCTGAAGTCACGGTCGTCAGGTCCGTTGATGCGCAAGGTGCTGTCTGAAGGAGGCCGCCGTGCCCGCTGAACTGTCCTGCGATCTGAAACTCCGAGACATCGGCCGGGAATGTGCCGGCGGGTAGCTAATCGGTCGGCGGGCGCTGCCGCTGGCGTTTGGTGGCGCCCCGTTGTTTCTTGGCATCGAGACGTCGATAGTTTGAGCCTCGGGTCGGCTTGGTCTTTCGGCGCAGGGCAGCTTCGGGAGTAAGACCGTCCGCCACCATCTCGGCAAGTTTGGTCAGGGCAATCTCCCGGTTGCGCAGCTGGGAGCGCTGCTCGGAGGCGGTGACGGTGATGGTTCCCGCGATCAGACGCCGCTTGAGGCGTCGCAGCAGGATCTGCCGCTGGGTATCCGACAGCGACGTCGAAGCGGCCACATTCCAGGACAGCGCCACGCGGCTGTCGGAGGTGTTGACATGCTGTCCGCCGGGGCCGGACGAGCGCGAGAAGCGCCAGGCAAGTTCCGAGGCGGGAATCGTGAGCGCGGGCGACACCGTCAAGTCCATGCAACCAGCGTCGCACGGCTTCGGGGATCCGGCATCCGCCGGATCCCTCTTCCGCAGGTAGTGTTCCATTGGTACAGTGCCGCACATGACTACTTCCACTCTGCCTCAGGCTTCAGTCAACGCCCGATCCGTGCTCCTGCCGTACCTTCTGGTTCTGGTGGTTGCCATGACGGCAATACAAGCAGTGATCGCCTTCACCGGAGGAGGAATTACCCTTCTCGCCGGTGTCCTCACGGCCCTCGTTGCAGTCGGAATCGCCGTCTGGTTCTGGTGCACCCGCCGGAAACTCACCAAGATCCGTTTCGGGCCGGCCATCGCGCACACCCTTGCGTTTGTCACCGTAACGGCGTCCTTCAACCTGCATGCCGTCATCCGTACGCTGTCCCTGGGTTCTTCCGGCGGAGCCGACGGCGCCGCTGCCCATGAGCTTCTGGCCACCCCGTGGTTCGGTGCCACCCTGGTGATGAGTGCCGCCTGGGGAGCCGGGCTGCTGATCCATCTCGCCGGCGTCGTGCTGGGCCGCGGCTGGGAGGACTGAGCGTGGCCCATCCCGGGGAGGAGCAGGAATGGGTGGAAGCCCGGGTCGAATCCTGGGTGGAGACCTACAAAAAGTCGATGTTGACGCCGGTGGTTTTGCGGGCGGTCGCCGAGCGTCAGCCGGTGACGGTGGCCAGTGTTGCAGCGGCGGTTGCCGCAAGCACCGGATGGCAGATCACCGAACGCAGTCTCTACCGCACCCTGAAAAGACTGCAGGACAGCGGTCTCCTGCACAGCGCAGAGGTTGATGTCCCACGCACGGGGGCTAAACGCAAGGAGATCTCCCTGACGGGTTTGGGGGCGCAGTTCCTGGCCGGAATCACCGCCAGCCTGGTTGAGTTTCCGGTCCCTGAGTCCGGCGGTGCCGGAGCCAAACGGTCCGTGCCGGAGTAACGGCGTCCCGGCAGTGCGCGACTAGACTTCCGCAATGGGGTTACTGGAATTCGTTCTGATCGTGTCCGCCGTCGCCGTGTCTTGGACCGCGGAAGCAACCGCAAGAGGCCAGCTCGGGGTGAATTCAGGAGTCGGCATCCGGGTGGGCTACGTGACCCACTCGGCCGACGCGTGGCTAGCCGGGCACCGTGCGGCGCGGCTCCTTCTGCACGCTTCGAGCGCGGCCTTCGCTGTCGCCGCTGTTCTTTCGCTGATGCTGCCCGGCATCACGGACGAAACAGGTGCCCTCATCGCCATCGCGGGCTGCCTGGTCGCGCTGGGGCTTGTCATTGCGGCCTCCGTCAAGGCTGGCCGGGCGGCGGAACGTGTGGTTGTCGAGTCCGTGGACAGCCAAAACGGCTAAACCGCCTTGACCACCGGCAGGTCGGACCATTCGGTGGTGTAGCGGGGAGAGGCGAAGTTCCGGGCCATGGTCCAGTCCGGCTTGGCCGAGGACATTCCGGCCAGGCCCAGGCCAATGCTGGCGGCACCGTACTTGTCGGTGACCTGAGCCAGCAGCGGCCCGATGTCCTTCTGTTCGGGTCCGGCATCGAACAGGTCGAACACCGGCTCGGCGCCGGCGGGGGAGAGGCCGGTGAGCATGATCCCGGCCTTGGCGTACCGGGCGCCCTCCACCACCTGAGAGTCCATGGCGGTGATCGCGGCCCGGGTGAGCACCAGCGGATCCGCGGTGGGCCGCTGGAGCCGGACCGTGGCCGAGGGTGAGGACGCTTCAGTGCCGCTGAACCGCGAGGTGGACGCAAAGACGGTCATGACGCTGGCCAGCTGCCCCTCCTTGGCAAGCCGAATGGCCGCTTTTTGGGCGTACAGGCTCATGACCTGACGCATCGATTCCCGCGTAGTAACCGGCGTCGCGAAGCTGCGCGAAAAGAGGACCTGCTGCTTGTCCGCGGACTCGGTTTCCATGGGAATGCAGGCGGTGCCGTTCAGCTCCAGCACCGTGCGCTGCAGCACCACGGAGAACTTCGCGCGGATGACGGCGGGATCAGCGGCGCGCAGATCCGCGACGGTGTGGATGCCCAGCGCGTTCAGCCGGGCACCGTTGCGCGCGCCCACGCCCCACAGTCCGGTGACCGGCACACGGGACATGATGGTGTCGACGACGGCGGGATCCAGGGTGTCGAGGTTGCAGACCCCGCCCATGTGCGGATTCTGCTTGGCGATCCGGTTCGCGAATTTGGCCAGGGTTTTGGTCGGGCCGATCCCCACGCAGACCGGCAGGCCGATGTTCTTTGCCACGGCGGCACGAATGTCAGTGCCCCGGTTCCGCAGTTCCTCATCGGTGCCGTGCAGGTGCAGGAAACACTCGTCAATGGAATAGATCTCCTGCTCGGAGGAGAAGCGTGCCAGCAGCTGCATCACGCGTGAGCTCAGATCCCCGTACAGCTCATAGTTGCTGGAGCGCTGCACCAGGCCCAGCTTCGGAGCGGCCTCCGCCAGCTTGAACCACGGCTCACCCGTCTTGATGCCCAGGGCTTTGGCCTCATCGGAGCGCGCCACCACGCAGCCGTCATTGTTGGACAGGACGACCACGGGAATGCCGGCCAGCAAAGGGTCGAAGACGCGCTCGCAGGAGACGTAGAAACTGTTCACGTCCACCAGGGCGATGCGGTGCCGCTCAGCCATGGCACGCCGCACTGTGGTGGTAAGGCAAATCAAACATGGTGCAGACACCGGGTCACGACGCCCCAGACGGACAGTTCCGCCGGGTCCGGTACCCGGATGTCTTCTGAATCCGGGCTCTCCGCGTGCAGGAAGATGCCCTGTCCCGTGAGCAGCAACCGCCGGATGATCAGCTCTCCGTTGAGGACGGCGACGACGACGGACCCGTCTTTGGGGGTCAGCGAACGGTCCACGATCAGCTCGTCTCCGTCACTGATGCCGGCTCCGTCCATGGCATTGCCGGCGACCCGCATGATGAACGTTGAGGTGGCGTCGCGGATCAGATGCCGGTTCAGGTCAATGCCGGCGTCGTAATAGTCCTGGGCGGGCGACGCGAATCCGGCGGGAAGGGTTGAGCCGCGGGTGGCCGGTTGCTCATTCGCGCTGCCGGAACGCGGCGCGGGGCCTGAGGAAAACACGGGCACCGCGCACCTCCCTAGAACACACTTTCGAATACCAACAGGTTAGCACCGACCTCGGAAAACGTCTTGGCGAAGGGCGCGGGTTTAGGGTGCAGCCGGTACCGAGGTGATGGCCGGCTGCGGAACTCCCGGGCTGTCCGACTCCACTGGAACAAGAAAAGCGAGGGTCGCCAGAATGCTGATCGCCGCCACGACGACGAGCAGGACACCGCTGATGATGGCAACGACCCAGGCGCTGCGGGGCCGCGGCCGCCGCCGCACCAGGGCAATGATCGCCAGCACCAGAGCGAGCCCGGCCAGCGGAAAGAAAAGCGGAATGAGCACAATGGAGAGAACCAGCGCCGTGAGGGCAATAATGCCCGACGGCGTGCCCAGCCACGGGCTGGCGGGTCCTGGGCGCACGGCCGGTGCGGCTGGTGGAGACGGGTGGGAGCTCATGCCTCGAGATCCTCTTCCTGCGGCTCGAACCCCTGCCGTTTGCCGTGCATGGACAGCACAATATCCAGAACCCGAAGGTCGGAAATGGGTTCCGTGATCCCCGATTCGGCCCGGATTTCCGCCAGCCGTTCGGCCAGGACGCCGTCCGCGAAGGAGGCGTGCCAATACTCCCACTGGTCCTTGGGGCCGGGCAGCGCCGTAACCCTGCGGATGATGGAGTCGTACACCGGAATCAGCCGGGGCCGCTTGCGGGCAAGAAGTTTGCTGGCGGTGCTTGGGCCCACGCCCCAGCCGCCGTCGTCGTCGTGCCTGCCGCGCAGGAGGTTCCACAGCTGGCGGGCCGGGCTGCCCGCGCCCAAATCCTGCACCGCGTCCGCGTCGGGCAGATCAATGTCCGCCGGAATGGCGGCCAGCAGGTCGGAAATGTCCCCGGCCCGGGTTTCCAGCAGGCCAACCGCCGTCCGGGCGGGGATCTTCACCGAGCGGAAGGATGCGGCCACGACGTCGTCGGACGTGAACCGGTTCACCACTTCCGGGGCATCGCCGCCGCCGGCCCAGGAATCAAACCGTGAACTGCTGCGGACCCTGCCGGTTCGCGGCATGAGTTCGGTGAAATAGTCCTGCAGATTCCGTGCCGCCGACTCAACAGTGATTTCCCCGGTCGAAACAACTCGTCTCATGAATAACCCCAAGTCTGGGTAGGAATGCCGCTGGACATAATAATCATCACCCTACTGGTGTCGGATAGGCTCCCACCATGGTTATCAACTTTCGCCCCATGACCGAATCGGCAGCCGAGGCGGAGGCCATTGTGCAATTCCTGACCTCAAACAGTTTTCCTTTCCATGTGACGGCACAACACACGGCAGAGTCGGCACGGGAAGCGGTGGACAGCGGCAGGTTCTGGTCGGAAGAATCCGTGGGTTACTGGATCCTCGCTGAGGACGAAACCGTGGGAATGGTGGTGCTCGACGACCTGGAGGAAGACACCCCCATGTTCGACCTGAGGCTGGCGGAGGCATGCCGGGGCCGGGGACTGGGGCCGCAGATCCTGAAGGTCCTGTGCTCGCTGGTGTTCGAAAAGTTCCCCGAACCGGTGCGGTTCGAAGGCCAGACACGGGAGGACAACGTTGCCATGCGCAAGACTTTCGTCCGGGCAGGCTTCCTCAAGGAGGCCCACTACCGCCTCGGCTGGCCCACGGCGGACGGTACGCGCGTCGCCTCGGTCGCGTATGCCATCCTGCGGCAGGACTGGGAAAACAATGAGACCACGCCCCTTGAATGGGACGATCTGGAACAGCTCTCCCGCTAGACTTTCCCCAGCCCGGCCGATGCCGCCGGAGGAATTGAAAGATCCGGGGGAATCGTGGCAACAAGCGGAGACGCCGCTATATCCGTGCGTGGACTGACCAAGAAATACGGTGCCACCACGGCTGTTGATGACCTCTCTTTTGAGGTTCAGCCCGGCACCGTCTTTGCCTTTCTCGGAGTCAACGGCGCCGGTAAATCCACCACTATTTCCTGCCTCACCACTGTCATTACCTTCAATGCCGGTGAAGCCAGCGTCAGCGGGCACGACGTGCGCAGCGAAGCCGGCAAAGTCCGCAGGGACATCGGCGTGGTGTTTCAGGATTCGTTGCTGGACCCGCTGCTCACCGGCAGGGAGAACCTGAAGTCCCGGGCCCGGTTCTACACTTCCGACACCTCGGCCACGGACGCCCGGATCGCCGAACTGAGTGCCCTGATTGGGCTGGACGACTTCATGGACCGCCGCTACGGCACCTATTCCGGCGGACAGCGGCGCCGGGTGGACATTGCCCGCGCACTGCTGCATTCGCCGTCGATCCTCTTTCTGGACGAACCGACCGCCGGACTTGATCCGGCCAGCCGCGCCATGGTCTGGTCCACCATCCGCGAGCTGCGGGATCGGCACGGGCTCACCGTCTTCCTCACCACGCACTACATGGAGGAAACCGAGGAGGCAGACCGGGTGTGCATCATCGAACGCGGCCGGATCATTGCCGACGGCACTCCCGCCCAGCTGCGGGCCCGGCACAGCAACTCCGTCCTGAGCATTACCTCGGCGGACCGTCCCGCCCTGCTGGCGCTTGCCGCAGCGGAGGGCGCCGGCATCCGCGAGGAGGACGACGGCGGGGTGGTGCGGTTGGTGGTGGACAGTGCCGAGTCGGCCCGCAGGATCCTGGTGGAGCACGGGGACAACGTCCTGGACTTTGAGTTCCGGCACGGGACCATGGACGACGTTTTCCTGGCGCTGACCGGGCACGAAGGGGATGCGTCATGAGTGTTGTTGGAACCCTGATGTCCCGCAATCTGCGGCTGTTCTTCCGTGACCGGCTGGGGGTGTTCTTCTCGCTGCTCTCGGCACTGATCCTCTTCCTGCTGTACACCCTGTTTTTGGGCAGCAGCCAGATCGACAACCTTCAGGAGTCCTTTCCCAGGGTCTCCAGAGGTGAGGTCAAGAGCTTTGTGGACACTTGGATGTTCGCCGGGATTGTTGGCATCACCTCGATCACCACCGGTCTGGGCGCAATGAACGTGTTTGTGGAGGATTCGTCGTCGGGGCGGTTCCGGGACTTCTTGGTCTCCCCGATCCGCCGCGAGACGCTGATCGTGGGCTACCTGCTCTCTGCTGCCGTCGTCGCCCTGATCATGACCACGGTGGTGCTGATCATCAGCCTCGCCTACCTGTTTTTCGTGGACGGGGTCAGCTTTGACGCGGGGCAGATCGTCACGGTGTACGGGTTCCTTGCGCTGAGCTGCCTGGCCTTTGCGGCGCTAAGCGCCTTTGTGGTGTCCATGGTGCGTTCTGCGGGGGCGTATTCGGCGCTCTCGACCATTGTGGGCACCATCCTCGGGTTTCTCGCCGGCGCCTACATTCCGGTGGGAGCACTGCCCGAGGGGGTGCGCACCGTGATCAGCGCGCTGCCGTTCATGCAGGCGTTCCTCCCGGTCCGGCAGGAAATGACGGCCGATTCCCTGCAGGCCATGACCGGCGGCGAGCCGGAGGCGGTCAGCGATCTGGAGTCGCTCTTCGGCATCACGGCGGCGGTGGGGGATTGGGCCGTCAGCAACACATATGTGGTGTTCATCCTGGCCGCCATGACGGTGGTCTTCACCCTGCTGGCTGCCGTGCAGATCCGGCGCCGCATCAGCTGAACCAGAAACAGCTGAACTACGGATCAGCTGGACTACGGTGCCGGCGCGGGCCGCGGATCGCGAGCGAGAATCCCCATGCTGACCGCGTCCACCCTGGCGCCGTCCCACAGCAGGGCGTCGCGCTGGCGTCCTTCCACGGTGAATCCGGCCTTTTCATAGGCCCGCTGGGCGCGCGGATTAAACGCAAAAACCTCCAGCGCCACCCGGTGCAGGCCCAGGTCGTCAAACGCATGCCCGACGACGGCGGCAGTCGCCTCGGTGCCGTACCCCAGACCGCGCACGTCGGCCGGGGACAGGACAATCCGGAATCCCACCGACTCGTTGTCGGCATCGAGATCGTTCAGCACCACTTCGCCCAGATACCGTTCCTCCGGGTGCTGTTCGTCTGCGCGGCGGATGACTGCCCAGTCTGCGCGGTCATGCTGCGCGGCGAGCCCAGCCAGCCACGCCCGGATCTGTTCGGGCGTGAATTCTGCGTGGGTTCCGGTCAGGCGCCGTGCTTCCGGATCCTGCAGGGCGGCCCAAGCGCCGTCGAAATGCTCGGGTCCCAGCGGTTCCAGCCGAAGCCGGGCGGTGGTCAGTGTGGCCTGATCGGCGAAAAGGTTTCCGGGAAGCATCCGGCCAGCCTACTGGGGTTGTGCGGACTGGTTTCCCGCCGCGGCTTCGAAAATGATCTCCAGCCCGTCCTCCTCATCCCACTGGGAACCGTTTTCCTCGAACCCGTACTGCAGCACCAGGTTGCGGGACGCTTCGTTATCCGGGCTGATGGTGGCGCGCACAGTGCGGACGTCCGGTTCACGGGCGGCCCGGGCCAGCAGCAGTTCCAGTGCGGCGCGGGCGTAGCCGCGGCGGCGGAACAAAGGGTCCACGGAATAGCCCAGTTCCACCATGCCGTCGGGATCCGGCGGTCCGTGAAAACCTGCGCAGCCCACAGCCTGCCCCGATACCTGGTCGACGATCGCCCCGGTGATCCAGCCGGCGTCGTCGGGCGCTGCTGCCAGCTGAGCGCTGCGCATTTTCCACAGTGACTGCCGGTCGAGGGAAAAATGCCGGGTGAGGGCAACCTGGGAACGCTGGTTGGCGGTGTCCAGGTCCCCGTCGGCCAGCGCGTCGATGGCGGCCGGCGGCAGCTGAAGAATCTCCACACCGGGGTGCCGGACTGCGGGGTGCTGTGTTGGGGGAGTTCGTGGAGGGGAGGGCATCGGTCCATTATGGCGGCGACGGCACGGAACTTCTTCCCGGCCGGTGCCGGGCCGGTCACACTGGGATCAGTGCGCTTCCTGTTCCAGACCTGTCCGCACGGCAAGGAGCACCCCATGAACACCGATCAGGTTCTCATCATCGGCTCCGGCCCGTCCGGCTACACAGCGGCTATCTATGCCGCCCGGGCGGGTTTAAAGCCGCGGGTCCTCGCCGGTTCCGTAACCGCAGGCGGAGCCCTGATGAACACCACCGAGGTGGAAAACTTTCCCGGCTTTCCGGATGGAATCCTGGGTTCGGACCTGATGGACAGTCTGCGCCGACAGGCGGAAAAGTTCGGTGCGGTTGTCCAGTACGACGACGTCGTGTCAGTGGATCTGGGCGGACACATTAAGCGGGTGGAGACCGGCGGCGGCGACAAATACAAGGCACGCAGCGTCATCCTGGCCACGGGATCCGCGTATAAGGAACTGGGCCTGCCCGAGGAAAAGCGGCTCAACGGACGCGGCATTTCCTGGTGTGCCACCTGCGACGGTTTCTTCTTCCGCAACCTGGACGTGCTGGTGGTGGGAGGCGGGGATTCAGCGATGGAGGAGGCGCTGTTCCTGAGCCGGTTCGGGCGGACCGTCACGGTGATTGTGCGGCGCGGCGAGCTGCGGGCATCTCGCATCATGGCCATGCGGGCCAAGAGCCACGAGAAGATCCGGTTTGAGTGGAACAGCGAAGTGACCGCGGTTCACGGCCAGGACAAGGTGACGGGGGCGACCCTTACCGACACCGTCACGGGAGAAAAGCGCGAGCTTCCTGCGGCCGGGGTGTTTGTCGCCATCGGGCATGTGCCGCGCACCGAACTGCTGCACGGACAGGTGGATCTGGATTCGGAGGGTTACATCATCGTCGCTGCTCCCACCACGGCCACCTCCGCCGACGGTGTTTTTGCCTGCGGTGACGCCGTGGACCACCGCTACCGTCAGGCCATCACTGCTGCCGGCACCGGGTGTGCCGCCGCCCTGGACGCGGAGCGCTACCTGGCGGCGGTTCAGGATGCTGACAGCATTGCGACCGCACTGGTGGAGGGAACGCTGAGCGACTGACTTGAACGACTGGGCGGGGTTCCGGTGACGCGGGAACCTTGCCGCCGTCGTCGTCGTGCCGTGTGTTGGGCGGCGGCGGTGAGCCGTCCTGCCGCTAAGCCGCACCGGTGAACGTCAGCACGAGCAGCGTAATGTTCAACCCCACCAGCAGGATGGCCACCACCACTCCCAGTGCGGTGGTCCACCAGCGGTTGGTGTGTACGCCCATCAGCTCCCGCCGCGAGGTCAGCCACACGAGCGGGATCAGGGCAAACGGAATGCCGAAGGACAGGATGACCTGGCTCAGGATGAGCGCCCAGGTGGGGTCGACGCCGGCCGCCAGGATCAACAGGGCCGGAATCAGCGTAATCAGGCGACGCAGCAGCATCGGCATCCGGACCTTCAGCAGCCCCTGCATGATTTCGGCACCCGCGTAGGCACCCACGGAGGTTGACGCCAGGCCCGATGCCAGCAGGCCGACGGCAAAGAGGGTGGCGACGGCGCCGCCAAGGGACGCGGCGATTGCGGCGTGCGCGCCTTCCAAGGTGTCCGTTCCGGCGACGCCTTGGAGGGAGCTGGCGGCCAGGAGCAGGATCGCCAGGTTTACGGTTCCGGCTACGGCCAGTGCAATGGTGACGTCCCAGCGGGTGGCGCGGATCAGCCGGGGGGTTGTCAGGGAAGCGGTGCGGGTCGGGAACCGGTCCCGGGTCAGTGCTGAATGCGCATAAATGGCGTGCGGCATGACAGTGGCACCCAGGATCGAGGCCGCGAGCAGCACGGATTCGCTTCCCTCGAAGCGGGGGATGAGGCCGTCTGCCACGGCTCCGGCGTCGGGCGGTGAAATGACGATGCCCGCCGTGAAGCCGACGGCGATAACTGCCATCATGGACACGATCACGTATTCAAACGTGCGGTGGCGTCCGCTGCCCTGAAGGCCCAGGACGGCCATGGAAATGACCCCGGTAATGACGCCTCCAAGGAGCAGGGGAAGGTCGAACAACAGCCACAGAGCGACGGCGCCGCCGATCACCTCGGCCACGTCGGTGGCCATGGCTACGAGTTCGGCCTGGAGCCAGTAGAGGCGGCGTCCGGTTTTGCGGCCCAGGCGTTCTCCCAGCAGCTCGGGCAGGGACTTGCCGGTGACCAGGCCAAGTTTCGCGGAGAGGTATTGGATGAGCCACGCCATGATGTTGGCTCCGACCACAACCCACACCAGCAGGTAGCCGAACCGGGCTCCTGCCGTCATGTTGCTGGCCACGTTTCCCGGGTCCAGATAGGCGACTCCCGCAACCAGTGCCGGCCCCAGCATCCAGATCAGGCGTTTGGGGGAGGGGGGTGTCGTGGACGGAGGAACGGGCGCGTTGGAATGAGGAGCGGGCGCGTTGGAAGGCGCGCCGTTTGCCGGCTGGTCGGTCCTCAGGAGGGCGGTCTTGCGGCTCATGACAGCAACCTAGCATGAAAGTTCGGTGTCCCGAAGATTGGGCGGCGGGGACGGCGAACTTACAGCGAATTCATGCCCGGTGAGTCGGTTCCCCGGCTGCGCGGAACAGATGTCCGGAGCACTGGGTTGGGGTGGAGGTGGGCTGACGGGGCGCAGCTATCAGTGGTGCAGGTGTCCCTGAGGCGTGCAAGTAGTTCCGGTAAAAAGTCGGGTATTTCGAGGGCCCGGGAGGGCCTGTTTTGAGGCTTTTGGGGCTGTTTTCGGGACGGAAATGTCAGTGCCGGGTGAAAGCCTGAAGACATGGATCAGAACGGATCTTCTCGGCTCGGAGGCACTGGTGATTTCACCGGTGCCGGACAGGCTGCTGGCGCGAGCCTGTCGGTTTACGAGGCTGAGTCAGGTACTGCCGGGAGCCCTCGTGCCCAGTACGATCCCGCGCAGGTCTCCCACCCCGGCCCCACCTACCGTGAGGGGTTCACTGGGTCCCTGGCCCTGCAGTCGGCTGAGTCCCTGACCCAGGACGAAGCCGGGGCTGTGTTGTCACGGTTGGATTCCCTGATGCGGTGGGCTCAAGCTCAGCAAGCGAAAGTCCTGCACCGGATGGAGACCGTCTTCCGCGACGATCTACTCCAAGACATCGGTAGGGAAGATCCGGGGCTGACGTTCAGTCTTGCTGCGGAGGAAGCTGCCGCGATCCTGCATCTGCCCACCAACACCGCGAAGATGCTGATGAGCGACGCCGGACAGTTGTGTTCCACCCACACGACAACCCTGGCTGGTTTGGAAGAAGGCACCCTCAGTTACGGGCATGTCCAAACCGTGCTGGATCAGTCCCAGAACGTCCCCGAGGCTGAGCTGGCGAGCTTTGAAAAGGATCTGCTGGAAATGGCGGCGGCGGGACAGACGCCGTCCAAGTTCCGGGTGAAGGCCCGCCGGATGCGGGAAAAGACATATCCGGAGACCATTAGCGTCCGGCACAAGACGGCGTTTGAGCAGCGCCGGGTCTGTTTGGCACCGGACGAGGACGGGATGTCCTGGTTGTCGGCCTTGTTGCCGGCAGTCCGTGCCCAGTTGATCTACACGCAGCTGACCACAGCTGCGCGGGGTGAACAGGCGGCCGGGGACCCGCGGCTTGTGGATGCGTTGCGGGCGGACATTCTGGCGGACCTCCTCGAGGGCGAGGATGCGGTTGGCGATACGGGTGGCGATGAAGGTGGGGACGTCCACGATAACCGCGTTGATGATGGCCTGGACAACCACCCGATCATGGATACCCGGGACAACGGCGGCACCAAGGACGCCAAGGCTCGGGCGCGGGCACGCACCGAAATCCTGGTCCTCATCAACGCCGAAACCCTCTTCGGAGCTGACGAACAACCGGCGGAACTGCACGGGTACGGGCCCATCAGCCCTGAAACCGCCCGCAGGCTCGCCCGGCAGGCAGCCCACTGGACACCGGTGGAACGTCACCCGGGCACCGACGAGATTTTGCGGGTCGGCCGGCGAAGAAAGGTTCCTGCCGGGTTGCAGCGCTGGCTTCGTGCCCGCGACGGAACCTGCCGGTTCCCGGGATGCCGGACCAACGCCGTGATCTCCGAGCTCGACCACACCAAACCCTGGTCCCACGGCGGAACCACCGACCACGACAACCTCGAACACCTCTGCCGGCGGCACCACATGTTCAAAACCCGGGGGTTCTGGAAAGCACGGCAACACCGTCCGGGGATTATCGAGTGGACCTCACCGGGAGGCCGAACCTACCGCACCGACCCACACCTCGCGCTGGCGCCTGACCACGGAACGGTGCCGGGGAAATCAGCGGGGAGACCTGGTGCTGTGTTCGTTTCGTACGGCGGGACAGTGAGCGAGAATCCCAACGACTACGGGGATGATCCGCCGCCCTTCTAGCGCTCGTGGACGTCCAACAGGACAACAGGTTCTTCGGGTGCATCAGGTACATCGGGTGTGCCAGCCGCATCCGGCGTGTCAGCTACATCGGGTGTGTCAGGCGTGGGAGGGTTTTCGCCGTAGTCAGTTGGAAAGGCAAGCGTCCTCCGATGTGAAGCCGCGAACCAGAGGATGGACCCTGCCACCGGAAGCAGGACGACAACCAGCATCCAGGCACGGCGCGCCGAGCGGGAAACCCACGACGAACCCGCCAAACTGCAGAGCGCAGCGGCAGCCAGCGTGAGGTACAGGATCAGTGACAGCACCACCAGCGGAGCCCACATCAGGTATTCGATAGGCATAACGAAAACCATGCTCTTTCATCATGAACGGAGTCAGAACAAACAATGAACGGGGTTGGCGCCGTCGATCGGGGGTGGACGCTCTTCCAGAATAGGGTTCCTGCGAGGTGAAACACCTCATCCCCTGTGATGACATCCAGACGAGCCGTGCCGTCCCCAAGTAGTACCGGGTGGAAGCAAGGCCGGACAGGAAAACTGCTCACGTGCGCCTAGCCTTAATCCATGAGCTCCACATTCCGTGCACCGGCGCCCGCAACCTCCAAGGTCCATCCCGCAACGCTCTTTTGCGCGCTCACTGCTGCCCTGAGCATCCCGATGGCGCTGCTGATCCCCCTCTGGATCACAGCAGGACGGGTGCTGTTCGGGATCCACGGGAATCTGGTGGCGATCTTTGCCGCAACCATCGGACCGCTGATGGTCATTTTGATGTTGCTGTCCGCAGTGCGAATCACCGTGGCAGCCACTCGGCGGCCGCGATTTGGTGCTCCCATGCGGACGTCTTTCCTCCTGCTGGGACTGTGGCTGGCAGGTGGCACCTTTGGATTCTTGGTGCCCGACGTCGGCGGTGGATCAGGGCGCAACGGTTCAATCGTGACCGCGCTGCTGGGATCGGACGCAGGAGGTTTCTCTGCAGCGCTGGCCAACCCGGTCGGCATGCTGACACTGGGTCTGACCGTGGTTCTGCTCGTTGTGTCGGTGAGGGACAGTCGCCAAGCCTAAGCCGGGTCCGCCGGTCACTTCGGCGGCGGTGCCGTTTCAGCGGTGCGGGCCTGCTGCCAGGGCAGCCGTCCGGTTACTTCCAGCTGCAGGGCGTAACTGAGGAAGGTCCGTATCAGGACGATGAGAGCCAGCACTCCCAGCGATTCAAAAGTGGGAGTCACCGCCACGGTCCGGATGATGTCCGCTGCAACCAGCAACTCCAGCCCCAGCAGGATGGAACGGCCCAGTTGCTGCCGGTACGCCTCATAGACCGGCCGGCCGGTGCGCCGCAGGAGTGTGCGCAGCACGGACACCGTAGCGAGGATGGCACCGATAATGATCACGGCCACCCCGGCCAGGTCCACCAGCTCGCCGGCGGCTTCGATGATGCCCTTGAATTCCATTCTCTGCTCCACTCACCGGCTTCAATGGTTGCGTCCACAGGGCGGATCGCCCGTACCTCCATAAGCAAGGCGGACCCCGGCCCGTGTCAAGGGAACGCGCCCCGGCAAGGTCTTAGGCGGCAGTGGACAGAAGTTCCCTGGAGGGACGTTCCGGGCAAGATCCTGCGGAAGCCTCGGGATAGTAGAAGGACCAGTCGTCGTAGGGGTCCTGCCACGATGAATCATCACGGGCCACACGGCGGACGTTTTCTGCCGGCACCCAGCGGTTGTGGACCCGCCCGAGGTCGTCAATCCAATGCAGGAGCACCGAGACACGGGTCCAGGCCGCAGCCTTGCCGTCAATGAACGACGACGGCGTCCGAAAACGGACGTACGGCTCGCGGCGGTACGGGGCGTGAGTGACTGTCATGGCACCACCCTGCCGTGCGGCACTGACACTTTGGCGGGCGGCAGGCTGCGGCTTGGTCAGCAGGTCAGGCCGGGGACCGGCCGGAAACGCCGGAGGGGAGGAAGCCCGGAAGCTAGGAAGCCAGGTCCCGCCACTTGGCGGCGGCCTTGTTGGTCAGTGCGGCACTGTGGTCGGCAACTCGACGCGGGACCATGCGGATAACGGGTGCCAGCTCCGAAATACCCTGGCGGGCGGAAATGCCGGGGCGGGCGGAAATGCCGGGTTGGGCGGAGCTGCCGGCGGGCTGTTCCACGCGGGCGGGCTTATTCACCACCATGTAGAAAATGGCCATTCCGGCCACCCCGAGGGAAATGAGGGTCACGACGCCCAGCCCGTAAAGGGCAAGCATCGCGTAGAAGGGGGTATCAAAGAGACCGGCAATGAAGTTTGCGCTGCCCAGCAGCAGCCACAGCCAGAAGACAGCGACGAGCACGAACATTGTTCGTCCGCGACGAAAAAGCATGGCGGATTTTTTCCGCACAGAAGGCACCGTTTGAGACTCCCCGCCCATTTCTACTCCCCCAGCTAACGGACCCGGATAAACAGGTCCTAAGCAGATGATAGCCCCTATCCGTCATCGCTTGTTCACAGGTAAGCCAGAATGTACTGTGTCGCTGCGAGAAGGGCAGAAAGTGAACAATAAATCCGGCCCCGGACTTTTATTTGTGCTGGTGTGCGCCATGGGCGCCGGACCCGTCATGAATTACGGCATCAGCGCCACCAGCACGCTCATCATTGGCGATCTGGGCATCAGCGAGGCGCAGTTCGGGCTGTTGGCCACCGTGTGTTTCCTCAGTGCAGCATTGTCCTCCGTGTCTCTTGGCCGGCTTAGCGACAGGATTTCCGGCCGCGCGCAGCTCATGCTGATTTTCGGGGGCACTGCTCTGGCCCTCTTGCTGATGGCAGTGTCCGGCAGCTATTTGTGGCTGCTGATTGCCGTGGCTCTTGCCGGACCGGCCCAGGCGATTTCCAATCCCACCACCAACCGGGTGATTGCCCATCAGGTGGACCCTGCCCGGCGTCCGGGCTGGCTGGGCATCAAGCAGTCAGGGGTGCAGGCCAGTCAGTTGTTTTCCAGCCTCTTTTTCCCCGCAGCCGCGCTGCTGGTGGGCTGGCGCGGCGCAGCGGCCGGAGCCGCCGTCGTCATGGCGGTGCTCCTGGTGTATTCGTGGAATAAGCTGCCCGCAGCACCGCCGCCGTTGCCGACGACGGGCGCAACTCCCGGAACGCGCGACCCTTTCCCGCCCACGGTCTGGCTTTTGGCCGGCTTTGCCCTGTTGTCGGGTGCCGGGATGCAGGCCACCAACGTTTATCTGCCGATGTTTGCTCAGCGCGAACTCAACTTCTCACTGCTGATGGCCGGCGCGGCCGCCGCCGTTGCCGGCGTGGTGGGGGTGGCTTCCCGGGTGTTGTGGGGCCGGCGGATGGCCGGCGGAACCACGGTGTCGTCGCTGCTGGTCATTTTGGCGGTGGGAGCCATTGGCGGTACGGCGCTTTTGCTGGCGGCCGGGCAGACCGGGCTGCCGTTGCTCCTGTGGGCCGGAGTGGCTGTCCACGGCGCCACGGTGCTTGGGGTGAATGTGGTGGTTATGGCCGCAGTGATGCGGGAGGTGGATCCGTCCCGGGTGGGAGCGGCCTCCGGCGTGGTCTCGCTGGGCATGTACGTCGGTTTTGCAGCGGGTCCGCTGGCCATGGGCCTGCTGCTGGAGTATTCGGGTGGATTCCTCGCCGGCTGGCTGTTCGTGGCTGCAGGCTATCTGCTCTGCGTGGTTCTGGGGCTGATCCTCCGCGGGAGGACCTCCGCACGCACCCCGGCGGCGGCGGAGAGAGGAACCAAAGCGTAGGAGTCAGGCGGTTTCCGGGGTCGGCGGGAGCTTGGCCAAGCGCGGGCTGTTCGGATTCAACAGCGAGTGGCGGCGGCCGTAGAACCAGTAGATGACGACGCCGATCACGAGCCAGATGGCAAAGCGCAGCCAGGTTTCCCAGTGCAGCTGCAGCATGAGGAACCCCGAGGACAGCACGCCGAACGCCGGAATCCACGGCATCAGCGGCAGCCGGAATTCCCGGGGAGCGTCCGGCTGGCGGCGGCGCAGCACAATGACGGCCACACAGACCACCACAAATGCCGCCAGAATGCCGATGTTCGTCAGGTCCGCCACGGCACGGATCGGAAAGACACCGGCCAGCAGCGCCGAGGCAATCCCGGCAATCCAGGTGACCCGCTGCGGCGTACCGCGCCGGTCGGTGCCGGAGAACCAACCCGGAAGCAGGCCGTCGCGGCTCATGGAGAACCACACCCGGGTGACGCCCAACAGGAACGTGAGCATGACGGTGAGGATGGACAACACGGCGAAGGCCGAGATGACAGTGGCGATGACCGGAAGCCCCACCGATTGGAACGCGGAAGCAAACCCGGCGGTCGGACTGATGTCGGTGTAGTTCTGCATGCCGGTCAGTACCAGCGTTGCCAGGATGTACAGAACCATGGCCACGGCCAGGGAGAGCAGGATGGCCTTGGGCATGTGCTTTTTCCCGTCCGTGGCTTCTTCCGCAGCGGTGCTCATGGCGTCGTAGCCGAACACTGCGAAGAACACCGTGGCGGCGCCGGTGAAGACAGCACCGAACCCGTTGGGCAGGAACGGTGTGTAGTTTGCGGTGTCCACGAAGAAGAAGCCAAGACCCACAATGAAGAGAATCAGCAGCACTTTCAGTCCCACCGCCACCAGTTCGAACCGCCCGAAAGTCTTGGTGCCCCGGCTGAGAATCCAGGTGATGAACAGGCAGACCACCAGGGCCGGCACATTGATGACCCCGCCCTCAACGGTGTCACCGGTGCCCTGCATCCAGGCTGGAATGTCGATGCCGATCCCGCTCATGAATTCGGTGAAATAGCCGGAAATGCCGATGGCGACGACAGCCACAATCGCCGTGTACTCCAGAAGCAGGTCCCAGCCGATGAACCAGCCGATAATCTCGCCCAGGGCCACATACCCGTAGGTGTAAGCGGAACCGGCGCGCGGCACCATGCCGGCAAACTCGGCATAGGACAGCGCCGCCGCGGCGCTCGCCAGACCGGCGACCAGAAAGGAGATCAGCACAGCGGGCCCGACGCCGGCGGCATCAGGTCCGCCGTTGGCCACCAGCCCGGCGAGGGTGAAGATGCCGATGCCAATGATGCCGCCGACACCGATGGCAGTAAGTTGCCATAAACCCAGGCTCTTGAAGAGTTTGCTGCCGCTTTTTTCGTCCTCCACCTCGTCGATGGGCTTGCGCCGGAAAAGGGAGGAGGACGAGGAAGAAGACGGGCTTTCCGCTGTGGCCATGGGAGGGCTCCGATCATCGCTGCCGGTACCGCAGGGCACCGGTGATGACGCATTTCCCGGCGCTCAGAGAAGTATCATCCCGCCGAAGACCCGTGAACAGTGCCGGAGCCAAAATTGTGCGGCCGCAGGGACCCGCCGTATCACGGGAACCGGTCAGTGCTCAGCGGCGCGGCGGCGCCTCAGCCTTCCGGCGTGCCGGAACCCTTGTCCCGAGGCGCGGATTCCACAAACTTCAAGCCGACCACGCAGCCGATGATCCCGGCGAGGAAGAGGATTTTCAGCAGCCCAGGCTGTTCGTTGCCGAAAGCCATGGCGTACGCAACGGTCAGGACGGCGCCCACCCCGGTCCACACGGCATACGCCGTGGAGATGGGAATGGAGTTCATGGCGTACGCCAGGCCCACCATGGAGGCCACGCCGGCGACCAGGAAGATGAGGGAGGGAATCAGTATGGTGAAACCGGCCGAAGCATCCAGGGCGGTTGCCCAAACGGCTTCCAGCACTGCGCTCAGGAGCAAGACAATCCACGGCATCGTCAGCCCACCACCTTCAGGCCGATAACGCATCCCACCACACCCAGCAGCAGCAGGACCTTGAGCAGGGTGGCTTTTTCTCCGCCGAAGGCCATGGCATAGGCCGCGGTCAGCACCGCGCCGATCCCCACCCAGACCGCGTACGCGGTGCCCACCGGGATGCTCTGCATGGCGACCGCCAGGCCAGCCATGCTCAGGATGATACCGACGGCGAATATTACCGTGGGCCAAAGCCTGCGGAAGTTCTGCGATTTGCCCAGCGCCGTGGCCCAGACGGCCTCCAGCATGCCGGAGAGAACAAGGATGACCCATGCCATGACTAAATCCTTTGGCCAGTCTTGTCGCTGTCCGGGTACTGAACCGTCGTCCGGAGACCGGGATCCGGTCTTGGCTACCTAGGGTAGCAAATTGACGGCGGCCCGCCTCCGCCTGAGCCGGCGGGCATATGTCCACTCCCTACGGTTGGGGGCCCCGCAGCGCAGCAGCGGCATCGGTCACGGTGGTGCGGATCCGGTACAGGCTGGTGGACGCTGTCATATACAGGGTGCGGCCGTCGTCGCCCCCAAAACAGACATTGCTCACGGTCTCCGGAACCGCAATCTGCAGGATCCGCTCCCCGGCGGGGGAGAAGACCTGCACGCCCTCCTTCGAGGAGGACCAGATGTTGCCGTGCACATCCACCCGGAAACCGTCCGGAACACCCGGACCCACCTCGGCAAATACCCGGCCGTTTCGCGCAAACCGGCCCTGAACGACGTCGTACGCGTGGATGGCATGACCGTGCAGCCGCTGCCCGTCGTCCATGGCGGGGGTGCCCAGCGAGGTGTCGGAGACGTAAAGGATGGACTCATCGGGTGAAAAGGCCAGGCCGTTGGGCACCTCAACGTCGATGACGGCCGGTGTCAGCTCTCCGCTGGCCGGATCGAAACGGAACACCCAGCGGTCGCCGTATTCTTCGTGGCCCGGATGACCTTCTTCCTCCTTCTGGATGCCGTAGGAGGGGTCCGAAAACCAGATGGTGCCGTCGGACTTCACAACAACGTCGTTGGGGGAGTTCAGCCGCCGGCCGTTCCAGGAGTCGACAAGCGTGTGCACGGCGGGAACAGCATCGGCTGCGGTGCCGGTGTCCCGCTCGATGGCGCGCCGGCCGTGCGAGCACTGGATCACTGCGCCGTCGCGGTCCAGCGAGCGGCCGTTGGCAAACTCGGCGTCGGAGGCATAGACCTCCAGTGCGCCGGTCGCCTCGCGGTACTCCAGGATCCGGTTGCCCGGAATGTCGCTGAAGCGCACGGCGGAACGGCCGGGGATCCATACCGGTCCCTCAGCCCACTGCGCGCCGGTGGCAACCTTCTCTACTGTGGCGTCCGGGGCGAGCAGGTTCTCGGGCGTTGTCGGCATGCGCGGTCCTTTGCGGTGGGGATTGGCTTTGGCTCACAGTTTAGACGCACGCCCCGGCCGCACTCCGGAGATAGGCTGGGATTTGTTATCAGCAGCTAAGAGGAGAAAACAACTGTGAGTGCACTTCTGACCTCCCTCGTTTCCAGCGCCGGCCTGATCGGCGGCTACAAGACCGCTCGGGATACCGGCAACCGGCAGCTGGGCGGCGCGGTCCTGGCTGCAGCCGGAGCAACAGCCTTCACGATGTGGAAGCGCGACGCCGGCACCGGCACCGCCGCGGCCCTCACCGCCGGTTACGTGGCAGCTTTCGGCCTGTCCCACCCGCTGGCGAAGAAGATCGGCGCCTGGCCGTCGGTCTACGCCGTCACTGCCGCTACCGCCGCGGCTTCTTT
This sequence comes from Arthrobacter gengyunqii, assembly GCF_023022985.1. Lineage (NCBI taxonomy): Bacteria > Bacillati > Actinomycetota > Actinomycetes > Micrococcales > Micrococcaceae > Arthrobacter > Arthrobacter gengyunqii. The sequence continues at coordinate 3,453,244 of NZ_CP095461.1, read as the reverse complement.
GGTTTTCGGGCGCCGCCGCTAGCTCTGAGCGCGTCGGTGGATAAACTCTGCGCCTAGCCGTATCGGCGGCACCACAACGCAGAGAACAAGAGGGGCCGGGCGGGAATACCTGCCCGGCCCTTCTCGAATGATGTTCCCCAACTCCATGGTGGTGAACCTTGCATTTATGGCATCGCCGGAATCGGATCGATTTCCACTTCCCTGGTCCGGACCGGTTACATTGCGGACTATTACCCCGCCGCCACCCGTGCCACAGCCACCGGCTGGGCCCTGAGATTCGCCCGGATCGGCGCCATTTCGGGTCCGATCATCGGCGGCTGGATCGCTGCCTCGGACGCTCCCCTTGAGCGGAACTTCGCGGTGTTTGCCATCATCGGCCTCGTTGCCGCCGGTGCCGTGGCGATGATTTCCAAGCGTGTTCCGCAGCTGGACGGCACCGCGGCAGCCGCAGCAGGAGCAGCTGCTTCTCCGGCCGATGCATCCAAGCAGACGGAACCTCCCTACGATCGAGAACAGTTCCGTTATCTAGGAGGGCACACATGTTCGTAGCGGAGGTTGTCGGCAGGACCCTTGCCGAGCTGGGAGCCGGACACTGTTTCGGAGTGGTCGGTTCCGGCAACTTCATCGTGACCAATGCGCTGCGCCAACACGGAGTTCCGTTTACCGCAGCACGGCACGAGGGTGGGGCAGCCACCATGGCCGATGCCTACGCGCGGGTTTCCGGAAGGGTGGGGCTGGTGTCCGTGCACCAGGGCTGCGGCCTCACAAACGCGGCAACGGGCATCGGGGAAGCCGCCAAGTCCCGCACACCGCTCATTGTGCTGGCCGCGGAGGCTGCGTCCTCGGCGGTGGGTTCCAACTTCAGCATGGACCAGGACGGCTTTGCCCGATCGGTCCAGGCCGTTCCGGAACGGATCCATTCAGCACGCACGGCCGTCGCGGACACCGTGCGCGCCTATCGGCGAGCCGTCAACGACCGGCGCACGGTGGTCTTGAACCTTCCACTCGACCTACAGGCACAAGAGGTGCCGGAGACGGCGGCAGCGCCGGTCTCCGTCCCGTTCTCGGTTCCGGTCCGTCCCGGACGGGCGTCCGTGGCCGCGCTGGCGGATCTGCTGGAGCAGGCGGAACGGCCGGTTTTCATTGCCGGCCGCGGCGGCCGCGGAGCACGGAATGAAGTGTTGGCCCTGGCCGAGCACGCCGGCGCACTGGTGGCCACTTCCGCGGTGGCCAAGGGATTGTTCAACGGGGAGAAGTTCAACCTCGGAATTTCCGGCGGATTCTCCTCGCCGATGGCCGCCGATCTCATTACCGGAGCTGATCTGATTGTGGGCTTCGGGTGCGCGCTGAACATGTGGACCATGCGGCAGGGCACCCTGATTGGGCCGGAAACCGCCGTCGTGCAGGTGGACCTGGAGGACGCAGCGCTCGGTGCCAACCGGGCCGTGACGCTGGGCGTTCTGGGGGACTCCGCTGAAACCGCGGCAGCGGTGCTGACTGAGCTGGTTGCCCGCGGTGATGCACCGCGGGCCGGGTATCGAACGGACAGTGTGCGCCAGCGGATGGCGTCCATCCGGTGGCAGGACGAGGAACTGGACGATTTTTCCACCGACAGTCGAATCGATCCCCGCATCCTGACCCGCCGCCTCGATGAACTGCTGCCCCGGGAACGGATTGTCGCTGTGGACTCGGGCAACTTCATGGGGTACCCGAGCCAGTTCCTGGAGGTGCCCGACGAAAACGGATTCTGCTTCACCCAGGCCTTCCAGTCCATTGGGCTGGGGCTTGCGACGGCGATCGGAGCGGCGGTGGCGCGGCCGGACCGCCTGCCCGTGCTCGGCACCGGTGACGGAGGGTTCCATATGGCCGTGGCTGAGCTGGAAACCGCCGTACGGCTGGAACTGCCGCTGGTCTGCATTGTCTACAACGACGCCGCCTACGGAGCGGAGGTGCATCACTTTGGTGCCGAGAACCCGCAGGCGGACATGGGCACGGTCGTGTTCCCGGAGACCGACGCCGCTGCCATCGGCCGCGGCTTCGGTGCGGACGGGCTTACCGTCCGCACGGTTCAGGACCTCGACGCCGTGAGCGCCTGGCTGGCGTCCGGCCCGCGCAGACCGCTCGTCATTGACGCGAAAATCGCGTCCGACGGCGGCGCCTGGTGGCTCACCGAAGCGTTCAAGGGACATTGAGCGCAGCTGCCTGTCCCCATCTGCCCCCGGATTCCTCACGCCGGACGGGCATCCAGCCGGATGCGGATATCGGCGCGGTGAGCGTGGCCGATGATCAGCCGGGCATTGGCTTCGTCGCTGCCCAGGGCCCAGGCCCGGGCCTCGTCCGGAGTCCTGCCAAATTCCGCATGCCGCCGGATGAGCCGTTTCCGGCGGACGACGTCGTCAATTTCGAGGTACCAAACTTCATCCATCAGCGTCCGGGCGTGCGGCCAGTGACCCTCCTGCAGCAACAGATAGTTGCCTTCCGTAATGACCAGCGGGACGGTGGCCCGGACGGGCAGGGCCGATCCGATCGATTCCTCCAGTTCGCGCCGGAAATCGGGTGCATAGATCTGAGGCTCCTCCGCCGACTGGCCGTGAAGCCGCGCCAGCAGCGCTGCGTATCCGCCGTCGTCGAACGTGTCCGGAGCTCCCTTCCGTTGCTGCCGTCCAAGGTCCTTCAGCAAGCTGTTCGCCAGATGGAACCCGTCCATCGGCACCAGGGCGGCAGTGTCCGGACCGAGCGCGTCCACCAGAAGCCGGGCAACAGTGGATTTTCCGGATCCGGGTGCTCCGGTGATGCCCAGGATGCGACGGGTGCCGGAGCAGGCGAGGGAACGTGCCCGCTGAATGAGCTCGGCGGGATCCATGGATTCATGGCGCGCAGGGGAAGTCTCCATGGAGGACATTCTTTCCCACGGATTTCTGCGCGGAGCAAGCGTCCCGGACAGGGAATGATCTGTGATGGACAATCGTTATTAGATGTGTACGCCATGCGGCGGACAGCTGGTTGGCAACTGAATACGGGGATGATCGGTTTCGACGATGTCTGTTGAGTCAGGGGAAGCGGGCCGAGGACGCAGAGTTATCTCGCTAACGCTCTCTGCAAAAAAATAAGTGCCAAACCTATGCGCACTGACTTCGCTCTCGCTGCCTAAGCAGCCGGAGTAGTCCGTCAGCCCGGAGTCGCTCTCGCTCCGGATCCTGGCGTCGTTTAGAGGGCCACTGCCGAACACCTTCGCCGTCTGGGTGTTCGGGACTTTTGGACGGCTGGGCCCGGATCAGCCACCTGTATGCAGGATGGCTGGGGCCGAGAAAATCCGACGCATACTGCGCCCGGAGAAGTCCTGGCAATACAACATCGGACGGGGGTTCGATTCCCCCCATCTCCACGAACCTGCACCGAAGGCCTGTCCCCTGGGACGGGCCTTCGGTGTTTCCTTAGTTGCCGCGGAGGACGGGGGTTCCCTGATGGAAGCGGAGACGTGGCTGACCTGTCGAGGTGTCCCAGACGGAGGAATGCCGGCTGCGCGGGGTGCCTGAATCCAGCGGGATGCCGGACCGGATCCGGTAGGTGACGAGGAACAGATGCGGCGCGAGCTGCGAGAATTCCCATTCATCTGTCTCCGGCGTGGGCCGCTGATCCTCGGCACCGAGGGCCGCAATGATGTCCTCGCGTGTCCACCGCTGCCCCGAACGTCCAATCTCGAGGAACTCCGGGTGCAACAGGCGGCGCAGGCGGGCCGCATCAACCCGGGTGGACGACGCGAGAAGTTCCAGCTCCGCCGTCCGGATAACTCCGTGCACTCCCATGGGTTTTAGTGTGCCGCATCCGGCTGCCCGCGGTCCTAATTGCCGTGGGTCCTTTTCCAACGCGGTGCGCCTCCCTACGCTGGAACAAGGGCAGGGGGCTTCCTCCGAGAGATCAAGGACCGTCAATGGCACAGCCGGGCAGCAGCGCAAATCCCCTGAGAATGGGTGTCTTTTCAATCTCGCCGGCGTTGGCCGCGGGTGAGAAGAAGGGTTTCTTCGCAGACAACGACGTCCATGTGACGTTGGAGCAGGTGGAGTCCTCCGAGCAGCAGTTCCGGGACTTCGACGCCGGAGCCTATGACGTCCTGCAGACCTCCTGGGACAACGTGGTCAACTACCGGTGCAACGCTTCCAACGATTTGGGCCGTCCGCTCAACGTCCTGGCCGATTTTGCCCTGGACCTCGGGATGGGACTAAGCGTGGTCACTCCGCCCGAAATCCCCTCGATGGAGGCGGTCCGCGGCGGCGAGGTGGCGGTGGATGCGGCCGACAGCGGCTACGCCTACGTTCTCTATTCCCTCCTGGAAAAAGCGGGTCTGCGCCGGGACATCGACTACACGGTGGTCAGCCAGGGAAGTGTCGCCGAACGTTACCGGAAGATGAGTGACGGCTACGCCTCGGCCACCCTGCTGAGTGACGGCCTCGAGGCGCTGGCCCGCGAGCTGGGCATGAATCAGCTGGCCGATGAATCAGCGCTTGGTACGCCCTACGTCGGGAACGTGGCGGCCTGGAACGGGGACTGGTACGCCGACAACCGGGACACGGCCATGCGCTTCCGTGATGCCTACGAGGCTGCGCTCGGCTGGGTGCTGGAACCGGGCAACCGCGATGAGGCAGCTGAGCTGGTGGCCACGGTGCGCGGGCTGCCCCCGCAGGACGCCCGCGTGGTGTTCGACGCCGAACTCGGCCCGTGGGGTCTGGCCCGAGACACACATATCACCGACGAGGCCGCCCGGGCAGTGATCGCACTGCGGCAGCAGTATGACGGCTTCGACGAAGACCCGGCGGTAAACCCGTACGGCGATCTGGCTCCGTTCTTCGTCAACAGCGGCCCGAACGCCTCGTAGCCGGCGGGCGTGACCCCCCCGGTGGGTTCGCTTTAGCCCTCCACCCGCCCGGCACCGGACGCAGGAAGCACCGTGAAGACGGCCGGAGCGGCATAACCGGCCGCCGCAAAGGCGTCTGAAACGGCTGCCGTCACGGCGTCAGCTGCTGTGCTGTCCACCAGTGCAATGGCGGAACCGCCGAAACCGCCGCCTGTCATCCGTGCCCCCAGTGCCCCGGCCCGGCGGGCAGTCTCCACCGCCAGATCCAGTTCCGGGCAGGAGATCTCGAAGTCGTCCCGCATCGACGCGTGGCTCTCGTTGAGCAGCGGGCCCAGCTTGCCGGGCCCGTCCGTCCGCAGGATGTCGACGGCGGCCAGCACCCGGGCGTTCTCCGTCACCACATGCCGGACCCGCCTGAAGGTTTCCTCGTCCAGGACGCCTGCGGCCGCCGCGAGGTCCTTTACGGTGAGGTCCCGCAGTGCGGCCACGCCCATCTCCTTGGCGCCCTGCTCGCAGGAGGCGCGCCGGGAGGCATAACCGCCGCTGGCATGCTCATGGCTGACCCGGGTATCGATCACCAGCAGCGTCAGACCGCTGCCGGCCAGATCCAGCGGCACCAGTTCGGCTTCCCGGCTTCGGCAGTCGAGGAACACGGCGTGGCCTTCTTCGCCCAGCAGGGACGCGGACTGGTCCATGATTCCCGTGGGGGCACCCACCATGAGGTTCTCGGCGCGCTGGCCCAGCGCGGCAAGCTCGGGGCCGGTCAGTCCGGCATCGGAGAGGTCGTTGGCCATCACAGCCACGGCGCATTCCAGGGCGGCGGACGAAGATAGTCCGGCCCCCACCGGTACATCGGAATCGACGTACAAATCCAGTCCGGGAACCCCGGTGCCGCGGTCCTCGAAGGCCCACAGGACGCCCAGCGGATACGCTGCCCAGCCCTGCACGCTTCCGGTGCTCAGCTCATTCAGGTCGGCGCTGACCAGGCTGCCCTCGCCGAACGCCGAGTACACCCGCGCGGTCCGGTCCCGCCGCGGCGCGGCAGCCACCGCCGTCGAGCGGTTGATGGCGAAGGGCAGCACAAAGCCGTCGTTATAGTCGGTGTGCTCGCCGATCAGGTTTACGCGGCCGGGCGCGGCCCAGATCCCCGCCGGCTCCCTGCCGAAACGGGCGGTGAAGGCGGCGGACAGCTCAGTGGCCGAGAGGGTCATGACAGCACCTTTCCGGGGGCCGCGGGAACGGCGGCACGCAGGTTCGCTGCCACCTGCTCGGGGATGGTGTCGTTGATGAAGGCGCCCATGGCGGCTTCGGAGCCGGCCAGGAATTTCAGCTTGTCTTCGGCCCGGCGCGGGGAGGTGAGCTGCAGGTGCAGGCGGCTGGCCGGGCGGAAGCGCGCATCCAGCGGCGCCTGCTGCCAGGCGGCAATGTACGGGGTGGGGGTGGAGTAGAGGCCGTCGACGCGGGCGAGCAGGTCCAGATAAACGGCGGTCAGGTCATCGCGTTCGTCGTCCCGCAGTTCAGCGAGGTCCGCAACCTGCCGGTGCGGCACGAGGTGGACTTCCAGCGGCCAGCGGGCGGCGAAGGGCACAAAGGCGCTGAAATGTTTGCCTTCGAGGATCATCCGGTCTCCTGAGGTGCGTTCGGCGTCCAGCGCCGCTCCCACCAGGGTCTGCCGGCGGTCGGACGCTTCGTAAAAGGCGGCCGCCTGCTGCGCCATCACCGCGGAGCGCGGCGGAATGAACGGATAGGCGTAAATCTGGCCGTGCGGATGCAGCAGCGTGACGCCGATGTCCTCGCCGCGGTTTTCGAAACAGAACACCTGGCGGATGCCGTCCATCGCGGACAGTGCAGCGGTGCGCTGCGCCCAGGCGTCCACTACGGTCCGGGCGCGGGCGGGGGAGAGGGACCCGAAGGACCCCTCATGCGCGGAATCGAAGGCCACCACTTCGCAGCGGCCGTACGCCGGCGCCGTCGTTCCCCAGGCCGGGTCTGCCGGCAGCTGGCCCAAATCCGGGCCGAAGGAGGGGAACCGGTTCTCGAAGACCACCACCTCGTAGTCCTCGGCCGGGATTTCCGACGCGCGCGACGGCGACGAGGGGCACAGCGGGCACTGGTCGGCGGGCGGCAGGTGGGTCCGCGACTGCCGGTGTGCGGCCACCGCGATCCACTCGCCGGTCAGGGCGTCGTACCGGGCGGTTCCGTTTCCGGGCCGGGCCGGAAGGCCGCGGGTGTCTGCCGGAGCGGACTGCCTGCGCTGTGCGGTTTCCGGGGAGGAATCGAAATAGATGAGCTCCCGGCCGTCTGAGAGCCGAGTGCTGGTGTGGACTGTCATGGATTCCTTCTGCCGCCGCTTGCCCGGGAAATCACAGACTATCTCAGGACCGGTCCGCTCCGACTTCATCACGGCGCCTGTGACGGCGCTGGAAATGCTGCTGCCGGCTTCTGGCCGGCACCTTTCCATGGATAGTTCGCAAGCAGGCTTATAAACTAAGTGGCGAGGGTGCTTGTAAGAGCTCCCGTTTTCCCGCACAGGAACACGCCTCCCGAAAGGAAAACAGCGATGCCCGCAGCAGATGACCGCCCCTCCGTACCCACCGAAAACGAAGTCGATGCCCAGGAGCAGCAGACTCCCGCGGTTCCCGACGCGCAGGAGGACACCGGAGCCGAAGATCCCGTGCAGCCACACGGGGATCCGCTGCGCGCGGACGGCTCCGAAGCGGACCGCCTGGAGCAGAACGCGGACGGGGGAAACGCGGACGAGGACGAATATCCGCGCGGCAACGCGGGTTGAGCGGCACGCGTTAGGCGGTTATGCCGCCCGGTCTGCCGGAGTTGATGCCGCCGCTGATGCCGCAGTGGAACCGTGCGGGTGAACGCCCAGGCTCTGGCGCGTGTGGGCCTCCAAATCGGCCACGGCCCGGTCCGGCAGATCAATGATGCCGCGCAGCGACCCGCGCAGGCTTCGGTAGGCTGCGTCCACTTCGGCCGGTGTTGCCGCTCCGTCCAGGATGATGTTCAACGCCTGGCGCGCGCTGGCGAGCTTGCTGCGTTCAGTGATGTTGAGCTTCGACTGTCCGCACCGGCGGGCATATTTCTCAGCCGTTAGGAAGGCAACCTCAAACCGGTCTACCGCCCGGAACAGCTTGGATGCTTCGGCCGGACCGCGTCCCAGATCCAGTGCTTCGGCTTCGGCGGAACGGATGCCTTGCATGGCGAGGATGACATCCCGGACCACCGGGTCCGTGTAATCCGTCATCACGGGATAGTCGATCATCAGCGCCACGTCGGTTTCATACCGGGACCACCGCACCAGCAGCTCATCCCGGCGCACGTACAGACGGCGCCAGGACTCGGCCTGTGCAGCGGCGTCGCTGCGCCGGTTTTGCTGGTCCCGGAGGCGTCGCCGAAGAGCCCGCCCGCCAAGGGCCAGCAGCGTCACGCCGCCAATAAACAGCGACGGAGTGATGAAGACGGCGAAGAAGGAAAAGGCCGACGCTGAGCCGGCTTCGCCGGTCACTGCCACCTGGAGCAGCTGAATGAGCCCGTAGCCCAGCACCGCGAACAGGCCTGCAGCAAAGGCCGTAATGATTAATGCTGCCACCGCGACTTTTTTTGCCACTTTCTTCAGCATGGCGACAGCTTACCGAAAGCGGGGCCTGCCGGCACAGGGGGTGAGGGCCAACTCACGAACGGGCTGGCCGTGCCCCGCGAGGGACATGGATTTGCCGGCGAAGTATCCTGTTGCGGTGAAGGATTATCTGGATCGGGCGAAAGAACAGTGGGATGCGCTGCCGCAGGTCAGCGTCGAGCCGTCAGGCATCATTCCGCGCATCAGCCGGCTGGCGCAGTTGGTCCAGATGCGCGGCGACGCCGTGCTGCAGGAATTCCAGCTCACCCGCGGCGAGGCGGAGCTGTTGTTCCTGCTGACTCGAACGGGCCGGCCCATGACTCCCTCCGAAATCGCGGCCGATCTCCTCACCTCGGCCGCCGGAACCACCAAGCGGATCGCAAAGCTGGTGGACGCGGGGTTGGTCATCCGGACCGTGAATCCCCTGGACGGGCGCGGAGCATTGATCGATCCCACGCCCGCGGCGTCCGTACTGGTGCACCGGGTGCTGGCAGCCACGGCGCAGCACGAAGCGGAGATGATCGCCCATCTTCCGGAAGCTGTCCGCATCCAGCTTGCCGGGCATCTGCGTGCGTTGTTGTCCGGTCTTGAGGCCCAGGACGGGTCGCCGGGTTAGCGGCTCGCAGCCGGCCTTCGAGCCTGTGGGATCCCGCACCCGATTCGCCGCCGTCGGCCTCTGCCGTGAATACTGGAACGCATGACTTCAACGCACGCTGACGCCCTTCCGCTCCGCGGGCCGGGGGCGGTAACGGTCTCCATCACCCGGCGGGTCGATCCCCTCCGGGTGCCGGAGGCCACTCACTGGGTCCAGGAAGGCGTTAACCTCGCCAACAGCTGGCCCGGTTTCCTGGGCTCCGGCTGGGTCCGCGCATCTGCTGAGTCCGATGAATGGCACATGCTGTACCGCTTTGCCGATGAGGAGGCGCTGGACGCCTGGGAGCACTCCGAACCCCGCCTTGCCTGGCTGGAACGGGGCCGCGACATGGTGGAGGACCGTCACGTTCTGCGCCGCACCGGCATCGAAGGCTGGTTTGACGCCCCGTCGGTCTCCACCGATCTTGAGACACCGGTCAAGCCGCCGCGCTGGAAGCAGGCCGTGGCCATCTGGCTGGGCTTCTTCCCGGTCAACCTTGCGTTCACTGCTCTGGTGGGCCTGCTGCTGCCCCAGTGGTGGGACTCGCTGCTGATGCCGCTGCGCGTGTTCCTCACCACCGCCATCCTGACGCCGATCATGGCGTACTGGGTGCTGCCCTGGGTCACCGGCCTGCTTCAGCCCTGGCTCCAGCGCAGGAAAACGCCCTAACGCCGGGGTCTACAAGAGCTGGTCGCCCCGGTAGTGACCGGGCCATTCTTCGGCAGGGATCCGGGTGATCTTCCGGACCTCGCCGATAGTGCCCCACTCGTTCAGGCCCAGCCGGGAGAGCGGCCGCAGCTTTTCGATGCGCGGATGGGAATCGCCGTCGAGCGTGTCCGTCTGGATGGCCGCGAGGATGATTTCGCCGTAGACCACAAAACAATCGCCCACCGGATGGATCTCCCGCAGCCGGCATTCAAGAGCCACCGGGGAGCCTGCAACGCGGGGAGGGCGCACCGTGGCACTGGGCTCGCGCTCAATCCCCGCGGCGGCGAACTCGCTGACCTCAGCGGTGAAGCCGGTGCCGGTGGCGTTGATTGCCTCAAACAGGTTCTCCGGGGCGAGGCTGATGACGAACTCGCCCGTCTCGCGGATGTTGCGCAGCGAATCCTTCTCGCCCACCGATGTGAAGGAGACCACCGGCGGGTTGACCGATGCGACGGTAAAAAAGGAATGCGGGGCAAGATTGTCCACGCCATCGGCTGAGACGGTCGAAACCCAGGCGATGGGGCGCGGCACCACCACGGAGGTAAGCAACCGGTAGAAACTGCGGCCGCCCATGACTGCTGGATCAAAATCCGTTCTCATACGGTTGAGCTTAGCCGCGGATGAAGCATGCCGGCGGGAGCGGCTCTTAGCCGTGACGGCCCCGCATAAACTTCAGCACCGGTTCGGCCAGGGATGCGCCGATCCACTCCTGCGGACGCTTGTTCCCACGCACTTCGAACATGTGGTTTCCGCCGTCAACGCGTTCCACGACGGCGCCCCGCCCGATCTGCTCCACCACCGGTTCCAGTTCGCCCGGCAGTGCGAAGGGATCCCGGGTGCCCTGCAGGAACAGCATGGGCAGGGTCAATCCGTACAGATGCTCGTCGCGCAGCTTTTCGGGTTTGCCCGGCGGGTGCAGGGGATAGCCCAGGAACACCAGTCCCGCTGCCTGCATCCCCTCAGCCACGGCCCTGGACGCCATCCGGCCGCCGAAGGACTTTCCGCACGCCCACACTGGTGCGCCGCCGGCACGGCCCTTAGCGGCGGACATCACCGCGCGCCACGTCTCGATGGCGGCGGGAGCCCGGTCCGGGAACTTCTTCCCGGCCTCCCGGTAAGGAAAGTTGAACCGCCAGGTGGCCACGCCGCCGTCGTTCATTGCATCGGTAAACCCGGTGAGGAACGGGTGCTCCATTCCGGACCCGGCGCCGTGTGCCACGACCATGGACACCCACGGATCGGCGGGCTGAGCGTAGACGGCGCTGACTTCGCCGTCGCCGACCGCCACGGTTAGATGTTCGGACTGAGCTGGCATGGGTTCCAATTTACGGGACTCGTCCGGACCTCTCACCTCGGAGCGGCAGGCCGGCTTCTTCCTTCACGGTTTTCATCACGATGGTGCTGGTGAGCTTCTCGACGCCGGGCAGGCTCACGAGCACGTCATCATAGAACTGCTGGTAGCCGGGGAGATCCGCCGCGATGACCTTGAGCAGGAAATCCGGATCCCCGAAAAGCCTGTCCGCCTTCACGATCTGCTCGTGCAGGCCAACGGCCTCCTCAAACGCAAGCATCTGTGCACGGTCGCGTAGGGTCACGAACACCAGGGCCTGGAAACTCAGCCCGACGGCGGCGGGATCAACCACGGCACGGTAGCCCGTCAGTACTCCCTTGCGTTCAAGCTCCTTGATGCGGCGGTGGCAGGGCGCAACCGTCAGCCCCACCTCAGCGGCGAGCGCCGTGGCACTCATCCGCCCGTCTTTTTGGAGGAGGCGCAAAATTTCATGGTCAATGGCGTCAATCACGCAAGAATCGTATCGTTGGCAGCCGCCGGAGGGCTTATTCCGGTCAGCACTTCTCGCCGTTGGATCCCTAGGCTTGAGGAATGGATTTTCAGCAGTTCGCGGGCTTTGCGATCGTCTCTGTCACCCTGGCCATGACTCCGGGGGCGGACTGGGCGTATTGCATCTCCTCCGGCCTGCGCGCCCGAAGGATTGCACCCGCGGTGGCCGGCCTGTCCGCCGGCTACCTTTTTCACACCGCACTGATCGTCGCCGGGCTTGCGGCGCTGATTTCCGCCACCCCGCAGCTTCTGGCCGGCCTGACACTGCTCGGCGCGGCTTACCTGCTCTGGCTGGGGATTTCCACGCTGCGCACCTGGCGCTCGGCCGGATTTACGACGACGACGGCGGGTTCCGGGGGTTCCGGTGCCGGTGGGTCGACGGGCGGTGCGGGACCCGCCCTGCCCGGCGGGGCTCAGCCGGAATCGGTTGACGCCGGAGGCAGGCTGGCCACCCTCGCCCCTCCGATTCCTGTCCGCCCCGTTCGGGGCCGCGCCGAGGGTCGGCGGGACTTCTTCAAGGGGCTGGGCACCAGTGGCAGCAACCCCAAGGCGCTGCTACTTTATCTGGCGCTCATCCCGCAGTTTGTCGACGCAGATGCCGGCCTGGCTGTACCACTGCAGACCCTGATCCTGGGACTGTCCCACTTTGGCGTGTCCGTGCTGGTCTACACTTTCGTGGCCCTTGCGGCCCGGCGGCTGCTGCGCTCGCGGCCGGCCGGTGCCCGCGCCGTTACGCTGGCCAGCGGCGTCCTGATGGTTTGCCTGTCCCTGGTGCTGCTCGCCGAACAGGGCGCTTCGCTGATCAGCTAGACGGGACCGGCACTGACACGGCCGGCGCCGCGCGTGAGGCCTTGAAGGCCTTGATGAATCCGTCGGCGATCTCCCACACGCCAATGACCAGCACTGTGGCAGCGGTGATCCCGACGGTCCACGACGAGGCCTCTTGTCCCCTGCCGTCGGCGCTGAGGATGGTCAAGTCAAAGACCCTGTCCGTGGCCAGCAGCCAGAGCACCGGAACCGTAAACAGCAGTGCCAGGGCGGTGTTCACGGCGGCGAAGAGATAGGTCCATCGTCCGGAAACATAGAGGACGACGGCGAACACCGCCTTGGCTGCCAGCAGGGCGATCAGGGACGGGAGCCAAAAACTCCAGAGGCTGTCCTGCAGGACCACTACGGGTTCACCGTCAAGGAACAGCAGCGATCCCACTTTTTGCCACAGCAGCAGTCCGATGAAGAACGCGAGAAGCACCACCGTGGCGATCGTGTCACCCAGGGAAACCGAGGCCTGCCGCGGCAGGGAGGGGAGCGCAGCCGGGGACCACGGGGCCAGCCCCAGATCCTTCCGGCGCGTTCCGTTGTACTGGATGACCGCAAAAACCAAGGTGAGCCAGAAGCCGACCTGCACCACCGCTCCGAGGGAGTTGCTGAGAGCCGCACCAAAGGCCTGGGTCGGATCTTCGGGATCAGTTGTCATCCGGAACACCACCGTGGCCACGAAGGCGAGAGGCACCACGATCGCCAGCACCCGTTTCAGCAGCCGCCACCAGTCCAGGAAAAGGTCCGGTCCAATCAGGTAGAGGGGGCGGTCCGTGTAGCTGGCGGCCAACCGCACGGGATCTCCGAACTCGGTGAGGACAAGGCGTTCGGCTTCAGCCGGTGACTGGCCCGCGTCGGTCCGGGCTTCGACGGCGTCTGCAATGGACGTGCGGAGTTCCCGCTCGATGTCGGACCGCTGGGCCTCGGGAATGGCGGCAAGGGCAGCGAAGACGTACCGGTCAGTGAGGGTGCTCATGATTGGTTTCCTTCGTTGAGTTGGCGAATGGAGGCATGCAGTTTTTCCCAATCCTTCAGCAGGGCGTCCAGTAACTCGGTGCCCTTCTCGCTGGTGGTGTAGAACTTCCGCGGACGGGCCTCTTCGGTGTCCCAGGAGCTGGTGAGCAGCCCCTGTTTTTCCAAGCGGCGCAGCAATGGGTAAAGGGTGTTGGCCTCGACGCCGAATCCTGCTCGTTCCAGTTCTTCGAGCAGGCCGTAGCCGTAGCCGGGCTGTTTCAGGATGGAGAGGCAGGCCAGCACCACGGTTCCCCGGCGCAGTTCCTGAAGATGTCCACCGAGCAGATCTTCTTCCATGACTCACACTATGGTGTGTCTCACACAACATTGCAATGGGTAACCGGATACTGGGGAAACCGCCGGGTCCGGATCCCCTTACGGACGGAACTCCGCGTTGCTACCGTTTTTGATAGCGGCAGGGTCAGAGAGAGTCAGGTTTTAGAAAAGACACCGATGCGTTTTCCTCGAGGAGGAACCATGCGTGCTCCAGTCGATTTCCGCCATGCAGCCCGTGACACCGGCGCCGTGATCGCCCGAATCCAGGATGACCAGCTCAGCTGGCCCACACCGTCGCCCGACTACACGGTGGGCGACCTTCTGGAGCACATCGACGGACTGTCGCTGGAATTCCAGCTCTCCGCGCACAAGACTGCCCTGCCGCCGGGAGCCGGGGAGGTTCCTGAAGCGGACGGCAGGAACCTGGCCGAAGGCTGGCGTGAGCGCATTCCCAACCAGCTCACTGCCCTGGCCGGCGCCTGGGCGGATCCGGCGGCGTGGGACGGGGAGACGGTGGCGGGCCGGGTTCCGCTCGATGCTGTGGATGCCGGCATGTTTGCTCTGGACGAGATCATTGTGCACGGCTGGGATCTGGCGCGCTCCACCGGACAGAGATACAACCCGGATCTGCGTGCCGTACAGGCCTGTGCGGAGTTCCTCGGCGAACAGCCCCGTAATCCGGACCTCTTCGGCCCGGTGGTTCCGGTTGATGACTCTGCTTCGCCGCTGGACCGGCTGGTGGGACTGACCGGGCGCGATCCCGCCTGGATTCCCGAGATCTGAGTACTACCAGCACAGCCAGGCCAGAGCGTCCCGGGCGATCCGCGGCGGAACGGTGTGGCCGCCGTCGAACTCCCGATAGGTGACCTGGTACCCGTCACGTTCGAGTGCCGGCACGATCTTGCGGGCGGTCACGTGGATGGGCAGGACGTCGTCACCGGCGCCATGGGACACGAAGAATGGAGGGATCCCCCGGCGCGGGCCGCCGGGGATGAAACCCGGTGAGAACGCGATGGCCCGGGAGAACAAATCTCCGTTGGCCAGCCCCAGCCCCAGGGCATAAGACGCCCCGTCGGAAAAACCGGCAACACCAATCCGGTGGGGATCAATGCGCACCGCGGCAAAGGTGTCCTCAAGCGCACTGTTGATCCGGCGCACGTCTGCGTCATAGTTTCCGCGGATGGCATCCCATGTGCCCGAGCGGGAAGACGGCGCCAGCAGTGCAATGCCGAATTCATCCGCCAGCCCCGCCAGCTCCGATATTCCTTCGGCGGCGCCTGAGCCGGCACCGTGCAGGACCAGCAGCAGCGGCAGGGACTTCTCCGGAGTATCGGGAAAACCGGGAGGAAGCGCCGGGAGACGGAGCAGGGCGTCCCCGTCTCCCACTGTGCGCAGCGCCGGCTGCACGGATGCTGCTGCATGAACCGATATCGCGCTGACGGATGCATCCGGGCGGGCAGACAGGCGCGCTGCCTGTGTTCCGCCGCGGGTGGGACGAACGGGACGGCAGCCCGGAATGAAAGCACCGGCAACCAGCAGGATCAGCGTCGAAGCCAATGTGAGTGCAGACATCCCGGTTCCCTTTCCTTCCGTCCGAGTTAACCGCCGCATCCGTGCGGTGTAAACGACGGCGACAAACTTGCAGTCTCGGCAAACTTGCAGGAACTGCATGTAACGTCGGAAAGATGACACCACACGTACTCAGCGCGCAGAACCTGACGAAATCGTACGGGCAGGGGGAGAACCGGTTTGATGCCCTCAAGGGCGTCAGTCTAACCGTGGAAAGCGGCGAATCCCTGGCGATCGTCGGCAAGAGCGGTTCGGGGAAGTCCACCCTCATGCACCTGCTCGCCCTGCTGGACAGCCCCGACGAGGGGATCATTTCCGTCAAGGGCCAGGATGCCCGCTCGCTGGGAAAGAACGAGCTGAATGAGTTGCGCAACCGGGACTTCGGCTTCGTGTTCCAGCAGTTCTTCCTCACCCCCAACTCCTCCGTGCTGGACAACGTGGTGCTGCCGCTGATGATTGCCGGAGTGAAGCCCGCTGAACGCAAGCGCCGCGGCATGGAAGCCCTGGAGCGCCTGGAAATGGCGGACAAGGCTCGAAACAAGGCCACCGACCTCTCCGGCGGGCAGAAGCAGCGCGTGGTGATCGCCCGCGCCCTGGTCAACAACCCGTCGGTGATTTTCGCCGACGAGCCCACCGGCAACCTGGACACCGCCACCGGCGCCGTCGTGGAGGACATCCTCTTCTCGCTGAACAAGGAACAGGGCATCACCTTGATTGCCGTCACGCACGACACCGATCTTGCGGCCCGCTGCAGCCGCCAGTTCTACATCAAGGACGGACGCGAAGTGTCCGCCGCTGAACTCACTTCAACCACCATCACCACAGGGGCCTCCGCATGACCGCCGGCGACATTCTCCGCTCAGCAGTATCCAACACCTTCCGCAGCAAGGTCCGCACGGCGCTGACAGTCGTCGCAATCTTCATCGGTGCCTTCACCCTGACCCTGACCAGCGCGATCGGCGCCGGCGTCTCGGACTACATCGACAAGCAGGTGGGCGCCATCGGCGGCGACAACCTGATGACCGTCTCACCCACCACCGAGGCCGCAGCCGAAGATGACGGGCCCAAGGAATACAACCCCGACGGCGCCGCCACCCAGGGCAACTTCACCCTGCTCTCCGACGCGGACATCGAGACCATCCGCACCACCGAGGGCATCGAAAAGGTCGAGCCCGCCGCGATGCTGGCGCCGGACTACATCCAGTACGACGGCGGAGCCAAGTTCGAGCTGACCACCAACCCGATGGTGGGGCTGGCCGATGCCGACCTCGCCGCCGGACGCCAGCTGGGCGAAGGCACCGGAGCGGAAATGCTGATCCCGTCCAGCTACGTGGAACCGCTGGGCTTTGCCGACGCCGACGCCGCCCTGGACCAGACCGTGTCCATCGCGGTCACCGACTACGCCGGCACCCAGCACACCGTTGAGGCCGTCATAGCCGGCGTGCAGAACGACTCGCTGTTCGGCGACGGTGCCGGCTTCAACTCCGACCTGCGCGCCGAACTGGACGCTCTGCAGCGCACCGGCATCCCGGAGGGTGTCTCCACCGGGTACATCACCTCCATTGCCTTCCTGGACGCCGGCGCGGACGAAGAGCAGATCGCGGCCGTCAAGGCCGACCTTGAAGCGCAGGGCTTCACCGGCCTGACCGTCGCGGACCAGATCGGTGCCATCCAGACCGTCATCAACGGCATCATTGGCGTGCTGAATGCCTTCGCAGTCATCGCCCTGATCGCTGCCGGCTTCGGCATCGTCAACACCCTGTTGATGAGCGTGCAGGAACGCACCCGCGAGATTGGCCTCATGAAGGCCATGGGCATGGGCGGCGGCAAGATCTTCGCCCTGTTCAGCTTCGAAGCGATCTTCATTGGCTTCCTCGGCTCCGCGCTGGGAGCAGGCGTTGCCATCGGCCTCGGCACGGCCATCAGCTCCGTGCTGTCCAACACGGTGCTGTCTGCCCTTCCCGGGTTGAACATCATGCTGTTTACGCCGGCCTCCGTGGCCACCATCATTGGCGTTGTCATGCTGATCGCCTTCCTCGCCGGCACGCTGCCGGCCCGGCGGGCAGCCCGGCAGAACCCGATTGATGCGCTGCGGTACGAATAACAGCGGAAACAGGAAATCCGGACAGCGGAGGAAGGCACAGCGATGGAACACGGTGTTGAACCATCCGGCGGGCTGCGGGCCCGCAAGCGCGCGGCCGCCCGGTCCGAGATCGAAAGAACGGCTGTGGCGATGGTCCTGGAACGGGGCTACGACAACGTCACTGTGGACATGATCTGCACGGCGTGCATGGTGTCCCAACGGACGTTCTTCAACTATTTCGGGTCGAAGGAAGGCGTCTTTCTCGGCCCGCCGCCCGCTGAAATGCGGGCAGCCGTTGCCCGGGAGTTCCTGGCCGACCACGGCACCCCGGTTGTCCAGAGCCTCGCTGCGGCAGTGGTTTCGGCTCTGGTGGCAGGCCAGCCCGACCCGGATTTGGCCGGCCGCAGGATGAAGGCGATCATGGCCTCGCCGGACCTGTTTGCCAAACAAAACGAATGGATGGCGGATCACGAGAACCACCTGACGGACCTCGTCCTGGAGCGGTACGCCGGTTCTGAGGGGCCGGAACCCGAAGCGGACCTTGCCGCGGAGGCCCGCATGGTGGTGGGGCTGGCGCTGGGGGTGGTCCGGGTGGTGCTGCAGCAAAATCGCGCAGAGCACGACGACGTCTGGCCGGACACCGGCACCATGGAACGTGCCGGGGTGCTCCTGGACCGGATCTTCAGGAGCTAACGCCGGTCGGTGCCGTCCGCGCGGAATCCCTCATCGCCGTCGGGCGCTTCAGGAAGGGAGCCGAAGCTCTTCTTGATGCCGGTGCCCTGGCCCAGCTCCTCCGGGTTGGGCCGGGCCGTGACGATCAGCAGCAGGAAAATCAGCAGCGACACGATGAAGGTGGCGCAGGCCGCCGCAACACCCAGTTCCCAGCGGAATTGGCGTTCCGTTCCGCCGGTGGAAAACACGGCCACGGCCACACCGGCCACGGCGGCCAGCACGGCCGAAAAGATCACCGGCACGTTGCCGTAATTGGCAGGCGTTCCCTGCGTTCCCGATGGTGAAGATGAGCCGTCAGCCATGGGTTGTCCTCCTGCGGAAGGGTGAAGCGGCACGGCTATCGTAAGTCCGCTGCTTCCCGCCCGGAAGGGTCTTGGGGTACCTTCACGGAGAAGGCCCGATCCGGTGGGCACGCACGGGAGATCAGCAGCGGGGAGAATCACGATGCGTAAGGTCACAGCGGCACTGTTCAGCTCAGTCGACGGCGTGGTCGAGAACCCCGGGGGAGTGGCAGTTTGACCACTTTGACGAGGATATGGGGCCCTTGATGGAATCGGTGCTGGCAGGCCAGGACACGGTGCTGCTGGGCCGGGTGACCTATCAGCAGTGGGCGGACTACTGGCCGGGAAACACCGAAGACGGCTTCGGGAGCTTCATCAACCCGGTCGAAAAGTTCGTTGCCTCCCGGACGCTCGGTGATAAGGACCTGAGCTGGAACAACTCCCACTTAATGGACGATGAGCTGGAGGCTTTCGTCCGGCGGCTCAAGGAGCGCGACGGCGGAGACATCGCCGTGAACGGGAGCATTTCCCTGGTCCGCCAACTGCTCTTCGCCGGGTTGCTGGATTCCCTGACGCTCATGGTGCATCCGGTGGTGGCCGGCTCGGGGCAGCGGTTGTTTCAGCCCGGAGATCCGCTCACCCGGCTAAAGCTGCTGGACTCCCGGATCACCGCATCAGGCAATGCCATCCTGACCTACGGGCCGCGGACGTGACGCTTCCGGAAGCGGACCGAGTGCACGGATATCAAAGAACGGCATCGTACGGCTGACCAGCGGCCCCACCAGCAGGGCAAAAGCCACAGTCCCCAGCCCCACGGTGCCGCCCAATGCCCAGCCGGCACTCAGCACCGTCACCTCTATGCCGGTGCGCGCTGCCCAGACCGGCCATCCGAAGCGGTGGTGCATCCCGGTCATCAGCCCGTCCCGCGGCCCCGGCCCCAACCGCGCCCCAAGGTACACGCCGGTGGCGGCAGCCAGCAGCACAAGGCCGCCGGTGAACAGCAGAACCTTCGCCCACAGCTGCTCCGGTGCGGCCACCAGGGCCAGGCAAACTTCGGCGCTGGGGCCAATCAGCAGCACATTCAGTACGGTGCCAATCCCGGGTTTCTGCCTCAGCGGGATCCACAGCAACAGCACCAATGCACCGATCAGGACGGTCATCACGCCGAACGGGATGCCCGAAAAACGGGCTGCGCCCTGTCCCAGCACATCCCACGGAGAGACCCCCAGATGAGCCTGGATCATCATGCCGATCGCAAAGCCATAGCAAAACAGCCCGACCAGCAGCTGGACGGCACGGCGCACGGTGATCCAAGTCATGGACTAAGACAAGCCGGTTGTCTGCCCTTATTCAAACCGGCGCCCGGTGAGGCGGCGGTCAGCACTCAGGAGCTGAGAATAAAACGAAACCGGGCTAGGCTGGTCGGTCAACCGAACGGCGGTTGACCGTTGAGCTGGAGGAAAAATGTTCAGGCTAGGCGCACCTGTCGAGGAAATCGAGCAGGACGTTGAAGCAATGATTATTGAGCTGGTCCACAAGCTGGGCCGTCTCGCCGACTCGGATCCGGAACGGGTGGGAGCCTCGGACCGCGCCTACATCAAGGCGTTCTCGGATGCCGAGTCCAACAGCGACACTGACCAGGGGGCGCTGCTGGCCACCGCCGTCGGGCGTCCAAACCTGGCTGAGTCCCTGATCTACCTGAACCGCAGGCTGGACCGGGACAATTTGGACCCCGGGCAGCCCACCGGAATCATCGGCGTCATTGTCCGTCTGGCCATGGACGGACTGTGGGTCAGTGACATTCTTGATGCCACCCGCTTTGACTCCCCGGAGCGCGCCCGCATCATGAACCTGCTCACCGCCCTGACACGGGTGAGTGATGACCAGCTGGAAGGGATGCTGGGTTCGCCGGCCGGCGAGCCCAGCTAGCTCGAAGGGCCCGGCTGGCTGGAAGGGCCGGGCTGGCTCGAAAGGCCCAGCGGCCGGACCGGCTGCCGCAGCACCGTCCGGAGTTTGTGCGCGGCCGTCCGCCGGGGATCGCTGAGGTAGATCTCATGGTGGTCGCCGTTGAAGGTGAGCGCGTGTGCCGGCATCCACTGGTGGTGCAGACGCTCAAGGACCGGGCCCTCGGCGTCGTAGGCTCCGATGTACAGGATCTGCGCCGAGGTGCCTTCCTCGAGCTGGACCAGGCGCACCCGGTCCAGCCCCGGCGGGTCCTTCTTCCTGGAAACTGCGGCGATGGCGTCCGAAACCAGGTCCGGCGTGATCCACGGCGGCTGGGCGACCAGCATGGTCCAGTCCCAGGAGTCCTTGTCGCCCCGGCTGAAAGCGTCCATGTCAGCGGCGCGCCACTGTCCTTCGAGCGGACCGACGGTGAAATCACGTCCGAGGTCTTTTTTAGACGCAAACTTCACCGCATAGGCCGTGGGGTAAAGGCATTCAAGGGCCCGCTGATACTCCTGTGACGTGTTGGGATCCCCGTGGCCGTCATAGGCAAGGTACTGCAGCGCAGGAACGTCAACCAGCGCAAAGTCCCCGGATTTCGGGGCGTAGAGCTCGGGGTAGCTCTTCTTGAAGTCGAACTTTTTCGTTCCCGGTTTTTCCATGGCAGGCGCGCCCTTCCGAGGGGTTTTCAGGATAGGGCGGGTCGCGCGCCCGCGGCTACTGCACGCGGATAACCGCTAGCATCCTTCAGGGGAACCCAACCGGTCCCGCACGTCCCGAACCTCACGAACGGATTCCACCATGCTTCACGGCACGGCTGCCACAGTGGTGCTGATGCGCGACCACCCCGACGGACTGCAGGTGCTGATGCTGGAGCGTCCCCGGCACCGGGGATCCTTTGCCGGCGCCTGGGTGTTCCCCGGAGGGCGGGTGGATCCCGAGGACTATGCGCTGCCCGGGGAAGAGGACGACAGCGACGACGGTGAACTCGCCGCCGCACGGCGGGCTGCGGTGCGCGAAACCGCCGAGGAAACCGGGCTGCACCTGCAGGAGCCGGACCTGGTGGGGCTGTCCTGCTGGGTGCCGCCGCCCGAAACGCCGCGCCGATACAAGACATGGTTTTTCCTGGCCGAAGCACCGGAGGGAGAGGTCCTGCTCAGCCCCGATGAACACGTGGATGCTGTTTGGCTGACACCCGCCGAAGCCTTCCGCCGGCAGCGGGCGGGGACCCTGGAGCTTTTCCCGCCCACCTGGGTGACGCTGCACGGACTGCTGGGCTCGGAAACAGTTGCCGCCGCGCTGACCGCCGCCGCGCAGGCCGTGCCCCAGACCTATGCCACCCGCCGGCTGCCCGGACATGTACCTCCGGCGATGGTCTGGCAGGGCGACCCCGGATATCCGGGTGACCCCGGGGAAGAACCGGAGAAGCCCGGGGAACCGGAGAAGCGGCACCGGCTGATCATGGACGGAAACAACTGGTCCTACGAGCGGACCCCGTAGCCGGAATCCCAAGCAATGCGGAAAACTCCGGCGGTTAGACTGACCCGATGAACAGCCCCTATTTGATCAGCCGCGAGCGCTTTGTTCCCGCCTCGCCGGAATCCGTGTTCGACCTGTTGGCCCGCCCGGCCATGCACAGTGTGATTGACGGGTCCGGAACCGTCCGCGAAGCGCAGCCCAACGGTCCCGATCGCCTGGGACCCGGGGCCACCTTCGGGATGGACATGAAGATGGGTGTTCCCTACAAGATCCGCAACACCGTCACGGAGTTCGACGAGGGGCACAGGATCGCCTGGCGGCATATGGGCGGTCACGTCTGGCGCTACCTGCTGGAGCCTGCAGACGGAGGCACCCTCGTGACCGAGCAGTGGGACGCCAGGGGCGTCCGCCACCGTGTCATGTACCGGATCATGGGCGTGACCCGCCGGCATCCGGCAAATCTGGAACAAACACTGGAGAAGCTGGCGAATTACTTTAAGGCTCCCTGACCGTTATGGGGTGACGCTGCCGGACACCGGAGCCTGCCGCGCTAGACTGGACGCCGGAAAACACGGCACCAATCAACAGCGGGAGCGGCGTGGAGATATTGGATCCGGAGGCCGTGTTCAGGGTCGTGGACCTGGCCGGAGTGCTGGCAAACGGAGTGCTCGGCGGAGCGGTGGCCCGGCAGCTGCGAATGGACCCGGTGGGTTTTGTGGTCCTGGCGCTCATGTCAGCCCTCGGCGGCGGTGTCCTGCGAGATACCCTCCTGCAGGCGGGGACACCGGTGGCCCTGACCGATCCCGCCTACCTGCTGGCGGCCATCGCCGGCGCGTTCGTCGCCTACCTGATCGAGCTCAAGGGCAAATGGGCCAACCGGTTCCTTATTGTCATTGATTCCTTTGCGCTGGGCTGCTGGGCTGCCACCGGGACGTCCAAGGCGCTGGGCTTTGGCCTGGAATGGCTGCCTGCCATTTTGATCGGCGTGGCCACGGCTGTGGGCGGCGGCATGATCCGCGACATCGCCGTGGGACGGGTGCCCGCCATTTTTGGCGGCAATACCCTCTATGCCACCGGCGCCTTGATTGCCGCCATCGAAATGGCGGTCCTCTACCATCTGGGGCTGCGCAATGTGGGCATGGCCGTGGCCATCGTCTCCGCCGCCGTCATCTGCACGGTCGCCCGCCGCCGCGGCTGGCGCCTGCCCGGCCCGGGGGAGTTGAGTGTTCGGCTTCCGCGCCGGCAGCGCAGCAAACCCACGGGCTCCGGGGAAACCGGGACCAGCGCCCGCAAGAAGGAACCGGGCTGGCCGCGGCCCCGGTTCAACCGAATTCCCCGGCTTCGCCCCGGCCGCCGAAATCCGCCGGAGCCCGACGACGACTCCGCCCCCGTGGGCAGTTAGCCGCGCCGGGGCATGGCCGGGACTGAGGTTGAGCCAAGAGCGAACCGCTGTGGCCCCTGCCACGGCCGCCGGTAACGTGAGGCCCATGACTGCTTACAAAACCGTGAACCCCGCAACCGGGGAAACACTGAAGGAATTCGCCGAAGCTACCGACGCCGAAATCAACGAAGCAATCAGCGCCGCCCACGGAGCCTTTGCCTCCTGGCGCAGCCAGCCGGTTGAGGCCCGGAGCAAGATCATCGCCCGGGTGGCCGAGCTGTACCGCGAACGCAGCAACGAGCTGGCAGCCCTGATCGCCACCGAAATGGGCAAGCCCCTGCGTGAGGCGAAGGGCGAAGTTGCCCTCTCCGCAAACATCTACGATTACTACGCCACCGAGGGCCCCGGCTTCATGGCCGATGAGGAACTGAGCGTAAAGGGCGGCGGCGGAGCCACCGTGCGCACCGAACCGATCGGCGCCATCCTGGGCATCATGCCGTGGAACTACCCGTACTACCAGGTGGCACGTTTCGCCGGACCCAACCTGATGCTGGGCAATACCGTGCTGCTCAAGCACGCCAACAACTGCCCACAGTCGGCCCTGGCCATGGAACAGATCTTCCGCGACGCCGGACTGCCCCGGGACGCCTACATCAACCTGTTCGCCACCAACGACCAGGCCGCGGACATCATCGCCGACTCCCGGATCCAGGGCGTGTCCCTGACCGGCTCCGAGCGGGCCGGCTCCGCCGTCGCCGAGGTGGCCGGCCGGAACCTGAAGAAGTACGTGCTGGAACTGGGCGGCAGTGATCCGTTCATCGTCCTGGACTCCGAGGACCTGGACGCCACAGTCAAGTCCGCCGTGGCCGGACGCATGGGCAACGGCGGACAGGCCTGCAACGCCGCCAAGCGCTTCATTGTCATGGCGGATCTCTACGATGACTTCGTGGAGAAGTTCACCGCAAAAATGCAGAAGATCCAGCCCGGCGACCCGATGGACGAGGCCACCCGCTTTGGGCCGCTGTCCTCGCAGGCTGCCGCAGACGGCCTGGTGGAGCAGATCCGGGATGCCGTGGACAAAGGCGCCACGCTCCATACCGGCGGTGCATTGGTGGACGGGCCAGGCGCCTACGTCCAGCCGACCGTGCTGACGGGCGTCACAGAGGACATGCGTGCCTTCTCGGAGGAGCTCTTCGGTCCGGCCGCGGTCATCTACAAGGTGTCCAGTGCCGATGAAGCGGTGGAGCTTGCCAACAGCTCGCCGTACGGCTTGGGTGGCGCCGTCTTCAGTGCCGACGAGGACAAGGCACTTGAGATTGCTGACCGGCTGGAATCGGGAATGGTCTGGATCAACGGCGTGTCCGGCACCCAGGAGGACCTGCCCTTCGGCGGCGTCAAGCGCTCCGGTGTGGGCCGGGAATTGGGACGCTACGGCATGGATGAGTTCGTCAACAAGAAGCTGATCCGCACGCCGCGGTCCCGAAAGTAGCGTTGCCGGAGGAACGGGCGGCCCCTAAACGTTTTCCTTGAGCGCGCTCCGGGCGGCCCGTTCCTCTTCGGTGGTGAACACAACGTAGCGGTACGCGAAGTACCGGAAAACGTTGCCGGCCAGGACGCCCACCACGTTGCCGGAAATGTTGTCAGCGAACTGGCTGGTGAAACCCAGCAGATAGTGGGATACGAACAGGCATCCGGTGGCAATGAGCAGGCCCACCACATTGGTCAGGGCGAAGAGCAGCGTTTCGCTGCGGACGCTGCGCCCCCGTGTGCTGCGGAACGTCAGATACCGGCTGCCGACCCAGGAGACGGTCGTGGCAGCGGCAACGGAGATGACCTTGGCGGTTATGGGGCTGTCATCGAGCACCGTCGAGGCCAGGACGTTGAAAAGGGAAACATCCACCACGAAGGCCACTGCGCCGACGAGGGAGAAGGATCCCAGACGCCGCAGTACCTTGCGGACGGGTGAAATGCCGTGGTTGGCCATCAAGTAAATTCCCCTGCTGAATGTGCCCGGTAGGGTGCCGGATCCATCTGGATATTTTCACAGCCTTGCGCGGGGCACAAAATCAGCACCGGAACGGGCTAGCGGCAGCGTGACGGTGAAGACAGTTCCGCGGCCGGCTTCGCTGCGCAGGGTGATGGTGCCGCCGTGCTCCTCGACCCGTGGCGGCCGTGAGGAGATCCGGCCGGTGGCGTCGCTGAAGGCAATGACCGCCCAGGGAAGCCGGTTGATGCCTATTCCGCGGAAAAACGGAGTTCCGCAGCGCCGCCGTTGAACGACGTCGTCCCCGTCAACCGCATGCGGCCGGTGGGCGCTGCCACGGGGAGCAGCGGCCGCCCGCTGCCGAGCGCCACGGGCATGTAGGTGACCCGCACTTCGTCCAACAGCCCGGCGTCGGCAAATTGTGCTGCGACGTGACCGCCGCCCACCACCCAGACGTTCCGGTTGCCGGCGTCGGCCAGCGCGTCAGCACAGATGCGCCGGATGTCGCCGGCGGCGAAGCGCACACCGCTGTTCAGCGGTGGCTGCAGGTTTCTGCTGGTCAGCACCTGGGCGGGCAGGGCGCCGTAATCCCAGGAATCCGGATCCTGGGCACGGACGAAGTCGTACGTCACCGAGCCCATCACCAGCGCGCCGACACCGGCCAGGAACTGATCGTAGTGGGTTTGGAAAGCTGCGAAGCCGAAGTCCAGCAGCCAGTCGAGCTTGTTGTCTTCGGTGGCTATGTAGCCATCCAGTGACGATGCAACGTAATAGATGACCTTGCCCATGCTTTTGAGCATAGCGGCGGGGGCCCGCGACGTTTAGGTGCCACCAGCCGAACGGTACCGGAAGGGCTGATTTTCCGTCCGGCCTCCCACTGAGTTGGGGATCACACTCAAACCGTGCTTCCATGGTTTGCCCTGTTGATAAACATTGAAGTTTTTCATTTTAAAGGAATTCCATGATTGATCTGTTGATATTGCTGGCGCTGGTGATCGGCATTGTCGCCGTTACGGCAAAACTTAAAGTTTCGCCGTTCCTGGCCCTGCTCGGGGCTGCCCTCGTCGGAGCGTTTGCGTTCCGCCTTCCGGTCGCGGACATCATTCCCACCATTACGACGGCGTTCGGCAACACCATGGGCAACATCGGCCTGGTGATTCTTTTCGGCACAATGATCGGCGTCATCCTCGAGCGTTCCGGCGGTGCCATCGCCATGGCTGACGCCCTGATCAAGGTCCTGGGGACGCGCTTCCCCACCCTGACCATGAGCATCATCGGCTACATCGTGTCCATTCCGGTTTTCTGCGATTCCGGCTTCATCATTCTCAACTCGCTCAAGAAGGCCATGGCGGAACGGGCCAAGGTCTCCCTGGTGGCCATGTCCATTGCCCTGATGACCGGGCTGTACGCCACGCACACGATGGTCCCGCCCACTCCCGGCCCGCTGGCCGCGGCGTCAAACCTGAATGTCGTGGACAGCCTGGGCCTGTTGATCGGCCTGGGCCTCGTGGTGGCGGCAATTTCGGCCGGTGCCGGACTGCTGTATGCCAACCGGTTCCTGAAAAAGGACATCGAGCTGCTGCCGGTTCCCGCCGAAGAGGCGGATGTCAGCTACGAAGATCTTCGGACGCAGTACGGAAAACTGCCCAGCGGGTTCATGGCTTTCCTGCCCATCCTGCTGCCTATCCTGCTCATCTGCCTTTCCTCGGTTGCCGCGCTGCCCGGCAAGCCGATGGGTGAGGGGAACCTGGCCTCGACCGTCACGTTCCTCGGCACGCCTGTCATTGCACTCGCGCTTGGCCTGGTGGCCGCAGTGTTCCTGCTGCACGGCAAGGGCAAGCTCGCCTCCTTCAACACCCAGATTTCGGACTCCATTGTCCTGGCCGCCCCCATCCTGCTGATCACCAGCGCCGGAGCTGCTTTTGGCGGCGTCCTCGGGAAGAGTGCCATCACCACCTTCCTCTCCGACAACCTCTCCACTCTGGGGCTGGGCATTGCCGTACCGTTCGTGATCTCCGCAGCGCTGAAGACGGCTCAGGGTTCCTCCACAGTGGCCATGGTGACCACATCAGCCATGCTGCTGCCGCTGCTGGAACCTCTGGGCCTGGCGGCCGGTGCCGGTCCGGTGCTGGCGGTCCTCGCCATTGGTGCCGGCGCCATGGTGGTGTCCCACGCCAATGATTCCTATTTCTGGGTGGTATCCCAGTTCAGCCGTATTCCCACCGCCACCGCCTACCGGACCCTCACCCCGGCGACAGCGGTCCAGGGTAGTGCCGGCTTTGCTGCAGTGTGGGTCCTGAGCCTGTTCCTGATCTGACCGGTTCCGCCGGAACCTGGTGAGGCTGCCGCCAGACGTGCATTTTCTGCCCGCGGGATGGAAGAGTGGGGGATACCAAGCGCACTGATCTTTTATCGGGAGGCATGCAATGGGCGGCACAGGACCACAGGATGAACCGGAACTGGTGGCGGACCTGGTGGTCCGGCGGCTGCAGGCGTGGGGAGTGGGCCGGATCTTCGGGTACAGCGGAGACGGCATCAACCCGCTGATGGGTGCCTTGCGGCGGGCCGGCGGACCCGAGTTTGTCCAGGCACGGCATGAGGAGAATGCGGCCTTCATGGCGGTGGGCCATGCCAAGTACACCGGGGAAGTGGGGGTGATGACGTCCACTCAGGGGCCGGGCGCGATTCACCTGCTCAACGGCCTGTATGACGCCCGGATGGATTCGGTGCCGGTGGTGGCCATTATTGGGCAGCAGAGCCTGAGCGTGCTGGGGTCCGGCTACATGCAGGAAGTGGATCTGATGCATCTGTTCCGTGATGTTGCGTCAGGATTCCGCCAGCAGGTGTCCAGTCCGGAACAGGCGCCCTTGGTCATTGACCGGGCCTTCAAGGAGGCCCTCGCCACGCGCACGCCCTCCGTGGTGATCCTGCCCCATGACGTTCAGCAGGCACCGGCTCCGGAACTGGACCAGGAACACGGCGTGCTCACCACCGCTCCGGTGTGGCGGCCGGCCCGGATCTTGCCGCGCGACGAAGACGTGCAGGCCGCAGCCAACCTGCTGAACAGCGGACAGAAGGTAGCTCTCTTGGTGGGGCAGGGAGCCCGTGGAGCGCAGGAGCAGGTGGTGGCGCTGGCCGAGAAGCTGGGTGCTGCCATCACCACCAGCCTGCTCGGCAAACCGTATGTGGACGAGTCGCTTCCCCTGGCGGCCGGAGTTATGGGCCATTTGGGGTCCTCAGCCAGCGGTTTCGTGCTGGGCAACTGCGACACGCTGCTGATTATCGGCTCCAATGACCCGTGGACCGAGTTCTATCCGCCGCCCGGAGCAGCTCGAGCCGTGCAGATTGACATTGATTCGGCGGCGATCGGTAACCGGTACCCGGTGGAGGTGGCGCTTCCCGGTGAAGCTGCCGCGAGCCTGGATGCCCTGTTGCCGCTGCTGAAGGAACGCGGACCTTCCGACTGGCGGAACGACGTCGAACAGGCGGTGCGTTCCTGGCACGCACTTGCCCGCGAGCGTGCCTTTACCCCGGCCGACCCGGTGAACCCCGAGCGCGCGGTCTACGAGCTGAGCAGCCGCATGCCGGCGGACGCCCAGGTGGCCGTGGACGTGGGCAGCAGCGTTTACTGGTACGCCCGCCAGCTGCGGCTGCCGGCCGGTGTGCCGGCGCATCTGTCCAGCACGCTGGCAAGCATGGGCTGTGCGGTTCCCTACGGCGTGGCCGCGAAGCTTGCCCATCCGGACCGGCCGCTTATTGCCCTGTCCGGAGACGGAGCCATGCAGATGGCGGGGATCACCGAACTGATTACGGTCAGCAGGCTCTGGAAGGAGTGGGCGGACCCGCGCTTCATTGTCTGCGTCCTGAACAACCGAGAACTGGCGGAAGTGACGTGGGAACAGCGGGAGATGGAAACCGAACCGCGCTTCCCGGACAGCCAGGCGCTTCCGGACTTCAACTATGCCGGCTACGCGGAGCTGCTGGGCTTTGAGGGCCTCCGGGTGGACGATCCGGAGCAGCTCGGTGCTGCCTGGGACCGGGCGCTCGCAGCTGACCGGCCGTGCATCATCGAGGTGGTCTCGGATCCTGACATTCCGCTCCTGCCCCCGTTCCCCGGCGGCAAGGCACAGGCAGCGTCCATGATGGAAGCGATGGAAAAGGAAGGGCCCCAGACGCAGCACGCCCGGGACCTCCTGTCCGTCTACCTCCGCCAGGAGGAAGCCCTGGAGGGCTGATCCCCGGCGGAGGAGGAAAGCTACGGCCGGGCGCCCAGCTCCACGGGCTCCTCGTCGTTCAGGTACGCAGATTCGGCATGGGCTGCCATATCGATGCCCTGCAGTTCGCTTTCCTCCGGAATGCGCAGGCCGATGGTCATCGCCAGGACCTTGGCGATGACCCAGGTGACCAGGAAGGAGTAGACGAGCACCGCAGCGGAGGCCAGTGCCTGGATGCCCAGCAGTTCGAGCCCGCCGCCGTAGAACAGGCCGCTGACACCGTTGGGAGCTGCGTCGGTGGCGAAAAGGCCGATCAGCAGGGTGCCGAGCAGGCCGCCCACGGCATGGACGCCGACGACGTCGAGGGAGTCGTCATAGCCGAGCCGGTACTTCCATTCAATGGCCAGGGAGCAGACGAGCCCGGCAATCAGTCCGATGGCCAGGGCGCCCAGCGGGCTGACGGCTCCGCATGCCGGGGTGATGGCCACCAAGGCGGAAATCAAACCCGAGGCGGCACCGAGGGAGGACGAGGTGCCCAGCCGCAGCCGGTCCATCAGCATCCAACCGAGCAGACCGGCGGCGGCTGCCACCGCGGTGTTCAGGAAGACGACGGCGGCGGAATGCCCGGCGCTCAGCGCCGAACCGGCGTTGAATCCGTACCACCCCACCCACAGCAGTCCGGCACCGAGGAGCACCAGGGGTCGGCTGTGCGGTTTGCCGTGGGCATGCGGCCAGCCCTTGCTCCGGCCCAGGACCAGAGCCAGGGCCAGGGCTGCGACGCCGGCGTTCATGTGGACGGCGGTGCCGCCGGCGAAGTCGATGGCACCGAGCTGGTTAGCAATCCAGCCGCCGGTTACGGATCCGTCCTCACTGCTGAAGGCGAACACCCAGTGCGCCACGGGGAAATAGACCAGGGTGGCCCAGAGCCCTGCGAACAGCATCCACGCGCCGAACTTCATCCGGCCGGCGGCGGCGCCTGCCACCAGCGCGGTGGTCACGCAGGCAAACATCAGCTGGAAGGCGGCAAACAATGCCACGGGGATCGAAGAGTCGGGATCCTCGACCAGCAGTTGGGAAAGACCGAAGAATTCCAGCGGATTTCCGAGCAGGCCGGCTCCCGTGAGGGAGTTGCCGAACGCTGCGGAATAGCCGTAAAGCACCCAGAGGACTGCGACAAGGCTGGCCCCGCCGAAGCACATCAGCATCATGTTCAGGATTCGGCGTGAGCCCACCATTCCTCCGTAGAAGAAGGCGATGCCGGGGATCATTAGACAAACCAGGGCGGCGCTGGCGAGCAGCCAGGCGGTGTTTCCAGAGTCCATGGAGATACTCCATTCGGGGGTGGCCGGCCGCGCGGGCCGGAGCGGCGGGTGGAAACCGTGCTCTTCCCAGCGTGGGCGCCCCGTATTACAACCGCGTTTCCGCGCAAGTTATCCCTGTGTTAACAGCTGCTGGATGCTCGCTGAACGTTTCCTAGTAGTTGAGCGGCATGCCGCGGCCGAAGGAAAAGGCACGCACCACTTCCACGATGCCCAGCACCACCAGGGCAACGCCGCCGAAAATCACCAGTGCTGCAAGGGAGCTCACCGGGAGGAACAGGACCACCACGCCGGCAATAATGCTGACGATCCCGTAGATGATGGCGTACCACCGTGATCCGCCGCTCTCCACCTCGGTCAGGGACATGATGCCCTCCACAATCCAGGCGATTCCAATGAACAGGGCGAGGACGGACAGGGAGGCCAGCGGATTACGGATCGCTGCCACTCCGGCGATCAAGAGCAGAAGGCCGATGAGGATGTTCAGGACGCGCAGTCCGCCGAGCAGCGGAGTCACCAGCCCGGTGACCACCCGGACCGCCCCGGCGACGACGAAATACAGGCCAAACAGGACGGCAATCACGTCCAGGGTGGCTCCGGGCCAGAACAGAACCAGCGCACCCAGCACCACTGAGAGGACCCCGGTGACGACCATGCCCGTGCGGATGCCCCGGACCACCTTGCGGGTGAGCTCGCTGACCTCCAGGCTCAACCCACCGAACCCAAAAGTACTTCCTGACATGGACATGTGGAACCTCCCGTAGAGTCGGGCTGGCAGCGCCCCTGTTCCGAAAATTATCCTTCCGGGAATGCCCTGATCTCTAGGGTTGGCCTGCCGCAGAGCCCTCAGAAGGGCCAGACAGCACGCCGGTCAGTCTCCGGTGGATCCGTCCAGCAGTTCGCGCAGGATGTCCAAGTGGCCGCAGTGCCGGCCGGTTTCCTCAATCATGTGCACCAGGACCCACCGCACGTTCTGCCCGTCGGCGTCCCCGTCCCCGTCGCCGCTTTTGCCGCGGCAGCGGTCCTCCAGGTCATAGCGTTCCAGCACCTCGCGGGATTCGCGGCAGGCGGCTTGGTAGTCCTCGATCAGCTCCGCCAGGCTGTCACCATCGTGAACCCTGAATTCCCCGTCCGGGTCAGCGGCGGACCACCTCGTGGGCACGTCCGTCTGCCCGTCGAGCCGGGTGCGGAACCAGTAACGCTCGACGTCGGCCAGATGTTTGATGAGCCCGGACACCGTGGTGAGGGAGGGCAGCAGCCGCTTGGCACCGTCGGCATCGCTGAGTCCGGCAGCCTTCATCACCACGGTGGCCCGGAAGTAATCCACAAAACCGGTCAGCGTCTCCCGTTCACCGGCAGCTTCGGGCGGTTCCGTGCGGGTATCCGGTGGTGTCTGTGCAGTCATCCGCCCAATCTAATTCATTCATCCCGGCTGGCCGGAATCCGTTCCGGTGAGCCGGTAGAGGTGGTCCTGGATGATTCTCGCAACGGCTTCATGCCCGGCCTGGTTCGGATGGTACGGCAGCGGCCCGCCGTCGGTGGGGACGAAGGCGCCCACCGTCCACGGGTCGGCGGAACCGGCGTAGTGGTCCGCGCTTGCCTTGGCCACCCGGACCACGGAACATCCGGTGGCGTTGGCTCCGGCTTCCGTGGCCAGCGCCAGATGTACGGCGAGCGCACGGCAGGCGGCGGCCTGCGCCGGTTTCATGCCGGCCACCCGGATGTGCGGGTCCACCGGCAGCACGGTCAGGTATTCCACGAACAGGACGACGGCGTTGGGGGAGCGCCGCCGGATCAGCTGACCCACGGAGGCCATGGCCGCAGGAAGCAGTGCAAGCTGCCGGTTGAGCACAGCCGGTGCAAGGGCCATGAGCATTTCGAGTGAGGGCAGATGCTTGAGACGGGCCAGCGGGGGCAGGCCTGCTGCCATCAGGGACGCCGCGAAGCCAATGTCATTGCCGCCGATGGTGACGGTGACCAGGTCCGTGTCCGCCGCCAGGGCATCTGCCTGCGGTGCCTGCCCGTACTGGGAGCGCCACAGCACGTCCGCGGTGGTGGCTCCGGAGCTGGTGGCATCAGTGAGGGAAAGCTGCAGCTGGCGCGCCAGCAGGTGAGGGTAATTGACGTCGGTGCGGCCAGCCTCCGGCGGGCTGCCGGGTACCGGGGTGCCCAGCCCGGGTGCTGATGCGAAGGAACTGCCCAAGGCGACGTAGCTTGCCCCGGACCAGTCTCTGGATGCTGGATTCATGGAATGTTCCCCTTCACGGGACGTTTTTACGGGATGTTGAGGAGGCGTTGGACATCGGCGTCGGTAATCTCGTCGAAGTTCTCGTAGGCCTGTCCCACGGAGGACAGGCCAATGGCCTGCCAGGGGATGACGACGTCGTCCGCCAGCGCGACCGCGGTTTCCGCACCCGGCCCGCAGCTCACGGGAGCCGCCGCCACGAGCCTGGCCGGGTTCTGCCGGCCTAGTCCCTGCAGCGCGGCACGCATGGTGGCGCCCGTGGCCAGACCATCGTCCACCACCACCACGGTGCGGCCGGAAACATTCAACGGGTCCCGCCGCATGCGGTAAAGCTTGTCGCGGCGGATCAGCTCGAGCTGCGCGATGGCGGCGGCGGCTTCGAAGGCCTGTTCCGCGGAGCCGGGACCGTCGCTGGAGGAGGTGCCGGAATGCAGGGAGCTCTGCCAGTCTGCAAGAACGGCCTCGTTTTGCACGGTGGTGACTGTCCCGGCCACCCATGCCAGTGCTCCGGCGGCCAGCTCGGGCTGCCCGGGGAGACCCACTTTCTGCACCGCGACAACATCCAGCGGCGCGTGGAGCAGCTTGGCGACTTCGGCAGCCACGGGCACGCCGCCGCGCGGCAGTCCCAACACCACCAGGTTTGGCGCGCCGAGGTAGGGAGCGAGCGCTACGCCCAGCTGGACTCCGGCGTCCTGCCTGTCCCGATATCGGCTAAATGGTGCCATGGCTCCTCCTTGCAGGGGCCGGTTTCTTGACACGGTAGGGTGCCGCCGGCACGGCTGGCAAGGCACCGGCAGTGATCCCGTGCGGCGGATTGCGAAAGGTTGCCGGGCATAGCAGGGTGGGCGTGGAAAGGTGGACCCATGACTCCCACAGCTTTGATTACCGGCGCCACGTCCGGCATTGGTGCCGAATTTGCCCGTCAGCTCGCGAACCGCGGCTACAACCTGGTCCTCACCGCCCGGAACGAGGAACGGTTGAAGGACTCAGCGGCCCTCCTGGCCCGCGAATACTCCGTGCAGACCGAATACATTGCAGCGGACCTGTCCGAGCCCGACGGCGTCGAGTTGGTGAGCCGCCGGCTGGAGAACCCGGACATCGCCATGCTCGTGAACAACGCGGGCTACGGGTTGAAGAACAGCTTCGAACGCAATGAGCTGTCTGCCGAAATGGACCATTTGAATGTGCTGGTGGCCGCGCCGCTGCAGTTGAGCCACACCGCCCTGAACACAATGCTTTCGAAGATGGAAGAACCGCGGGGACACATCATCAACGTTGCCTCGGTGGCAGGGTTCATTCCCCGTGGCACCTACAGTGCCGCCAAGTCCTGGGTCATCACCTTCAGCCGCTGGGCGAACATCAACTACGGCGGGCGCGGCGTGCACGTCACGGCACTGTGTCCCGGGTTTGTGCACACGGAATTCCACCAGCGCATGGACATGGACAAGACCGTCTACCCGGGCTGGATGTGGCTCGATGCCGAGCGCGTGGTCCGCGAAGGACTTGCAGATGCCTTTGCCGGCAAGGGGATTTCCATTCCCAGCAAGCGGTACAAGGTCCTGGCGTGGTTCGGCGCCCGCGGTCCGCAGGCCCTTGTAGCGCGAATCGCCGGCCGCGGCCGGTAGCCGGCCTCCGCCGCGGAACACGGCGTCATTCAACTTGGCCCCTTCCGGGGCCCGCCTCTACGGTGGGTGGCTATGACGAGCGCCGCAACCCCCAGTCCCGCTTACCTCAACCAGCTCGACGCCGAAACCGGGCGCCGCATGGAAACGGCGCAGGCTTCTGTGTCGCCTTTTGCCGGAGCTTCCGCCGAGCTTTCCGCGGCGGTTGAAGCGCAGGTGGATGCGCTGGCTGCGGACCTCAACGACGTTGTCCACACGCTGCACGGGGATCCGGAAACGGCCTATGAGGAGCACCGAAGCGCAGCGTTCCTCGTGGACCTGCTGCGCCGCCACGGCATCAAGGCGGAGCTTGGTGCCCACGGGCTGCCCACCGCCATCCGGGCCGAAATCGGCGCAGCCGCCGCGGGCGAAGTTGCAGGAGCGGACCGCGAACCCGCCATCGCCATCCTCAGTGAATATGATGCCCTGCCCGAAGTGGGTCATGCCTGCGGGCACAACGTCATCGCGGCCACCGGAGCCGGAGCGTTCATTGCGCTGGCGAAAACGCTCGAGGAGAACCCTGACGCCTTCCCCGGCCGCGTCGTTTTTCTGGGCACACCGGCCGAAGAGGGACATTCCGGCAAGGAAGTCATGGCGCGCAACGGCGCCTTCGATGACGTGGATGCAGCGATCATGGTGCACCCCTATGCCATGGACCTGGCCGAGCAGGTCTGGCTGGGCCGACGGCTGCTGACCGTGACCTTCTCCGGCGTCGCCGCGCATGCCTCCGCCCAGCCGTTCATGGGCCGCAACGCCCTGGACGCCGCGACGCTGGCCTACAGCGCCATTGGCCTGCTCCGACAGCAGCTGCCGCCCGTGGACAGGGTCCACGCCATCATCACCGAGGGCGGGCAGCGACCGAGCGTGATCCCTGAGAAGGCCGTTATGAAACTCTATGCGCGTTCCAAGTATCCGGAAACGCTCAAGGACCTCAGCGCCAGGCTGGAAGATGTTGCCCGCGGCGC
This sequence comes from Arthrobacter gengyunqii, assembly GCF_023022985.1. Lineage (NCBI taxonomy): Bacteria > Bacillati > Actinomycetota > Actinomycetes > Micrococcales > Micrococcaceae > Arthrobacter > Arthrobacter gengyunqii. Next base: position 3,417,619 of record NZ_CP095461.1, on the reverse strand, counting down.
CGCCCTCATGACCGGCACCGGCGTCACCATCGACTGGGATGAACACCCGCCGTCGCTGCCCGTCCGCACGAACTCCGCGTTGACCGGGCGGTGGGTTCACGCACAGCAGCGACGCGGGCGCAGCCCCCTGCCCGCCGGCGTAGTTTCCGAAACCATCGCCGCCTCCACGGACTTCGGCAACGTCAGCTACCGGATCCCCGGCATCCATCCGCTGATTGGCATTGCGCCGGCGGACGTTGCCCTGCATACCCGGGCTTTCGCCGATGCAGCAGCGTCACCCGCCGCCGAATCCGGGGCACTCGACGGCGCGGCGGGCCTGGCCCTGACCGCCCTGGACTACCTCTGCGACCCGGAACTGCGCGCCGCCGCCGCCCGGGAGTTCGCTGCCGCCGGCGGGCCCGTTGACGTTGCCCGCTACTTCGACTGACGAGAAACGAGACCGGCATGACCAGCACCCCCTCAGCCTCCGTCAAAACCCGCGGCAGTCTTCCCGACCGCCTTTTGGGCGGCATTGAACGCGTCGGCAACAAACTGCCGGATCCGTTCATGCTCTTCTTGATCCTTTTCCTCATCGTGGCTGTGGCTTCCACTGCCATGGCCTGGGCGAACGTAGTGGTGACCGTCCCCGGGGCAACCGAGGCAACGGTCATCAAGGGCTTCTTCACCGCGGAGGGACTGAGCTGGTTCACCACCACCCTGGGCGCGAATTATCTGGGCTTTCCTCCGCTGGCGACGGTGCTGCCGATCCTGCTGGCCGTGGGCGTGGCCGAGAAGTCCGGGCTGCTCTCGGCACTGATCCGCAAGGCCTTCGGCTCCGCACCCCGGTGGGCGCTCCCATACGCCGTTGGCTTCGTGGGGGTCCTCGGGTCGATCATGTCCGATGCCGCCTTCGTGGTCATACCCCCGCTGGCAGCGCTGGTCTTCAAGGCGGCGGGGCGTCATCCGGTGGCCGGGCTGCTGGGCGGTTTCGCTGCGGCCGGGGCCGGTTATTCCACCTCGATGCTGGTGACCAGCCTCGACGCTCTGTTCTCCGGAATTACGACGGCGGTCACCGAGACACTGCCGAATCCCGGTTCGCCGGTCAACCCGCTGTCGAACTACTTCTTCAACTTTGCGTCCTCGATCGTGCTCATCCTGCTGGCCGGGTTCATTATCGACAAGATCCTGGAACCCCGGCTGCGCCGGCAGGGTGTTCCCACCGAGGAAACTGCCTCCGAGGACGATTCCGTGCCGGGTGCGCTGCCCTCCGGTGCGCTGCCTCCCTCCATGTCGTCCACCCTCACCGCGGTTGAACGCCGGGGCGTGCTTTGGGCAGCCGCGGCCGGCGCCGTCGTCGCCGCCGTCATCCTCACGGGAGCTTTGCTGCCGGATTCGCCGTGGCGGAACGAGGACGGCGGTTACCTGCCCAAGTCTCCGCTGCTGAGCTCCATCGTCTTCATTGTTTTCATCATGTTCACCGTGCCCGGGCTGGTCTACGGAAAGATCACCGGCACCATCGCCTCCGGCAAGGATGTTCCCCGGGTCATGGGGGCCTCGATCAAGGACATGAGCGGCTTCCTGGTGCTGGCGTTCATCCTGGGCCAGTTCATTGCCCTGTTCAACTGGTCGGGAATCGGCAACTGGCTGGCCGTCGCCGGAGCTTCGGGCCTGGAATCCATCGGTCTGACCGGCTACCCGGCCATCATCGGCTTCATCCTCCTGGCGTCACTGCTGAACCTGTTCATCATTTCCGGTTCGGCCATGTGGACCCTGATGGCGTCGGTGTTCGTGCCGATGTTCGCCCTGCTCGGCTTCGAACCGGCCTTCATCCAGGGCGCCTTCCGGGTGGGGGACTCGGCCACGCAGATCCTGACCCCGCTGAACCCGTACATGATTGTGCTGCTGACCATGCTCCGCAAATATGAACCGCAGGCCGGGCTGGGGACGGTAATTGCACGGATGCTGCCCTTTACCGTGCTCTTCTGGCTCGCCTGGGTGGGTGTGCTGACCGTGTTCTTTGTCTTCGGCCTGCCCATGGGCCCCGGCAATGGAATATACATCGACGGCTAAGCGCTGGATTCCAGTAACCACATCGAAAGGCAACGCGCATGAGTTCGACCGGCCCCAAGATCTACGCCCTGCATGAGAACCCCGAATGGTTTCCGCCGTTCGCCCGCGCTTTCGAAGCCGAAGGGCTGGAAGTGGAGGAATGGCTGCTGACCGACGGCGTCCTGGATTTGGACTCGGTGCCGCCGGAGGGAATCTTCTGGTCCCGGATCAGCGCCTCATCCCACACCCGGGACCACGCGCTGTCCAAGGACTATGCCCGGGCGGTGTTGTCCTGGCTGGAAGCCCACGGCCGGCGGACCGTCAACGGACGCCGGATCCTGGAACTGGAAATGAGCAAGGTGGACCAGCTCACCGCCCTGCGCGCCGCCGGAATCGATACGCCGCGCACGGTGGCCGCCGTCGGCCGGAACTCCATTTTGGCTGCTGCCAAGGAATTTCCGACGCCCTTCATCATCAAGCACAACCAGGGCGGCAAGGGTTTGGGGGTCCGCAAATTCGAGTCCCACGGCGAGCTTGCCGACTATGTGGCGGGGAACGACTTCGAGGAGCCTGCTGACGGAATCACGCTCGTCCAAGAATTCATTGCCGCAGCCGAGCCGTTCATCACCCGCGTGGAGATTGTCGGCGGTGAGTTCATCTACGCCATCAGGGCAGACACCGCCCGCGGCGGATTCCAGCTCTGCCCCGCGGACGCCTGCGCCATTGACCCGTCCACCGGCAAGCCGATCATGCCGCCCGGCGCCACCATCGCCCCGGATGAAGACACCCAGCTCTTCAGCCTGCTGGAGGATTTCGACCATCCGATCATCGGCAAGTACCTTGAGTTCGCGAAGCGCAACGGCCTGGAGATCTGCGGAATCGAATTCATGGAAACGGCAGACGGCCGCATCCTCACCTACGACGTGAACACCAACACCAACTACAACGCCGTGGTCGAAGCCGCCGCTCCGCGCTCGGCGCCCAAAGCGCTCGCTCGGTATCTTAGGGGGCTTGGCGACTGAGGAGCGGCAGCTTCCTTCCCGGCGAGTGGCTTTCGACAAGAAATTTATCCTCCGGAGCAGCCCGTCGATATAGTCAGAATTATCGAAACCGAAGGAGCTCCTCGAATGACCGCTGCCCAGGAACCACTGTGGGTCAAGAACTATCAGCCCGGCGTTCCGGCAACTATTGAGCTGCCCACCGAGTCACTGACGGACATGGTGGAGGACGCCGTCGCCCGCTACGGGCCGAAGGTGGCGCTCGAATTCTTCGGTGCCGAAACCACCTACACCGAGTTGGGCGACCAGATCAACCGGGCGGCCGAAGGACTCCGAAAGCTGGGCGTGCGCCGCGGACACCGCGTGGCAATTGTGCTTCCGAACTGCCCCCAGTACCTCATCGCGTTCTACGCCGTGCTGCGCCTGGGCGCCGTCGTCGTCGGGCACAACCCGCTGTACACCGAGCGCGAGCTGCGCCACCAGTTCGAAAACCACGGCGCGCAGGTGGCCATTATCTGGGACAAGGCCGCGGAGAAAATCCAGGACTTCCCCGACGACATCGCCGTGAAAACCGTCATCGCCGTGGACATCACCAAGGCGATGCCGCGGCTGAAGCGCATTGGCTTGCGGTTGCCGCTGCCCTCGATCCGCCGCACCAGGGCCGGCCTGACAACCAAGACCGAGAACACCATGTCCTGGGAAAAGCTGCTCAGCTCCGCTCCGATCGACAGTGCCCATCCCCGCCCGTCGGTGCGGGACCTGGCCGCCCTGCAGTACACCTCGGGCACCACGGGAATCCCCAAGGGCGTCATGCTCACCCACTTCAACCTGCGCTCCAACGCGCTGCAGGGGCAGGCCTGGATGCACGGTGCGCAGGAGGGCAAGGAAGTCATTTACGGCGTGCTGCCGATGTTCCATGCCTTCGGCCTGACCCTGTACCTGACCTTCTCCGTCCTGACCGGGTCACGGCTGGTGCTTTTCCCCAAGTTTGACGTGGATCTGGTGCTGGACGCCGCCAAGAAATCCAAGCCCACCGTCTTCTGCGCCGTCCCGCCGATCTATGAGAGGACGGCGCTGGAATCCAAGAAGAGGGGCATTGACCTCTCCACCATCCGCTTCGCCATTTCCGGCGCAATGACCCTGCCGGCCACCACCGTGAAGCTCTGGGAAGAGGTTTCCGGCGGTCTGCTGGTGGAGGGCTACGGCCTCACCGAATCTTCGCCGGTGGCCCTGGGCAATCCGTTCGCCGAAACCCGCCGCAACGGCACCATCGGTGTTCCGTTCCCCAGCACGGAAATGCGCGTTGTCGATCCGGAACAGCCCTCCTCCGAGGTGCCGCACGGCGTGCCGGGTGAACTGCTGATCCGCGGCCCGCAGGTCTTCGCGGGCTACTGGAACAACACCGAGGACACAGAACAGGTGCTGCTCGACGGCGGCTGGCTGCGGACCGGCGACATTGTCACCGTGGATGACGACGGTTTTGTGAAGGTGGTGGACCGCCGCAAGGAACTGATCATCACCGGCGGCTTCAACGTTTCTCCCACCGAGGTGGAGGAAGTACTGCGCAGCAACCAGGCCATCGCCGACGTCGCAGTGGTGGGCCTGCCCCGGCCCGACGGCGGCGAGCAGGTGGTCGCGGCCGTTGTCCTGACGGAGGGCGCGGAATTGGATGAAGCGGCCCTGCGGGCTTGGTGCCGCGAGCGGCTCACCCCCTACAAGGTTCCCCGCCGCATCGTGGCGATTGAAGAGCTGCCCAAGTCGCTGCTGGGCAAGGTCCTGCGCCGCCAGGTGCGCGAACTGCTGACGGACTCGAAGTAGGCTTCCTTCCGAACTACCTATTGACGCTCCGATGCCGTTGGGTTGAAATGGTAAGCAGGCTTGGGATTCCAGGCCGGCTTAGCATCGCAGCCGCCCAACAGGGCCCTAACAAGGTCATCCGGAGTTTGGCACGGTATCCGTCGAAGGCCGAACGGCGTCTGGTCGTTTCCCGTCGTTCCTCTCGATGATTTGCTGGCACGCTCCGGCCAAACGTGGACCAGACCGTACAACGGTCATGGTTCACAGCTGAAGGAGAACAGTATGATCAGCAACCAGCAAGTTGAAGGTCTCATGGCAGGGTCCGGCAACGTTTTGGGGCCCAACGGGGACAAAATCGGTGCCGTTGGAACGTTCTATTTGGATGACCAGACCAATGAACCCGCGTGGGTCACGGTCAATACGGGACTCCTCGGAACAAACGAGTCCTTTGTTCCGCTGAGCGAAGCGACGGTGGAGGGCGTGGACGTTATGGTCCCGTACTCCAAGGATGAAGTGAAGAACTCCCCGCAGGTCGAATCCGACGGGTCCATCACCCCCGAAGAGGAGGTGACCCTCTATCGGTACTACGGATTTACCTACGACGACGACGGCGGTGACGACGTCACCACCATGGATTCGGGAACCATGACCGATTCCGGCGTTGGCACGGGGACCGGGAACAGGTCGGGCCTTGTCGATGACAGTGACATCACGCGCTCGGGCAGGTCCTCGGGCGGGACCGTGGGTCACGATGCCTCTGGCCCCACCACTGATGACGCCATGACCCGCTCGGAAGAGCGGCTTGACGTGGGCACCCGGTCGCGTGAGGCCGGCAAGGCGCGCCTGCGGAAGTACATCGTCACGGAGACCGTCACCACCGAGGTTCCGGTCAGCCATGAAGAGGTCCGGATTGAGACGGAGCCGATCACGGATGCCAACGCCGACTCCGCCATGGCCGGAGCGGACCTCAGCGAGGAAGAGCATGAAGTGACGCTCCACGCCGAGGAACCGGTCGTCAGCAAGAAGACGGTGCCGGTGGAACGTGTCCGGATGGACACGGAAACCGTCACTGGCACGGAAAGTGTGTCGGAGGAAGTCCGCAAGGAGCAGATCGAAACTGAGACGGACGGCGGTATTCGCCGAAGCTCCGGCACGGATTCCCGCGGCGGTTCCGGGCACTCCGGCGGCACGTCGGGGGACAGCGGCTCCAGCGGCAGCTCGGGAAGCGGCAGCGGAAGGTAGCTCGAAGCGTTTGAAGGCGGGGTCCCGGCAGTTGCCGGGACCCCGCACGGCGTTGAAGGGCTCCCTTAGGCTGCCGCCACCTGCATGGCGGTCCGCTCAAGCACCTCCCGGCAGGCCAGGACAGCCGGCCGGTTGGCACCGGCACGCCGCACCGACGTGAAGATGCTTCGGCGAGGCTTGCCTTCCAGCTCCAGCAGCTGAACGCTGGGAACGCGGCCGGTCCACACCAGATCGGGCATCAGGGCCACGGCGTTTCCGGACGCGATCAGCCGGATTTGCGCCTGCAGATCAGCTGTTTCAAAACGGACATCCGGTTCGAATCCGGCACGCCGGCAAATCTGTTCCGCCCAGTGTCGGGAGGCGGCGCCCCGCGGCTCCATCACCCACGGCAGGTCAGCGGTGTCCGCCAGCGACGCAACCGGAGGAAGGCCCTCGTGCGGCACGGCGAGGCGGATGGCATCGGAGGTGAGGTGCACCCGGTCCAGTTCGGCATGCCGGACGGCGGCATGGCCGGGATACTGCTCGGCAATCACCAGGTCGAAGTCCCGTGCCCACGTTTCATAGAGGGCCGTTTCGGGCTCCCGCTGGACCATTTCCACCCGCAGTTCGGGGTGCTCGCGGCGCAGGATGCGCAGGGCATCGGGCAGGAGCGCCAAGGCGGCCGATTGGAACACCGCTATCCGGATTGACCCGGTCACTGAGGTGAGCGACGAAGCCAGGTCCGCTTCGGCCCGTTCCAGCGACTCAAGGATGTCGGAGGCGTGCGTCACCAGGATCTCCGCCTGCGGGGTCAGCTGTACGCCGCGCCCGGTTTTCCGCAGCAGTTCCACCCCCACGGACTTCTCCAGCTGGCCCAGCTGCTGCGACACAGCGGACGGGCTGAGGCCCAGTGCTTCGGCCACTGCGGCCAGGGTTCCGCGGACTTTCACCTCCCGAAGAAGGATCATTCGGCGAACGTCGAGCACGGTGACTTCCTCCTTCTGGATTCGTTAGTAAATCTAACCTATATCGGTAAGAAAACCCACCTTTGCCTAACGGGAAATAGTGCGGATACTTAGAGGAATACCTATCAGTTGCACGTTGAAATGAGCTGCCCGCATGAGCAACACCGTCACCGAAACCACCGCGGGATCGGACACCCCCCAGGCCCTGGCGGAAGAAGCCGTGGCCCTGGTCCGCCGCTGGCTCGCCGAAGCTGCAACCGTCCCGGTGGACGTCTCGGCCGCACAGCTTGCCGGTGTGCTGAAGGACCCGGCCGGACTGGACTTCACCGTGGGATTTGTCGACGGTGTCATCCGTCCCGAAGACCTGCGCGTGGCCGGCCGCAACCTTGCCGCCCTGGCCCCCGGGGTGCCCGGCTTCCTGCCCTGGTACATGCGCTCAGCCGTACGCCTTGGCGGAGTGATGGCGCCAGTGCTGCCGCAGGTTGTCATCCCCGTGGCCCGCAGGGTGCTGCGCCGCATGGTCGGCCACCTGATCGTGGACGCCACCGACGCACGCCTCGGCAAGGCGATTGCCGGCATCCGCAAGGACAGCGTCCGGCTCAACATGAACCTCCTGGGCGAAGCCGTGCTCGGCGAACGCGAAGCCGCCCGCCGCCTCGAAGGCACCCACGAGCTCCTGTCGCGCGACGACGTCGACTACGTCTCCATCAAGGTGTCCTCCACCGTTTCCCCGCACTCGCACTGGGCCTTCGATGAGGCCGTGGACCACGTGGTGGAAAGCCTCACCCCGCTCTACCGCCGGGCCGCTTCCTCAGCCCAGAAGAAGTTCATCAACCTGGACATGGAGGAATACAAGGACCTGGAGATGACCATGGCGGTCTTCACCAAGCTCCTGTCCATGCCGGAGTTCCTGGATCTGGAAGCCGGCATTGTGCTGCAGGCCTACCTCCCCGACGCCCTCTCCGCCATGATGCGGCTGCAGGAGTTCGCAGCAGCCCGCCGGGCCAACGGCGGCGCTCCCATCAAGGTCCGCGTCGTCAAGGGCGCCAACCTGCCCATGGAACAGGTGGAATCCTCCCTCCACGACTGGCCGCTGGCCACCTGCGGCACCAAGGCGGAAACGGACACCAACTACAAGCGCGTCATCAACTACGCCCTGCAGCCCGAGCGCGTCGCCAACGTGCGCATCGGCGTTGCCGGCCACAACCTGTTCGACGTCGCGTTCGCCTGGCTGCTGGCCAAGCAGCGCGGCGTGACCGAAGGCATCGACTTCGAGATGCTGCTGGGCATGGCCACCGGCCAGGCCGAGGTGGTCAAGCGCGACGTCGGATCGCTTCTCTTGTACACGCCGGTGGTGCACCCGGCGGAGTTCGACGTCGCCATCGCTTACCTGATCCGCCGTCTCGAAGAGGGCGCCAGCTCCGAGAACTTCATGTCGGCCGTCTTCGAGCTCAGCGAGAACGAGGCCCTCTTTGAACGCGAAAAGCTGCGGTTCCTGACGTCCCTGGCGGATTTGGATGACCGGGTTCCCGTGCCGAACCGCACGCAGGACCGCAGCAAGCCCCGTCCGGCAGTGTCCGGCGGCGCAGATGCGGCGAACCAGGACTTCATCAACACCCCGGACACCGATCCGTCGCTGCCCGCCAATCAGGCCTGGGGCCGCTCCATCCTGACCCGCGTCGAGGATTCCCCCCTCGGCAAGGCGGCCGTGGCCGATGCACAGGTGGCCAACGAAGAGGCGCTTTCCGCCGTCATCGAAACCGCGGTCTCGGCCAGCGAAAGCTGGGCTGCCCTCAGCGGCGCCGACCGTGCCGAGATCCTGCACCGCGCCGGTGCCGTCCTCGAGGACCACCGCGCGGACCTGATGGAAGTCATGGCCAGTGAAACCGGCAAGACCCTGGACCAGTCGGATCCCGAAGTTTCGGAAGCCATCGACTTTGCGCACTACTACGCCGAGCGTGCCAAGGATCTGGAGAATGTCGACGGCGCCCGCTTCATCCCGGCGCGGCTCACCGTTGTCACCCCGCCGTGGAACTTCCCGGTGGCCATTCCGGCCGGATCCACCCTGGCTGCCCTGGCCGCCGGTTCCTCCGTGATCATCAAGCCCGCCCGCCAGTCCGCGCGCAGCGGCGCCGTCATGGTGGAGGCGCTCTGGGAAGCCGGCGTTCCCCGCGACGTCCTGCAGATGGTGCAGCTGGGCGAGCGTGAACTCGGGCGCCAGCTCATCTCGGATCCGTTCGTTGACCGGGTTATCCTCACCGGCGGCTACGAAACCGCCGAACTGTTCCGCTCCTTCCGCGAGGATCTGCCCCTGCTGGCGGAAACCTCGGGCAAGAACGCCATCATCGTCACGCCCAGCGCCGACTTTGACCTGGCCGCCCGCGACGTGGTCTCCTCGGCCTTCGGCCACGCCGGTCAGAAGTGCTCGGCGGCTTCCCTGGTGATCCTGGTGGGCTCGGTGGCCAAGTCCCCGCGCTTCCGCAACCAATTGGTGGACGCCGTCCAGTCACTCAAGGTGGGCTACCCCGTGGACGCCGTGACGCAGATGGGCCCGATTATTGAACCTGCCGAAGGCAAGCTGCTGCGCGGACTGACCGTGCTCGGCGAAGGCGAGTCCTGGCTGATTGAACCGAAGCAGCTCGATGACTCAGGCCGGCTCTGGAGCCCCGGCGTGCGCACCGGTGTCCGTCCCGGTTCCGAATACCACCTCACCGAGTACTTCGGTCCCATCCTCGGTGTCATGACCGCAGACACCCTCGAAGAGGCCATCGCCCTGCAGAACCAGATCGACTACGGGCTGACCTCCGGCCTGCATTCACTGGATCCGGCGGAAATGGATCTCTGGCTGGAGAACATCTCCGCGGGCAACCTCTACATCAACCGCGGCATCACCGGCGCCATCGTCCAGCGCCAGCCCTTCGGCGGCTGGAAGAAGTCCGCAGTGGGCGCCGGAACCAAGGCCGGCGGCCCCAACTACCTCATGGGTCTGGGGCAGTGGGAGCCCGCGCAGGCCTCCGGCACCGGAGCCCCGGTCCGGCACCAGGGCGCCGCAAAGCTTCTGGCCGCGGCTTCTTCTTCCAGCTTCGCTGCTGACACCGACTTCCTGCAGCGTGCGCTGAGCAGCGACGCCGCGGCGTGGGCCGAGGAATTCGGCACTGCCAAGGACGTGTCAGCACTGAGCGCGGAACGCAACGTGTTCCGCTACCGGCCCCTGCCGGTCACCATTCGGCTGTCCGAAAACGAGCCCCTCGACGCCTTGGTGCGCGTAGCCGCTGCCGGTCTGCTGGCCGGATCTGCGCTTCGGGTCTCCACCGGCGTCGAACTGCCGCTGGTGCTGCGGACCGTCCTGACGGAACAGGGAATCCCCGTAGCGGAAGAGAACGACGCCGAATGGCTGGCTTCCGCTGCGGCCTTTGACCCTGCAGCACACGGGACCCGCATCCGGTTGATCGGTTCCGGCGCCTCGGCGCTGGCCACCGCCCTGGGCGGCCGGCCGGATGTGGCCGTCTACGCGAATCCGGTAACCGAGGCCGGACGCGTTGAACTCCTGCCGTTCCTGCATGAGCAGGCCGTGAGCATCACCGCGCACCGCTTTGGAACGCCGAACCACCTGTCGGATGCCTTGATCTAGTTCGAACCAACAGCAACGAAAAAGACGGCACCGGGTCTATCCCGGTGCCGTCTTTTCTTGTTAACTTATGCCCATGGAACTGATTTACGAGTAGCGCCCTTCCGGGCCGGATTACCGGCCCCGAGCGCCCGCTCTTATCGCTGACCCCTATTCGCCCGTATCGCCCGGGTAGGCGGTCCATGCTCCTCAGCGCAGGACGGCCATCATCAGCGCAGTTCCCGGCCGGTACTCAAAAAGTCCGGAGATCAACCATGGCATCATCCAAAAAGAACCCGTCCCTTCCATTGTCGGGGCTTGTGGCCCCCTTTCCTCCAGCCGCGTCCGAGCCGCCGCTGACGTCTTCAGTGAACATTGCTCCGGCTGCGGCAGCCAAGCTCGGCGCCGAAGCCGGGGCAATGACGGCTCCCGGCGCGGAAGCCGAGGCTGCCCTTCCCGGATGGCAAAGCCTGGGCAAGGATCACAAGCCCACGCACAGCTTCGGGAAACAGGGCCGGAGGGAGAAAAAAGTCCGCTGGTAGCAGCGGCGAAAGAGTAACCCGCTAATGCGCGCAGGGGCCCGGCAACACTCCGGGCCCCTGTGCATGCCCGGACTCCAGTGCCATGATGGACAGCCACAGCTACCGAAGATGCCCCGCTAACGCAAGAGGTTCCCATGCTGCTCAATGAGAAGAATGCCGTGATCTACGGAGGAGGCGGATCAATCGGGGGAGCGGTGGCCCGGGCCTTCGCACGGGAAGGGGCGCGTGTTTTCCTGGCAGGCGTGCACCCTGAGCCCTTGGAGCGGGTGGCCCGGGACATCCGGGCAAACGGAGGATTGGTGGAAACGGCGGTGCTTGACGCGACCAATGGGCACGCGGTGGATGAGCACGCCAATGATGTTGCGTCAACAGCCGGAAGCTTGGACATCTCCATGAACGTGATCGAGCACGGCGACGTGCAGGGCAAACCGATGGTGGAAATGCATGTGGAGGACTACCTGCGGCCGGTGTCCACCGCCGTGCAGACCATGTTTCTGACCTCGCGCGCCGCTGCCCGGCACATGATGCAGCAGCGCTCGGGTGTGATCCTGGTTTTCGGGGGTTCCGGAAACCCCTCGCCGGGCCTCTGGCTCGGCGGGCTAATCACTGCCTTCGAGGCCATGGAAGCCATGCGGCGCCAGCTCGCAGTGGAACTGGGGCCACACGGAATCAGGGTTGTCACGCTGCGCAGCGGCGGCATCCCCGAGTCCCTTCCTCCGGAAATGGAAGGGAGGGAGGACGTTGCGAACAGCATCGTCGGGGCCACTCTGCTGCAGCGCGCAGCAACCTTGGAGGAGGTGGGCAACGCCGCCGCTTTCGCCGCTTCGGACAAGGCCCGAAGCATGACTGCAGCTACGTTGAATATCAGCGCCGGAGCGATTATGGACCGCTAGCCGGGCAGATATCTCCGGTTACGCGGGGACCTTCCAGATGGTGAAGTCCTCAACGCTGATGGCGGTACGGATTCCTTCATCGTCGGTGCGGATCCAGACGGTACCCAAGCCGGGCGCGGTTTCGCGGACTTCTCCGCGGTAGTAAACCTGTTCTCCGCTGCGGACTTCCACGTGGTCTCCGCGGTGGATGGAGCGAATGTTTCGTACGCGCTTGGCGCGTGTGGTTGAGGAATGCTGCGGTGTGCTGACGGCTGGCACGGGCTCTCTTTCTCGATACTAGTTATGTCAACCCAGCGGCTTTTGGAAATATTCCCGCTCTGGCATGGAGTTTTGGGCGCCCGCCCCTGACGGCTAGTTTTGCCCCGCGTACGATCATGGACATGGATATGGACATCGTGGATTTCCTGCTGACACGCTTCCAGGACGACGCCGCGGAGTCCCGGAAACTCCTGACCGCGAGGGGCGTTACCCCTTCTGACCGCTGGTATGAGGAGCGGCTGCTGCGCGAGTGCGAAGCCAAGCTCATGCTGATCGACATCATCGGCGGTGCCCGGCGCAATGCCCTGGCGCGCATGCTCCTGGACCCGGACGGCCAGGGCAAGCTCTTCGCCGATGAGCTGGAGTGGACAACACTGGCGCTGGCATCCATGGCAGCTGCTTACCAGGACCATCCCGATTATCAGGACGGCTGGCGGCTCACCGAAAAACGCAGCTGAGGATAACTGATCCCGCCCAACTGGGCGAAGGCAGCCCGGTGCACCTAGATTGGCTGACATGACTGAAGCGAATTTCACAGGCGAACCGGATGGAAACACCGAGCTCCTGCGGGGGCTCGCCGAACATCACCACGTGGCCACCACCTTCAACGGCTGGGACGGAACCCGCCGTGAGGTTTCCAACGAGACCCTAAGCAGGGTGCTGGAAGCTCTGGGCGTGGCGACGGCTACACCTCAAGCCCAGGCGGAGTCACTGGCGGAGGCACGCCTGCAGCCATGGCGCCGAATGCTGCCGGGCTCCGTCGTCGTGCGCGAACACCGCAGCACAGCCGTGGCCGTACACCTGCCCGCGGGGATGAGGGCAGATGCGTGGATTGTGCTGGAGGACGGCGGCCGGCGGGAGTTGGATTGGCCGGCGTTGCCCGGTGAAGAACTGGACGTCGACGGGGTCCTCACCGGCCGCACGCTGGTACCGCTGCCGGCCGGCCTGCCGCTGGGATGGCACCGGATCGAAGTGCGTGCGGGTGAGCGGCAGGGCGAGACCGTTCTTGTGGTCACCCCGGAACGCCTGACAACGACGGAGGGCTTGGACCGCCGTCGGGCCTGGGGACTCATGGCGCAGCTCTACTCGGTACGGTCCTCCCGGTCCTGGGGTATCGGAGATCTGGGTGATCTGGCGGATCTTGCGGCGCTCTCCGGGGGCAGCCACGGTGCCGGCTTCCTCCTGACCAATCCGCTGCATGCGGCGGAACCGGCTCCGCCGGTGGAACCCTCGCCGTATCTGCCCACCACGCGGCGATTCTTCAATCCGCTCTACATCCGGGTGGAGGACATTCCGGAGTACGGCTATCTGCACGGCGAAGACCGCGCCAAGGTTGAGGCTGCAGCGCATTCCCTCGCTGCGGCCAACCGCTCTGATCAGAAGCTGGACCGCGACGCCACGTATGCCGCCAAGCTCGCCGCGCTGGAACTCGTCTTTTCGGTGCCCCGGAGCTTCGCGCGGCAACAGCAGTTCGACCGGTTCTGCGCGGCGGAAGGCGCGGGACTTTCGGATTTCGCCCTCTGGTGCGCCCTGTCTGAGAAGCTGCCGGCGGATGATCCCCGGTGGCAGCAGATCACCGGTCCGGACAGCGCCTGGGTTCAGGAACACCGGCAGGAGTACGCCGGGCGGGAACAGTTCCACACCTGGCTGCAGTGGATCTGCGACCAGCAGCTCGAAAACGCGCAGGCAGCCGCCCGCAGCGCCGGCATGGAGATCGGCATTGTGCATGACTTGGCGGTGGGCGTGCACCCGGCCGGAGCTGATGCGTGGATGCTTCGCCCGGTGCTGGCCCCCGGCGTATCAGTGGGTGCCCCGCCGGACATGTTCAACCAGCAGGGCCAGGACTGGAGCCAGCCGCCCTGGCATCCGCAGCGGCTCGCGGATGCCGGCTACCTTCCCTACCGGGACATGCTGCGCACCATCCTGCGCCATGCGGGCGGCATACGTGTCGATCACATCCTGGGCCTGTTCCGGCTCTGGTGGATTCCGCAGGGCTCGGGCCCGGGCGACGGCGCTTACGTGCACTTCGACCACGAGGCGCTGATCGGAATCCTGGTGCTGGAAGCGCAGCGGGCCGGCGCTGTGGTAATCGGCGAGGATCTTGGGGTGTTTGAGCCCTGGGTGCAGGAATACCTCGCCGAACGCGGCGTGCTGGGCACCTCCATCCTGTGGTTTGAGCACACCCCTTCCGGCCCCCGCCCGCCGGAGGAATACCGGCAGGGAGCCCTGACCTCGGTCAACACCCATGATCTGCCGCCCACCGCCGGCTATCTGGCCGGAGAGCATGTGGACCTGAGGGACTCGCTGGGGCTTTTGAACCGTCCGGTGGAGGAGGAGCGGGCGGCCGATGCCGCAGCCCAGGAGTCCGTCCTGGCGCTGGTCCGCAGCCGTGACCTGTTGCCGGAAGGGGCAGGCGGCACGGACAACGTCCAGCAGACGGTGGAGGCGCTGCACTCCTTCATTCTGCAGACGCCGTCGGTGCTCATCGGCGTCGCGCTGGCTGACGCAGTGGGGGAGCGGCGCACGCAAAACCAGCCCGGCACCGGGAACGAGTATCCGAACTGGCGCATTCCGCTCTGCGGCCCGGACGGCACCGCCATCCTGCTCGATGACCTGCCCGCCAACTCTCGCTTCACCTCGCTCGCGGACCTGATGAAGGACGCCATCTGACGCCCGCTGCCCGCCGGATAGCTGCGCCGCTGCGCCCTTCCGCAGGAAGCTAGTCCTCCGGCGGAAGGGCGATGCGGCGCAGCAGGTTGCGCAATTGGTCCCGTTCCCCGGGTGTCAGCGTCTTGAGGGACTCGTTGCTGGCGCTGTCGACCAACCGGGCGGCCTCCGTGAAGAGGCGGTGCCCGGCGTCGGTGGCGGCAATGATGTTGGAGCGGCGGTCCCGGGGATCGGCCATCCGGACCACCGCGCCGCGGCGCTCCAGCTGGTCCACGAGGGCCACAATCTGACTGGGATCCAGCGCGAGGAACTCCGCGAGTTCGCGCTGCGACGGCTGCATGCCGCTGCAGGCAAGAGACAGCACGGAATAGGAACGGACCTTCAGGTCCAGCGCCGCCAGGGCGGCGTTGGCCCGCGCCGACCCCAAGGACCGGGCCCGGGCAGCCAGGAATTCCGTCTCATTGGCCAGATCGGTGGAGTACAGCCGTCGAATGCCTTCGGTTGATTCCGGCGGGGACTCTTGCTGCGCTGCTCTCATGCGGACAGACTACGCCAAAAAACATACTGTTGACATCTTCAACTATCTAAGTTGTCATTGACGAACCGCGGGGATTTCCCGCCGCAGTGCTGCTGCGGGACGTGCGGTCGGAGCAAAGGAGCTTGGATGTCACTCGCGGGAAAATCTGCCATTGTCACCGGAAGCGGACGCGGTTTGGGACTGGCCTACGCCCTTGAGCTGGCCCGGTAAGGAGCATCCGTTGTGGTCGACGTCGACCAATCGGTCGCGGATGAAGCGGTGGCCAGTTGACCCAGCAGAAACTCGCCAGTATGCCGGCCAATGTCACGGCGTCCCTGGGCATGGTGGTCCGGCTGGCCCAGCGGCGCTGGCCCGGGAAACGGCGGGCGGCAACGGCATCGTGCTGGAAAATGACGTCGCGCGTTTCCATGCCGATGCCGAAGCCATCTATTCCTACGAGGGCACCCATGACATCAACGCCCTGATGGTTGGACGGGCGCTGACGGGCACCGCCGCTTTCGTTTGACCCACCTGCACCCCAGCCTAAGGAGAACCCATGACCACCACCGTTTCCCTCGGAGAACTGCCCGGACTCGCCGGCCGGGACCTGGGCTGGACCGGATACCGGGAAGTCACCCAGGAACAGATCAACACCTTTGCGGACGCCACCGATGATCACCAGTGGATCCATGTTGATCCGGAAAGGGCAGCGAACGGGCCTTTCCGCGCCCCCATCGCCCACGGTTTCCTGACCGTGTCCCTGGCCATTCCTTTCTGGAGCGACCTTCTGGAGGTCACCGGCGCGGAAACGAAGGTCAACTACGGCCTGGACAAAGTCCGTTTCGTCTCTCCGGTCCGGGTAGGCGCCAAAATCCGGATGAAGGCGCAGGTCACCGAGGTCACCGAGATCTCCGGCGGCTTTCAGATCGGTGTGGACCAGGTGATTGAGGCCGACGGCGAAACCAAGCCCGCCGTCGTCGCGCATTCCCTCTACCGCTTTTACGCATAAGCAACCCCCGCCCGGCCGGCCATGGTTCGGGCACCGTTTTCTCCCTCAAGGAAGAGGCAGGCTATGAGGAACAACATCATCAGGAAGCTCTCCACAGCGGCGGCAGGCGGGGTGCTGCTGACACTTGCCCTGGCCGGCTGCGGCTCCGGCTCGCTATCCGGAGACGAAGCGGAGTCATCGCCCTCGGCCGCCGAGAACTCCGGCGGCGCCGAACTGCAGAAGGTGGTGGTGGGGGTGCTGTCCATCGCGCCGTCCTCCGCCATGCAGTACGGCATTGATGAAGGCATCTTCGAGGAGCACGGCCTGGACATTGAACTGCAGACCGGCACCGGCGGCGCCGCCATGCTGCCGGCCGTGTCCACTGGAAGCATGAATTTTGCCGTGGGCAACCCGCTCTCGGTCATGGTGGCCAAGGACAAGGGCCTGGACATGAAGATTGTTTCCGGCTATTCGAATTCGAAGGCCGAGGGCAATGACATCAACGGCGTGGTGGTCCGCAAGGACTCGGGTATTGCTTCCTTTGCGGACCTGGAAGGCAAAACCACTTCCGTGAACGCGGTCAATACCCAGGGCGACCTCACCATCATGGAAAGCGCCTCGCTGGCCGGCGCTGATCCGAAAGGCATCAAATTCAATGAGATGCCCTTTCCGGACATGGAAGCACAGCTGGAGCTGGGCAACACTGACGCAGTGTGGCTGCCCGAGCCTTTCCTGAGTCGCGCCCTGGCCAACCCCGAAAACGTCCTGGTGGGCTATCCCAACCAGGAGGCCGTTCCCGGGATGCCGACCATGGTCACCTTCACCTCCGGCAACTACGCGCAGGAGAATCCGGAGATCGTCACTGCGTTCCAGGACGCCGTCACGGAAACACTGGAGCAGGCAGAGGCCAACATCGACGACGTCCGGGCTACCCTGCCAGCCTTCATGGGCATGGACATCGCGGTGGCGGAAAAGATGAACATGGAGGAATTCGACGGCAAACTCCGGTCCGATGAGCTCTCTTCCATGGGTGAGCTGATGCTGAAGTACGAATTCGTGGCGAAGGAACCGGACATCGCCGCCATGACGGTGCAGTAAGCGCCATGGAAAACCACGGGGTGGGCTCATGGATCTACCGCCGGCACCTGAAGTCCGCCGGCCGGACCGCCCTGGTGTTCCAGGACCGGAGCATCGGTTACACGGAGCTCAATGAGCGGATCAACCGGCTGGCGAACGCCCTGCGCAGCCGCGGGGTACGGCACGGCAGCCGAGTGGCGTTTCTCGGAGACAACCACCCGGCCTTCCTGGAAACGTTTTTCGCCGCCGGAACGCTGGGGGCGGTATTCGTGCCGCTGAACACCCGGCTTGCTCCGCCGGAAATCCGGTTTGCGCTGGAGGACTCAGGTGCCGCGGTGCTGGTGCACACGGGTGCGCTGGCCCCGCTGGCCCGCAGAGGTTCGGGCGGAACGGCGGTCGAGCTGCGGCTGGAAGTTGCGGACGGATCAGAGCCGGAGGAGGGAACCGCTGCGGGGCCGGGCACGGTCCCCGCGCTGGACTTCGACACCGTGCTGGATTTTGACTCCGTGATCGCCGCGGCGCCGCCGGAGCGGCTGGACGTGCCGGTGGGGCTGGAGGACGGGGCGATGATCCTGTACACCTCCGGGACCACCGGCCAGCCGAAGGGTGCCCTGCTGACTCACTCCAATCTCGCGTGGAACTGCTACAACGTGCTGGTGGACTATGACGTGTCCATGACGGAAGTGGCGCTGATGATCTCCCCGATGTTCCATGTGGCCTCCCTGGACATGGGCGTGCTGCCGGTGCTCCTGAAGGGCGGAACAGTGGTGCTTGAATCCCGGTTCGAACCGGGCCGTACGCTGGCTGCGATCGAACAGTACGCGGCCACGTACATCAGCGGTGTCCCCACCACCTTCCAGATGCTGTGTGAACATCCGGACTGGGACAAGCGGGACCTCACCTCGCTGACCACCATCACCTGCGGCGGCTCGGCAGTTCCCATGCGTGTGCTGGAGGCCTATGAGGCGCGCGGCCTGTCCTTTTCCAACGGCTACGGGATGACCGAAACGGCTCCGGGTGCCACCGCGCTTCCGGCCGCCCGATCGCGGGAGAAAGCCGGTTCCGCCGGATTACCGCACTTCTTCACCGATGTCCGGGTCAGCGGGCCGGACGGGCAGGTGCTCGGCGCCGGTGAAGTGGGGGAGATCCAGATTGCCGGACCGAACGTCATCCGCTCCTACTGGAACCGGCCGGACGCCACTGCGGACGCTTATGCGGACGGGGCCTGGTTCCGCTCCGGAGACATGGGCCATTTCGACGACGACGGTTTCCTCTTCATCTCCGACCGGCTGAAGGACATGATCATTTCCGGCGGCGAGAACATCTACCCCGCGGAGGTGGAGCAGGCCATCGCGGAGCTTGAGGCTGTCGGTGCCGTCGCCGTCATCGGTGTTCCGGATTCTCGATGGGGAGAAGTGCCGCGGGCCGTCATCACCGTTCGGGAGGGTTACGCACTGACGGCCGAAGAGGTGCAGGAACACCTCTTCGGCCGTCTGGCCCGGTACAAAGTGCCGCGCACCGTGCTGATGGTTTCGGATCTGCCGCGCACCGCCAGCGGAAAGATCCGCAAGGCGGAACTGCGGCGGCGGTATTCGGACTAGGACTCCAGCTTCATCGCCTTACGCAGGGTCAGCGCGCCGCCGCTCTGCATCACGGCCCGGCGGTAGATCTTCTCGCCGAAGCGCAGCAGGGCGTAGGCCGCGGCCAGGGCGATGGCCAGTGACAGGAAGGTCTCCCACAGCGGCACATCGGAGCTGAGCATCCGCACCGGCATCGCCACGGTGGAGATCACGGGGATGTAGGATGCCGCGACCAGCAGCTGGCCCTTGGCGAACAGACCGGCAAAGAGGGCCACGATGATCACCGTGAGCACCGGCCCGGAGCTGTTGTTCAGATCCTCGGACCGCGAAGCCATGGAACCGATCATGGCCCAGAGGGAGGCAAGGATCAGGAAGCCGACCAGGAAGAAGACCAGGAACCAGCCCGAGGCAGGAATGATGGTCCCGGCCAGGTCCGCGGTGTCGGTGAAGTTCAGGGCCAGCAGGGCGGCCCCGGCGTACAGGGCCAGTTGGATCATGGCCAGGACGGTGTTGCCGGCCACCTTGCCGTAGAGCAGCTGACGGATCGGAATGGCCGTGGCCAGGATTTCCACCACCCGGTTCTGCTTCTCTTCCAAGACCGAGGTGGCAATGGCCATGCCGAAGATGATCGCGGCCATGTAGAAGAGGAACCCGAACACGAATCCCGTGAACTGGGCGACAAACTGGTTCTCGGCGCTGCCGTTCAGCAGGGCGGTCTGGAACTCGCTGCCGGCCAGCAGGGCTTCGGGCGTGGTCCCGGCCTGACTCGCGTTGATTTCCAGGGCATGGGCCGTCAGGCCATCGGCGATGCCCTGCTGCAGTCCGCTGTCGAGTTCTTCGTTGCCGGTCAGTGTCCAGCCGTCGTAGCCCACCAGGAGTGCGGCGTCGGCCTCCCCGGAACGGACCAGTTCCTTGGCATCGTCCGGGCTGGAGGCTTCCACAGCCTTGAAGCGCGTGGTGCCGCCGTCGGCCCGGCTGGCTTCATCGGCGGCTTCAACGATGGTTTGCCCCTCCGGGACGGTCACGGTGATGTCGGAATTCGAGTTGGTCACGGCCACGGTGTATTCATCCGCACGGGTGCTCATGTAGGCGTTGAAGACCACGGTGCCCACAATCAGCACCAGCGTGACCAGAGTGGAGATCAGGTAGCTGCGGTCGCGGGCCTTGACCATGACCTCGCGGAGGGTGACGATCGCCCACGGCGGCGTTGGACGGGTTGTGGTGCTCATACTGCGGTCACCTCACGGTAGATTTCGCTTAGGGACGGACGGATGGGGGCGAACTCCTCCACGGAGCCGCGGGTGAGTGCAGTGGCGAGCAGGCGCTGCCGGGCCCCGTCGTCGTCGAACTCCAGGACGGCGGTGGGGCCGGCAACGTCCAGGACGCGCACCCCCGGCTCGTCCCGCACCCAGCCGGCATCCGGAGAAACTGTAATGCGGTGCCGGTTGACGGCCCGGGCACGCAGGTCATCGCCCGTGCCTGAGGCAATCACCTTGCCCTGCTGCAGGACCACCATGCTGTCGCAGAGCCGGTCCACCAGGTCCAGCTGATGGCTGGAGAAAAGAACCGGAACTCCGGCGGAGGTGCGTTCGCGCAGCAGATCCACCATGGAGTCCACGGCCACCGGATCCAAGCCGGAGAACGGCTCGTCCAGGATCAGCACATTTGGCTTGTGCAGCAGGGACGCCGCGATCTGCACCCGCTGCTGGTTGCCCAGGGACAGGGACTCCAGCTTGTCCTTGGTGCGTCCGCCGAGTCCGAACCGATCCAGCAGGTCCAGGGCGCCCTTTCGGGCGTCGGCCTGGGTCATCCGGTGCAGCTGGCCAAGGTAGATCAGCTGGTCCAGGATTGGCTGCTTGGGGTAGAGGCCGCGTTCCTCGGGCATGTACCCGAAAGTTGACCGGGCCTCGGCAGTCAGGGGAGCGCCGTCGAGCAGCACCTCACCGGAGGTTGCGCTCAGCACCCCCATGATCATCCGCATGGTGGTGGTTTTGCCGGCACCGTTGGCGCCCACAAAACCGGTCATCTGGCCGGACGGAACATCAAAGCTGACGTCATCCACCGCCAATTTGTCCCCAAATTTTCGGGACAGGTTGGAAACCTGCAGCATGGTGGCTGCTCCTTTCCCGGCCGTGCCGGGCATTGTGAGGAAATCTTCTCCTTCAACCCTAGGTGCCGCGGGAAGGCGGCGGATCGGCCGTGCGGGTGAACCGTTGCTGGGTTAGGGGCAGTGGCGGGCAGCGGAATCCGAGGGGTTCTCCCCCGGAAGGATGAGTCCGCTTTCATAGGCGAACACCACCGCCTGCACCCGGTCGCGGACCTGGATCTTGGCGAGCAGGTTGGAGATGTGGGTTTTGACCGTGGCTTCGGCCAGGAACATTTCGCGGGCAATTTCGGCGTTGCTTCGGCCGGCGGCAACCTGGACCAGGACTTCGCGCTCGCGGGCGGTCAGGGAGGCGAGGAGCTTCTGGGCGGCGGTTGCCGGGGCAGGAGCCGGCGTTCCGGCGGCAGTGGCTGCTGACTCGGCGTCGAGCGAGCGGGCGAAACGTTCGATAACGCGGATGGTGACTTCCGGCGCCAGCAGGGCGTGGCCGCAGGCGACGGCGTGCACTGCCGCCACGAGGTCATCCGGGTCCGCGTTCTTCAGCAGGAAACCACTCGCACCGGCACGGATGGCGTCAAAGAGGTAGTCGTCGCGTTCGAAGGTGGTCAGGATGATGACCTTGGCGGTGCCGGCCTGCACCACCTGCTCTGTGGCGCGGATTCCGTCCAGCACCGGCATCTGCACGTCCATCAGAATGACGTCCACCGGGTTAGCCGCGGCGAAATCCACTGCTTCGGCGCCGTTGGCCACCTGCCCCACCACCTCCATCTCGTCCTCGACGGAGAGCATCATGGCAAAGCCCGCCCGAACCAGGGCCTGGTCATCGGCCAGCAGTACGCGAATGGGGTTCATGTCGTCCTTCATCTCAGCAATAGTCTTAGCGGGATCTGTCATGCCGGGAGGCATCAGCGCTGCGTGAAGCGGACGCGGACCCGCCAGCCGCCGCCGGCGCGCGGCCCGATGTCGGCCGTACCGCCGTGCAGGGCCGCCCGCTCGCGGATTCCCCGCAGCCCGAACCCGGACCCGGCCCGGCTGCCCGGCCGGGGGCCGCCGTCGTCGACCGTCTCCACTTCAAGCCAGCGCACGCCGTCGGAGGAACCGGTGCGCAGCGCCACGACGGCGGAACCGGCGGTGGAGTGCCGGCACACGTTGGCCAGGGACTCCTGGACGGTGCGGTAGACGGACAGCGCCAGCGGAGCCGCGACGGTGTCCAGCGCACCCGGGATGTCTTCGACGCGGGTAAAGGTCACCCGCAGTCCGTTGGCCCGGTGCTCGGCCACCAGCGTTTCAAGGTCCGCAAGGCCCGGTTCGGGGCTGCGCCGGGCGCCGTCGCCGGCGGGATCCGCCTCGTCGCTGGCCCGCAGCACGCCCAGCAGGGAGCGCATTTCCTCCACCGCCTCACGGCTCGAGTCTTCGATGGTCTGCAGGGCTCCCGCCGCGGTTTCCGGCTTCTTCTCCATCACGCGCCGTGCCGCTCCGGCATGGACGCCGATGACCGCGATGTGGTGCGCGACGACGTCGTGCAGTTCGCGGGCGATCCGCAGCCGTTCGTTCACCACCGCCTGGTGCGCGAGTTCCGCCGACTGGGTGCGCAGCTGGTCTGCCTGTTCGGCGAGCCGTTCGCGCTGGTGCGCGCTGCGCCAGGAGGTGAGGCCGAAGAGGATGGCTCCGCCGAAGAAGGCTGCATTGATCAGGAATGAGTAAAAGGCGTAGGAGGCCAGCGGAGGCAGGATGCCGCGGTAGGTGTCATCGTCTTCCGTGGCGCTCTCGTTAAGGCTTTCCACAAAGGAGTCGTAGAAATTGGACACGGTGAAGCCGAGGATCAGCCACAGCGCCATTGCCGCGACCACCGCCACCAGCGCAAGCCGAAGCAGCCGCCGGTCCCGCGCCCAGGCCACGCCGGAGTAGATGGAGGCAAAATACGCGGCCTGGAAAGCGAGCTGGGTGCTGATGGCCGGCATGTACGTGCTCAGGAGGAAGAACAGCACCGAGGACACCAGGAGCACGGTGATCGGGAAGCGCCGGCGCAGGGCCAGCGGCGCCACCATCAGCGCGAGCACCAGGTGCTGCAGCCAGATCGGTCGGTCTTCGCCGCCCGCGGCGCCGAAGCCGCGGCTGGTTTCGAGTGCAATGGCGGCGACCAGGATGACCGCGGCGGTTCCGATGATGTCCCGCCGCACCTGGTCACGCGTGGGTGCCGGACGTTCCCAGTCGTCGTCGTTCTTCTTCCGCAGCCGGTCCCGGATCCACCCTGTGCTGTGGGCCGGGGCGGTCTCGGCTCTGGTTGCGCTGTCGATCATGGACCCCAGTCTAGGGGTGGGACGTCATGGCTGCCGGAGCTGGGCGGGGCCGGCCTTTTGTCATGCTGCCGCTGTGGAAAACTTCCGCGGGGTCATGTCCCGTTCGGTTGCTTCAGGGACTGTCCCAAAGCGCCGCCGCGGCTGTGCCGGGGGCAACAGGAATGGTTTACTCCTTAGTAACACCTGCCGCTGCTGCGGCCGGGCATCAGCGCGGATGACAGGACTCAATGCATGTTTGTTTCTGAAGTACAGGCAATCCTCCCGGAACTTGTGGCGCTGCGGCGCGAACTCCACCAGGATCCCGAAACCGGTCTCGATCTCCCGCGGACCCAGGAGCGGATCCTTGCGGCGCTGGAGGGCCTTGACCTGGAAATCACGGTCGGGCTGAAGGCGTCATCTGTTGTCGCTGTGCTCCGCGGCGCCGACCCGGGGCCGGCCGTCCTGCTGCGTGGGGACATGGATGCCCTGCCGGTGACCGAACTGACAGATCTGGACTACGCCTCGACCAACGGAAACATGCACGCCTGCGGGCACGATCTCCATGTGGCCGGGCTGGTGGGTGCTGCAAAGCTGCTGTGCGCTCAGCAACAGGATCTCGCCGGGAGCGTCATCTTTATGTTCCAGCCCGGCGAAGAAGGCCACAACGGAGCCAGCCTGATGATCGACGAGGGCGTGCTCGACGCCGCCGGGGAACGTCCCGTTGCCGCCTACGGAATCCATGTGCGTCCCGGTCCGCTGGGGGTTTTCCGCACCAAGGCCGGCACCCTGATGGCCGGAGCCAACGAGCTGCGGATTACTGTGAAGGGCTCCGGCGGCCACAGCTCCCAGCCGCAGACCGCCGTCGACCCTGTTCCCGCCCTCACCGAAATCGCTTCTGCGCTGCAGACCATGTCCACCCGCCGGTTCTCGGTGTTTGACCCGATTGTCCTGACCGTCACCCAGCTGGAGGCCGGGGAAGCCATCAACGTCATTCCTGATACGGCTAAGCTCGGGGCATCCGTGCGCACCCTGTCCGAGGAGTCGCTGGACCGGGTGATCGTTGAGTCGAAGGCGCTCGCCGAAGGGATTGCGGCTGCGCACGGCTGCAGTGTCGACGTCGATTTCACCGTCCGCTATCCGGTCACCCGCAACGATGCCGGCCGGACCCGCGAGGCACTGACCGATCTGCGGGCACTGTTTGGTGAAGACCGGGTGCTGGAATCCCGTGATCCGCTGATGGGGTCCGAGGATTTCTCCCTGGTGCTGGACGAAATCCCCGGGACCTTCCTGTTCCTTGGCGCCACACCGCCGTCGGTGGATCCAGCAACCGTCGCCTGGAACCATTCACCGCGGGTGCTCTTTGACGACTCCGTGCTGGGCGACCAGGCCGCAGCACTTGCCCAGCTGGCGTACAACCGCCTGACGTAGGCTTGCCCGCATGTCTCTCGTTTCACGCCTTGCCGCGGCTGCGGCCCAACCTGCCCCGCCGACGTCGAAGCCCCGCCGACTGGGCGCGATCGCCCTGGGCGCGTTCCTGGCGTTCGCCGGAACGTCGCACCTGACCTTTGCCCGTTCAGAGTTTCAGGCGCAGGTTCCGGACTGGGTTCCGCTGGATAACGACGCCGTCGTGCTGCTTTCCGGGGTGGCGGAGATCAGCCTCGGTGCCGCTCTGATCCTGCTCCGCAAGCGACGGGTGCCGGCGGGATGGGCCGCGGCGGCGTTCTTTGTGGCGATTTTCCCCGGCAACATTTCCCAGTACGTCACGCACACTGATGCTTTTGGCCTGGATACGGACGGCAAGCGTCTGGGCCGGCTGTTCTTCCAGCCCCTGCTGGTGATCTGGGCGCTGTGGTCCACGGGTGCGTGGAAGGCGTTGCGGGCTGCGGCGAAGAAGTAGCTGCGGGGGCATGGGGGCAGGGTCCCGGCCCCCATCCATTTCCCTCCGGTTTGGGAATTTCCGGCCACTTTGGGAAATCGCTGCCGCTTTAAACCGGCAGCGATTTCCCAAAACGGTCGCCGTTTCCCAAAGCGGAGGGAAATCAGTGCGGGCTCACGTGGGACGACTTCCGCGCGGCGAGAAAATGTCTCGGATCCTTGACTTTAAATGTCAAGGATCCCTAACATTGCCGTATGGTTCCTCGAAAGGCTGACTTTGCGAGTCCGGTGCGGGAGCGCCGGAAGCAGCAGCGCATGACCCAGGCAGAGCTGTCCGAGCTGGTGGGGGTGAGCCGGCAGACGATTATCGCCGTCGAGCAGGGCGACTACGCCCCGTCGGTGTATCTGGCCCTGAAGATTGCCCGTGCCTTGGGCGGGACCGTCGAGGAACTGTTCACCGACGAGGCGGGAGACCGGAAATGACACGCAAGCCGAACAGGCTCGACCGAGCCGCCGAACGAATCATGGACCTGGACAGTCCCGCCTACGGCGACGAACGGGAACGGTCCGTCTTCATGGAGTCGAATGCTTTCGGGTTGACGATCGGACTTTATGCGGGCCTCGTGGGTGCCTTCATCGCCGCAGTATTTGGGCTGTTCCTGCTGCCCGTGACGCTGTTGGTGCTAACGACGATGCTTCCGTCTCTCGCCGCGCTTTGGTACGCGAAGCGGCGCGGCGTGAATCCGCAGAAGCTCGCGGAAAATGCCGGGGCCCTGTCCACGATGTTGGGCATCGCGGTCTTTGGCGTGGGCATGGTGGTTACATTTGCGGCCATGGCCTACACCGTGTTCGCGGGCCAGCCGCTGATCAGCCCGCCGCAGTTTGACGTGACCCCCGGTGAAGGATTCTTTGGCGGGATGGCGCAGGGAGCTGTGGTCGGCGGCATGATCGGCGGAGCCGGGGCCATCATCGGCGGGGTGCACGGCTACCGGAAGGCGAACCGGACGCGGGACGTGCATGAAGGCTGACGGAAGGCGCTTGGGCACTGAGCATCCGTAGGTCTGCCGGATACCGTGGTGCGGAGCACCGATCCGGAACATCGACCACATTCGGCCCTTCCACCAGGGCGGACCCAGCGCCGCAGACAACCTGCAGGGACTGTGCGAAGCGTGCAACCAAGCCAAAGAAGCCCCCGGCTGGATTCCTCGATGATCCAGCCGGAGCCGAAGCCTTCGCGTGCTCCGGCAACGCACCACCGGTCGAATATGGGGCTGGCTCAGGCGTAGAAGCGCTGCAGGCTACGCGCGACGACCGCGGGCTTAGCGCCTCCCTCGATCTCAATCGTGACATCGACGGTGAGCTGGTAGCCGCCGGCGACTTCGGTCACCCCGGCGATGGCCGCGGTCATCCGGATGCGTGCGCCCACCTTAACGGGGGAGACGAAGCGCACTTTGTCGAGTCCGTAATTGACCTTCGTGGAGACGCCGTCGACAGTAAGCAGCGACTCCCACATCGGAATGAGCAGGGAGAGGGTGAGGAACCCGTGCGCGATGGGCGCGCCGAAGGGGCCGTCCTTGGCACGCTCGGGGTCGGTGTGGATCCACTGGTGGTCGTCGGTGGCGTCCGCAAAGGTGTTGACCTGCTCCTGCGTTATCGTCCGCCAGTCAGTGAAGCCGAGGTCGGAGCCCACGAGGTCGGGCAGGTCGGAATAGGCGGTGGTTGTTGTCATGGTGTTGGTCCTTTTGCTAGGGGGTCAGGCGAAAGCGGACTGGCCGGTGAGGGCTCGTCCGACGATGAGGGAGTTGATCTCGTGCGTTCCTTCGTACGAGTAGACGGCTTCCGCGTCAGCGAAGAACCGTGCGACGTCGTGTTCAAGGAGGATCCCGTTGCCGCCGAGGATTTCGCGCGCCAGGGCGACGGTCTCGCGCGCGTGCAGCGAGGTCCACATCTTGGCCAGCGCGGAGTTCTCGTCGCTGAAGTCGCCGGCATCCTGGCGGGCGGAGAGCTGTACGACCATTGCGAGCGAGGCAACTGTGTTGCCAAGCATGCGGGCAAGCTTTTCCTGAATGAGTTGGAAGCCTCCAATCGGCTTTCCGAATTGCTCGCGCTTGCGCACGTAGTCGAGCGTGGCTTCAAGCGCACCGGCCTGCAGGCCAGCGGCGATCCAAGCGACATCCGAGCGCATGGCGCGGAGAATCCGGGAAACATCGCGCCACGAATTGACGCCTTGCAACCGGTTGGACTCGGAAACACGCACACCGGTCAGAGTAATAACCGCGTTCTGCATTGGCCGCAGGGCGATCTTGCCCGAGATGGGGCTCAGCGCAACGCCGGGCGCATCCCGAGGCACGATGAAGGCCTTGACCTGCCCGTCGGCGGTATCCCGGGCGAAGACAGCAAACACATCGGCCGACGACGCGCCACCGATCCAGCGCTTAGCGCCGTCCAAAACCCAATGCGCGCCGTCACGCCGTGCGGTCGTTGCCATGCCGCCAGCGATATCGGAACCGTGATCCGGCTCGGTGAGGGCGAACACGCCCTTCAGCGTGAACGAGCGGATCTCCGGATCGAGATTCGCCGCCTGCTCGGGCGCCCCGCCGAGGGCGCAGGCGGTGCGGAACAGTCCGGACTGTGCGTTGTACAAGGTGGCGACGGAGACGTCTGTGCGCGCGAGTACGTAGTTGCGAAAGCCGGCGAACATCGACGAGCGTGCCTCGTGATCCGGGACGTCCTTCGGCTCCATCAGATTCAGGGGTGTCAGGGCATCGAGCACGCCGTCGGGCATCGTCGCGGTCTCCCATGCGTCTGCCATCAGGGGACGCACCTCACGATCAAGGATGCCCGCGAGTTCGGCGAGGGCGGCCCGCGCCGCCCCACTCAGATGTGTCTCGGCGAAGCCGTAGGGGTCTATTCCGATCGCGGATGCCGTGAGGGTCATGCTGTTCCTCCGAGGCCCAGCAGGCGCACCGCGTTGTCTTTCATGATCCCGGGGAGTACCTCCGGCTTGAAGGGGGCCTGTTCCACGTCGCGGAGCCAGCGGTCGGGGGTGATCATGGGAAAGTCGGAGCCGAACAGCACACGCCGCTTCAATGTCGAGTTCGCCGCTCGCACGAGCTCTGGCGGAAAGTACTTCGGGCTCCAGCCCGAGAGATCGATCCACGTGTTGTGCTTGTGTGTTGCAACCGAGATCGCTTCGTCCTGCCAGGGCACAGAGGGGTGGGCCATGATGATCTGGAGCTCGGGGTGCTCGGCTGCCACCACATCAAGCAGCATTGGGTTCGAAAGTCCCAGGCGCAGGCCGCGTCCGCCCGGCAATCCGGCGCCTATGCCGGTCTGCCCCGTGTGGAACAAGGCAATGACGCCGGCCTCCTGGAGCATTTCGTATAAGGGGAAGTATGCCGTGTCGCTCGGGTCAAAGTTCTGCAGGGTCGGGTGGAACTTAAAGCCGCGCACGCCCTGATCCTCGATGAGCCGGCGTGCGTGTTCCACTGCGGCTGCACCGCGCAACGGGTCTACGGAACCGAAAGGGATGAGCACGTCGTTGTTGCGTGCTGCGCCCTCGGCGATGTCCTCACTTCGAATGGGCTGGTGGCCCAGCGAGGTTGTCACGTCGACAGTGAAGACGACAGCAGCCATCCGGCGCTCGCGGTAGTAGTCCGCAACCGAATCGAGGTCGGGCCTCGGGCCGTCCGTGGCGAAGTATTTCGATGCAGCTTCGGAGAGGTCGGCGGGCAGGGAAGGGTGCCCGTGCGCGCCCACTTCTATGTGGACGTGCATGTCGATAGCGGTGATCGCGTCAACATCGATGGCAGGTTCGTATCGGGTCATGTCGGCTCTCTTGCGCGGGAAGTGTGGAACCGCGGTTAGGCGGTCGGAGCTGCAGCTGGCCGGAGTTCTTCGGGCAGCGGCGGGAACTTTTCGCCAATGCTCTGCAGATTGTCAGCGATGAGGCCGGGTCCCCGCGCGGCAAGAGCATCGTAGGTCCAGCCGCCGTCCTGATACTCGGTGACGACGGGCTCCGGGTGCGACCACACCTGCAGGCGGTCACCGCCCACGCCGATGACCTGACCGGTGATGTTCGCGGCCTCATCCGAGGCGAGGAAGGCGATGGTGCCGGCGACGTCAGCGGCGGTGCCGAAACCGAGGTCGTGGCGGAAGAACGGAGGCATGGCTTCGTCCTTCTCGTCCGCCGCAACGGCAGCGGCGAAGTAGGGCACCGTCGCCGTCATCGCGGTGGCCGCTACGGGAACGACCGTGTTGGCAGTGATGCCGGCCTTCCTGAGCTCAAGCGCCCACGTCCGCACCATGCCCACGATGCCGGCCTTGGCCGCCGCGTAATTGGTCTGGCCAAAGTTGCCGCGCTGTCCGGTGGGGGAGCCGATGCAGATTATGCGGCCGGCGATGCTGTTCTCACGCATGTAGGCGGCTGCTTCCCGCACACAGGTGAAGGTGCCGCGGAGATGTACGTTGATAACGAGGTCGAAGTCCTCATCAGTCATCTTCCAGAGCACGGTGTCGCGCAGGACGCCGGCGTTGGTGACCAGGATGTCGAGCCGGCCGAACCTCTCCACCGCGGCGGCGACGAGAAGTTTGGCGGTCTCGGTGGATCCGACCGGGGCAACAACCGCGATGGCCTTGCCGCCTGTCGCCTCAATCGAGGCGACGGCGTCCGCTGCGATGGCACTGTCCACGTCGTTTATGACAACTGATGCGCCCTGGCGGGCGAGTTCCTGCGCATAGGCGAGGCCGAGGCCGCGACCCGATCCGGTAACGATGGCGACTTTGCCTTCGAGGCTCATGGTTTTCTCCCTATCGTGAAGTGGTTCTCATAAAAACCCAAATAGTTGAATATGTCAATCATTTGTATTGTCACGGAACCGTTTAGCATGGTGCCATGTCGAAACCACCTTCCCCGACGGAGGTCATGGGTTCATCAAGAGAGCTCAGCCGCCTCTGGGGCACCGTGATCGCCGGTGACCTCGCATTCTTGATGGCGCGGGCACATGCCACCTCGCTCCTGAATGCCAACGCTGCTCTCGCCGAGTTCGGGCTGAAGGTGCGGTCCTACTCGGTGCTCGCACTCGCGGCGGAGGATGCCCGCCCCACGCAGCGAGAGCTTTCCACCTTCTTCAAACTGGACCCCAGCCAGGTCGTCTCGATCATTGACCGGCTGGAGTCTCGCAAATGGGTGCGCCGCGAGGTGGATCCGGGCGACCGGCGGGTGAACGTCGTCGTCGCCACTGAAGCTGGCCGTGCGCTGTACGGGCGAGCAAGGGAGGCTGCCCGAATCGCGGAGGGGTCCGCGTTCGCGGCGCTTTCAACCGCCGACCTTGCGGCGCTTTCCGCTCTCGTGCGACGGATTGCCAGCGGCGTCGACTGAGTCCGCCCGCGTCATCCGGCGGCTGCCCGCCCCGTGCCGGGCCAGGTCCGTGCAGGGGGGTGTTGCGCATTTGTCTACTGGTCGGTACAGTGCAGAAACCGCCAACGTCTGGTGTCTTTCGCTGGCAATGCTGCCCCCCTGCTCAAGGAGTTTCAATGAAGAATACTCGCGCCCTCACAGTCGCAGGCGCCGCACTCGCGGCGAGCCTGTTGACCCTCCCCGGATGTGCCGCATCCGGGGAGGCAGTTTCCAAGCCCGCCGGTTCCGCCGGCGCGGAGTCGAAGGGAGAAATCGCCTTCTTCACGCCGTCCTCCCAGATCGACGTCGTCGCGGCGCTGGCCGACGGCGTGGTCGAGTACTTCGAGGGTGAGGGGTACACCGTCACCATCCAGGACGCGAACTTCGACGCGGTGAAGCAGGCCCAGCAGATCCAGCAGGCCATCGACACGCACAGCATCGTGGGCGCGTGGATCATGCCCGTGGCGCCTGAAACCGCCGCTCAAAGCCTCGCGACGCTGCAGGCGGCGAAGATCCCCGCAGTCGTGGAGGGTCCACCCATGTCGGTCGGATTGGAGGGTCCTCAGCCGGGGATCGCATTCGACGAGCCGGACTTCTTGAAGTACGGGACCATGATCGGTGACACTGCAGCGAAATGCGCCGTTGACGGTGAAGGACGCGAGGCGCTGTTCCTGATGCCGCCTGATGCCGCGGGCGGCACGGAGCAGGTCATCGGTGCCATCGAGGACTCCTTTGCAGCCGGAGCCCCGGACGTCCCCATCGCCGCGACCGGCGAGGCCGCGGACATTGCGAGTGCACAGACCACCGTCTCGCAGCTGCTCATCGCCAACCCTGATGCGAACGTCATCATTGCCGCGAGCGACGAGACCGCGCTGGGCGCGGCGGGTGCCTTCAAGGCAGCCAACAAGACTCCGGCCTGCATCGTGGCCGGCGGCGGCGGAGACGCGGCCGTGGCCGCACTGGAGGCCGGGGACATTACCTCTGTCGTCAGCTGGGACTACTCCAGTGCCGTTGGCGAGGCCGGAGCAGACCTTATCCGTATGATCTCCGACCCCACCTCCCTGGGTGGGATCATCGAGACTCCGGTGAAGGCTACGGGCGGTAACTAATATGGCGCTGGTTACCCGGGCTGAAACGGTGAGTCAGATCTCACCGAACAACGCCCTGCCGTGGAAGATCCGCGGGCTGCTCCTGATCCGTGACCAGGGCCTCCTTGCGCTCTTCATCGCGATCGTCATCGTCTTCGCGTTCTGGGGGGCACCGTACTTCCTCACCCTCCCCACCGGTATCTCGATCTTGAACGCGGCAGCAATCGCGAGCATCTTCGCCGCGGGTGTCGCCGTCGGGATCATGACGGGCGTGCTGGACCTCTCGGTGCCTGGCACGGCCGCGCTGGCCGGTGTCGTCACCGGACGCCTCCTTCAGGAGGGGTTGCCGGTGGGGCTGGCGATCATGTGCGGCTTGCTGATGGGGCTCCTGGTGGGTGTCGTCAACGCCGTCGTCGTACTTCGGGGGTTCAACCCCCTCATCGTCACCATCGCCATGCTCAGCGTGCTCAGCGGAGCGTCGCTCCTGATCGCCGGCAGCTACAACATCTCGGGGCTCACCCAGCTGGTGTTCATGGGGACGCGGACGTACTTCGGCATTCCCGCACCGGTTTACATAGCGGTGGTCCTCTTCGTCATCCTCACGGTGTTCCTCAAGTTCACCCGCGGGGGGACGCGGCTGCTGGCCGTCGGCGGCAGCGCCGAGGCGGCCCGACGCGTCGGCATCGCGGTTAACTGGTACCGCATCCTTGGCTTCGCGATCTCGGGTCTGTGCGCAGCCCTCGGGGGAATCGTGACCGCGGCTTACATCACGACCGCTGTCCCTAGCGCCAGCGTGGGCACCGTCTTCACCGCGATGACAGCTGTTGCGCTTGCCGGGGTGCCGTTCGTCGGCGGGCGGGGGAGTCTCCCCCGAGTCGGGCTCGGTGTGATCGTGGTGGCGACGATCTCTGCCGGACTGCTGCTGGCGAAGGTGCCGGCGGACTGGTCTTCGGTGGTGACGGGTGTGCTGCTGGTCGGCGGTCTCGGCCTCAACATGTGGACGACAAACACAACGTCAAAGCTCCTTCTCGCCAGCGGCGACGACGGCGCGAAAAGAGGGACACGATGAGCGACGCCGCACTGGAACTGAAGGACATCTCTGTCCACTACGGATATGCCCGCGCTCTGGAGCGGGTGTCCCTGACCGTCCGTCCAGGCGAGGTGGTTGCGCTGCTGGGCGATAACGGTGCCGGCAAGTCGACGCTGCTAAAGGTCATGTCGGGCGCCCATAGCCCCAGTTCGGGGCAGATCCTCGTGCACGGGCGTCCGGTGGATTTCAAGTCGCCGAGGGATGCTTCCGGCGCCGGTGTCCAGATGGTGTACCAGGATCTCGCCCTGGTGGAGGCGATGGACATCGCCGGGAACCTTACCCTGGGGCGGGAGCAGCTCATGCGCGGGCCTCTCGGGTGGTTCGGTTTTCTCGACCACAAGGCGATGCGGCGTGAATCGGAGCGCGAACTCGACGAGTTGGGCATCCGGACGGCGCCGGTGACCCGCCCCGTGGAGATGCTTTCCGGTGGACAGCGCCAGGTAATCGCGATTGCTCGGGCAAGCGCCCGCTTGCCCGAGCAGGGCATCCTCCTCATGGATGAGCCGACGGCCGCGCTTGGACACGAGCAGACCGAACTCGTCGAGGAACTCATTACGGCCCTCGCTGCGCGCGGCACCTCGATCGTCGTAGTCACGCATAACCTTCCCCTCGCCTTCGCCGTGTCCGATCGCACCCTGGTCCTCAACCGCGGGCGCAAGGTGGCAGATATCGCGACACGCGCAGTCGACAAGGAAAGCGTCATCGGGTGGATCACGGGAGCCTCCGTCCAAGAGGGCGTCCTGGAGTCCTGAGCGGTACACAGCGGGAGGCCGGGCGATCTCGGGTGGAGCGAAAGCTCCACCCGAGATCATCATTTGTTGTGCCGGTTACTTCTGTGCACTCTTGTCCTGCAGGCCGCCGGCGAACATCTTGAACGGGGGCTGTCCGAGGAGGCGTCGGCCACTGATCTCCGCAAGCGATTCCAGGCGCATTGCGCCGTGGGAGAGTATGACGCCGGCGTCGCGCGAGTAACGCTGGAGCGGGCTGGACAGCGACATGCCCGACGAGCCCAGGATACGCAGCAGGAGGTCGATCGCGTCCTTTGCAAGCTGTCCGGCGAAGGCGAGGTCAGTACAGCCCTGTGCTTCCTCGTCCCCGGTGTAGTCTTCGCCGCGAACCGCCAGATGGTCGATCTCGTCCGCATACTGGAGCACGGTCGCGCTCGCAACACCGATGAGCGCCTTTGCCTTGCCGGCTGCCACCTGGCTCGATGCCATCTCGGCGATCGTGTCATACGGCGGGCTGAACGGCTTTCGCTTGGGTGCGAGCTGCTGGAATACCTCGAGGGCGCCCTCTGCCATTCCGACCAGGGTGGCCATGTTCAATACAGTGGCGGTCATCATGGATGCCCGCGTCTTCGCCTCATAGGCAAGGCCCGCGAACCGTCCAGCCGCGCTGTCCATGTGCACCGGGAGCTCTGCCATGTCGATGAAGCGATGATCGGGGACGAACATCGGCGCGGTGGTGATGATGGAGTTGGAGTCGGACGCCATCATTCCGGCCACGTGCCAGTCATCGAGCGGCTGGATATCGGCCGGATCCATCATGAAGAGCGCATGGCCGCTGCGGTTTCCGTCGACCCATGCGGCGCCGCCGAAGAGCCAGGCGGCGTCATGGTTTCCCGATACATAGGTCCACTTACCCTCGACGTTCCACCCTCCTTCCGTCCTGGTCGCCTTGCCTGTCACGGCAGCGAATGTGGACCCCCCGGCGGCCAGCGGGCCTACGTGGCCCTGCTGGCGGCTGTAGAGCTCGTCCACCAAGGGTTTGGGGAAGGTGCTGACCATCCGAAGGCTGGTGCCGACAAAAAAGGTCCAACTTGCCGCGGCGTCACCTCGTCCAAGCGCCCTCGCGATCTCCGCAATGTCACGAGCGCCCAGAGCGTAGCCGCCGTACTCAATGGGGGCGCAGGCGCGGTAGAGGCCAAGTTCGGTGAAGGCCTCGACAATCTCTGTGCTGAGCCGGCCACGGCGTTCAGACTCAGGGGCGAGCTCCCGAATGCGGTGCTGGAGGGCGCGTACCCCGGCTGCGAGCCGCTTCCCCTCAGCGGTGAGATATCTTGAGGCCGGCGCATCCAGGGGGCTCGAGCGCTCCGGCGGAGGTCCTGGGGGGAGGCCCTGGCTCAGTTCGTTGGGCGGCTGGGGGATCGTGTCAGTCATGTCATCTCCGTCTGTCGGCTGGATTGTACTGTACGGACCAGTTTGAGAGTTTGTCCATCGAAACTTTCCGTACTGGTCGGTCCAGCGCATAGGATGGGGATTATCGGCACCTGGCGGGCGTGAATCCAGCCGGAGCGGAAACATTTCAGCCGGAGCGGAAACATGAGGAGAGCCGGATGCCACGGGCAAAACGAAGCGGCGGGCGCAGCAAGCGCGACGCGGTGCTCGATGCCGCTGTCGAACTGTTGCTGGTCAACGGGTATGACGGCACGTCCATGGATGCGGTGGCTGCTCGGGCCGGAGTGTCCAAGACGACGGTCTACGCGTATTACGAGGACAAGCTCGAGCTCTTCAAGGCTGTTCTGCAGCACGGCAGCATGGAGCTCGGGGAGCGGTTGCGTGGGCTTCGGCAGCGCGAAGGATCAGCGGAGGGGTCCGCTGAGGATCGGCTGGTCGACGCGCTGGTTGCGGCGAGCAAGGCTGGCACGGGCGCGCAGGCGATCGCCTACTTCCGTGTGCTGATCGCTGAGCACAACCGTCGGCGCGAGATTCAGTCGGTTATCACTACCCTTGCGATGCCTGATGTCTCGGACATCATCAGCATCATCGCCCAGCTGCTCGTTGCCTATGGCTCCGAGCACGGCTTCGAAGTGGATCGGCCGGAGGCACACGCCTCAATGCTCCTGCGGATGACGGTTTCCGGCATCGAGTTCGACGCACTGATCTCGGACTTCGCCGTCTCCGGCGAGCTGCTCGAAGCTCATGTGGGCTACATTGTGCGCGTCTTCCTGCGCGGGCTGCGTCCAATTGCGGGGGAGCAGGACTTGGTGCTGAAACCCGACTACGACTACCCCTGGGGCCCGGCGCTGGGCTGAGGATGCCCGGAGAAAGGCTGCCACGGTGAATAGTCCCGCTGAACGGCCGCGGCACAGCCGGCTCTCGCCGCACCGCGAGGCAGAGATCCTCGCCGAGACCCTGGGCCTCCTCGAGGAGGTCGGTTATGAGGGCCTGGCCATGCCCGCCGTGGCGAAACGCGCCAGATGCAGCACGGCGACGATTTATCGTCAGTGGCACGGCAAGCCGGGGCTGGTCATGGCCGCCCTGCGTTCGCACGCCCAGCTGGCGGAGCCGTCCGATCTCGACACCGGCACGCTGCGCGGCGACCTGGTCGCCGTCATGGAGCAGATCGCCCAGGTGGCCGAGTCGGAGATGACTCTCCTCGCGGCCCTCGCCCACGCATCGATGCGCGACGAGGCGCTCGCGGAAACGATGCGTGAGCAGCTCTCGGCTCCTGCAGGTTCCCCGCTCGACCGGGCCATCGACCGCGCCGTCGCACGGCGGGAAATCTCCGTCGACGCGTCCGTCCGGCGCTATTGCCATCATGTGTTCCTGTCCATCCCGCTCGCCAAACACCTGGCTGAAGGAACGTTTCCGGACCGCGAGTACCTGGTCGGCTTCGTCGACACGATTCTGGTCCCGGTGCTCTCGCACCGCTGATACTTCACACTCCCGCCCCGGCGTCGCCCACGCCTGCCGGAGGTGTGCGTTTTTCAACCGTGCTTCCACATATCCGTGGGCATCTTCGAACCCACAGCGCCCCCGAACTCGGCGATGCCTTCACCGTCCGGATCCCACCACTCCCACCCCCCCCGAGTTGTGCGGGTCTCCACGCCCACATCCTGCGTCAGGAACGGGCTGCGAAAGGTGATGGGGGTTGCGCTCCGTGTGGAGCGGCAGTAGTGTGACGCTCGAGCTGATCGAAACGCTGACGTTTCGATAATGTCGCCCACTCGCGGCGCGACGTCGACAGCCGCAGAGAGGACCCGCATCATGCCTGGATTCGCCATCATCAATGGGATCGCTGAGATCAGCGATCCCGCGATCTATCAGAACTGGCTCGATAACGAGGAGTTCAAGTCTGCGGTCGCCGCCGATTCTTCGCCTGAGCGCACCGCGGTCAAGCGGCTGCTCATCGAGTTCGAAGCCGACATGGCCCGCATGGTCCGTGACGGCAAGGTGCAGGAGCAGGTTGTCGAGGTGATGACCAGGTACGCCGCCGAAGACTATGTCCAGCACGATCCGAACGCGCCCGGCAACGGGCTCGAAAACCTCATCGAGCACTTCCGCCACGTCCCGGCCACCGGCGTTGTTCCGCCGCCCGTGGTGGGTGTCATTCTCGACGGTGAGGTCGCCTGCCTCATGATGCGCGAGGTCGTGCCGGATCCCGTTGTCCCGGGAGGGACGTACGAGTGGAACATCCTCACTGTGTTCCGCGTGCACAACGGCAAACTCGCCGAGCACTGGAGCACCTTCCGCAAGGCGGTCCCCGGCCAGAACCCGCTGGGCGACTGACCGTTGGCGAAACGTCACACCGATGCTGACGGAACTGCTGCGGTGGACGCCGGCACGTCTGATCACGGAAACCTCAAGGAAGAGAACTGATCCCTCCATGACAACATCACACACAATGCCGCCTGCCGGCGTCCCCGCCAAAGAGCCGATCCTGCCGGACGGGCTTCCAGCCATCAGGGCGAAGTTTCCCGAATCGCCGTACCTGAGTGATGAGGGCCGCCGAATGCGGGACGAGATTGTCCAGCTCCTGCCGCTGCTGCGCGAACAGGCAGCCGAGGGGGAAGCGCTCGGTGAACTCACTCCTGCCACGCTTGAGGCCGTGAACCGCGTCGGTGCCTTCAGGGTCACCATCCCCACGGAGCTGGGCGGCTACGCATTCGGTGCCCGCGATACGGCGGAGGTGGTGCGAACACTCGGTCAGGGCGATGCGGCAGCCGGCTGGTTGGTGATTGTTTCGAGCGCTGCCCGGAACATCCTGGGATTCGATGCGAGGGTCCGCGACGAAGTATTTGCGGGAATCGACGAATGGGTCGGTCCGCTTGTGTTCGGTGCAACCGTCTTCGCTCCGAAAGTCGGCGACGGCCGCAAGGTCGCCGGCGGCTATCAGGTGAAGGGAAAGTGGTCGTTCGGCAGCGGCAGCAAGCACGCTGCCTGGGGCTCGGTAGGGTTCGAGTACGACGACCCGGCAAGCGGCGAGCGGCGACGTGCAATGGGGGTCCTGTCCCGAGATCAGTACGCGATCGTGGACGACTGGCACGTCATGGGGCTTCAAGCGACGAACTCGAACAGTGTCCGGGCCGATGAGGAGATCTTTGTTCCCGACTACCGCGTCGTCCACACCGCTGACCTTCCGCGTATGAGTGATGCCCTTCGCGGCGCCTATTCGGGGTTGGGTTTCAAGCACGGCGCGTTCGGGATGATGATCGGCAGCAGCGGCGCGTTCGCCGCGTTGGCCGTCGGGATCGCGCAGGGGGCGCTTGACTCGTTCCTGGCGCAGGCCGCGAAGCGTGCCCCGTTCAATCTGCCCTACGCGACCATGTCGGAAATGGCTTCGATCCAGATGGTCGCCGGCAAAGCGCGTGCGGTCATCAATGCGGCGGACGCGGTCCTCGCCAGGCACATGGACGAGGCCGATCGGCGGGCGCTCGCGGGGGAGGACTATCTGCCGTCGGAAGAACCCGAGATCACGATGGATCTCGTCCACCTGATCCACCAGTGCCTTCAAACGGTGGACGGACTCCTCCTCGCTCTGGGATCGTCGGCGGTTGCGCTCTCGAACCCGCTCCAGCGCGCGGTGCGGGAGATTCACGTCCTGGCGACGCATGGGGCCTTCCGGATCGATCCGATGGCCGAGATCAACGGCCGGGACCTGTTCGGGCTCGCGCCGTTCCCGATGATGGCAGCCCTCAGCTCCCCGGCGCCGCCCCCGCCCGGTGCCCCGCCGCGGCCGTAGACCCATTCTCGAGCAGTACCCTTCACCGCGCCGTCGTCCATGTCCCGTCACCAAGAAAAGGTTCCCGTCATGCCCCAGTTGCTCACCGCCCCCCTTCCCTCTGAACTCCTGTCGAATGCCGAAGCACTTGTGCCCCTGCTGAGGGAACGCGCTGCCGAGACCGAGGAGCTTCGCCGCCTCCCGGACGAAACAATCTCCGACTTCGAGAAGGCTGGCCTGTTCAGCGCGATGCTCCCGGCCACTTTGGGCGGCTCCCAGATCGATCTCATCGAGTTCGTTGACATCGTCCGGACCCTGTCCCGGGGCGACGCCTCGGCCGGGTGGGTCGGCGCGTTCCTCATGTCCCACAATCTCCTGCTCGCCCGTTACGGGGCACAGGCGCAGGCCGACTTCTTCCAGGGCGGTAAGTACGCGCTGGCAGCGGCGGCAGCCACCCCTCCCGGAACAGCGGTGGAAACCGAGGGCGGTTACCTGATCAGCGGTCGGTGGCGCTTCGCCTCCGCCGTGATGCACGCGCAATGGGTGATGGTCAGCGTGGTCACTCCTGCGGGACCGCTCTCGGTGGCAGTACCCATGGAGGACGTGACGATCATCGACACATGGCAGGTCCCCGGCATGAAGGGCACCGGCAGCAACGATGTCATGGCGCAGGACCTCTTCGTTCCCGAGTACAGGACGATCGAGTTCGGCCTGTTCTCCGCCGACTCGGAGCGGGCTGCTGCCCTGCACCCCGGCTACCCGCTCGCGGCGTACCCCGTCAACCGCATCCTGCCCGTCATCCAGGCCGCCGTTGCGCTCGGCACCGCGGACGCGGCCCTGGAGCTGTTCCGCACGAACGCGGGCAAGCGTGTCCGCATGCAGACGGGGCAGCGAATCGTGGATGACCCGCTGGTGCGATCGGCCTACGCCCACGCCTGGGACCTGCTGCACGTCGCAGAGCTGCAGATGAGGGACGCACTCGAAATGACGGCCGCCATCTACGGACCTGAACACTCGAAGGAGGCCAGCCTGGAGAACCGCGCCGTGATCAATCTGGGCCTCACCGGCGCAGGGACCAAGGCCTTCGCTGCCGTGGACCTTGTGGTGCGCTCGTCGGGGGCTTCCATTTTCCGCACGGGGGACCCGCTGGAGCGCATCTGCAGGGATGTGCAGGTCATTCGCAATCACGCATCGGCCGACTTCATGACCATGAGTGCCGTTGCCGGGGGTGTCCTCCTCGGACAGGGGCTCGGCGATTTCGTGGAACCCCTGTTCTGATCCATATCGCCACTCCATCCCTCCGTCACGAAAGGGCATGATGTCCGAACTTGCAGAGATCGCTCACCGTCTGGAACGCCTCGAAGCCGTTCACGAAATCGAAAACCTCATGGGGCGTTATGCGTTCTACCACTCGGCTTATCGGGACGACCTGATTCCGCCGTTGTTCGCGGACCGGGAGGATCTGGTCGTGGAGATGCCGTTCGGTACGTTCACCGGGCCGGACGCCGCCCGCAGGGCGTGGGCACCACCACCCGCGAAGGCTCCTGCCCGCGATCTGGCCGGCGAGTACGCCGAGCACCTACTCACGACGCCGGTGGTGGAAGTCGCCCGCGACGGGCGCACTGCCCGGGCGGCGTGGATCTCACCCGGCGCCGAGGCACATCACCTCGGGTGGGTTGAAGGCAACCCGCTGCGCGGGCTCTGGTACTGGGGGCGTTACTCGGCGGACTTCATTCGTGAAGGCGATGCCTGGAAACTCTGGCATTTCAGGCTCTCGGCCACCTTCATCACGGACTACAGTGCCAGTTTCACCGATACAACGGCGCAGCTGAGCCCTCCGCCGCTGCCGCCTGCCGGCGAGAACGGACCGGATGCCCCGCCCCGCGGGCAGGTGCCGTACTCGCCTGTCTGGGACCCCCGGGAACTCTCGCTCGCCCCGGAGCCGTATGACACGTTCCCCGGCACGCCCGAATAAAACCATTGCAGGAAAATGAACTACACCGTACAGTATGAATATGAATCTCTTTGAGGAGGTACCGGTGGATACGCACGCAGAAGTTGTAGTTGATCCGCAGGCGTTCCGCGCAGCTATGGGGGCCGTCGCCACGCCCGTCTCCATCGTGACGACCACTCTTGATGTCCCGCACGGGACAACAGTCAGTGCGTTCGCATCGTTGTCGCTCGATCCGCCCATGGTCCTGGTGTCGCTTCAACACGACTCAGACCTGCTCGAGTTGATCGCGCAATCCGGGCGGTTCGGTCTCAACGTCCTCGCCTTCGACCAGGCGGGGACCGCCTCGACCTTCGCCAAGCGTGGGCTCGATCGGTTCGCCGGCGTGGATTGGGTGATGGATCAGGGATTGCCGCGCATCGCCGGCATCGCCTCATGGGCTGCCTGCCGGGTCGTAGACCAGGTGCGGGCGGGCGATCACACGATCGTGACGGGCCTCGTCGAGGCTGCAGACAGCTTCGACGTTGCCGGCCTCGTCTATCAGCACCGCCGGTTCGGTCATTTCACCCCTGTGGAGCCGGCGGCCTGAGGCCGTCCCCACAGAAAACCTGCCGGTCCAGAACAAAAACTGACCGGTTTAGAACAATTGAAGAATCGGCTGCGGCGCAGCCGCCGAGTAAAGGAACAATGATGTCCCAGTCCGTCTACGCCACCACGCCGAAACCGCGGCCCATCCGCGCCCCGAAGCTCCACCACGCGACCTTCATGACCATGGAGATCGACCCCATGGTGAAATTCTACGAGGCGGTCTGCGGTTTGCAGCCGATCTTCTACTCGGAAAACGCCGCATGGCTGGTCAACGATGAGGCGAACCACCGCATCGCGCTTCTCCGGATCCCCGGCACGGTCCCGCCGGTGGATAAACCCCACTCAGCCGGAATTCACCACACGGCGTTCGAGTACCCCGACTTCGACTCGTGGCTGGACAACTACGTCCGCCTGCGGGACCAGGGAATTCTTCCCGCCTTCAACATGGATCACGGCATGACGATGTCCATGTACTACGCCGACCCGGACGGGAACGGAATCGAAATCCAGGTGGACAACTTCCACGACTGGGGCAAGTCGAGCGAGTGGAT
Source organism: Arthrobacter gengyunqii (assembly GCF_023022985.1). Taxonomy (NCBI): domain Bacteria; kingdom Bacillati; phylum Actinomycetota; class Actinomycetes; order Micrococcales; family Micrococcaceae; genus Arthrobacter; species Arthrobacter gengyunqii. Next base: position 3,375,614 of record NZ_CP095461.1, on the reverse strand, counting down.
GTGGGCCTCACGCGAGTTCGCAGAGGACCAGCTCGGGCCGCAGTTCGACCCGGACAAGCTGGTTGCCGCACGCGAGGCGGGGATGGACCACGACGAAATCCACCGCCGCGCGTATGCCGGCGAGTTCCGTCCCGCCGTCGAGGTTCCCAACCCGTCCTTCCCTGACCGCTGGGCTGAGAAGATCGCGGCGAATCCCGAGCTGCTGCGCGGAGTTCCCTTCCCGATCGCTGCGGAGGCCTGACACATGCGTATTGCCAACCTGAACGGCCGTGCCTCCCTCGTGACCGAGGGGGGAGCAGTCGACATAGCCAAAGCCTCCGACGGTGCTTTCGGCCCTGACCCGATGGATGTCTACGAGCGCTGGAGCGACTTCTCCGCCTGGGCGGCCGAGGCCACCCTGCCTGCTGGTGCGCCCTTCGAGTCGGCTGATCTCGGCATCCCGGTCCCGAGGCCACCGCAGGTGCTTGCCATCGGCGTGAACTACAAGGACCACGCCGCCGAGGCCAACATCCCGGCACCCGAGGAGCTGATTGTTTTCACGAAGTTCCGCTCCAGCCTCGCAGCGCCCAACGTGCAGGTCGAACTACCGAGCGACGACGTCGATTACGAAACCGAGATTGTCGTGGTTATCGGTAAGGAAGGTCACCGGATCGGGAAGGCCGATGCGTGGCAGCACGTGGCCGGCATCGCCGTCGGCCAGGATTACTCGGAGCGCACGGTACAGCGCCGTCCCCCCGTGCCGCAGTTCTCGATGGGCAAATCGTTCCCGAATTTCGGACCGTTTGGACCGTACGTGGTCACACCGGACGAATTCCCGAACCGTGACTCCATCTCGTTCCACGCGGTGCTCGAGCGCCCGGGCGAAGAGACGATCACCCTTCAGGACGGCGACACGGATCAGCTGTTCTTTCCGATTGACGAGAGCATCCACCGGCTCTCGCAGATCGTGACGCTGCTGCCCGGGGACATCATCTTCACGGGCACGCCTGCGGGCGTGGGACTCTCGCGGGGGATCCTGATGCGGCCGGGCTATCGCCTCACCAGCACCCTCGACGGCTTCGGCTCGTTCACGAACGAGTTCACCGCGGCGTCGTGACTCAGACGTCTGAGGCGCCCGAAGTCACCTGGGCGCCCACCGAGGAAAGCATCCGGAACACGCAACTGTGGGCCCTCCGTGAGCTGGCCCTCGAACGCCACGGCGTGCTCCTCGATGACTACCCTGCCTTCTGGCGGTGGTCGGTCGAGGAGCCCGGGGCCTTCTGGGATCTCGTACGTGAGCATGCGGGCCTGGTTGGTGACGGGCTGGTGGGACCTGCCCTTTCGGAGCGCCGCATGCCCGGTGCGGTCTGGTACCCGGAGGCCCGGCTGAACTATGCCGAGAACGTCCTGCGGCATGCGGATGCACGGCCGGACGAGGTAGCGATCGTCGGATTGTCCGAGGACGGGCGCAGCGAGTGGACCTGGGCCGGCCTGCGTGATCGTGTCGCCGCCCTCGCCGCCCGCCTGCGCGGCCTCGGCGTCGGGCAGGGCGACGTCGTCGCGGGTGTCTTTCCGAACATCCCCGAGGCGATCGCTGCGATGCTCGCGGCCGCATCCCTCGGCGCCATCTGGTCGGTGTGCTCCCCCGACTTCGCCAAACCTGCCATCGTCGACAGGCTGGCGCCCCTGGAGCCCCGCGTGCTGCTGGGTTTCTCCGGTTACACGTTCAAGGGCCGTGCGGTCGACTCCCGGCCTCTGGTGGACTCGGTCGGTTCCGCGCTGCCCACGGTGACCGACGTCGTGTACCTCGACGACCTCGATGCCTTGCCGTCTGCACCTGCGGACTACCGGCGTCTCCCGTTCGACCACCCCTTGTGGGTTCTCTTCTCCTCCGGAACCACCGGCGTCCCGAAGGGAATCGTGCACGGACACGGCGGAATGCTGCTCGAATCCGCCAAGGGAATCGGGCTGCAGTTCGACCTCGGTCCGGGCGATCGCTACTTCACCGCAGCGAACACCTCCTGGATGGTGTGGAACACCCTTCCGAACACGCTCAGCGTCGGGGCGTCAGTGGTTACCTTCCCCGGTGCGTCCATGTGGCCGGATGCTGACCGACAGTTCGCCCTCGTCGCGGAGACGCAGGCGACGATGCTCGCGACCGGCGCTGCATATCTTGCCCTGGTGGAGAAGTCCGGTCTGCGTCCGGGGGACCGATACGACCTCTCCGGCCTGGACACGATCATGTCAACGGGATCGGTTCTCGCCCCCTCGACCTGGCGCTGGGTCCACGCGGCGGTCAAGGCCGATGTTCATCTCTCGAGTGATTCCGGCGGCACCGATATCTGCAGCGGTTTCATCGGAGGCAACCCCTGGCAGCGCGTGCACCTCGGCGAACTGCAGGGTCCGACGCTAGGAACTCCCGTCCAGGTCCGCGCCGAGGACGGCCGGGAGGCGGCCGACGACGAAGTGGGCGAGCTCGTGCTGACCGGGCCGATGCCGTCGATGCCCGTCCGCTTCTGGGGTGATGAGGATGGCGCCAAGTACCGCGCAGCGTACTTCGAGGCCGATCCCGCCGTCTGGACGCACGGCGACTGGATCAGCCGCACCCCGCGCGGGGGCGTGGTGGTGCATGGAAGATCCGACGCGACGCTCAACCGCGACGGCGTGCGGCTGGGCAGCGCGGAGATCTATGCCGCGCTGCAGACCCTGGACGAGGTGCACAACGGCGTCGTTCTGGGGATCGAAATGCCGGGCGGGCGGTACTGGATGCCGCTGTTCGTCGAACTGGCCGACGGCGTCGAACTCAGCGACGACCTGGTGGCGCGGATCCGTACCGCCATCCGTTCCCGGGCGACGGCGCGGCACGTTCCCGACGCAATCGAAGCTGCGCCGGGCATCCCCGTCACGTACTCCGGTAAGCGGATCGAGGTGCCCCTGAAAAAGGTGTTCCTGGGGCATGACCAGGCCAAGGCGGTCAACCGCGGATCGCTGCAGAACCCGGAGACGGTCGACTGGTTCGTCCAGCGGGCCCGGGTGTTCAACGAAGAGAATGGAATCAAAGCCAAATGAGCGACAACGATGTCGATGTGCTTGTGGTGGGGCAGGGTGTGGTTGGGCAACTGACCTCGCTCTACCTTGCACAGCGCGGGTACCGGGTGCTGGCCGTTGAGCAGCACCGCGAGCCGTATTCTCTGCCCCGGGCCGTCCACTACGATCCGGATGTAAACCGCTTCCTGGCCGGAGTGGGCCTGGACGCCGAGGAGCAGGCCACCTTCAGTGAGCCTGCCCTGAGCTATGACTGGCTGACTGCCGATCGGAAGCTGCTGCTGACCTTCCCCGCACCCCTTGACGGGCCTCAGGGCTGGCCGGAATCCACGATGTTCGCCCAGCCGGACCTCGAAGCCGCGCTGCGCAGGCACCAGGAGGCGGCCGAAGGGCTCGAGATTCGCTGGGGGACCGCTCTGACCGGGTTTGACCAGGACGCTGAGGGGGTGTCGGCGTTCATTGACGGACCTGACGGCAAGACCACGGTCCGGGCAACATTCGTGGTGGGATGCGACGGCGCCAACTCAGCCGTGCGGGAACTCGCCGGGCTGACAATGACTGATCTGGACTTCAGCTCGGACTGGCTGGTGATGGATCTCCAGATGGCCGAGCGTGCTTGGACACCCGAGAACGGCCAGATCTGCGACCCGCTGCGTCCCACGTCTGTTGTCTCAGGCGGTCCGGGCCGCCGCCGCTTCGAATTCATGCTGATGCCGGGGGAGGACGCTGCGGCATTCACAAGCACCGGCAACGCCTGGGAACTCGTCGAGCCTTGGGGGGTAAACCCCGGGAACGCGGATCTTGAGCGCCTGGCGATGTACACGTTCCACGCGCGGTGCGTCACCGAATGGAGCCGCGGGCGCGTCTTCGTCGCCGGCGATGCCGCGCACCAGATGCCGCCCTTCTTCGGCCGCGGCATGGTGTCGGGTGTCCGGGATGCTGCGAACCTCGTGTGGAAGATTGACCACGTGCTGAGCGGAGTCACGCCGCTTGGCCTGCTCGACACTTACGGGAGCGAGCGGGGTGCACACGTCCAGCATGCGCTGATGATGTCGCTGGAACTTGGGCGGATGATCTGCGAGACCGACCCCGCCAAGGTCGCCGAGCGCGACACCCACTTCCTCAGCGCCGGGCCGTTCCCGTGGAATGCCCTTCCTCCCATGCCCCCGGAGATCCTCGGTCCGGGCTTCTTCCCCGGAGGTGCGCCCGGGTCCGATCCGGTCGCCGGCCGAATCGGCGTGCAGGGACGGCTGCGCGGCCTCGACGGCAGCGAGACGGCCGCAGACCGGATTACCTGGGGTGAGTTCGTGGCCTTCGTCGACGGGCGCGTGGTGAGCGAGGACGATGCGGAGCGTATCCGCGCGGCCAGGCCCGCCGGATTCCCCTGCAAGGTCATCGAGGTCATGCCCGCCGATACCGCGGCCCGCAACCGCCACAGCGGCAGCGACGTCGACGGTCGGTACGGGGAGGTCTTCGACTCGGCGGTGGCCGTCATCTACCGTCCGGATTTCCACGGGTTCGCCTCCGCAAAGACCGTCGACGACGCCATTAACCTCATGGCCGCCCTTGAAACAACCCAGCTGGGGGAATCCGCATGACCATGCTCACCGACAATGACGCCGTCATTGTCTCCGTTGCCCGTACAGCCATCGGACGCGCCCGTAAGGGCGGCCTCGCAGATGTGCGCGGCGATGAACTGGCCCGCCAGGTCTTCGCCGGCGTCATCGACCGTGTACCAGGATTGTCCATCGACGACGTCGACGACCTGATGCTCGGCACGGCGGCCCCTGACGGTGAGCAGGGTTTCAACATGGCCCGCGTCGTGGCGACGCTGCTCAACTACGACACGCTGCCGGGCACCACTGTGAACCGCTTCTGTGCCTCCTCGATCCAAACCACCCGGATGGCCTTCCACGCCATCAAGGCCGGTGAGGGAGACGCGTTCCTCGTCGGAGGCACCGAGTCGACATCACACGCCGCCCCGCCGGCCGGGGCCGGCAACGCCGCGTTCGACGCCGCCGCCGAACGCACCGCGCAGGCGATGCTGTCGGGGGAGCCGTGGCATGACCCACGTGCCGAGGGTGCAATGCCCGACGCCTATATCCAAATGGGCCACACGGCGGAGTACGTGGCGCGGCTGACCGGAGTCAGCCGCGCGGAACAGGACGCCTTTGCCGCGCGCTCGCAGCGTCTGGCGGCCGAAGCGCAGGCCAGCGGCTACCTGGCGCGTGAAATCGTGCCCGTGGTACGGCCGGACGGATCGGTCTTCGACCAGGACGATTCGCTCCGCCCGGGGACCACGGCGGAGGCACTGGCCGAACTCAAGCCCGTGTTCTCGCCCGTCGGAACGGTCACGGCAGGCAACGCCTGTCCGCTGAACGACGGTGCATCCGCCGCAGTGGTCGTCTCCGGACGGTACGCGAAGGTGCACGGTCTGCAGCCACTGGCGCGCATCGTCTCGACCGCTGTCTCGGGTCTGTCGCCGGAGATCATGGGGCTCGGGCCCGTGGAATCGTCGCGGCGGGCGCTGCGTCGGGCCGGCCTGACTATCCCTGACCTCGACCTCATCGAAATAAACGAGGCATTCGCCGTCCAGGTTGTGGCTTCCGCACGGGAGCTCGGGATTGATGTGGACCGTCAGCTCAACACGCACGGCGGGGCAATTGCCATCGGGCATCCGTTCGGTGCGACAGGCACCCGCCTCATCGGCACACTGATCAACGGGCTGTCGACCGAGGACAAGACGCTTGGCATGGCCACGCTGTGCGTGGGCGGCGGGCAGGGAATGGCGATCGTGCTGGAACGCCTTAGCTGATCGGCAGAACGGAAAGCGGCCGGGTGATTCGATCACCCGGCCGCTTTCCGTTGTCCCTGCGTGCTTTGTTCCTGAGTGCTTAGAACTCGTCCTCATCGACGAACGTGGCATAGGGCTCGGGCGCGTGCACGAGTTCCTTGGGATCCCACGACGGGGTGTACTCGACCTGGAATCGCGGAGCGCTGTCCGGTCCACCGTTGCCGATCGGGGCGGGGGGACGGGGGAGGCTGCCGTCCGTGAAGCTCTTGTAGTAGTCGGCAACAAACGTGAGGGAGTTCCGGTACTTCCAGATCTTCCAGGCGCCCTCCTCCTTGCGGAAGACCAGGTGGTAACGGCCCCAGTACCAGAACCCGTGCAGGGGATTGCCCTCGACCCATCCGAGGTGGTGCGCCTCGGCGCCCGGCGTGATCCAGGCGGCCTTCGCCGTTTCGAGGTCATCGGCAACCTCGATGACGGGCGTGGACAGGAGGTGCTCAACGTACTCACCGCTGAGATCGCGCGGCGGCAGGCCTTCGTCGAGAGCGCCGACGAAGCAGCGCTGCGCGGCGTCGGAACCGGTGTAGCGGCCGAACGGGAGTTCGATTACGGTGTCGGGCCGGGTGCTGAAGTACGGCACAATCGGTTCGTTTGCATAGGCGGAGTGGAGGAACTCAATCCTTCCCATGATGTTCGAGATCTCGATGTAGGCCTCGGTGCGGGAAATCCGGCGTTCAAGTGCAGCAATGTCGGTCATGCGGTCTTCCTTTTCAGTAGGTGGTGGGCAGTCGGAGCGACTTAGAACATGGGCTCGGCGTAGTCGCCGATACCAACGCCGAGCAGCGCGCCGCCTGCGACCGATGCCATGGTCTCGAAGTCGACGGCGGCGTGATTGCGCATAACCTGCGTGTCCCGGACGATCCGTTCCAGGGGGTCCCCGGTGCGGAAGATGGAGGCACCGGCTGCCCGCACCACGAGGTCGACGGCCTGGAAAGCTTTCTGACCGGATCCAGTCAGCCCCAGATTGATGCGGGCACGATCTGCGAGCGTTGCGGGACCGGCCGATTCCCTGCCGTAAACCCGGTCGGTGTGCGCAAGCGCGTCGTGCAGCTGGAGACCCGCGACCTGGACGAGGTCCCATGCCTTGCCGTAGGTCTGGCGGGTGATCGGCTCGTCGATCTGCTTCTGCCGGGTCTGCATCCGGACCCGCTTGCCGATCCCGTCCGCGAAGAGCTCAAGGGCGGCGTCGGCGGTGCCGATGGCGACGGCGGAATGGATGAGGTTGAGCGTGCGGTTCATGGGGTAGCCGATGAGCGGGTATTCAGTCAGGGCCGCACCCTCGTTGTGCTCGGACGAGTACACGGGGAAGGAAACCGCGCGATGGCGCGGAACAAAGAGTCCCTCCACCTTGATGTCGTTGGAGCCCGTGGCCTTCATTCCGGGGACGTGCCAGGTGTCGACGATCTCGGTCTCACTGACGGGCACCACAACGCTGAGAGGGCCATCGGGGGACATTGCATTGAGCGCGGCCCACTCGGCGTGGAGAACACCGGAGCCGAAGCGCCAGGTGCCGGAGACGGTATACCCGCCCTCCACCGGGGTTGCGGCTCCGGGTGGGCCCGCAGCTGCGACGGTGAGTCCGTACGGCTTGTCCGCGAAGAACTCATCCTGTGCCTCCACGCCGTAGCGGTAGAGGAGGGTCGAGTGCGAGATGAGGAATGCGGCGATCCAGCCGGCGGAGGCATCGCCCCGCGAGAGGACACGGACGAGGTCGGCGAACTCGCTGAGGCCCAGTGCAGAGCCACCGTGTTCGGCGGGGACCATCGCCGTGAAGAATCCGGCTGAACTGAAATCCTCGATGGTCTCATCGGGCTGCCGTCGGACGTTCTCGGCCGCGGATGCGCGCTCCCGCAACAGCGGGACCAGCTTTTCCGCGCGGGCTATGAGCTCGCTTGCTGTGGGGGCGGTCGTTGTCGTCGTCGACATCGGTATACCTCTCGTGGGTGACGTAATAAAAGAACTATACTGTACGTACCAGTGCAGTCTTGCACATTCTTCGTCCGGACTGAACCGCCGAGGGCTGCGCAAGCATGTGTGTCACCGAAGTGGGAGGAGCGCAGCGGATACCGCGTGGGCCCGGAGGGGTTCCGGGTCCAGGTGCCGGAGGCGGTTCCGGTGGACGACGACGTTGTGCTGCTTTCGTGCATTGCCGAGCTCGGTTTTGGTGCGGCTCTGACCCTGCTGCGCAAGCGGCGGGTTCCTGTGGGCTTGGCTGTGGCGGCATTGACGGAAGGGGGATGTACCTGTTTGCTGACGGACAGCCTGGTTCGGGCGGGGTATTGCCGGGCGACAACTGAAAAGCGAGTGTTGAGCCTGCAGGCCGTAACGAAGACCCGGACCCGCCGGGCGCAGGGTTTAGTCCTTCGCCGGACGGAGGGCTGCGCCCTTGTGCACCGCGTGGCGCTGCGAGGAGTCGCTGCGGACCTTGTACTGCGGTTCATCCTCGGAGCAGACGCGCACCCTGCCCATAAACTCAAAGTCAGCGGTGTGGATTTCAGTGACCATACCCAAGACATCTGATCCCTGGAAGTTCCATCGAACATGGTCGCCAACGGCGTAGCGCGGCCCTGCAGCCGGTGAATCAGTCATGAGCCCAGTTCTAGCAGCGGCTCCACTTGCTGTAACGGGTAGCCCACTAAGTTACTGACCAGTAATATAGCGTTCATGCACCTTCTCCTTCGCACCCTCCTCGTCCTGTTCCGTTCCCGCAGGCGCCCGAAACTGGGCTTTTTTGACTCGTCCTCGCTTCCGATGCGGGTGCTCCCGACCGACATCGACATCGCCATGCACCTGAACAACGGGATGTACCTTTCGCTGATGGACCTTGGCCGCTTCGACCTCATGGTCCGCAGCGGTTTCTGGGACAGCATGCGGCGCAACGGCTGGAGCCCGGTGGTGGGCAATGAAACAATCAGTTTCCGCAAATCCCTGCAGCTGGGCCAGCGGTACACGATCGAAACCAAGGTCATCGGGTTCGATGACCGCGCCAGCTACATCGAGCAGCGGATGGTGGCCGACGGCGAAATCTACGCCCGTGCGTACATCGCCGCGCGCTTCGTGTCCAAGAAGGGCCCGGTCAGTAATGAAGACATCTTCAAAGCCGCGGGGGTCCTGCCTCCCTCGGACCTGGTCTTGCCTGAATGGGTTCGGCAGTGGCGGGCCGACGGGGCGCTGCCCAGCACCCGTCGACCTGCTCCACATATCTGGGCCTAGGGTTCCGGGAGCGGCAAAAGGCCCCTGACAATATCGGCGGGCCCTCCATCGGCGTAAATTTGCCTGCATGACACTCTCTGTCAACGTCTTCGTCAGCTTGGACGGTGTGATGCAGGGACCTGGGTCCGCCGACGAGGACCGGTCGGGACACTTTGAACGCGGTGGCTGGCTGGCGCCTCTTGCGGACGATGCCGGCATTGGGCAGATTGTCACCAGCTGGTTTGCAAGGGCGGACTCGCTGCTCTTCGGCCGGTCCACCTATGACATGTTGCGGCCCTTTTGGGAGCCGGCACCTGATCGGGATGACGCCGTCGCCTACGCCCTCAATCACCTTCCGAAGTATCTCGTTTCCTCCACCGAAGCTGACCCGACCTGGCACAACACGCACGTGCTGACGGGGGATCCGTTGGAAGCCATCGAGACGTTGAGGGCGGGGCGGGGTGAAATCCAGGTTCACGGCAGTCACCAGCTGGCCAGGTCACTGCACGACGCCGGAATGGTGGACGAATTCCGGTTGCTCATCTTTCCCGTGGTGGTGGGGGCGGGAAAGCGTCTCTTCGACGAGGGGACTGTTCCTTCGGGTTTCCGGGTCCTTGAATCGGAAACCTTGAACAACGGCACGTTCCACCTGCGCCTGCGGCCAATCCCCTTCGGAACCGCCGTCATGGGCCCGCGCCTTGGGCACTAGCCCCTCCGTAAAAGATAATTTCCGCCATGCGATAAAGTTTGCAGGAAATTCTTGGAAGGAAAACTCATGGCCGGAAAGGCCGCCGGTTCCGGCGTGCAGTCAGTCGAACGCGTTTTTGAACTGCTGGAAATCATTACTGATGCCGGCGGTGCCGTAACGCTCAGCGAACTCGCTGCTTCGACCGATCTGCCGCTTCCCACTATCCACCGGCTGCTCCGCACCCTGGTGTCCCTCGGATATGCCCGGCAGCTGCCCAACCGGCGCTATACCCTGGGCCCGCGCCTCATCCCGCTGGGGGAGGGGGCCGTCAAACAACTGGGATCCCTTGCCCTGCCCCAGCTCAAGACGCTCGTCGATGAACTTGGAGAGACCGCCAACATCGCGGTGCTGGATTCGGACATGGTGGTTTATCTGGCGCAGGTCCCGTCCCCGCATTCGATGCGGATGTTCACCGAGGTGGGGCGCCGGGTGCATCCCCATGCCACCGGCGTCGGCAAAGCGATCCTGGCGCAACTGCCGGATGACAGAGTGCGAGACATAGTTGCCCGCAGCGGGATGCCGACCCCCACCGACAAGACCATCGGGACCGTTGACGAGTTGCTGGCCGAACTGCAGCGGATCCGTAAGCGCGGATATGCCATCGATGAGCAGGAACAGGAGCTGGGGGTGCGCTGCTTTGCCATTGCGGTGCCGGATGCTCCCACCCCGACTGCCGTTTCCGTTTCCGGACCCATTTCCCGGGTGGATGCAGGTTTTGCCAAACGAGCGGTTCCCCTGCTGCGGTCTGCCGCTGCATCCATTTCCCAGGAGTTCAACGGCCAGAGCCACGGTTGACCCGCTGCGCCCGCTGCAGGGGTTGTGCAAAAAGAAAGGGCGGAGCCGCTTATGCGGCTCCGCCCTTTCGGAGGGAAGTGCTTGTGCTTCTAGTGCTGTGACTCGCGTGAGCGGCCGGCAACCAGCATGATCGCCGGAATCAGGAGCAGAAGCAGCGGGATGAGCACTGCCAGGACCATCGGGGAAGTAACGATTTGACCGGGAGTCATGGCCGTGGTGCTGGCCCGCATCGTGTCAGCACCTTCGGAGATTTCCCCGTTGCCGTCGGCGAGGGTTGTGGTGCCCTCCGCCAGCTTGGTGTTGCCTTCGGCCAGCTCGGCGGCGCCGGTCTTCAGGTCACCCGTTCCGGCGGTGAGCGTCTTGCCGCCCTCATCAAGCTTGACGGTGCCGTCTGCGAGCGAGCCGCTGCCGGAGACCAGCTTGCTCGTGCCTTCCGCCAGGGTGGTTGCCCCGGTGGCCAGTTTGTCGTTTCCTTCCGAGAGCGTGACTGCGCCGGTCTCAAGGGTGCCCAGACCGGTGGAGAGTGTCTGCGCGCCGGTGGCGAGCTTGTCTGCACCGGCAACCAGTTCCGGTGTCTTGGCGGCCAGCTCGGATGCACCGGCATTGAGCTTGTTGGCGCCCTCTGCAATAGCACCGTTGCCTGCTGCCAGAGTGTCGGCGCCTGCACGAAGCGTACCCAGACCGGTGGAGAGTTCCCCGGTTCCGGCGTAAAGCGTTTCAGCGCCCGTGGTGAGCACTCCCGCGCCGGTGGCCAGCTGGGCGGCGCCTGTCTCCAGAGCCTTTGTGCCCGTGGCCAGAGCGGTTGCGCCGGCGTTCAACTTGCCCGCCCCGTCAGCGATGGTCCCGTTGCCGGCGGCCAGGCTTCCTGCTCCGCTGCGCAGCGTGGCAAGTCCGGTGGAGAGGTCTGATGCTCCCTTGTTGAGGTTAGTTGCGCCGGCGTTCAGCTCTTCTGCACCTGCTGCGAGTTTTCCTGCACCGGCGAACAGTGAGGGTGTTCCGGCGGCGAGGCTCTTGGCGCCGGTGTCCAGCTGTTCGGCACCGGCGGCCAGTTGGGCGTTGCCGTCAGCCAGATCTGCGGATCCTGCCTCCAAAGCGCCGGTTCCTGCGGCCAGTTCCGCGATGCCGGTTTCAAGGGCACCGACTCCGTCGACAACCTGCTGAGCCCCGCCCTGCAGCTGCAGGGAACCGGAGGCAAGAGCTGCGGCACCGTCTGCCACGCCCTTGGCGCCCTTGCGCAGGCCCGGCTCCTCTGCCGTGCCCTGGCCGTCGAAACCGGCCTTGATGTTGATAATGCCGCTGTTGAGCGCCTCAGCTCCGGCGGCAACCTGCATTCCGCCGTCCCGTACGCCGGGGACTCCGGCAGCCACGGCCGCTGCGCCTGCACCCGCATCCACGGCGCCGGCACGAACCTGCTCCAGCCCGTCCTTGAGCTGGGTGTTGTAGGCATTGCTGAAGTCGGTGGCACCTGCGGCGATGCCGTCGACGCCGGCTTTGGTTCCCTGCGCCTGTGCCGTGACGGCAGCCAGGCGGTCAGCCAGCTGAGCCTCGGTCAGCGACGGTGCATCCTGCTGCAGCTGCTGCAGCTGGGCCACCATCTTTGCTGCCGCAGCGGACGCGCTGGACGCGCCGCCTGCCACTGTGTCTGCGGTGGATGTCAGGCGGGCTGCACCGTCATTGACCAGGGGAATCCCGGCTGCGAGTTCCGCAGCGCCATCCCGCAGCAGAGGTCCGCCGTTGACCAGGGCATTGATGCCGTTGGAGAGGTTCCGGGCGCCCGCTGCCAGCTCGGTTGAACCTGCTGCGGCGCTGTCGACCCCGTCCCCGAGAGCAGAAGCTCCGGCATTTACCCGATCGGCGCCAGCCACGAGATCCTTGGTGCCCTGAACTGCAGCTCCGGTTCCTTCATAAAGGGTCACTGCGCCAACCCGGAGATCACCTGCACCCTTGGCCAGCTTGGAAACACCTGCATTGACCTGGACGGCACCCTCGGCCAGACCAGCGGCGCCGTCCTTGGCCGTCTTTGCCCCGGTGTTCAAGGTCGTGGTTCCGGCAGCCAGTTCCTGGGCTCCGGTGTTCACTTCCTCTGCCCCGATTTCCAGCTCGACGCTGCCTTTGTTGAGTCCCGATGCGCCGTCCGCGATGGCGCCAGCACCGGCGGAGACCTTGTCGGCTCCGTCTTTGGCATTTCCGGCCCCCGCGGTCAGCTGGTCGGCACCGTCCTTGGCTGCAAGAGCCCCCGCATTGAGATCCTTTGCGCCGGTGGCCAGCTGTCCCGCTCCCGTATTGGCTGCCTCGGCGCCGTCGCGGAGCTTGTTACCGCCGTCGTTCAGCGCCTTGGCTCCGCCCACAATCTGTCCGGCGCCGTTGCGAAGCGCGATTCCGCCGTCGTTGAGCTTTGCCGCACCGGCGTTAATCGAGCCGGCACCGTCAGCAGCGGTCAACGCACCCTTGTTCAGTTCCCCCGAGCCGGCGGCAAGCTGCTGCGCGCCGTCGGAGGCACGAACTGCGCCGTCGCGGAGCTGGATGCCGCCGTTGGCGAGCTGTCCCGCCCCGGCATTGGCCGTGCCTGCTCCGGTGGCGATCTTCAACGCGCCTTCAGCAGCGGAAATAGCACCGGTCTGAAGCTTCACCGCGCCTTCGTCGAGGGATACGGCGCCGTCCTTCAACGACGTAGCCCCGGTCTTCGCGTTGGCGATGCCCTTCGCCAGGGTGTTGGCACCGGCGTCGACCTTCTCGCTGCCGGCGGCAACCTTGTCAGCACCTGTCTGGGCTTTTGCTGCTCCCTCTTTCAAATCTCCGGCACCGGTGGAGGCGCGCACGGCACCTTCACTGAGCTGGGTTGCCCCCGCTGCAACCTTGCTGGAGAACAGCACAAAGAAGGCCAGAAGGAGGATGAGGAACAAGGCCAGAAGAGCTGTCAGAAGTGTGTGCGGCCGGGGACTGACCCGTCCGGACGGAGAACTCGTCATTGAAATTCCTTCGTGTCATAAGCCGGTCCGATAACCGGAGGGCAGCGAGGGGTGCCTGTGGGCTCCCGCTTTCGGTCGTGCCGGACCGAAAGCGCCTCTGCTCTGATGACGAATTCCCCCGACACAAGTGTGATGTCTGTTACATCTAACTTACTGTCCGGTAACAAAGCAAGGGATTTGGGGAAAAAACTTACTGACGAGTAGGTTGCGGTTCTTGGCCCGGTCGGATAAGTATCCGCGGCGTGTCGCCTGCTCCCTTGGATCGACATGGGGAATGCTGGCTGGCACACAGTTATGCACGTGCTTCAGCATTACAAGGGAGTTATGGATGAGCTGGCTCGACCGTGAACACACCATCGCCCCGCCGGGATTCAACCGGTGGCTCATACCTCCCGCGGCGCTGGCCGTCCATCTGTGCATCGGCCAGGTGTATGCCACGAGTGTCTACAAGAACGCGCTCGTGGAGCATTTCGACGCCAGCCTGACCCAGATCGGCATCATCTTCTCGGTCGCGATTGTGATGCTGGGCCTGTCCGCCGCAGTCATGGGGACCTGGGTCGACCGGAACGGGCCGCGCAAGGCCATGTTCGTCTCGGCCGTCTTCTGGGTCGGAGGCTTCCTGGTGGGCGCGCTCGGCATCTTCACCAACCAGCTCTGGCTGCTTTACCTCGGTTACGGCTTCATCGGCGGCATCGGCCTGGGCATCGGCTACATTTCTCCGGTCTCCACCCTGATCAAATGGTTCCCCGACCGTCCGGGCCTGGCCACCGGGATGGCCATCATGGGATTCGGCGGCGGAGCCCTCATCGCCAGCCCGCTCTCCTCTGCACTGCTGACTTTCTATGATCCCGACTTCGGAACTCCCGGAGCGGACGCTGGCGACGCCGTCGGCAAGCTTTTCCTGACCCTGGCCGCGATCTATCTCGTCTATATGCTCTACGGGGCATTCACCATCCGGGTGCCTGCGGACGGGTGGGTGCCGGAAGGGTTCGACCCGAAAACCGTGGCGTCCAAGGCCCTGGTCACCACTGCCCACGTGTCAGCGGCGAACGCCATCAAGACGCGGCAATTCTGGCTGGTCTGGATTGTCCTTTTCTGCAACGTCACCGCCGGAATCGGCATCCTGGAACAGGCTGCGCCGATGATCCAGGACTTCTTCCGCCAGCCCGACGGCGTTTCCCTGGTGAGCGCGGCGGTCGCCGGTGGCTTTGTGGGCCTGCTGTCCATCGGCAACATGGGCGGGCGCTTTGTCTGGTCCGCCACATCCGACGTGATTGGGCGGAAACGCATCTACATGGTCTATCTGGGCGCAGGAGCCGTGCTGTACCTGATGCTCGCCTTGTTCGGGAACACGTCAACCATCCTGTACGTCCTCCTGGCCTTTGTGATCCTTTCCTTCTACGGCGGTGGCTTTGCCACGGTTCCGGCCTACCTGCGGGACCTGTTCGGGACCTTCCAGGTGGGTGCCATCCACGGGCGGCTGCTGACGGCCTGGTCCGCCGCAGGCATCGCGGGCCCACTGATCGTGAACTCCTTCCTGGATGCCCAGGGGACACCGGGGGAACTGAACGCCGCGGCCTACCAGCCCGCACTGCTGACCATGGTGGCCCTGCTGGTGATCGGCTTCATTGCCAACCTCATGGTGCGCCCGGTCGACTCCAAGCACCATGAACCGGCCAAGCACCAGAAATCCGGAGTCAAAGACAAATCGGACGCCACGGAACTGGAAGAGGATTACAAATGAGTAAGACAGGTATCCGCATCGCCGTGAGCTGGCTGCTCGTGGGCGTGCCGTTGGCCTACGGAGTCTTCCAGACTCTGTCCCGCGCCTCCGCCCTCTTCGGCTGACCCGGGCGGAAGTTCCGTCCCGTCCCCGCCGTCACGGGGCGGCGGGGTGTTTTGGCAGGGGGAGGAATGCCACTATGGGGGACACATCCACTCACCGTTCCGCACCGGCAGCCATCCGCCGTCGTGCGGGGACAAGGAGCAAGACGTGAAAGCCCTTCAATACCGCACCATCGGCTCTCCACCCGAGGTCGTCGAAATCGACACTCCCGAGCCCGGTCCGGGCCAGGTCCGGATCAAGGTGACCGCTGCGGGTGTCTGCCATTCAGATGAGTTCATCATGAGCCTGCCCGATGACCAGTATGTCTACGGACGGCCGCAGACGCTGGGCCATGAAGGTGCCGGCATAGTGGACAAGCTGGGCGACGGCGTGGAGCACCTGGAACTCGGAACATCGGTGGCCGTCTACGGACCATGGGGCTGCGGCCAGTGCTACGAGTGTTCCAAAGGCAGCGAGAATTACTGCACCAACGCCGCTGGCTACGGCATTGCTCCGCCGGGACTGGGCGCTCCCGGAGCCATGGCGGAATACATGATCGTGGACAGTCCGCGGCATCTGGTTCCGCTCGGCGACCTTGATCCGGTGAAGAACGTTTCGCTGACGGATGCCGGGCTGACGCCGTATCACGCGATCAAAGGGTCACTGGACAAACTTCATGCCGGTGCCACCTGTGTGGTCATTGGCGTGGGCGGTTTGGGGCACGTGGCTGTCCAGTTGCTGCGCGCGATGACCCCGGCCACGGTGGTTGCCCTGGACATCAGTGAGGACAAGCTGAACCTCGCCTCGGAGGTGGGAGCCCACTACACCTTCCCGTCCGAGCAGGGAACGGTGGCGCTGGTGCGGGACCTGACCCACGGCGAAGGCGCCAACGTGGTGTTCGACTTTGTCGCCAACCAGGCCACCATGGATTTGGGCCAGGCCATGATCCGGCCGCAGGGGGACCAGGTGCTGGTAGGAGTGGGCGCAGGGGTGCTCCCGGTGGGCCTCATGGCAGGGGCCTGGGAGGCGTCCATCCGCTCGCCGTATTGGGGCACCCGGCCGGAACTCATTGAAGTCTTCGATCTGGCGCGGTCCAGCGGCATCAATGTGCACACCGAAGTGTTCTCCCTGGAAGACGCTCCCAAGGCCTACGAAAAACTCAGGAACAACCAGATCCTGGGCCGCGCCGTCATCGTGCCGTAGCCGGCACTTTCCTACCGCGGGGCGGGGGACAGGCCCGCAAACACGCGTGCCTGGTCCAGCAGCTGCGGAACGCCGGCGTCGAGCGACGGCGCAAACAGGGTGTCATTGGGCCGCTCTCCCTTGAGCCATCTGGTGTAGATCGCTTCGCAGAAGATAGAGGCTTTCCATAGCGCCAGCGCTTGGTACCAAGGGAGGGCGTCCAGGGACAGGCTGGTTTGGTCCTGGTAACGGGAGATCAGCTGCCCCCGCGTCAGGTAGCCCGGATTGCGCGTGACGGAGGTCAGCTCCAGCGGGCTGGGCGGGCTGTCCGGTTCGGCGTAGGTTGCGGTGAGGTAGCCGAGATCGGCGAGCGGATCGCCCACCGCTGCCATCTCCCAGTCCAGGACGGCGGTGACCCGTGCCGGAGCGCCGGGGTGGAACATCAGGTTGCCGGGGCGGTAATCCCCGTGCAGCACCGAAGCCTGCTGGCTGGTGGGCAAATTGTCGGCCAGCCAGTTCCCCAGCAGGACGACGTCCGGCAGGGAACGGGTGGTGTTGATGTCCCACAGTGCGGAAAAACGTTCCACCTGCCGGCGCAGGTAGCCGTCGGCACGCCCGAAGGACGCCAGATCACCGGTTGCCACATCCACCGCGTGGAGCTTGACCAGGGTATCGACGACGGCGTTGCTGGTTGCCAGCCGCTGTTCTGCTGAGCTCAGGGCAGCCGGGATGACGTTGGTGATGACCATCCCGTCCAAGAAGGTCATCACGTAGAACGGCACGCCCAGAACCGACTCGTCCTCACACACGGCGAGGACAGCGGGGACCGGAATGCCGCGGTCCTGCAGAAGCTGCTGGATGCGTGCTTCGCGGACCATGTCATGCGTTGACCGGGGCAGGGGCGGGCGCGGGCCGCGGCGGAGCACAAACACCTCGCCGCCGCGCTCCAGTCGGTAGGTGATGTTGGACTGCCCGTCACCGATCTGCGCCCATGACACCGGGCCGGACCCGAGGTTGTGGGTGTCCAGGAACTCGGTGACCGCGTCCAGGATCAAAAGCGGCGGGGAAGGGAGCACGGCGGCCTCGGCCGAGGTGGACACCACCTCGCTGCCGTCCGGAACGGAATGCATGGAAACTGTGCTGATTGACATTTCCTAGCCCTCCGCGGAACTGTAGGATGCGGCAGGGTCCACGGAAGCCTGGAACGGCGCCCCCGCTTCCACCTCGCGCCGTCGGGCAGCGGAGGCGCGGCGGGCGATGGCCCACTTGTGTGTTTCATTGGATCCGTCATAGATGCGGAAGGCCCGCACCTCGTTGAGGTAGGACGCCAGCGGGAGCCGGTCGGAAACGCCGTCGCCTCCGCATAGCTGCAGCGAGCGGTCGATGACCCGGTAGACGGCTTCGGAGGTGTGTGCCTTGGCCACCGATGAGAGCGCCGAGCCGGCTTTCGCGTCAGCCTGCAGCAGCGCGGCCGTTTTAGTGATGATCGCATCGGACGTTTCCAGGTCCATCACGTTCAGCGCCAGCATGTCCTGGGCAATGCCGAGTTCGTGCATGGCGGAGCCGAAAATCTCGCGGGTGTTGGTCCTGTCCAGGGCAATGTCCATGGCCCGCCGGGCCAGTCCGAGCCAGCGCATGCAGTGCGTCAGCCGGGCCGGACCCAGCCGGACCTGGGCATACCGGAACCCTTGTCCCGGGGTGCCCAGTACGGCGCTGTCCGGAACAAAAACATCTTCAAAGTGCAGATGCGGGTGTCCTCCGCCGATGGCCCGGTCCATGGTGGAGATTTGTTCACCGATCCGCACGCCCGGGGTGTCCATGTCGACCAGCAGCATGGTGGCCCCCTCGGGAGCGGCTGGGAATGTGCCGTCGGCCGTGGGCTCGAGTGCCGGCGTGCGCACCATGGCAATGCAGAACGCTGCGTTGTTGGCGCCGCTGGTGAACCGCTTGTGTCCGTTGATGACCCAGCCGCCGTCGACCTTCTCCGCAGAAGTCCGCAGCGCGGCCGGATCCGATCCGGCGCCCGGATGCGGCTCGGTCATTCCAAAGCAGGAACGCGCAGCACCGGAGACGAGGGGACGCAGATACTGCTCCTTCTGCGCAGGGGTGCCGATGAGTTCAAGCATGTGCATGTTGCCCTCATCCGGTGCCTGGCAGTTGAGCACCGTGGGGCCGATCAGTGAGTAGCCCGCCTCCTGGAAAATGGGGGACCAGAACTGCAGTGGAACACCCTGCCCGCCGTATTCCGGCGCGACATGCGGTGCGAACACCCCGGCACTCTTGGCTGCTGCCTGCAGCCGGTTCCGTTCAGCCTCCGACAGTCGTTCGCCCGGGGCTGGCTCGGCCGGGATGACAACGGAACGGATGAAGTCCCGGGTGCGCAGCCGCAGGTCCTCGATGTTGGGGGGAAGGGTGTTCATCTGGTTCGTCCTTTGGTGACTTATGCGTTGCCGCCGGCAGCCAGCAGGCCGCCGTCGAGATTGAGGATCTGTCCGGTGATCCAGGCAGCGTCATCGGAGGCCAGGAAAGCGGCCGCGGCTGCGACGTCTTCAGGAGCGCCCAGCCGGCCGAGGGGATACGCGGCGGCCACCTGCTCTTCGCGTCCCTCGTAGAGTGCGCGGGCAAACTGCGTCTTGACGACGGCGGGAGCCAGCGCGTTGACGCGGATGGCCGGGCCAAGTTCCACAGCCAGGGAGCGGGTGAGCTGTTCGATGGCAGCCTTGCTGATTCCGTAGAAGCTGATGCCCGGAGACGGTGTTTGGGCGCTGACCGAGGACAGGTTGATCACGGAGCCGCCCCGTCCGGCGAAATCAAGCTTCTCGTGGTGGTACGCCGCCTGCACCCAGCCGAGTGTGCCGTAAAGGTTGACCTCGATGATCTTGCGGGCCGCCTCCGGTTCCAGATCCATCAGCGGACCATAAACGGGATTGATGCCGGCATTGTTTACCAAGATATCCAGGCGGCCGAACTCTGCTGCCACTGCGTCCAGGACCTCGGCTCGATGCTCGGCGTCGTCTGATTTGCCCGCAATGGCGAGAACGGATCCTTCCGGGAACGATGCCGCAGCCTCAGCCAGCGGTCCGGGTTTACGTGCCGTGATGCAGACGCGGGCCCCTTCCGTCACCAGCCGCCGGGCCACCGCCAGCCCGATGCCGCGGCTGGCACCTGTGACGATGGCCGTCTTTCCTTCCAGCCGGCGGGCGTGGACGCTGTTCTCTGCCATGGAGCTCCTCAGGTGGTGCGGCGGACCGTGATGCAGGGACCGAGCAACCGATCGGTATGGTGCGCGGGTAGGCTAAGTCTGGTGTAGCGGTATAGGTGTGTCAAGGGTCACTATTGGAAGCCTGACAGGCAGGGGAGCGGCATGCAGGGATCAGCAGCAGCGCGGACAACCGCGGCGGACACGGATTGGCGGGATTACTCCGGCCGGGAACTGCCGCCGGTGCTGGCCGCCGCCCTGGCCTGTTTTGTTGACCAGGGCTATCACGGCACCACCATCCGCGAGGTTGCGGGCCGGGCAGGGCTCTCCGTTCCCGGCATCTATCACCATTACCCCTCCAAGCACGCACTCCTGGAGGGCATCGCGCAGCAGGCCATGGCCGACCTGTTTCGGCGAAGTGTTGCGGCCATGGAAGACGCGGGCACGGAGGTGGAAGAGCGCTTCCGTCTGCTCATCGAGTGCCTGGTGCTCTTTCACGCCCACCGCAGCGAGCACGCTTTCATTGCGGCGTCGGAAATCCGCAGCCTCCGGGATGAGGCCCGCGCAGCACACATCGCCGCCCGTGACCGTCAGCAGGGGCTGCTGACGGACGTGGTGAACGACGGCGTTGCAGCCGGTGTGTTCACCACGCCTTTTCCCGCGGAGTCGGCACGGGCCGTCATCACCATGTGCACCGGCGTCGCCCAGTGGTACCGCGCGGCCGGTGAACTGTCCCCGGAAGAGCTGGCCGCCCGGTACGTGGTGATTGCCCGCGCTGCCATGGGCAGCTGACGGGGAGCAGTGGCTGAGGCTGCCGGTTGGGAGGAATCAGCGGTATCGGCGGTGCAGGTTCTCACCCGCAACCGGTCCGTTTGCCGACGCGGAGATCCAGGGGCCGGTGCCTTCGGACTGGTCCAGCACCCCTTCCTCCAGCCAGGTATAGCGGCCGGCGAGCACGCCCTTGGCCAGCTTGCGGTCCTCTTCATCGGAGTTGCGCCACAGATCGTCGAAGAGCGTATCGGTCCGCACGCGTGACTGCGCGCAGAAGGCCGCCGCCAACTCGTAGGCCTCCGCACCGGCCCGGGGATCTTTGCGGCGCAGGGTTTCCGCCCGCATGCACACAGCGGAGATGGCGAACAGTTCTGCGCCGATGTCCACTATCCGGCCCAGGAACACCTGATGGTGTTCCAGTCCCGCCTGCCACCGAGCCATTCCATAAAACGTGGAACGGGCCAGCCGGCGCGAGGCACGGTCTGCGTACCGCAGGTATACCGACAGGGGGCCGAACTCCGCATACGCGGTGGGCACGGATCCCTTTCCGGCGGCGAGCGTGGGCAGCCAGCGGCCGTAAAACGTGCTGGCTTTCACGGCTGCCTTGGCCTTGCTGCCCAACGAGGCATCCGCCACCGCCAGGTCACCCGCTGCTTTCAGGTGGGCATCAACCGCGTCGCGGGCGATCAGGAGGTGCATGATCTCCGTACTGCCTTCGAAGACCCGGTTGATCCTCATATCCCGCAGCTGCTGTTCGGCGGCAACTGCCCGCTCACCCCGCGCGGCCAGAGAGGCCGCCGTCTCGAAACCGCGCCCGCCCCGGATCTGCACCAGGTCATCGGCAATCCGGTAGGCCATCTCAGACGACCACAACTTGGCCAGCGCGGCTTCGATCCGAATGTCCTTGGTGCCGGCGTCGGCCAGGGATGCAGACAGTTCGAAGACGCTCTCCAGGGCGAAGGCGGTCGCGGCGATGAACGCCACCTTCTTTGCCACGGCCTCATGCTGCCCGATGGGCTGGCCCCACTGCTCACGGGTTCCGGTCCACCCCCGGGCAATCTTGACCGACCATTTTCCGGCACCGGCGCACAGGGCGGGGATGGACAGGCGTCCGGTGTTCAAAGTGGTTAGGGCAATCTTGAGGCCCTGGCCTTCCCGGCCCAGCCGGTTGACGGCGGGTACCCGCACACCGCGGAGCCTCGTCACGCCGTTTTCAATGCCGCGCAGACCCATGAAGTTGTTCCGGTTTTCCACCGTGATCCCCGGCGTATCCATTTCCACCACGAAGGCGCTGATGCCGCCCTTTTCCGTGCCGTGCGGCGGCACC
This sequence comes from Arthrobacter gengyunqii, assembly GCF_023022985.1. Classification (NCBI taxonomy): domain Bacteria; kingdom Bacillati; phylum Actinomycetota; class Actinomycetes; order Micrococcales; family Micrococcaceae; genus Arthrobacter; species Arthrobacter gengyunqii. Next base: position 3,353,731 of record NZ_CP095461.1, on the reverse strand, counting down.
GCGGCCATTACCACCACCAGTTCGGCTATGACCCCGTTGGTGGTCCAAAGCTTCACTCCGTCCAGGACGTACTCGCTTCCGTCGTCGGACGGCACGGCGGTGGCGCGCATCCGCGCCGGGTCGGAGCCGACGTCGGGCTCGGTGAGCAGGAATGCGGAGATGGCGCCGGCCGCGCAGCGGGGCAGGTACTTCTCCTTTTGCTCCTCGGTGCCGAACACCTTGACCGGCTCCGGTACGCCGATCGACAGGTGTGCCGAGACCAGCGCGCCAAGGCTGGGGTGCACGGACCCCAGCAGCATCAGGGCGCGGCCGTAGGCGAGCAGCGACAATCCCAGCCCGGAGTAGCGGCGGGGAATCTTCATGCCGAAGACCCCCAGCTCCGTTAGGCCACGCAGGTACTCATCGGGAATGACGCCGGTGGTCTCAATGACCTGCCCGTCCAATGTGCCGCAGAAAGCCTCCAGCCGGTCCAGGAAGTCTCTCTCGCGGATGGCTTCCTCGGGATCCGCCGGCTGGGGACGAATGAGGTCCAAGTTATAGCTGCCCATGTAAATGCCCTTGGCAAACCCGGGACGCCGATCCTCGGCAATGCGGGACTCTTCGGCCAACGCCCGGGCGTCCTTGGCAGTGACAACGCGCTCCTTGACCTCCCGAACGCCGTCATTTCCGGTGATGCGGGCATCCTGCAGGTCCTTGGTGCTCATGGCACTTCCCCTCACTCCGGGCTGCTCCAGGCAACCTCCGTTGGCTGTGCGGCATAGCCTACGCGCGGCGGCAGCGGGCAGAAAGGGTGCATGGGTGCCACGTTTCAGGCCGCTCGGTTTTGACGTCACCGACCCGCCCGAATTTAGGAATTGTTGACAACACCCCCCTCCGGGGCGTTGAAATGGTAAGCACACTGATTATTTTGATGCCAACTGGAGATGTGCACAGGAAAGCAGGCAAATGCAGAACGAGGGGGATTGGGAGGCAGTTCGGCTGCTGTCCACGGCGGCCCGTCTGGTGCGCCGGGAAATCGACAACCGGCTAAGGGGCATTGGCCTGACACAGGAGCGGGTCACCGTGCTCAGGGTGCTGGATACCGACGGGCCCATGAAGCGGGCGGAACTGGCCCGGCGGCTGCGGGTGACAGCCCAAACGCTGGGCACGTCGCTGGTGACAATGTCCCGCCAGGGGCTGGTGGGTGAAGTGCCCCTTGCAGCCAACGGCTCGCGCCGTGCGGTCAGCATTTCCGAGCACGGGCGCAAAATGCTGGGACGCGCGGACGACATAGAGCGGTCAGGGTTCAGCGCCGCTATCCGTCCGGAGCTGCGCCAGGAGCTTATCGGGCTGATCCGGGAGCTTGAGGTTCGGCGCACGGGAGCCTCGGCCCGGATCTAGCCTTTGTGCACGGACCGCAGGGTGCCGGGTAACGTGGATGAAGGTTGACACTTTGTCACGGCCGAGGTCTGGAAGAGGTAAATGATGGGCGAGGGCATTCGCGTTGCTGCCGCAGATGAGATTGATGAAGGAACCGCGTTGAAAGTCGATGCCGAGGTTGCCGGCACCTCGGATGACATTGCAGTGTTCCACAGCGACAACGGAAGCTATTACGCCCTGGATGACACCTGTACGCATGAGGAAGCGTCGTTGTCGGAAGGGTGGATTGAAGACACCGAGGTGGAATGCCCCATACATTCTGCACGGTTCTGCCTGCGCACCGGCGAGGCTCTGTGCCTGCCGGCCATGGTCAATGCCAAAGCGCATCGGGTGGAAGTGCGCGACGATGGCATCTACCTGCACCCCGGAGAAGCACCCGAATAAGCGACGGATAACGTGGGGCGTATTACGCAAGACAGACGTTGCGTAATTGGGCTAAGGATAGGTTAGCCTTACTTTGTAGAAATTAACCCCTTAGTCAAGGAGCCCCCATGGCCCTGTCCCGGATGCGCCGCGCTGCGGCCGTTGCCGCCGTCGCCGTTCTGTCCCTTTCCGCCTGCTCAACCGGTGCCACCGGTGAAGCGGGAGACGGCGGAAGTTCCGCTGCAGCGGCAACCGATTCCTTTCCGGTCACCATCGAGCACGTCTACGGCGAAACAACCATAGAGTCCGCTCCCGAGCGCGTGGCTGCCGTTGCGTGGTCAAACGCGGAAACCGCCCTGGCCCTTGGTGTGGTGCCGGTGGTCATGCCGGCCATCAGCTACGGCGGCAACGAGCAGGGAACCACCCCCTGGATCGACGAGGCGCTGGAAGAACTGGACGCACCCATCGGGTCTGAGAATGCTCCCGCACTGTACTCGGACACGGACGGCATCGACTTCGAAGACGTAGCTGCGGCCGACCCCGACGTGATTCTCGCTGCGTACTCCGGCCTGACGCAGGAGGACTATGACAAGCTCTCCAAGATCGCTCCCGTCGTCGCCTACCCGGATGCTCCGTGGGGCACCTCGTGGCAGGAAACAGCCACGATGACCGGAGAGGCGCTGGGACTCAGCGGCGAGGCGGAGCAGCTGGTCGCGGACACTGAGCAGTCCATCAAGGACACCGCAGCCAAGTACCCGGAGCTTGAAGGCAAGTCCTTCATTTACGGCAACCTCGCCAAGGGTGCCTCCTCCGTGTACACGTCGCTGGACAACCGCCCCAAGTTCCTGACCGAGCTGGGCATGGTCCAGGCGCCGATCGTGGACGAGAAGGCGCCGGCAGACGCCTTTTACGTCCCCTGGGCCGATGAGGATGCCAATCAGCTGGATTCCGACATCTTCGTGACCTGGGTTGCTGATGACGAAGCCGCTGCTTCCATTGCCGCCGACCCGCTGCTGGGCCAGATTCCCGCTGTGAAGAACGGGGCCCTGATTGCCGACGCCGATGCTGAGCGCGTCTTTTCCGTCTCAGCCATCAACGTCCTGAGCGTGCCGTATGCCCTGGACAATGTGGTGCCCATGATCGCCGATGCGGCCGCCAAGGCCGACGCCGCCAAGTAGTTGCGGTGTCAGGAGCATCCCGGCCGGGCCGGGATGCTCCTGACATCCGATTGGACAGCACCCCCGGGGGTGCTGACACCATCGAGGACATGCAAGATCTGCTTTCGGTGGCCGCTGGCCTCAAACCCCTATTTGCCCTCCTGATCGCCGTCGCGGCAGCCTTGGTGCTGGCGCGGATAGTGCGTGAGTCCACCGCGAAGATCTTCCGGCGCGTGCCGCGGATCCGCGAAGTGACTGCGCTCGGGCGAAACCCGCTGCGGCTGGTGCTGTCCCTGATCGGCATTCGCATTGCCCTCGGTGCCACCGCTGCCGGCTTCGACTGGTTCGAACCGGTCAGCTATATCCTCACCCTGGCCCTGATCGCCTCGCTGGCCTGGCTGGCCGTTGTTGTCCTGCTCATCATCGAAGCGATGCTGCTGAGCAAGTACAAGACCGACACCAAGGACAACCGCCGGATGCGGCGGCTGAAGACGCAGGTGATGCTTGGGCGGCGCGTTGGTGTGGCCGTCATCATCACGATTGCCGTGGCCTGTGTCCTGCTGACCATTCCGGAGGTGCGGGCGCTCGGCGCCGGTATCCTTGCCTCCGCCGGTTTGATTTCCATTGTTGCCGGCCTTGCGGTGCAGAGCACGCTGACCAATGTGTTTGCCGGCATGCAGCTCGCCTTCACGGACGCCATCCGGGTGGATGACGTTGTGGTGGTGGAAACCCAGTGGGGAACCATCGAAGAAATCACCATGACCTACGTGGTGGTGCACCTCTGGGATGACCGGCGCCTGATCCTGCCCTCCACCTACTTCACCACCACCCCGTTCGAAAACTGGACCCGGAAGCAGTCCGCGATCCTCGGCACTGTGGAACTGGACCTGGATTGGCGTGCACCGGTGGGAGATCTGCGCACCCACCTGAAAAAGACCCTCGCGGAAACCGATCTCTGGGACGGCCGCACCGGCGTGCTGCAGATAACCGACGCAGTCAAGGGGCTGGTGCGGGTGCGCATCTTGGTCAGCGCCGCCGACAGCGGAGCCCTGTTTGACCTGCGCTGCCTGGTGCGTGAAGCGATGGTGACTTATCTGCAGGAATGGCACCCCGGTGCGCTGCCCCGCCAGCGGTGGGAAGAAGTGAAGTCCAAGGCTCCGGAGGTGCACCGGAATCCCCGTTCGCGGGCCGGAGGAGATCCGGCGGATACCAGCACCTCGCAGTTCTTCACCGGATCACTCGAAGCCGTGGACCGCCGGCACTCCTTCGCCGGGCCGGGGCAGGAGGTCTATGAGGAGCGCGGGGAAAACTCTGCCGAGGACCCGGGAGACCGCAGCCGCTGACATCTTTCCTCCGCCATCCGTTGACATGCCGGGCGCTTATCTGGCCTGCTGGGATAACTTGCGCACCTGCGGGACACGAAAAGAGGAACGGTTATGGCAGATGAGTTTGTTCTCCACGAACTTCAGGGATCCAACGTCTGGGCCAAAGACGGTGAACGCCTGGGGCTGGTGGGTCAGGTGCACCTGGACCGGGCAACAGGGGCGCCGGAGTGGATCACCGTAGCCTTGGGACTCTTCGAAACCCGGCAGCACTTTGTTCCTTTGGCGGGAGCCCGCCGGGACGACGACGACATTTACGTGAACTACAGCCGGCAGGCGGTGGATGACTCGCCCGAGGTTGATCCCGACGGTGCACTGAGCCCCGCCGAGGAGACACTGCTGACGGACTACTACAAAAAGTTCTGACAACTTCGGCCGGTTGCCGCCGAGCCTGTCCGCGCCGCTTGGTAGTAAGCTCACTTATAAATCCATCTGCCACTCAATGCATCCAGGAGGCCTTCATGGCGCAGCAGGACACCGGGGACAAGGCGCAAACGGCTCCCAGCCCGGACGACGCGAGCAAGCCGGACACCCCGGCCGAGGTCACGAAACCCAACTGGAAATACATTGCCCGCAAAACCATCCGCGAGTTCAGCAAGGATCAGTGCACCGACCTCGCGGCAGCGCTGACGTACTACACGGTCCTTGCCCTTTTCCCGGCGCTGTTGGCGCTGGTGTCCATCCTTGGCGTGGTGGGGCAGGCTGAAAGCACCACCAAGGCCATGCTGGAGCTCCTCGGAGAGTTCGCCCCGGCCAGTGCCGTGGAGGTCCTGGAAGGGCCCATCACCCAGCTGACGTCGTCGAGCAGTGCAGGATTCGCCCTGATCATCGGTATTGTCGGCGCTCTCTGGTCCGCCTCCGGCTATGTCAAAGCCTTTGGCCGGTCCATGAACCGGATCTACGAAGTGGATGAGGGCCGGCCGGCCTGGAAGCTGCTGCCGACCCAGCTCCTGGTCACCCTGGTGCTGGTCCTGCTGGTTGCCGCGCTGCTGATGATGCTGGTGCTCAGCGGCCCGATCGCTGAGACCATAGGCAACTTTGTTGGCCTCGGCTCGGAGGCCGTCATGATCTGGAACATCGCCAAATGGCCGGCGATGTTGATCTTCGCCGTGCTGCTTGTCGCCATTCTGTATTACGCCACGCCCAACGTGAAGCAGCCCAAGTTCCGCTGGATGAGCATGGGTGCTTTCATTGCGCTGATCGTGCTGGGGATCGTCACGCTGGGATTCAGCTTCTACGTGGCCAACTTCGGCAACTACAACGCAACCTACGGCGCCATCGGTGGTGTGATCGTTCTCCTGCTGTGGCTCTGGCTGGCAAACGTGTCGTTGTTGTTTGGTGCGGAGTTCGACGCCGAGGTGGAACGCGGACGCGAGCTGCAGGCGGGTATCCAGGCTGAAGAAAGCGTTCAGTTGCCGCCGCGTGACACCCGCCAGACGGAAAAGCGCGAGGCGCAGATGGAAGAGGACATCGAGGAGGGCCGCAAGCTGCGTCAGCAGCACGCCGGTAAGGATTACGACGACGACCTCAAGTAGGCCCTCAGCCCGCCTTGCCTTTGACGGCGCGGCGGACGAGGTAGAGCACTCCGCCGATCGCCAGCAGGATCCCGGCCCGCAGCCATACCGACCCTGACTGCTGGGTGAGCAACAGGACGCAGGAAGCAATGGCAAGGTAGGGCAGCACCAGCGGTGTGCGGAAGTGCGGATGGTCCACGGAGTCCTTCCTCAGCACGATCACTGACAGATTCGTGCTGAGGAAGACCAGGAGCAGCAGCAGCACCACGGTTTCGGCCAAAGAGGCCAAGCCGCCGGTCATGGTCAGCACCATGGCGACGGCGGTGGTTACCGCAATCGCCACCCACGGCGTTTTCCGGTTGGGAAGGACTTTGCCGAAAACTGCGGGAAGCAGGCCCTGCTCCGCCATCCCGTAGGTCAGCCGGCTGGACATGATCATGGTCAGCAGGGCGCCGTTGGCCACAGCCACGAGTGCAATCAGGCTGAAGAACCAATCCGGCAGGCCGAAGCCCGTGGCGCTGACGACTGCCAGCAGCGGGCCGCTGGAATTTGCAAGCTCCTCCGTGGGAAGGGCGCTGGATGCGGCGATCCCGATCAGGAGGTACACCACTCCGGCGGTGAGCATCGCCCCGAACAACGCCCGGGGATACACCCGGCTGACGTCCCGGACCTCTTCGGCAACGTTGGCTGAGACCTCAAATCCCACAAAAGAGTAGTACGCAAGCAGGGAGGCCCCCAGCACCGCCGTTGCCGGATTGGCGCCGGCGGGGAACTGGGTGATCTGTTCCGTGTAGCCGTCTCCCCGGCCAACCATCACAGCCACCAGCACGATGACCAGGAGCAGGCCGGAGAGTTCGACGACGGTCATGACCACATTGGTCCGTACCGATTCGGAAATTCCCCGGGCGTTGAGCAGGGCAACGAGCAGCAGGAAGACGACGGCTGCAGGCACCGGCGGGACGTCCAGGAAGGCCTTGAGGTAATCGCCGGTAAAGGCAAGGGAGAGGCCCGCAGCGCTGGTGACGCCGGCCGCGAGCATGCAGAATCCCACCATGAAGGAGAGGGCGGGACGTTTGAAGGCGCGTTCCGCGAACACCGCGGCCCCACCGGCCTTGGGGTACTTCGTGACGAGCTCGGCGTAGGAGGATGCCGTGAGCAGTGCCAGCAGCAGCGCCGCTGCCAGCGGCACCCAGATGGCTCCGCCCACTTCCCCGGAAACCTCGCCCACCAGGGCATAGATGCCGGCACCCAGGACATCCCCAAGGATGAAGAGATACAGCATGGGACCGGTGATGGCCTGTTTGAGTTTGGAAGCGGGGGCTGCCTGGGGGGTGTTGGTCATGATAGTAAAACTAAGCGTGCTGACGATTATTGGAAAGTGCGATAGAAAGGATTCATGAGTCGATCTTCCAATGCGTCCGTGGTCACTTCCCCGGACATCTATGACGTGGTCATCATCGGCGGAGGAATGGCCGGGCTGACCGCTGCCACCGTGCTGGGACGGGCCTGTCGCCGGATCGCAGTTGTCGATGCGGGCCGGCCTCGAAACGGTCCAGCCGACCAGGTCCACGGTTTCCCGTCCCGGGACGGCATCGCGCCTGCGGACCTTCTTCAACTGTGCCGGTCGGACGTGGAGCGCTACGACGTCGAGCTGGTGTCGGGACAGGTTTTCCGCGTGAACGGAGACAGGACTGTGGAGCTTGCCGGCGGCAGGACGCTGCAGGGCCGGCATGTGGTGCTGGCTACCGGGCTAAGCGACACCCTGCCGGACATTGCCGGTGCCCGCGAACGCTGGGGCCGGGACCTCCTGCACTGTCCCTACTGCCATGGCTGGGAAGTGAAGGACCAGCCGCTGGCTGTCCTGGGAACGGAGCAAACCTCCGTCCAGCAGTCCATCCTGGTCCGGAGTTTCTCCGCCGAGGTGACCCTGATCGTTCAGGAAGGACTCGAGCTTTCAGACGATGATGCCCGTTCCCTTGAGGCCATGGGCGTGGGAGTCGTGGAGGGGACAGCGGAGCGGCTGCTCATCCGTGAAGATGCCTTGGAGGCAGTGGCTTTGGCGGACGGCCGGACGGTGCCCTGCCGTGCCTTGTTTTGTGAACCGGTGGCCACGGTTGATCCCATGCTGGCCAATATCCCGGGATGCACCCTGGATGCTGACGGCTGCTTGGAAACGGATGAGATCGGCAGGACGGGCGCAGACCGGATCTGGGCCGTCGGGAACGTCACCGACCCCTCCGGCCAAGTGGTGCCCGTAGCCGGTGACGCCTACCGCCTGGCCGTCGGACTGAACGCAGCGCTTGTGGAGGAGGACACCGCGGAGGCGCTCAGCGCCTGGGAGCGAGCAGCGGTGAGCCTTTGACGCCGTCGCCCTTCGTCATCCCGTCCAAAACGAACCTCAGTGCCTCAACCGAGGTGCGCCGCGGATTCCAGCCGAGCAGATCCCGTGCCCGTGAGGTGTCCATGATGGGAGCGCCGGCAGCCATGTCTATCCACCCCGGATCGGTGCGCTGCAGGTGCGCGGCCCAGGTCAGGCCAACGACGGCGCGCACCAGTTTCACCGGAACGTTCAGCAGCCGCCGGGCGCCCAGCACTCCGGCGAGCAGCTCCGGGGTGATCACCGGATCGGCGGCGATGTTGAAGGCACCCTCGGCCCGCTGGTCCACCACCCGCCAGTAAGCATCGGCCATGTCATCGGCGTGGACAATCTGGAAGGAGAACTCCTTCGGCAGCGGGATCAGCGGCAGGCGCAGCTTGTTCAGGATGAACTTGGGCACCAGCGGGCCCAGGAAGTAATTGCCAATTTCGGTGCCGGCATCCGAAGAGAGGATCAGTCCGGGACGGAGCCGGGCTACCGGTATCTCCGGATACTCGCGTTCAAATTTGTCCAGCAGCGCTTCCTGCTCGCCCTTGTGCCGGCTGTAGTGGGAGCTGGCGATGCCGCGCGCGGGCCACGACTCATCGGTGAGCCGGTCCTTGGGGGCGGGGGAGTAGGCACCCACGGACGACGCGCAGACAAACTGGCGCACCCCCGCGGCCGCCGCGGCGGCCAGGGCGTTTTCGGTGCCGTGCACGTTAATGCGGTGCAGCTCCGCCTCGTCACGGTTGGGCTGGATGGCCCAGGCGAGATGGACGACGGCGTCGGCTCCCTTCAGTGCCTCGGTCAGCTTTTCCCGGCCCTCACTCGTGGCGATGTCGATGCTGTGCCACTCGACGCCGTCGTACGGAGGGGTGCCGCCGTCCGGAATCCGCCGGGCGATCCCCACGATCTCCAGGCCGTCCGGCCGTTCGCCGCGGGCCTGGGCCAGCCGGCGCAGCAGGGCCGTGCCAACATTTCCGGTTGCTCCAATGACAGCTACTCGCATGTGGCTTGTTCCTCCGGCTTTGGGTGTTGGGATACGCAGGCGCTGCCCTCGACTCTACCGGGGAGACGGTCGGCAGAGCAGGGGGCAGGCGGGGACGGTTTCGGTTGCCGTTAGTGTTGAGTGAAGTGCCAAACACGAGGCAAACGCACCAGAACAGGGACTCCTATGGCTGACAGCACTGCAACAGACCAGGACAACGGCTCCGGCTTCAGCACGCGCGGAGCGTATGTGACCGGCGGTACCGAGTACACCCGGGACACGAACTACATCGAAACACGCATCACGCGCGACGGGCGGGACGGCTATCCGGTGGAAGCGGGCCGGTACCGGTTGATCGCTGCGCGGGCCTGCCCCTGGGCCAACCGGACCATCATCGTGCGGCGGCTGCTGGGGTTGGAAGATGCCATTTCGCTGGGCACCCCCGGCCCCACCCACGACGCCCGCAGCTGGACCTTCGACCTGGATCCGGACGGCAGGGACCCGGTGTTGGGAATCGAACGGCTCCAGGAGGCCTTCTTCCGGCGCACCCCGGGTTACAGCCGCGGAATCACTGTTCCGGCCATCGTGGACATCCCGAGCGGCGCCGTGGTGACCAACAATTTCCCGCAGATCACCGAGGATTTCTCCACCGAGTGGAAGGACTTCCACCGCGGGGGTGCTCCGGACCTGCTGCCCGCAGAGCACATGGAGGAAATGCGGGCCGTCAACAAGCGGGTCTTCACCGAGATCAACAACGGCGTCTACCGCTGCGGCTTCGCCGGATCACAGGAAGCCTATGACGCCGCCTATGACCGGCTGTGGACGGCAATGGACTGGCTGGAGGACCGGCTCTCGCGCCAGCGCTACCTGGTGGGGGACACCATCACCGAGGCCGACGTCCGCCTGTTCACCACCCTGGTCCGCTTCGATGCGGTGTACCACGGACACTTCAAGTGCAACCGGAACAAGCTCACGGAGATGCCGAACCTCTGGGGATACGCCCGCGATCTCTTCCAGACGCCCGGGTTTGGGGACACCGTCGACTTTGAGCAGATCAAGGCCCACTACTACATCGTGCATGAGGACATTAACCCCACGGGCATCGTGCCCAAGGGTCCGGACCTGTCAGGGTGGCTCACTGAGCACGATCGAGAGCAGCTCGGCGGCCGGCCGTTCGGCAACGGAACCCCTCCGGGACCGGTGCGCTCCGGCGAAGAAGTAACCCCGGGACACGGCGCGCGCTGATTGCTTTCGCTCGGGGCCAATAGGACACAGAAATGTTTCTTAAGGACCGGGACCGTAGGTTAGCCTTACTTAAGATCATTCCGTCTTAAGGAGGTGCCGCCGTGGGCGTGAACATCAGCTCCCCGGCACCGGCACCGAAAACCGGCATCCCGGGCGGTCCGTTGACGCCGGCCCAGCCTCCGAACACGCCCAACCGCAACGGCCGCCGGGCTGTCCTGCTGGCCGCCGCGGTGCTGGTGCTGGCACTGGCCTGCCTTGCCTCCGTGGCATTCGGCGCACGGGCGCTGTCCTGGGGGACCGTCGTCGAAGCCCTCACCGCCAATGACCCGGCCAACGGGGACCATGCAGTGGTCCTGTCCCGGATTCCCCGCACCGTGCTGGGCCTGCTGGCCGGCGGGGCGCTGGGCCTGGCCGGAGCGGCCATGCAGGGGGTGGCGCGCAATCCGCTCGCGGACCCGGGAATCCTGGGCGTCAATGCCGGGGCCGCCTTCTTTGTGGTCCTCGGTATCTACGGCTTCGGCATATCCTCCTTCCTTGGCTACATCTGGTTCGCGCTGGCCGGTGCGGCTCTGGCCGCCGTCCTGGTCTACACCGTGGCGAGCCTGGGCCGCGAAGGAGCCACCCCGGTCAAACTGGCACTGGCCGGCGCCGCACTGACGGCCGGCCTGACCTCCCTGATGAGCGCAGTGCTGGTCTCCAGCCAGCAAACCCTGGACGTCTTCCGGTTTTGGCAGGCAGGCAGTGTCTCAGGCCGCGGCTGGGACGTCATCGCCGCGGTGCTGCCTTTCCTTGCGGCAGGTGCAGTCATCGTCCTGGGCGCAGGACGCGCCCTGAACGGACTGTCCCTCGGAGATGACCTGGCCCGTGGACTGGGGCAGCGGGTTGGCCTCAGCCGCGGCATCACCGCCCTGGGTGTGGTGCTGCTCTGCGGAGCTGCCACTGCGGCGGCCGGTCCCATCGGTTTTGTGGGCCTGGTGATCCCGCACATGGTCCGCTCCTTCACCGGCCCGGACTACCGGTGGATCCTCCCCTTCTCTCTCGTCCTGGCGCCGGTCCTGCTGATCGGCGCCGACATCATTGGCCGCCTTGCCCTGCCGCCGGGAGAGATCCCCGTAGGCGTCATGACGGCGGTCATCGGCGCCCCCGTCTTTATCTGGCTGGTCCGGCGCCGGAAGCAGGTCCAGCTGTGAGTGCACTGGTGGACCGCGCCGCAGCCGGACCGGAACCTGTTTCTGCCGTTGGTCCCGGTCCCGGAGCCATGATTGTCCGTGCCGCGCGCCGCCGGTCCGTGCGCCGCCACCGCACGGTGGCCGCAGTCCTGGCCGGCGCCGTCGCCGTCCTCTTTGCGGTCAGCATTCTGCTGGGCACTTACACCGTCACCATCCCGGACTTCTTCCGGATCCTGGGCGGGGAACAGATTCCCGGTGCCACGTTCATCGTCTTGGAGAGCAAACTGCCGCGCGCCGTCATCGGGCTCCTGGTGGGTGCGGCCTTCGGGATTTCGGGCAGCATCTTCCAGACCATGCTGCGCAATCCGCTGGCCAGCCCGGACATCATTGGCATCAGTTACGGCGCCAGCGCCAGCGCGGTGGTGGCCATCGTGGTATTCGGCGCCGCCGGGACCACCGTTTCCCTGGCTGCCCTGTGCGGAGCCCTGATCGTCGCGATGGCCATTTACCTGCTTTCCCGGCGCGGAGGCGCTGCCGGTTACCGGCTGATCCTCGTGGGGGTGGGCTTTGCCGCGGCCATGCAGGCCGTGGTCACTTTCCTGATGACGCGCGCAGACGTGCGGACAGCCTCGCAGGTGCTGGTCTGGCTGAACGGTTCGCTGAATTCCAGCAACTGGGATCGTGCCGCCGTGCTGGCCGCCGCACTGCTCGTCCTGCTGCCGCTTACTGCGGTTCTTGCGCGCCGGCTGCGCGGGTTGGAGCTGGGGGAGGACACGGCAGCGGGTCTCGGACTGCGGGTTGAGGCGTCCAAACTGGGGCTCTTGGTTGCCGGGGTGGCTTTGGCTGCCGTGGCCACCGCCGCTGCGGGCCCGGTGGCGTTCATCGCCTTCCTGTCCGGTCCGATTGCCCGCCGGCTGTTGGGCGGACGGCACTCCCTGGCGGTCTCCGCCCTGGTCGGTGCCGTCATCGTGCTGGCCGCCGATTTTGTCGGAGCCAATCTGGTTCCCGGCGTTTCACTGCCCGTGGGCGTGGTGACCGGCACCCTTGGGGCGCCGTTCCTGCTGTGGCTGCTGGTGACTTCCAACCGTGTAGGCCGAGGAGGCTGAAATGGACAATACCCCTGACCCGGACACCCTGAGCGCACAGGATTTGGTCCTTTCCTACGGCGAGCGCGTGGTGGTGGACGGACTGTCGGTGACGCTCCCCGCCGGCCGCATCACGATCATTGTCGGCGCCAACGCCTGCGGCAAGTCCACCCTGCTCCGCGGGCTGTCCCGGCTGCTCAAGCCGGCGGGCGGTACGGTGCTGCTGGGCGGGCGGGACATCCATTCCCGGCCGGCGCGCGAGGTGGCCCGCACCCTGGGACTGCTGCCCCAGACGCCCACCGCGCCGGACGGCATCACGGTGGCGGACCTGGTGGGCCGCGGCCGCTACCCGCACCAGGGCTGGTTCCGGCAGTGGACGCCCGACGACGACGCCGCCGTTGCCGCCGCGCTGGAAGCCACCGGCACCCTGGACCTTGCCGAGCGCAACGTTGACGAGCTGTCGGGCGGCCAGCGCCAGCGGGTGTGGATTGCCATGGCACTGGCCCAGGAGACGCAGATCCTCCTCCTCGACGAGCCCACTACCTTCCTGGACGTCACCCACCAAATCGAGGTGCTGGACCTCGTCACCGACCTGAACCGGCGGGCGGGCACCACCGTGGCGATCGTGCTGCATGACTTGAACCTGGCCGCCCGCTATGCGGACCATCTGATCGCCATGAAGTCCGGTGCCATCGTGGCCCAGGGTGCCCCCGCCGACGTGGTCACCGAAGACCTGGTCCGCGACGTCTTCGGCCTGGAGTCCCGGGTCATTGAAGATCCGGTCTCCGGCACTCCCATGGTGGTGCCTCTGGGGCGCCACCATGCCCGGCTCCCTGCGGATCCGGATGCGGGTGCGGAGGCGGAGCCTGGCCCGGACCAGGCCAAACCCGTGGGCTACCTGCCCAACCCGCACGACACCCGCACGGCACGCGCTTCAAAAACCCGCCTGGAGGCCGCATCATGACGCAGGTCAGTACCCGCACCGGAGCAACAGCAGTGCCCCGGAAGGCGCGCCGGGCCGCCAGCGCCGGTGCCGTGATGTGCTTCGACGTGGAAGTGCGCCGGGTTCAGCGCCTGAGCGCGAATTTCCAGCGCATCACCTTTGCCGGTCCGTGCCTGGCGGAGTTCGGGGTCCAGGGGCAGACGCATGATCTGCGGATCAAGGTGGTGGTGCCATCGGTTGCTGCGGACGGCAGCCCGATCCCCCTGCCGGAGTTCGACTGCAGCGACACCGCCTGGTACCGGAACTGGCTGCAGCTGGATGCGGCCGTGCGCGGTTCCATGCGCACCTACACGGTCCGGGCGGCCCGCTGCTCGGGTGCGGAGCCGGAGATCGACGTCGACTTTGTCCTGCACTTCGACAAGCAGGGCAGGGGAGGCCCGGCATCGAACTGGGCCGCTGCGGCGAAGCCGGGGGACCGGGTCAGCATTATCGGCCCCAACGCGGCCCACTGCGTCACCGCAGAGTCCTACGGCGGCATCGAATTCCGTCCCGGGATGGCACGTCACATTATGCTGGCCGGCGATGAAACCGCTGTCCCGGCCATCACGGCAATTCTGGAGAGCCTGCCCGCGGATGTGACCGGACATGCACTTCTTGAAATTCCCGCTGCGGGCGATGAGCAGCCGGTGTCCACGGCATCTTCAGTCCGGGTGAGCTGGCTGATCCGCGGCCTGAGGCCGCACGGCGAACTGCTCGAAGCCGCTGTCCGGAACGCCGTTGTCCTTCCGGGATGGGCCTCAGTGGAGGGCGCACCCGTGCCGCCGCGCCCGCAGATCGAAGACGTCAACGTGGATGAAACCATTCTGTGGGAAACACCGCAGCGGCTTACTCCGGCGGCCGTCCAGGGAACACCCAACCCGCATACGCCGTCGGGCGCCCTGCCGTTCTATGCCTGGATCGCGGGCGAAGCGGCAGTGGTTCGCGGGCTGCGCCGCTACCTGGTCGCCGAAGCCGGAATCGACCGCAAACAGGTTGCGTTCATGGGTTACTGGCGCATCGGCCGCGCTGAATCATAGGTTCTGCCCCGCATCGCTGCAGCAGCGTGATCCGCGTCAGACAGCGGTTGGTCCTTGCTCACATTTCCTTCCGACCCGAAGTGCTTCGCCGGTAAAGTAATTTACAGTGGGAGCAGGGCTCCCGCGTTCCATGAGAAATACTCTCTGTTCACAGCCCCTCTGCCGACAACTGCACTGAGGTGATGAATCACGAAGTACTCAGACCTTCCCCTGCACTACTGGTCAGAAATCCGGGACCGCGTCCTTCCCGAACTCCGGGAACGGGTGCTCAACTGGACCACCGAAAGCACTCCTCCCGGTAAATCTGTCCACTCCAAGCTTGCCAAGTATTGGCCGGAAACGTTGAAGAACCGGCAGCTAAAGATGCCGCCGGTTGCAAAGCCCCTGGCCGCAAATTTCCGCTGGCTGTCCACCCCGGCCCGCAGCACCTGTGCCCTCGGTGCGGGTGCCGTCCTGGCGCTGGGATCCCTTGTGGCCGGCACGGCCCATAGCGCAACGGAGGATTCGCTCCTGGTGGACCGCACCTCCGTGGTGTCAGAACTGGCTCCTGAAACCGCCCCCGCGGAACCCCCTGCAGAAAACGGACAGGAACCCGCCGCACCCGTGGAAGCAGCTCCGGCGGAAGCAGAGCCGGCGGAACCGGAGCCCGCGGCGCCAACCCCGTCCGTGCCTCTGGACGAACGGCGCGTGACGTCTCCGTTCGGTTGGCGGGAGAATCCGCTGCTCGGAAACGGAGCACTGGAATGGCATACCGGAATCGACTTCGGCGCCCCGCTGGGCACCCCCGTGAAGGCGACATCTCCCGGCACCGTGACCTACGCGGAGTACCACCAGTACGGTGGCCTGCGCGTGGTGGTGGACCACGGAAACGGTGTTGAGACCACCTACAACCACCTGAATGAAATCTCTGTCGAGGTGGGGCAGTGGGTGGACTTCAACCAGCAGGTCGGTGCCGTCGGAAGCACCGGCAACTCCACCGGGCCGCACCTGCACTTCGAAGTGCTGCGAAACGGGGAATACCAGGATCCTGCCGTCGAGCTGGGGCTGTAAGCCCTAGACCTCGGGATCGGTGAGGATGGCCGGGTCTTTCTCTCCACGAGGCATCCGGACCTTCAGGGCGCTGGGATCCACGCGGAAAGCCACATGCGAGACCTTGCCCAAGTGGTCACCATCGACCTCGAAATCCTGCGGGATTTCCGTGAAGATCTCGGCCTCCTTGCACTGGTAATACTCCACGGAGGCCCCCTTGCCTTTGCCGCGGCGCAGCAGGCCTGCCACAACGCCGAGCCAGCCAAGCCGCCCCTTGGGGGCCATCGTCATGATGTCCAGCAGCCCGTCATCGATGCGGGCGCCGGGGAAGATCTCCAAACCGCCCATGATCTTTCCGCAGTTGCCGCCCATGACACTGCGCGGGTAGCCGGAGATCTCCTTGCCGCCGTCGAGCCGGATGGTGCTCTTCACCGGTTTGCCGGGCAGGTTGCGGACGCCGGCGTCAACATAGGCCAGCCATCCGACCCGGTCCTTGAGGTTGTCATTGGTATCTCCCATGAGGGCTGCGTCGTAGCCGAGCCCCGCCATGACCAGGAAGACGTCGCCTTTCAGCGCACGGTCGAGGGTGACGTGAACGACGTCGATCCCCCGGTCCGCCCCGGTCAGAGCGCCGCTGATCGCCGCTGCCGGATCATCAACGGGAATGTCCAAATTCCGTGCCAGCAGGTTTCCTGTGCCCAAAGGCAGCAGGCCCAGCGGGGTGTCCGTGCCGGTCAGCTCGGCTGCCACGCAGCGGACCGTCCCGTCGCCGCCGGCGGCAATGACCAGGTCAACGCCGGCTTCCAGCGCCTGACGTGCCATTCCGCGGCCGGGATCCTCTTCGGTAGTCTCCAGCCACAGGGGTTTGTCCCAGCCCTCGTCCCGGCAGATCCCGTCGACCAGGGTGCGGATGTCCACATCCGTCTTCTTGATGGGGTTCACGATGACGGCGACGCGCTGGCGCGTTCCGGCGGCTGAGGTGGCCATGGTGTCCTTTGATTGCTGTGAAGCGGTGAGGGCTTGATCAGAGTCTAATCCGCCGGCCGGGCGGCGGGGGCCAATGCGGAAACTGCCCGCCCAACTTGTAGCCTGTGGGAGTGACTTTTACTTCTCGATATGTGGCACTGGGCGATTCCTTCACCGAAGGCGTGGGGGACTGGGATGATTCCCGCCCCAACGGCGTCCGGGGCTGGGCGGACCGCGTGGCAGAGCAGTTAATCCTCGCCGATGATTCCTGGGGGTACGCCAACCTGGCGATCCGCGGCAAGAAGCTGCACCAGGTCCTCGCGGAACAGGTGGACGCCGCCATCGCGCTGGAACCGACACTGGTGACGGTCTATGCCGGCGGCAATGACATTCTGCGTCCCAAGGTGGACATTGACGCCCTGATGGACTCGTACGACGCCGCCATTGCCAAGCTGCGAGCGTCAGGTACCGCGGTGCTGATGTTCACGGGTTTTGATTCCGGCCGGTCACCCGTATTTGGCGCCACCCGCGGGCGGACCGCCCTGTACAACGAACTGGTGCGCGAGGTCGCTGACCGCCACGGTGCCGAGCTCGTGGACTACTGGCGGATGAAGGAACTGCAGGATGAACGGTACTGGGACATCGACCGGCTGCACATGGCGCCCGCCGGGCACATGCTCACCGCCAAGAAGGTCCTTGAAGTCCTGCGCCGCACGGACGCCATCGATGTGCCGGAACTGGATGAGCAGCCGGCGCGGACCCGTGCCGAGCAGCTGCGCCGGGATGCCCAGTGGGCTCGGGAATACCTCGGTCCGTGGGTGGGGCGCAGGCTGCGGGGGGTTTCCTCAGGGGACAACCTGACCCCCAAATACCCGGTTCCCGTGCATCTCGAAGCCGCCTGAACACCCTTTGTAAGGTGTTTCACACATCTTCCCAATCACCCAATGAATATAAGGGAAATTCACCTGCCTCAGCGTCCTGAACGCGTCCACGGGACACTGTTGATTCGGTGACCCGCTGCTCTCTTTCCTAAACTTAATGGTCCGACAGGCGCCTCTTGCGTCGCTCGGCCGGTTGCTTCCGATAAACGCAGCTGACTTCTAGGAAAGAAAGCCAACATGCCCAAAGATGCACCCACCCTCCGTCGTCCTGTCCTCAGGCGCCGGCGCCTGAAGGTTGATGACGTGAATGTCGTCGACAAGTCGATGATGAAAAAGGCCGTTGGCGGAACCGTTGTCGGCAACACCATGGAATGGTTCGACATCGGTGTCTACGGCTATCTCGCCGTCACCATGGGTGCGGTGTTCCTCTCCGAAGCCGATGCCTCCGCCCAGCTCATCTTCAGCCTGGGTGTCTTCGCAGCCACCTTCCTGGCCCGCCCGCTCGGCGGAATCGTCTTCGGCCGGCTCGGTGACCGTCTGGGCCGCCAGAAGACGCTGGCCACCACCCTGATGCTGATGGCCGGCTCAACTTTCGTGATCGGTCTGCTGCCCGGCTATGACCAAATCGGCATGTGGGCTCCGGTGCTGCTTATCCTGATGAAGCTGCTCCAGGGTTTCTCCACCGGCGGCGAGTACGCCGGCGCCACCACCTTCGTGACGGAGTATGCCTCGGACAAGCGCCGCGGCTACCTCTCCAGCATCCTGGACCTGGGCAGCTACATGGGCTTCGCGCTCGGTGCCGGCGTGGTATCCATCATGCAGTTGACGCTCAGTCCCGAAACGATGCTCGACTGGGGTTGGCGCATTCCCTTCCTGATTGCAGGCCCGCTGGGTTTGATCGCCATCTACTTCCGGCTCAAGATCGAAGAGTCCCCGGCGTTCCAGGCCACGCTGGACGCGCAGGAGGAGAACGCGGCATCAGATAATCCGGATGCCGAAGTGGCGCCCCCGGGAACGCTGGCCATGATTGGCCTCTACTGGCGCCCGATCGTCGTGGCCATGGTTCTGGTCGCAGCAGCCAATACCGTGGGGTACACCCTGACGTCCTACATGCCGTCCTACCTCACCGACTCGATGGGATACGACGCGCTCCACGGCACGCTGCTCACCATTCCCGTCCTGGTGCTGATGGCACTGTGCATTCCGCTCTGCGGCAAGCTCTCGGACCGCATCGGCCGCCGGCCCGTGCTGCTGATGGGCGCGGGGTCCACGATTGTGCTGGCTGTTCCGGCGTTCCTGCTGATCGCCCACGGTCCCATCTGGTCGACCCTGCTGGGCCTCTGCCTGCTGGCTGTGCCCGTGACCCTCTACGTGTCCAACCTCGCTTCGGCGCTCCCGGCACTGTTCACCACTGCAAGCCGCTACGGCGCCATGGGCATCTCCTACAACTTCGCCGTGGCGATCTTCGGCGGCACGGCTCCATTGATCATGCAGGGTCTGATCAACCTGACAGGCAACGAGCTGATGCCGGCGTTCTGGCTGATGGCAACCTCCGTGGTGGGAGCCGTGGCGGTCTACATCATGAAGGAATCCGCCAACCGGCCCATGCCCGGCTCCATGCCCAGCGTGGACACACACGCCGAAGCACGGGACCTTGTGGCAACCCAGGATGAGAATCCCCGGCTCGACGTCGATTCCCTGCCCTTCGGCATTGAACGCGCTGATGAATCAAAGCTGGAAGCCGCCGGGGAGCCCAAGCAGCAGGACAGCTAGGCGGTGCCGGCCCGCCCGTCGAATCATTGAAGGCTCAAGCAATTGTGGGAGGATGGAGAAATGCCTGATACCGAGTTCTCTTCCGTCCCGTGGCTGAGTCCCGAGGAACGACGGGCGTGGCTGGCGCTCTACGCGGTGGCCACACGGCTTAACCCGACCCTGGATGCGGAGCTGTCCAAGCGGGCACGGATCACGCTTTTCGATTACCACGTGCTGGCGATGACCTCTGAGGCACCGGAGCGTGCGCTTCCGATGAGTGAACTGGCGGCCCGGTCCAACGCATCCCTCTCCCGGCTCTCGCACGTGGTGAAGAAACTTGAGGGCCGCGGCTGGATGGAACGCTCGCAGTCGCCCGACGACGCCCGCGTCACCATGGCCGCGCTCACGGACGAGGGTATGGCAGCCCTGGCCTCACTCGCTCCCGACCACGTCCGCTCCGTCCGGGACCTGGTCTTCGACGGACTGGACGCCCGCGACGTGAGCGACCTCGAACGCATTGGCCGCCGCATCCTGGGCCGCCTGGAACCGGGCAACAGCATCGTTGAAGACAACACCCCTGCCGATCCCTCCTGAGAGCGGCGTCAGGGCATTTTGTTAGCCTTGGTGTAAATGGAGAGCAGCCAACACGCCCCCACAGCGAGAGGTACCACATGCACACCCCCCGCATTCTGACACTGATCCTTGCCGGCGGAACGGGAGGCCGCCTCGGCTCCCTTACCGACCATCGCGCCAAACCGGCCATGCCGGTTGCCGGCTCCTACCGGCTGATCGATATTCCCCTCTCGAACCTCCACAACAGCGGCCTGTCCGACGTCTGGATCGTGGAGCAGTACAAGCCCAAATCACTGAATGACCATTTGGTCAGCGGCCGCCCCTGGGACCTGGACCGGACCAACGGGGGCCTGCGGGTCCTGCCGCCTTATCAGGGCGGCGACGGTGAGGGTTTTGCTGAAGGCAATGCTGACGCTCTGTACCGCCAGGCCGACTACATCCGCGATTATGATCCGGACCTGGTCCTGGTGCTCAGCGCCGACCATCTCTACCGGCTCGATTACCGGGAGGTTCTTGCCACCCATGAACGTGCCGGTGCTGCCCTGACCGTGGTTACGACCAAGATCCGCAGGAACCCCTCCGACCACGGCGTGGTGGAGGTGGAGGGCGGCTTCGTGACCGGCTTTGAGTACAAGCCGGAGAAGCCCAAGACCGACCTCGTGGCTGCCGAAATCTTCCTTTACGATACGGCGGTGCTCCTGAACGCCATGGATGAGCTGATGGAAAGGGACGGCCAGCTGGAGGATTACGGCGACCAGCTCATTCCCCACCTCGTGAAGACGGAAAAGGTGGCGGAACACCGGCTGGATGGCTACTGGCGGGACATGGGCACGCCGAGCAGCTACCACGAGGGCCACATGGACCTGATTGACGGCCGCGGACTGGACTTCGATGACCCTCAGTGGCCCATCCTCAGTGCCTCACCGCGCCGGCTGCCCGGTTTCGCCGGCGAGGCGGCCCGGGTTTCCAGCAGCCTCCTCGCGCCGGGCTCCCGGGTGGAAGGCAGCGTCCGGCGCAGCGTCCTGGGAGCCGGCGTTCTGGTGGAAGCCGGCGCCGAAGTGGAGAACTGCGTTCTCCTGGGTGACGTGAAGATCCGTTCCGGCGCAAAGCTGCGCAACGCCATTGTGGATGCCGGCGCAGTGGTGGGCGGCGGCACCGAACTCGACGGCGCCGAGCTGGATCCGGAGGCGGCAGTGGTGGTTGTCGGGGCGGACGGGGCAGTGGAAACGCCGTCGTCGCCGTCTAAAGGGTGAGGTCAGGCACCTTTAACGGGTACAGTATCCCGCCGGTTTGAATGAAAGCCGGGTTGCCCCTAGGATAGAGAGGCGTTAAGTTGCGCCTATGTTCGTAAAGGCCCGCCGTCAGGCAGGCCGGAGGACATTTGCGCGGCCACCCGTATAAACCTAGAATTGAAGGCTGTCCCGGCAGATACTGCTTGGCAGCCTGAACTTCACCGTCTTCCCCGCGGCGAGGCACTTCGGCTGGATCTCACCCCGCCAGGTTCACCTCCGGAAAGTCGCAGTAATAACGGTGTCAAAACTGGTGGCGGGACGCTCTTTATGGCAGGTGCTTAGGCAAACGCCCTGTGTCTGTTTTTTGAGGACCGTCATATTTACTACAACTGGAGGAGAGATCATGGCAGCTTATTGCCAGGTCACCGGAGCCATCCCCGGCTTTGGTCACAGCATTTCGCACTCGCACCGCCGCAACAAGCGCCGGTTCGACCCGAATATTCAGAAGAAGCGCTACTGGGTTCCGTCCCTGCGCCGCAACGTGACGCTGCAGGTTTCGGCCCGCGGCATCAAGACGATCGACGTGCGCGGTATCGACGCCGTCATCACTGACCTTATCGCGAAGGGTGTGAAGCTCTAGTGGCTAAGGACAAGGACGTACGTCCGATCATCAAGCTGAAGTCGACCGCCGGAACCGGGTACACCTACGTGACCCGCAAGAACCGTCGTAACGACCCGGACCGCATGGTCCTGAAGAAGTACGACCCGAAGGTCCGCCAGCACGTCGAATTCCGTGAGGAGCGCTAAACATGGCAAAGAAGTCAAAGATTGCCCGCAATGAGCAGCGCAAGGTCATTGTTGAGCGCTACGCTGCAAAGCGCCTCGAGCTGAAGAAGGCTCTGGTGGACCCGAACTCCACCGACGAAGCCCGCGAAGCTGCACGCCTCGGCCTGCAGAAGCTTCCGCGCAACGCGTCGCCGGTTCGCCTTCGCAACCGCGACCAGATTGACGGCCGCCCCCGCGGTACCCTCCAGAAGTTCGGTATCTCGCGTGTGCGTTTCCGCAACATGGCCCACGCCGGCGAACTGCCCGGCGTAAAGAAGTCCAGCTGGTAAGCACTGCTTAACCAGTTTCAAAAGGGCGGCAACCTCCGGGTTGCCGCCCTTTTGCGTGCCCCGGGGGAGCGCTTCCGGACGGGCGCGCAAAAACCGCGCCGTTGCGGGGAAACAGGCTAAGGTCCCGGACGGGGTAAATGGCACCTTTTTGTGGGCTGAAAGCTGAAAAAACCGCGAAAAACAGGGGAATTTTCCTGATTTGAGGGTCCGGACTGGTAAGTTTCCAACAGTGGCGGTTTCGCATCCGTGATCCGCTCGAGCTAACACCTAGTCCAGGAGGACATAAATTGGCTATGAACCGCAGTGAACTTGTTGCAGCAGTGGCAGAGAAGTCCGGCAACAGCCAGACCGCAGTGAACGGCGTTCTCGACGCTGTCTTCGACATTTTCGCAACCTCCGTTGCCAATGGCGAGAAGATCACCATCCCCGGATGGCTCGCAGTCGAGCGCACCGACCGCGCTGCCCGCACGGGCCGCAACCCGCAGACCGGCGAAACCATTCAGATCCCGGCAGGCCACAGCGTCAAGCTGACCGCCGGTTCCAAGCTGAAGGCTGCTGTCTCCACCAAGAAGTAACTTCCTCGGAAGAGGCAAGGGCCGGTGCCTTCGGGTGCCGGCCTTTTTCGTGCAATTAGCCCAAATTTCTACCGTGGGTAGAGAATAGGTATCGTGCCTAAAACTGTGAACACCGATACCGCCGGCGCCGGCCGGACAACGGACACCAGCCTGCCATCCGGCACTTCCGTACCTGCCGGTGCCCTTCGCGGCGGCTGGCTCGCCGCTGCCGCCGCCGTCCTGTTCACGGCCCTTGCCTCGGCACTGGTCTTCTCCGGAGCCGCCGCGGCCCAGCAGCTATCCGACCCCGGCGCACTGACCCGCTGGGCCCTGCCGGTTGCCAAGGCCGTCCAGAACGGTGCCATGGCCGCCGTCATCGGAGCGCTGGTGTTCTCGGTGGCCATCCTGCCGAAGTCGCTGAAATTCACGCGGTCCCGCAAGGTCCGGGCGGATGAGCCGGAACACCCCGCCTTCGCCCGGGCCCTGTCGCTGGCAGGGTTCGCCGCCGCGGTCTGGACGCTGGCCGCCGTTGGCGTGCTGCTCTTCACCTACTCGGATGTCTCCGGGCTGCCGCTGAGCGCAGACGCCAGCTACACGCAGGGCCTGGGCGCCTTCGTCACCGACTTCTCCACCGGCCGCGCCTGGCTCGCCGTGAGCATCATCGCTGCGGTGGTGACCACGCTGGCCTTCGGCGTCCGGTCCCTCAACGGTCTCGCCGCCACCACGGTGCTGGCCGCCGGGGCCATCATTCCCATCGCGCTCGTGGGCCACTCAGCCGGCGGCGACGACCACAGCGCCGCCGTGAACTCCATTGGCCTGCACCTGGCCGGTGTGTGCCTGTGGATCGGCGGGCTGATCGTGCTGGCCGTGATTTCCCGCCAGCTGGGTCCCATTACCGGCGTCGTCCTGCGCCGTTATTCGGCGCTGGCCGGTTTCGCCTTCGCGCTGGTCTTCCTCTCCGGCGTCGTCAACGCCTCCCTGCGGATCACTTCGCTCTCCCAGCTGAATTCCGAGTGGGGGGGCCTCGTCATTTTCAAGGCCGCGGCAACCCTGCTGCTGGGCGTGATCGGATTCCTGCACCGGCGCTGGATCATTCCCCAGCTGCCGGCCAAGGTCCCCGGCTCCGCGGCCGGGTCCAGCGAACAGGGCGGACCCCGGGCCAAGAGCGCCAACCGCATTCTCTGGCAGCTGATCGGCGTCGAACTACTGATCATGGCTGCGGTTTCCGGCGTTGCCGTAGCGCTGGGCCGCACCGCCACCCCGCGTCCCGAGGAGCTGCCGCCCAACGCGTCACCGGCGCGCATCCTCACCGGGTACGACCTGCCGCCGGAACTGACCAACGAACGCTACCTCACCGAATGGCGCTTCGACTGGCTGTGGGTAGCGATCGTGGCCATCCTTGCCGTCTCCTACATTGCCGGGATGATCAAGGTCCGTCGCCGCGGGGACAAATGGTCCGTGGTCCGGGCCCTCTGCTGGCTGGTCGGCCTGGCGGGTCTCACCTACGTCACCTCAGGAGCCCCCGCCGTCTACGGGATGGTCCTGTTCAGCACCCACATGCTTGCCCACATGTCCCTGACCATGGTGGTTCCGCTGTTCCTGGTCCTCGGAGCACCCGTGACACTGGCGCTGAAGGCCCTCACACCGCGCGGCGACGGCACCCGCGGCATCCGCGAATGGATCCTCATCGGCGTGCACTCGCGCTACTCCAAGATCATCACCAACCCCGTCTTCGCGGCCGTCAACTTCGCCGGGTCCATCGTGATCTTCTATTACTCCGAGCTGTTCGGCTTCGCCCTCCGGCAGCACGTGGGCCACGAGCTGATGGTTGTCCACTTCCTGCTGACCGGGTACATCTTCGTCCTCACCATGATCGGCATCGACCCGCTGCCCTACCGGGCGCCGTATCCGCTGCGCCTGGTGATCCTGCTGGCCACCATGGCCTTCCACGCCTTCTTCGGCGTGGCAGTGATGGGCGGCACCTCGCTGATCCAGGCGTCCTACTTCGGCAACATGGGCCGGGACTGGGGCCTGTCCGCCCTCGCGGACCAGCAGCTGGGCGGATCCATCATGTGGGGCCTGGGCGAGATTCCCACCGTCATGGTGGCCATCGGCGTGGCCCTGCAGTGGTCGCGGACCGACGCCCGCGAAACACGGCGTAAAGATCGGGCAGCCGAAAGGAATAATGAGGCTGAACTGGCCGCTTACAACAACATGTTTGCCAATCTGGCCAAGCGGGATGCCAGCAGCTCTGAAGGAGACCGTTAATGACTGAAACTGTGCGCGCCGGATACCGGGTGCGGGCCTCCGCCCTGGAGGGCCGCAACTGGCTGAACACCGGCGGCCGCCAGCTCGGGCTGGAAGACCTGCGCGGGAAGATCGTGCTCCTGGACTTCTGGACCTTCTGCTGCATCAACTGCCTGCACGTCCTGGACGAGCTCCGCCCGCTGGAGGAGAAGTACTCCGACGTCCTGGTGACGGTGGGCGTGCACTCACCCAAGTTTGAGCACGAGGCCGATCCCGTGGCCCTGGCCGCGGCCGTGGAACGCTACGAAATCCACCACCCCGTCCTGGACGATCCGGAGTTGATCACCTGGCAGGCCTACGCTGCCCGCGCCTGGCCGACCCTGGTGGTCCTGGACCCGGAAGGCTACATCGTGGCCAACCTCTCCGGTGAAGGTCACGCCGCCGGACTCGAATCACTGGTCAGTGAGCTCATTGAGGAGCACGAGGCCAAGGGCACGCTGCACCGGGGAAACGGCCCGTACATTCCGGCCGAACCCACCGCCGGCAACCTTCGCTTTCCCGGCAAGGCGGTGCCGCTTCCCGGCGGGACCTTCCTGGTTGCCGATACCGGCCACCACCGCCTCGTGGAGCTTGAAGCGGATCTCACCACTGTGCGCAGCGTCATCGGTGACGGCACCAAGGGATGGCGCGACGGCGACGCCGGCACCGCACAGTTCAACGAACCCCAGGGCCTGGCCGTCCTGCCCGCCGCCGCGGCGGAGCAGGCCGGGTACGACGTTGTTGTGGCGGACACGGTCAACCACCGGCTGCGCGGAGTGGCGCTGGCCTCCGGAACCGTCACCACTGTCGCCGGAAACGGCGTGCAGCGGCTCCTGGACGCCGGCAACCAGACAAAGCGGGCACCCGGCGCGGATCACCCCTCCGAAGCCGCCTCAGCGGGCAGCAGCGACGTACCCGGATCTGCGTCAGCGCAGCCGGCCCTTGGCTCAGACCCGCTGGCCGTGTCCCTGTCCTCCCCATGGGACCTGACCTGGTCCACGGCGCTGGACCGCCTGGTGGTGGCCATGGCCGGCACACACCAGATCTTCAGCTTCGACCCGCTGACCGGCGCGCTGGGCATCCTGGCCGGCACCGGACTGGAAGGCCTGCTCGACGGCGACGGCGCCGAGGCCTGGTTTGCGCAGTCCTCCGGCCTGGCCGAAGACGCCGCCGGCAACATCTGGGTCGCTGACTCGGAAACCTCAGCCGTGCGCCGTCTGGCCTTCACCGAGACCGACGGTGGCATCCGGGTGTCCGTCAGCACCGCCGTCGGCGCCGGCCTCTTTGACTTTGGATTCCGTGACGGTGCCGCCGGCGAGGCGCGGCTGCAGCATCCGCTGGGGGTTGCGGTGCTGCCGGACGGTTCGGTGGCGATCGCCGACACCTACAACGGGGCGGTCCGCCGCTATGACCCGGCCACCGAGACCGTGTCCACGCTGGCCCGCGGGCTCTCCGAGCCCTCAGGTGTCCTGGTGGACAGCACTGCCGGAGAACCTCTGCTGATCGTGGTGGAGGCCAACAAACACGAACTGGTGCGGCTGCCGATTCCCAAGGAAGCCCAGTCGGTGGATGAGGGCGCCCGGCAGACGCAGCGGCCCGCCAGCCCGATGGCCGCCGGCCCTGTGGCACTTTCGGTGCGGTTTGCCGCGCCGAAGGGGCAGAAACTCGATGACCGCTGGGGCGATCCCACGCAGCTGAAGATCTCATCCTCTCCGGAGGAACTGCTGGTTTCCGGCGGCGGCACCTCCACCGGACTCACCCGGGAGCTGGTCCTCTCGGACTCCGTCTCCGGCGGTGTCCTGCACATCACGGCCCGTGCGGCGGCCTGCGACGGAGAACCCGACGGCGAGATCCCCGACCACGCTGCCTGCCACCTGTACCAGCAGGACTGGGGTATTCCTGTGACCATCGACACCGCCGGGGACACCGAGCTGACCCTGGACCTGCGCGGACTCGACTAGTCGATCAGGGGAGAGACGGATACCTCGCCGGAACCCACTGACAGCTGTGCGGCGAAGCTGAAGTCCTTCTCAACCTCCAGCGGGCTCTTCACACCGCTGAAGAGGTCCGTTTGCTCAGCCGTGAGGCGGGCTTTGCCGTTGAGCGGAGAGAGTACCCAGTTTCCGGACACGGCCCGAATGTTGACTTCCGGGTACTCGGTGATTTCCCAGACAATGGGCAGCTGGACCCGGTTGTCGGTGAAGTGGAAGAACGGGCAGCCCGGCGGGGCAAGCCGGTCCTGGGCGCTGGTGCATCCGGCCAGAAAATCCCGGACCTTGGCATCCACGGCACTCGTGAGGGCCTCGGTGGCCTCGGTGGCGAGGACCAGGGAGGCAGTGTCCTGCGGCGATGCCAGAACGCCTGACTGTGCCGGCGCGGCGAAGAACTCCGAATCGTAGGAAGCTTCCACGCGTGCGGGATAGAACGAAGCAAAAGTGGTGGTCTCTTCGGGCAGGGCAACCTGAACGCCGTTGAGGACAGCTTCCTGCTGGCTCGGGGCGCTGACCGTCACCGTGGGAAGGACAGAGGGAACAAAGTTCCACCGGTCAAAGAACAGCCACTGTTTCTCCGTGCGGGTCAAACGGAAGGTGCTCTGTCCTTCCTCTTCGCCCAGGGCATAGGTGACGTCAATGTCCACCCTGTCATCACCTGCGGCGCGGGGCTCGTGGATCTCCAGCACCTCAAGGTCGGCGGCGGAGGCTTTGAGCGCGGGGCCGTCAAGCAGGGCTGCGTTGGCTTCCGGCACCTTCGCCGCCAACAGGCCGAGCGCACGTTCCCCGTCCCCCTCCCGGAGGGCCTGGAAGTAGCTGCTCACCTGATGCCCTGGCCCGTACACCTTGGCGTTGACGAAGTAGATGACAACCACTGCCGCGGCGATAGTGAGCATGAGGGCAAGCAGCCACGTGGCCACTGCCTTGATTACTGACGTTGTTCCCTGCACCGATCAAACGATACCGGGTTCAACGCCGGAAGCCCGGACCGGCGTGCTTCGCTCAGTCCGGGCTTCCGGGCTTCCGGGCTTCCGGGCTTCCGGTGCAGCCGGGTGGCCCGTACGCAGGCCGGGACCGGCCTAGGATTCAGTCCCGCTGCTGACCTTGTCGTTTTCACGGGCCATGGCGATTTCCTCAGCCCTTGCGGCATTGGCTTCCTCGGTCAGCTCCGCACCTGCCTCGGCATCCCGGGTGAGGTTCTCCCCGGTCTCGGGATCGAACAGGTGCACCTTGCGGGTATCCAGCCACAGCTCGGCGTCGCGTCCGCCGCGGATGCGGGATGCTGCGTCGAGGGTTACCACAATCTGCGGCCGCAGCTCGTCGGCGTCCATGTCCCGCGCCAGGTTGTCCAGGAGTTCCTTGACCTCGGGATCCGGATGGAAGGGGATGTAGCCGTACTGCTCGTTGCCCAGCCATTCGGTGTGGCTGATCGGGGCGGTGAACGTGGAGCCGTGGGGGCGTTTGGCATCGTCCACGAACTTGGCGTCCTCGAAGAACTCCGGCCGAAGGCCCACCAGCACGATGTTCTTGCCCGCGGCTTTGTCCGCCTTGTCCTGGGGAATCGTGAGGTCCCCGACCGCAGTCCGCAGCACGTTCCCTTCCACCGTGGCCGGCAGGAAGTTCATGGACGGGGATCCGATGAATCCCGCCACGAAAAGGTTGACGGGCTGCTCATACAGCTCGCGCGGCGAGGCCACCTGCTGCAGGATGCCCTTCTTCAGCACGGCCACCCGGTCTCCGAGGGTCATGGCTTCAGTCTGGTCGTGGGTTACGTAGACGCTGGTGGTTCCCAGCCGGCGCTGCATCTGCGAAATCTCGGACCTCATTTGTCCGCGCAGCTTGGCATCCAAGTTGGAGAGGGGCTCGTCGAAGAGGAAGGCATCCGCCTGGCGGACGATGGCACGTCCCATGGCAACCCGCTGGCGCTGCCCGCCGGACAGGTTGGCGGGCTTGCGGTCCAGATGCTCGGTCAGCTCGAGCGTGGCGGCCGCGTCGTTGACCAGCTTGTCGATCTGCTCATCGGTGTACTTACCCTTGGCCAGACGCAGCGGGAACGCGATGTTCTCGAAGACCGTCAGGTGCGGGTAGAGCGCATAGTTCTGGAACACCATGGCCAAGTTGCGGTCACGGGGCGCCTTGTCGTTCACGCGTTCCCCATTGATCAGCAGGTCTCCGGACGTGATGTCTTCAAGACCCACGATCATCCGCAGGAGAGTGGACTTTCCGCAGCCGGAGGGGCCAACCAGAATGATGAACTCGCCGTCAGCGATGTCCAGGCTGACATCGTTGACTGCGGGGAAGCCGTCTCCGTATTTCTTGACGAGGTGGTTGAGGGTGATCGATGCCATGAGAACAAATCCTTTTCTTCGACCGGACGCAAGGGGATTAGCCCTTGACGGCGCCCTGGGTTAGACCCGAGACGATCTGGCGCTGGAACGCCAGCACCAGCACGACAACGGGAATGGTGACAATGATTGCGGCCGCCGAGATGGCGCCCGTCGGCTCTTCGAACTGGGATGCGCCGGTAAAGAATGCCAAGGCTGCAGGCACCGGGCGTGCCGCATCAGTAGACGTCAGTGAAATGCCGTAGACGAAGTCATTCCAAGCGATAAAGAAAGCAATGATCGCCGTGGTGAACACGCCGGGCGCTGCCAGCGGAACAATGGCCTTGCGGAAGGCCTGCCACGTGGTGGCACCATCCACCTGCGCGGCCTGCTCCAGCTCCCAGGGAATCTGCCGGAAAAACGCTGACAGGGTCCAGATTGAGATCGGCAGCGTCAGTGACAGGTACGGAATGATCAGGCCGAGCCAGGTGTCGTACAGGCCGATGTTGCGCCAGAGATTGAACAACGGAGTCACGATGGAGATTACCGGGAAGATCGAGACGCCCAGGGCGGTGGTCAGGATCAGCTTTTTGCCGGGGAAATCCAGCCGTGCAATGGCGTAGGCACACAGGGTCGCCAGTACCACGGCAACGAAGGTTGCAATCAGTGAAATGCCGATGGAGTTGCGCAGGGCGGAGAGGAAGAGGTCCTGGGCGTCTCCCACCAGGATCTCCTCATAGTTCGTGGTGGACCACGTGTTGGGGAGGAACGTCCCCGAGGTGAGGTCGCTGGGGATCTTGAAGGACGTGGCGAAGATGGACGCCACCGGGAACAGCGCGTAGACGACGACGACGATCGAGATGATGGTCCAGATCACTCTCCGACGGACGGGTGAGGACTTCATTAGTTACCCCCTCGTGCACCGGTGAGGTCCACCTTGAACAGTTTGATGGCGATGAAACAGATGATGATGACGCAGAGGAACAGCAGCACTGAAATGGCGGAACCCATCCCGATCTCCAGGCGGGAAATTGAGGTGCGGTACGCCAGCAGCGACAAGACCTCGGTCCCGTAGGCTCCGTTGGTCATGATGTAGACGTTGTCGAAGATTCGGAAAGCGTCCAGGGCCCTGAACAGGACGGCAACCATGATGGCGGCCTTCATGTTCGGCAGGATCACGCGTGCCATCCGCTGCCACCAGGTGGCGCCGTCCACTTCCGCGGCCTCGGTGAGCTCTCCGGGCACCTGCGCCAGGCCGGCCAGCAGCAGGAGCGAGATGAACGGCGTGGTCTTCCAAATTTCCGACGCAATGATCACGAACAGTGCCGTGGGGCCGTCGGCGAACCAGTTCAGGTCGGGGCTGATTCCCGGGACCCAGTCGAACCAATGGTTGATATAGCCGGAGTTGATGTCAAAGGCATAGAACCATGCGAAGGCGGACACCACGGTGATGATCCCGTAGGGGACGAGGATGGCGGTTCGCAGCCAGCCGCGGACAGCCTTCAGGGCACTGTTCATGACCAGGGCCAGGGCGAAGCCCAGGACGAGTTCCACCGCCACGGTGATCACCGTGATCAGCAGGGTCACTCCGAGGTCGCGCCAGAAAACGCTGTCGGTGAGGATGACGCCGTAGTTTCCCAAACCGATAAACGCCCGGTCATCAGGTGCCGTCAGCCGGTACTTGAACAGCGAGTCCCACACGGCCAGCAGGATCGGGTACGCAGTGACCGCCAGCATGATGACGAATGCCGGACCAGCCAGCCACAACCCGAGCCGCCGCTCCGACCGGGCCCTGTCACTCAGGCGCGGCTTGGCGGGCTTGGACGCGGGCGCAGCTCCCCGCTTAGCTTCTACCGAAGTACTCACAACAGCTTCTCCCCTTTCAGGACCGCAAGAATGAACTCGGAGCTGGTCGCCGGAGTGGTTTCCGGATTCACGTCGCTGGGCGGGGTCCACGTCTGCTGGATGCCGGTTGAAACCTCGTTGTAGTACGGGGTTTGCGGCCGGGGCTTGGAAAGCTCCAGCGACT
Source organism: Arthrobacter gengyunqii (assembly GCF_023022985.1). Lineage (NCBI taxonomy): Bacteria > Bacillati > Actinomycetota > Actinomycetes > Micrococcales > Micrococcaceae > Arthrobacter > Arthrobacter gengyunqii. The sequence continues at coordinate 3,322,302 of NZ_CP095461.1, read as the reverse complement.
CGCGGATGGTTTCCGCCATCGGGAAGGTTTCGGAGACTCCCGGGGCATCATAGGCATCGATGTTGGCCGGAGGGTTGCCGTTGGATGTGAAGTACAGGGACTGGTTGTCCGGGCTGACGATGCACTCAATCGCGTCGTAGGACAGGTCCTGGTGCTTGCTCTCGGAGCCTACCCCGAGGTTGATGCCTCCCAGCGGGGGCGCGGTTTCCTCACCGGCATTGACCTGCGGATACAGTGTCCAGCCAATGTCCTCGATCAGGTCCGCGGGCAGCGTTCCCGCTTCCACTGCTGCGTTGGTGGCAGGCCAGACGAAGGGGTAGTTGACCATGAACGATCCCTGGTCCCCCTGGAACTGGATCATGGAGGTGTTTTCGGTTTGGGTGGGGAGTCCGGGGCCGCCGAGGCCTTCCTTGCCGATCACGGAGACGATTTCCGCGGCTTGGGTTCCAGCCTCGGAATCGAGGCCCAAGCGGATTTCCTCCGCCGGGGCATCGGGATTCTCCACAATGGCACCGCCGGCCGACTCGACGAGGGCGTTGACCCACACTGTCATGGACTCGGCGCGGGCGCCCTGCACGCCCAGGAACTTGTCCTGGCTGGCGGCTGCGTCAATGATCTGCTGCCAGGTGACAGGCTGGGTCATGTCCAGGCCCGCGGCCTCGGCCACGGACTTCCGGTACCAGAGGATCTGCGTGTTGGCCCAGAAGGGGACGGCCACCACCTCGTCCTTCCACTTGGCGCCGGTCAGCGCACCTTCGACCACGTTCTGCGTGGTGCGCTCGGCGACATCTTCGGGCACAGGTGCAAGGTAGCCGGGCTCGGCCAGCTCGGGGACGAACGGCGGATCCAGGCTCATGATGTCCATGGTGTCGTCACCGGCCGCCAGGCGGCGGGCCAGCTGTTCCCGCTGCGCTCCCGCATCGCTGGGAAGCAGCGAGGTCTGGATGGTGTAAGCCCCGTCGGCTTGGTCGGTGCAGATTTCGGCGATGGTTGCCTGTCCGCCGTCATCCGGGTTGATGTACCAGGTGAGTGTTGGTGGGCCTTCTTCGGAGGCGCAGCCGGTCAGCAGCGTGGCTCCGACGGCGAGGGCAAGCCCCGCAGCTGCACGGGCCCGTTTGCGGGGCCGGCCGTAGTGTGTTGCGTCCATTGGCATCGGTGTTGTGCCTCCACCTCGTCGTTGGCGCGGATTGATCGAACTTTCCGCGGAACTGCCACCCTAAGCAGCCTTTCGAAAGACACTATGCCCTCGATATGAATTTCGCCACTGTCCCAAAGCGGCGACGGCAGAGAAAGGTCAGGTCAGAAGCGCGGCAGTGACGATGAGGACGGGAAGTGAAAGGACGGTGGTCAACAGGACGGTGTCTTTCGCCACGAGCACGCCCTGGTCGTAGCGGCTGGCCGCGACGAAGACGTTCTGCGCCGTGGGCAGGGCAGCCGTGACGACGACGGCGAACAGCAGGTGCCCATCCATGCCCAGGACATAGCGCGCCAGGGCAAAGGCCAGGAGCGGCTGCAGCACCAGTTTGAACGCAGTGGCCACGACGACGTCGGTGCGGCGTCCGCCGATACGGGGCATTGGCCGGGAGCCCACGAGTGAGATGCCGAAAGCCAGCAGCATGGCCGGCACAGCTGCTCCGCCGATGAGGGTGACGGGTTCCAGGATGATGACGGGCAGCGTCAGCCCGGTGGCGGCCAGGATGAGGCCGATCAGGGTGCCGATGATGATGGGGTTGCGCACGATCTGACCCAGGAACCGCGGCAGGGAGGTGCGCCGTCCGCTCGTCGCCGTGTCCATCACCATGAGGAAGAGCGGGGTGAACACGGCCATCTGGAAAATGAGCACCGGTGCAATGTAGGCGCCGTCCCCCAGCACATATACGGCGATGGGCAGGCCGAGGTTGGCCCCGTTGACCAGGGACGCGGACATTGTGGAAATGACCGCCTCCGGGAGCGGGCGGCGCAGCCACCAGCGGGTGCACAGCAGGAAGGCGCCGGCGGTAAGGAAAGCGCTGACGGCGGCAACGAGCAGCGGCAGGGAAAAGACCGTGTGGAGGTCAGCGTCACTCAGCGTCACCAGCAGCAGTGCGGGGGAGGCCACGAAGAACGCCAGCCGGCTCAGGACACTTTGCGCATTTGCTCCCAGGACCCCGAGCCTGCCGATCAGGTACCCGACAAGGATGATGATCCAGACAACGGTGAATCCGGTAAGTACCCCCAGCACCGGGCGCTACAGACCGTGGGGTGGAATTGCGTGCGGTGGAATTGTGCAGTTCATCGGGGCCAAGTATAGCCACGGTGAAAACCCGGCGGGCAACAAAAAGACCCTCGGTATCCGATGGGATACCGAGGGTCTTTTTCGAGAGCGGGCGACGGGAATCGAACCCGCGTATCAAGCTTGGGAAGCTAGCGCTCTACCATTGAGCTACGCCCGCAGCGCCGGAAGGCTCCGGCACAAAAAACCACTTTACATGGAAGCAGCTCCGCGCCGAATTCGGCGGTCATGTGCCGTCGCTGCCGGCTTCTTCCCCGCCCTTCCGCGCGCGTTCCACCAAATCCCGCCATTTGCCCTGGACGCAGTGCTCGGGCAGGGTGACGGCGGCGGGGCCCACACTGATTTCGTAGACAAACCGGTCCGATCCGGCGGGTTTTTGCGGTGGGGGTTCCTGCAGCAGCGGCAGCCACTGCTGCTCGGCCTCTTCGGTGCTGACATGGGTGCTCCAAATCCGGGTGAGACCGGCGAATCCGCCGGTGCGGATGACCACAATCTTCACGGTTGCACGCCTACGGCTTCCCAGGCATCGGACACGGAATCGTACTCCGCGCTTGAGCTGCCGTAGCGCTTTTCCGCAGCAGCGAGTGTTCCGGCCGCAAAACGGGAAAAGGTGCAGTCCGCTGGCAGATCCTGTTCGGTGAGGGCGTCGTACCAGATCTGTCCGGCCCGTTCCCAGGCGAAATTCCCCATGGCAGTGGCCGCCAGGTAAAACGCATGGTTGGGAATGCCGGAATTGAGATGGACGCCGCCGTTGTCCGCTTGGGTGTCAATGTAGCCGGCCATGGTGGCCGGCTGCGGATCGCGGCCGATTACGTCGTCGTCGTACGCTGTGCCGGGCGCCTTGAGGGACCGCAGTGCGTCTCCTGTCACCTGGTCGGTGAACAAACCTGCGCCCACCAGCCACGTCGCCTGCGCAGCTTCCTGGTGCAGGAGCTTCTGCTCGACCAGGACACCGAAAACGTCAGCGGCCGACTCGTTGAGCGCTCCGGACTGGCCCTCGTAGTCGAACCGGGACGTGTACTGGACAACGCCGTGGGCCAGTTCATGTCCGATGACCGTCAGCGATTTGGTGAACCGCTGGAAGATCTCGCCGTCGCCGTCACCGCACACCATGCGTTCACCGTTCCAGAACGCGTTGTCGTAATCGCGCCCGTAGTGGACGGTGGCCGCCAAAATGCCGCCGGCACCGTCCACCGAGTCCCTGCCGTAGACGTCGCGGAAAAGGGCGTGGGTGGCTCCAAGGCCCTCATATGCCTCGTCCACTGCTTCGTCGCGGGTCGGCTCCCCTCCCTCCGACCGCACGAGGGTGCCGGGGAGGACCTCACGTTCTCCGGCGTCGGAAATTTCACGCCGCAGGGAGGGGGGCAGTGCGCTGCCCCGCGGGGGAAACGGGGGCTGCAGGGACCGGGAGCGGGCCGAATGGACCGGCGGCAGTTCGGCCAGTGCCCGCCGGGCTGCATCGGCGGCCCGTTGGAAGCCGTCGTCCTGGAGATCGGCAATACGCGCCAGGAGATAGGGGGGAACGATTGAACATGTCTTGCTTGAACAGGTCATGCTGTCCTCCGGGGTCCGGGTGCAGGGCAACTGGTTTCCCTGCACACCTGTGGCCCCAGCCTAGAGCCCCCCTCCGACAGTGCAAGAGGGCGGCTACTGTGCCTGGGGCGCGCTGCCGGTTTCGTCTGCACTGCCGGTTGCGTTCGGGCGGGCGGCTGCGGATTGATTCGCTGCGGCCTGGTCATAGGCGGCCACAATGGCGGCAATTCCCTCCGGTCCAAGCTCGAGCCCGAGGTTGCTGCCGGGATTGATCGCGAGCCCGTAGCCGGCGCCGATGCTGCGCAGTGTTGCTTCCCCTCCGGCCTTGACCATGACCGGTGCCTTTTCACGGATCTGTTCCGGTACCCGCCCGGCGCTGGTGAACGTTGCCGCAACGGCGGAGTCCCCTTCCGGAGACTTCAGCACCAGGGCCTGGAAGGAGGCGGGGTCCTTCTCGTCCAGCAGCCGGCCAACGCTCAGCAGCTCCGACTCACAGATTCGGGCCACCAGCTCCTGGCTGCTGATCCGGCCTTCCTGGCCGGCGAGGATGGCTTCTTCCAGCGCCGCAGCGCCTTCGGGATCCTGGTACTGCGCCTGGCCGGGAAGCGTGCCTTCCCGTTCCGCGGCGCTGCTGTCCGTGTTGTCCGTGTTCTCTGTGTTCTCAGTCATGATGTTCTCCTTGAGTGCTCAGTGTCTGCCAAAGGCTCAGCCGCAAGTCTGGCACAGCGGCAGGGGGAAAAACCAAGCTACGGTAGGACGATGAGCGTGAGCAGGAACACCCGAAACCTCGAGCCGGGCATCGAACGGGACTTCACCGACAAGATGAGCTACGGCTCCTATTTGGCGCTGGACGAGCTGCTGGCCGCGCAGCATCCGGTGAGCAGCCCGGAGCATCACGACGAGATGCTCTTCATCATCCAGCACCAGACTTCCGAGCTGTGGCTGAAGCTTGTCCTGCATGAACTGCGTGCCGTGCGGTCCAAACTGGCCGCGGATGACCTGCGTGCCGCCATGAAGGGCATAGCCCGGATCAAGCACATCCAGCGCTCGCTGACCGAGCAGTGGTCCGTGCTGGCGACGCTGACGCCGTCGGAATATGCGGAATTCAGGGGTGATCTGGGCGCCTCCAGCGGTTTCCAGTCCTACCAGTACCGGGCCGTGGAGTTCCTGCTGGGCAACAAGAACGCTGCCATGGTGAACGTCTTTGCCGCCGATCCGGCGGCGCAGGCACTGCTTACGGACCTGCTGGAACAGACCAGCATCTACGACGAGTTCATCCGGTACCTGCACCGCCGGGGTTATGCCGTTCCCGAGGAGCTGCTCCACCGCGATGTCACGCAGGCGCATGTGGCCAACGATGCCCTGATGCGTGTTTACAAACACGTTTATGAGAACGCCGCGGAACACTGGGACATCTACGAGGCGTGTGAAGAGCTGGTGGATCTGGAGGACAACTTCCAGCTGTGGCGCTTCCGGCACCTCAAGACAGTGGAGCGCACCATTGGCTTCAAGCGGGGAACAGGCGGATCCTCCGGGGCGTCCTTCCTCCAGCGGGCGCTCGAACTTACCTTTTTCCCCGAGCTTTATGCCGTGCGTACGGAGATCGGGCGCTGACCGGAGCCGCTGCGGGAGGCCCCGCCGTCATGCGCTATTTTTAGAAGGTGCTGATTTCTGACCGCGACATACGAACCGAAATTGCCGACAAGCGGATCGTCCTCGATCCCTACGATCCCGGAATGGTTCAGCCCTCCAGCGTGGACGTGCGCATTGACCGGTTCTTCCGGCTCTTCGACAACCACAAATACGCGCACATCGACCCGTCCCTGGACCAGCCGGACCTGACCCGCCTGGTGGAGGTCGATCCGGACGAGCCCTTCATCCTGCATCCGGGCGAATTTGTCCTCGGGTCCACCTACGAGACGGTCACCCTGCCCGACGACGTTGCGGCACGGCTGGAAGGCAAGTCCTCGCTGGGCCGTCTGGGGCTGCTGACGCATTCCACTGCCGGTTTCATTGATCCGGGTTTTTCCGGGCACGTCACGCTGGAACTGTCCAACATGGCAACGCTGCCGATCAAACTGTGGCCCGGTTCCAAGATCGGCCAGCTGTGCTTCTTCCGGCTGACCTCCCCGGCGGAATACGCTTACGGTTCAGGACAGTACGGCAACCGTTATCAGGGCCAGCGGGGCCCGACGGCGTCGCGCAGCCACCTGAACTTCCACCGCTCCCAGGTATAACGCCGGGCAGCGGTCAGGCTTCCGGAACCACCGCGCGCGGTGTCTTGTCCGGTGATCGCACCGGCAGCAGCACCAGCAGGCCCGCCAGCAGCACCAGCAGGATGCCGAGGATGCCGTACCGCTGGGCGCCGAAAATGGTGATGAAGACGGCGAAGAGCGTGGGCGCCAGGAAGCTCACGGCTCTGCCGGTGGTGGCATAAAGCCCAAACAGCTCGGCTTCCTCGCCTTCCGGGGCAAGCCGGGTCAGGAACGCACGGGACGCCGACTGGGCAGGCCCCACAAACAGGCACAGCAGCAGGCCGAATATCCAGAACGTGGTGTCTCCGCTCCACTGCAGCCCGAAGAGGCTCTGGTCCTCGGCTCCGAACAGCGCAATGATTCCGCCGGAGATCAGCAGCCCGATCAGTGAGAAGACAATGACCTTCTTGGGGCCGTTGCGGTCGTCGAGGAAGCCGCCCGCGATGGCACCGACGGCTGCCACCCCGTTGCCGAAGATGGCGAAGATGATGACCTGTGAGATGGGCCATCCAAAGGTTCCGGATGCAATTATTCCGCCGAACGTGAACACCGCGGCCAAGCCGTCACGGAACACTGCGCTGGCCAGCAGGAACCAGATGGTGTGCGGACTGGTCTTGTAGATGGCCTTGACGCGACGGAACAGCAGTCCGTAGGACGCCAGGAAACCAATTCCGGCAGCTCGCGCCTTACGGGGAACTTCGGGAACCGCAAACAGGACGGGCAACGCGAAGACGGCCAGCCAGACGGCGGCGAAAACGGCGACGGCGCGGATGTTCAAGCCGTTCTCCGAAGTAACGCCGAACCAGCCCACGTCGGGGTTGATGAAGCCCACCAGCACCGCTGCCAAGGCAGCAATCCCGCCCACATACCCCATGCCCCAGCCGAAACCGCTGACCCGTCCCACCGTTGCCGGCGTCGAAATCTGGGACAGCATGGCGTTGTAGTTCACGCCGGCAAACTCACTGAAGACGTTGCCCAAGGCGATCAGCGCAACGCCGAGCAGCAGGAACTCCGGCCGGGGAAAGACGAAGAAGCACAGGGCGGTGACCAGGCACACCAGGGCCGTGTTGATGCCCAGCCAGAGCCGGCGCCGCCCCCCGGCGTCCGAGCGCTGTCCCATGACGGGGGCGAGCACTGCCACTGCCACTCCGGCCAGGGCGATGCCGTACCCCAGGACGGCGGAAGCATGGTCTTCCCCGCCGAAGCTCTCCGAGGTCAGGTACACCGTAAAGACGAAGGTGGTCATGATGGCGTTAAAGGCGGCGGACCCCCAGTCCCAGGACGCCCAGGCCAGGACCTGCCGTTTCCGGAAACGCGGAGGCGGCCCGCCGGGCAGCGCGATGTGAACTTCTGTGTTGGAGACCATAGGCAGATGCTATAGGTGCATGGTCCGGGCGGGACGACAACCGGATCTCCGGCATGTCCCGCGGCATGGCTGAACCGTACCCGAATACGGCTTGGGTGTATGCCATGAGTAGAATAGATATACGCCCTCTGACCACCACCTTGATAACTACAGCTGTGTTTGCGGCTGGAAGACTGTCAAAAAAAGCTCGGGAGATCTAGTGCTAGTTGTGCTCACCGTTTTATTTGCGGTGGCATTGGTGGCGCCCTTAATGTTTCGCAGGATCGGCAGGTCGGCGTTTTACGTCCTGGCAGCCGTCCCCGCAGCAGCCTTCGTCTGGCTGCTGGTCACGTTCCCCCGGTACACAGCTGCCGACCAGACGCTGGCCTCGGGCGCTCCCAACGCCCCGCCGTCCGTAGTGATCCCCTGGATACCCGATCTCAAAGTTGAGCTCGCCTTCCGGATGGACACCCTGGCCGCGGTCCTGTCCATCCTTATCCTCGGCGTCGGTTCGCTGGTGCTGTTCTACTGCGCACGCTACTTCCGCCCGGGGGACACCCAGATGGGTGCCTTCGGTTCTCAGCTGCTGGCCTTCGCCGCGGCCATGTTCGGCCTGGTGACGGCAGATGACCTGATCCTGCTGTTCATCTTCTGGGAAATAACCACCGTCCTGTCCTATCTGCTGATCGGATACTCGGCGCATCGGCTGTCTGCCCGCCGGGCCGCCCTGCAGGCGCTGGTGGTCACCACCTTCGGCGGCCTGACCATGCTCGTGGGCATGGTTCTGATCGGCGGCGCCGCGGGAACGTTCCGGATTTCCGAGATCCTGGCCATGGCACCGCAGCTGCTTGAACGCGGTGCCCTTGTGGACATCGCCATTGTGCTGATGCTTATCGGCGCGGTCTCGAAGTCCGCGCTGCTGCCCTTCCACTTCTGGCTCCCGGCCGCCATGGCTGCGCCGACCCCGGTCAGCGCCTACCTGCATGCCGCTGCCATGGTCAAGGCCGGCATCTACCTTGTTGCACGGCTGGCACCGGGTTTTTCCGAAAGCGCCTACTGGCACGCGGTTGTGCTGGTTTTGGGTCTTTCCACCATGCTGCTGGGCGGATGGCGGGCACTGCGCCAGCATGACCTCAAACTGATCCTGGCCTACGGAACGGTCAGCCAGCTCGGCTTCCTGACCCTGGTGGTGGGGCTCGGCAACCGCGAGGCTGCCATCGCCGGGCTGGGCCTGCTGCTGGCCCACGGCTTCTTCAAGGCGACGCTGTTCCTGGTGGTGGGAATTGTGGACCACCAGGCCGGTACCCGCGACATCCGCAAGCTCTCCGGCATTTACCGTTCCGCACCGAAACTGTTTGTGGTGGCCCTCATCGGTGCCGCTTCCATGGCCGGCGTGCCGCCCCTGCTGGGCTTTGTGGCCAAGGAATCCGTCTACGAGACGTTCGTCCACTTTGCCGAAAAGCAGGGAACTTTCGGCGCGGCCGTTCTGCTGGCCGGCGTCGTCATCGGCTCCATCCTGACGTTTGCCTACAGCGCACGTTTTGTGTGGGGCGGTTTTGCGGCCAAGCCCAATGGCAAGCAGACGCCCTTCAAGCCGGTTCCGTGGGCGTTCCTCGGTGCACCGGCCATCCTCGCCGCGGTCACCGTGGTGTTCGGTCTCTGGCCGGCCCCGATCGATGCTGCCGTCAGCTCCTACGCTGACCTGTACCCGGTTGACGGTGAACCCACCCATCTGGCGCTGTGGCACGGTTTCACCACGGCGCTGCTGCTGACGGTCATCACCATCGGCGCCGGAGTGCTGCTGTTCTGGCAGCGCGTGCGGGTCGAAAGTGTTCAGGGGCGGTTCACCGCACCGCTGGATGCCGAGCGTTCCTACCGCGGAATCATTGGCGTGCTGGACGACGTTGCCGTTTGGGTTACGGGCCGAACGCAGCGCGGTTCGCTGATGTTCTACCTCTTTGTGATCCTGACGGTTGCCGTCCTGACGCCGCTGACCGCACTGCTGTGGCGCGGCGCCGCGCTTCCGGATCAGTTCCACTGGTGGGACACCCCGCTGCAGGCCGTCATTGGCCTGGGGATCATTCTGGGCGCCGTTGCCGCAGCCCGCGCCAACAAGCGCTTCCTGGCTGTATTGATGGTCAGCGTCACCGGTTACGGGATTGCCCTGATCTTTGCACTGCAGGGCGCACCGGACCTGGCCCTGACCCAGATGCTGGTGGAAACCATCGTCCTCGTGGCCTTCGTGCTGGCCCTGCGGTCGCTGCCTGCCCGGCTCTGGAAGCGCGAACCCGCCGGACACCGCCTGCTGCGGGCCCTGCTGGGAATTGCCTTTGGTGCCACCATGGTGCTGATTGCCATGACCGCCATGAACTCCCGCGTCGCCGAGCCCATCTCGCTCCTCTTCCCCAACCTCGCGTATGAGGTCGGCGGCGGAGCGAACATCGTCAACGTGACCCTGGTGGATGTCCGCGCCTGGGACACCTTCGGTGAGATCTCCGTGCTGGCCATGGCCGCCACGGGTGTGGCCTCGCTGATCTTTGTCCGCGGACGGGGCGACAAACGCCGCCGTGCGGAGGGCATTGCCACCGGCTCGGTGGACCGCGGCCGCGAGCACTTTGCCTCGACAGGCCGCCAGGAGGCCACGTTGGCGCTGGCACGGAAGTTCTCCAGCGTGAGCCGTGACGCCTGGCTGGTTGCCGGTCGGACGCTTGCGCCGGAACGGCGTTCCATCATCTTCGAAGTGGTTACCCGGCTGCTGTTCCACTCGGTGATCCTGTTCTCCATCTACCTCCTTCTCGCCGGGCACAACATTCCCGGCGGCGGCTTCGCCGGCGGACTCATGGCCGGACTGGCCCTGACCATCCGGTACCTGGCCGGTGGCCGGTTTGAGCTCGCGGAGGCAAGCCCGGTAAGCGCGGGCCTGCTGCTGGGCGGCGGGCTGGGGATTGCCGGCCTCACCGCCGCGGCACCGCTGTTCTTCGGCGGGCAGATCCTGCAAAGCGCCATCATCAAGTTCACCTGGCCGATTTTCGGCGAGATCAAGTTCGTCACCTCCACCATTTTCGACATCGGGGTGTACCTGGTGGTCGTGGGGCTGGTGCTCGATGTCCTGCGCAGCCTGGGTTCCGAAATTGATGAACGCAGCGAAGGCGGTTCCTCCGACGACGAGGACCTGGTGGAGATCGAACCTGAAATAACCATGCGAGAAGAGGAGGTGGCCCGATGAGCGTCAACATCACCTTCATGATCATCATGGGTGCGTTGTATGCCTGCGGGATCTACCTGCTCCTGGAACGCAGCCTGACGCGTGTGGTGCTGGGGCTGACCATGCTCACCAACGCCACGAACATCCTGCTGCTGTCCACCGGTGGATTCCAGGGCCTCGCACCGCTGTTCAGCGCGGAGATTGCGGCGGAGGATTACAACGATCCCCTGCCCCAGGCCTTCATCCTGACGTCCATCGTGATCTCCTTCTCGGTGACGGCGTTCATGCTCGGCATCATTTACCGCTCCTGGGTGCTGAGCCGCCAGGACGAGGTCCAGGACGACGTCGAAGACCGCCGCGTGGCAAGCCAGAGCAGCTTCGACGCTGAAGATGACGCCGATGTCCCCGAGGACACCACCGAATTCACCCCGCCCGAAGAGGCTGAAGAGGCGCCCGGATCCCTGCGCGCCACCGGTCAAAGCACCAGCCCGGAGGCCAAGGAATGAACACGATAAGTCTGGCTCCGCTGGCCGTGGTCCTGCCGTTCTTCGGCGCCGCCCTGGCCTTCATCCTCATCCGCCATGCCCGTGCCCAGCGCATTATCAGCGTCACCATCCTGTCCGTGACCCTGATCTTGGAAGTTTTCCTGCTGTTTTCCGTCTGGGAAACCGGAGCGCAGGCGGTGAACCTGGGCGGCTGGCTGCCGCCGGTGGGCATCACCATGGTGGTGGACCAGTTCTCCGCCCTGATGCTGGTGGTTTCGTCGGCCGTTAGCCTGGCGGTGCTTATTTATGCGGCCGGGCAGGGCATGGCCGGCGGCGAGGAGGACGGGCCGGTCTCGATCTTCCATCCGACCTACCTCATCCTGGTGGCCGGCGTGTCCAATGCGTTCCTCGCCGGGGACCTCTTCAACCTGTACGTGGGCTTCGAAATCCTGCTGACGGCCAGCTACGTGCTCATGACGCTGGGCGGAACCACGGCGCGCATCCGCGCCGGCATCACCTACGTGGTGGTCAGCGTGGTTTCCTCGCTGCTCTTCTTGATTACCATCGCCATGATCTACGCGGCCACGGGCACCGTGAACATGGCGGACCTGGCGGTGAAGCTCGGAGACCTGGATCCCGGAACACAGCTGATGCTGCACCTGATGCTCCTGGTGGCGTTCGGCATTAAGGCCGCGGTGTTCCCGCTGTCCTTCTGGCTGCCCGACTCCTATCCAACGGCCCCGGCGCCGGTGACTGCCGTGTTCGCCGGGCTGCTGACCAAGGTGGGCGTCTACGCCATGGTCCGCACCGAGACGCTGCTCTTCCCCGGAGACCGGATCAACACGCTGCTGATGGTGGTTGCCGGTCTGACCATGGTGGTGGGGATCCTCGGCGCCCTGGCGCAGACCGACATCAAGCGAATGCTTTCCTTCACCCTGGTCAGCCACATCGGCTACATGGTCTTCGGTTTGGCCGTCGGATCCGTTATCGGCATTGGTTCCGCGGTGTTCTACGTGGTCCACCACATTACAATCCAGACTTCGCTGTTCCTGGTGACCGGCCTGATCGAGCGCCGGGGAGGCACCGCCAACATGGACCGGCTCGGCGGGCTGGCGAAACTGTCGCCGATCCTGGCCGTGCTCTACTTCATTCCCGCCATCAACTTGGGCGGCATCCCGCCGTTCTCCGGATTCCTGGGCAAGCTGGGTCTCCTGGAGGCTGGCGTTGAGCTGGGCACTCCGCTGGCCTACGTCCTGGTCGGGGCCAGCGTGCTCACCAGCCTGCTGACCCTCCTGGTGATGGCCCGGGTTTGGAACCGTGCGTTCTGGCGCACGCCGGAAGACGCCGTGCATCCGGATCCGATCCTGCTGGCCACCGGTGCCGACGGATCATCGCTGCGGACCTCCGGAAGCGTCACCACCGGCAAGTTCTCCGGCAGCGACGCCGTCGACCTGCTGCCGCGCACCATGGTGTACCCCACGGTGGGGCTGGTGGCGCTTGGCGTCTCCCTTTCCGTCCTGGCCGGCCCTCTGTTCTCACTCAGTGACAACGCGGCGCAGGACCTGCTGGACCGTACGCCCTACATTGAAGCCGTTCTCGGAGAGGGGGCCGGACAATGACCCGCAGGGCCCAAATGCGGAACCGTCCGCGTGTCCCGCTGCTGAAGGAAATCCCCCTGCTGATTTGGCTGGTGTTCCTCTGGGGCGCTCTCTGGCAGGACTTCAGCGCGGGGAACCTCATCTTTGGCGCCGTGATCGCGTTCATCGTGGCGAACATCTTCTACCTGCCTCCCGTGGAGCTGAGCGGACGCTTCAACCCGCTCTATGCTGCGGGATTCCTGGCACGGTTCTTCTACAAGTTGGTCCACGCCAGCTTCGAAGTGCTGTGGCTGTCTGTGACCAAGGGACCGCACATCAAGAATGCGGTGGTGGGCGTGAAACTGCGCAGCCGCTCCGACCTGCTGGTGACAGCAACCGGACACGCCCTGTCACTGATTCCCGGCTCGCTCGTGGTGGAAGTGGACCGGTCCACGTCCACCCTTTACCTGCACTGCCTGAACGTTTCCACTCCTGAGGAAGCCGATAAGGTCCGCAAGGACGTGCGGGACACCGAGTCCTGGCTGATCCGCAGCATTGGATCGCGTGAGGACCTTGAGGTCCTTAAAGCGGAGCAGGCTGCCGGCAGGAAAGCCGCCGACCTGGCGAACAACCGGGCGGAATCCGCTAAGGGAGCAAACTCATGATGACAGTTTTTGTGGTCCTGGTGGCCGTCATGCTGGCAGTTGCAGCAGCGGGCGCCATTTTCCGGATTGCCCGGGGACCGTCCATCCTGGACCGGGTGCTGGCCGCAGACGTCCTGCTGACGATCGTCGGTGCGGCTCTGGCCACGGACATGATCGTCAACAAGAACCTGAACTATCTGGCGCTGCTGGTCTCGATCTCACTCATCGGGTTCATTGGCTCCGTGACCGTTGCCCGCTTTGTTACGGACCGGAGGTAGCCTGTGAGCCAGGAACTGAATGACCTGATTGTGGGAATCCTGATGCTGGGCGGGGCTTTGATGTCCCTGGCTGCCGCCATCGGGCTGACCCGTTTCCCGGACCTGATGAGCCGCATGCACGCCGCGTCCAAGCCCCAGGTGCTGGGTTTGCTGCTGTTCCTGCTGGCGATGGCGGTCCAGTTTGAGAGCTGGTCCCTGCTGCCGGTCTTGGCCGTATGCTGGCTGTTCATGATCCTCACCGCGCCGGTGTCCGCCCACATGGTGGGCCGGGCCGGCTACCGGACCAAGCACCTGCGTCCGGAACTGCTCACCATTGACGAGTTGGATGACGTGGTGGGCCGGGCCCAGCAGCTGCTTCTGCACGCCAAGAACGCCGACGGCTCGGACTCCGACGACGACGGTGAAGACGAAGACCCCCGCGTGGACGACGACCCGGGGGAGCACAACGAGGCAGGGTCCCTGGACGACGATTCGATGTCGGAAACAGCGCAGGGCGCCCAGCGCCCGGGACGCAGTCCCGAGGGCTGAGCGCCCTGCGGTGAAACTCGGTATTGCTGGGATCAGCTGTCGACTAAACGATCTCGGGGGTCTTCTGGTAACGCTGGATGGCGCGCTGCGTGCCGCGGGTGGTCAGCACCCGGATGGCCTGGCTGACGGCGCCGGAAACGACGGCGAAGACCACCGCGGTGCGGAGGTTGACGTCCAGGACTCCGTCATTGTCCCGGGGCGGTTCGTTGCCGGTGATCCGGGTCCAGAGGAAGTCCAGCAGTTTGGCGGACACAATGCCCGCGCCGATGCTCACGCCGGTACTGAGCAGTTTCAGGATCAGGTTCATGGATGCTCCTAAGGTTGGGGGCCGTTTTCCCTAACCCTACCGCCGAGCCGCCCAAAGTGGCCTGTCCGTGTGTAGAGTGGTGATCGCAAAACATACGACAGGGGAGCGCCCTCCCCGCCAGTGCTTCGGCACGACGCGGGAAGACCCAGGCGCTGAGAGTGCGGACATCCGCAGACCCTCGAACCTGATCCGGTTAGTACCGGCGCTAGGGAGTCGAGATCTCACGGGACCTCACGGCAATCCGCCGTGAACAGTCCCTCCCCTCCTGTACCTCAGGAGGTTTTTTTCATGCAGCAGAACAATTCCAGGCTCCAACGCTCCGGTCGGCAGGATTCCGTCTGGCGCAGGCCTTGGCGCGTTGTCGACATTGTGGTGGCGTCCGTCCTTGCAGTGGCTGTGGGGGTCATCTTTTGGGCCTGGTCGCTGGCGTACAACGGGGTGGAGGTCGTGTTCCTTGCCTTTCCACCGTTAGGCGGTCTCTACACCGGCGGGTGGCTCATCGCAGGGGTCCTGGGTGCGCTGATCATCCGCAAACCCGGAGCTGCAATTTACTGTGAGGTCCTGGCCTCCGCGGTGTCCGGCGTGCTCGGAACACAGTTTGGCCTCTCGGTGCTGCTGTCCGGATTCATCCAGGGGGCGGGAGCGGAGCTGGTCTTCCTGGCCTTCCTGTATGCCCGGTACACCCTGCCCGTGGCGATGCTTGCCGGGTTGGTGTCCGGTGTGTTCCTGGGCGTCAGCGAGAACATTCTCTTCCGGCCGGAATGGGCCGCACAGTGGCAGGCGCTGTACACCCTGTTTGCCGCGGTGTCGGGTGCCGTCCTGGCCGGGTTGCTGTCCTGGCTGGCCGCACGTGCCCTGGCCCGGACCGGAGTTCTGGCGTCGTTCGCGTCGGGCCGGGCAGCAGATGCGCGCTCCTGACGGTTCCCCCGTGTCTTCCCCCGTGTCTTCCCCCGTGTCTTCCCCCGTGTCCGTACGGGCACGGGACTACTCCTGGCGGCACGCAGGACGCAGCACCCCCGCGGTCTCCGGCCTGACGCTGGACATCGAACCGGGGGAGAGGGTTCTGCTCCTGGGTGCCTCCGGCGCGGGGAAATCCACGCTGCTGCACGCCCTCGCCGGTGTTCTCGGCGAGGGTACCGGGCCGGACGCAGCAGGGGAGGAACACGGCAGCCTCACCCTGGACGGGATTGCTCCGCAGCTGGCCCGCGGCCGGGCCGGCCTTGTGCTTCAGGACCCGGACTCCCAGCTGGTGCTCTCCCGGGTGGGGGACGAGGTTGCCTTCGGCGCGGAGAACCTCCGCATACCCCCGCAGGAGATCTGGCAGCGGGTGCGCACCAGCCTGGACGACGTTGGCCTGCGGGTGCCGCTGCACCATTCCACGGCCGCACTGTCCGGCGGACAAAAGCAGCGCCTGGCGCTGGCCGGCGTTCTGGCCATGCAGCCGGGTCTGCTGCTCCTGGATGAACCCACGGCCAATCTCGACCCGGACGGTGTGGAAGAAGTCCGTGCCGCCGTCGAACGCGTGCTGGAGCGCACCGGGGCCACCTTGATTGTGGTGGAACACCGGGTGTCCGTCTGGGCGGACGTCGTGGACCGGGTGGTGGTTTTAGCGGCCGACGGCGGGATCCTTGCCGACGGTCCGCCGTCACAGGTTCTGTCGGCACCGGGCAACCGTGCCCGTCTCACCGCCGCCGGCGTCTGGCTGCCGGGGAACCGGCCTGCCGTCCCGGAACCGGCGGCACAGCATGCCGGTTCAGAGCTGCTGGTTGCCCGCGGCCTTGCCGCGGGGCGCGGGAAGCGGGCTCCGGCAATTGTCAGCAGCGTGGATCTGGCGCTGCGCGCCGGGACTTCGCTCGGCATCACCGGCCCCAACGGCGCCGGAAAAACGACGCTGGCCCTAACAATGGGGGGACTGCTGAAGCCTGTGGCCGGTACTCTGCGGGCCACAGCCGCGCTGGCCGGTTCCGCCGGCACCGACCCGGGCCGCTGGAAATCGACCGAGCTGGTAACCCGGATCGGCACTGTCTTCCAGGAGCCGGAGCACCAGTTCCTGACCGGCACCGTCCGCGGCGAACTGGCCTTCGGGCCAAGACGGGCGGGGCGGCTGACGGAGACCGAGATTGCCTCCCTGGTGGACAGGCTGGCGGAGCGGCTGCGGCTCACCGCTCTGCTGGACGCCAATCCGTTCACCCTGTCGGGCGGCGAAAAGCGCCGGCTCTCCGTGGCCACCATGATCGCCACGGAACCGGACATCCTGCTGCTGGACGAACCCACCTTCGGGCAGGACGCCAACACCTGGGCGGAGCTGGTGACCCTGCTCCGCACCTTGCTGGCCGAGGGCCGCTCCGTGGTGTCGGTCACCCATGACGCCGAGTTCCTGGCGGCGCTGGGCGGAAACGTCCTGCACGTGGAGGACGGCACTGCCACGGTGCGCACGACGGCGCAGAAGGCGGCGCTGAAAATGGCGGGAAAGGAAGCGGCGCGGAAGTGAGCACTGCGGAACTGGACATTGATCTGCGCAATCCGACCCGGCGTCCGTCCGGAACCCTGCTGGAGCGGGCCAATCCGCTGTCCAAACTTGCTGCAGCCGTGGCAGTGACACTTGCCGTGCTGATCAGCGTGGACTGGATCAGCTCCAGCATCGTCCTTGCCGGGGAACTTCTTTTGCTGCCGCTGCTGCGGACCCGGCCGCTGACCCTGCTTCGACGGATCTGGCCCCTGATCGTCGCCGCGCTGGTGGGCGCGTGGGGCACCGCGCTGCTGGCGGAAAAGACCGGCACCGTCCTGCTGGACGCCGGCCCGGTCCTGTTTACGTCGGATTCAGTGGCTGCCGGAATCGCCATCGGGCTGCGGGGCCTGGCGATCGCCCTGCCCGGAATCCTCCTGCTGGCCTCAACGGATCCCACGGATCTGGCGGACGCGCTGGCACAGAAACTGAGGCTCCCGCACCGTTTTGTGCTCGGGGCACTGGCCGCCATGCGCCTCGTGGGGCTGCTGGTTTCCGAATGGCAGAGCCTGGGGATGGCCCGGCACGCGCGGGGAGTCGGCGCGGATTCGGGGCTGCTGACCCGGGTCCGCTCCTTCCTGGGCCAGGCCGTCGCCCTGCTGGTGCAGGCCGTACGGCGTGCCACCCGCCTGGCCGCAGCCATGGAAGCCCGCGGTTTCGGCAACGGCGGCCGGACCTGGGCCCGCACCTCCGTGTTCACCGGCCTGGACGCGTGGGTTGCCCTCTACGGGGTGGTGCTGGCCGGAGGTGCACTGGCCGCCGCCGTGGGCGCAGGAACGTTTAATTTCATCCTGAGCTGAGCTTCATCCCGAGTTGAGCCGGCCCGGTTACAACGCCCCGCGCAGCAGTGCGGTCAGTTCCTCCGTCAGCGCGGGAGACGAAGGAATCGGGGTGCCGTCAATGGAAGTCACCGGAGCCAGGAGCCGGATGCTGGACACCAGCCACACGGCGTCGGCCTCCATCAGGTGCGCCGGCTCCAGGGGGCCGTAACCCCGGGCCCAGCCTGCCGCTTCGGCTGCGTCGAACAGTGCGCGCTGGGTGGTGCCGGGAAGGATGCCGCTCTCGAGTTCGGGCGTCAGCAGCGTCTTGACGCCGTCTTCCTCCACCGCCAGGATGACGCTCGACGTCGGACCCTCCAGGACCTTTCCGTCGGAGGACGTGAAGATGACGTCGTCGGCGCCCTGAGCCTTGGCGTAGCGCAGCGCCGCCATGTTGACGGCGTAGGACAGGGTCTTGGCGCCGAGCAGCAGCCATGGTGCGCGGTCGGCCACGGTGCTGTCATAGCCGCGGTCCAGCAGCAGGACGTCCAGGCCCTGGGCGCTGCGCTCCCGGACAGCGGCGGGTACGGGGGAGGCCGCGACCCACGCGCTGGGGGAGTCGGTTCCCTCGACGCCGCGGGTCAGCAGCAGCTTCACCACTGCCTCGCCGGACCCCACCTGGCCGGACCCCGCCTGGACGGGCAGCTCTGAAAGAGCCGTGGAAACCGCACGTTCCCAGCTCTCCCTCGCCGGAAAGACAAGGTCAAGGGCGAGCGCCGAGGACGCCATCCGGTCCAGATGGGCGTCCATTTTGCGGGGGACGCCGTCAATGGCCAGCATCGATTCGAAAACGCCGTCGCCTCGGGTAGCCCCAAGATCAGCGGCCATCAGCTGCGGAACGGCGGCATCCGCGAGGCGGCCTTCGGGGAACTTCGGATCCAGGAACACCAGAACAGTCATGCACCCAGCCTAGTTTGCCCATCCGGCAGACTAGGCTATTGAGGAACAGCAGCTGATAGGAGCGTCGTGTGTGGGTGGCATTAACGGGAACAGCGCTCCCCGTCTGGATCGCCACGGCGCTGACCGTGCTGGATTACGCGATCCGCATCATCGCCCTCGGGGTGGTGCCGGGGAACCGGCGCCCCACCACCGCCATGGCCTGGCTGCTGTGCATCTTCTTCCTCCCGGTGCCGGGAATCATCCTGTTCCTGCTCTTCGGCAATTTCCGGCTCTCCGAACACCGGGTCAAGCGCCAAGCTGAGGTCAACCGGGCGGTCCGTGAGAACACCCGCGAGCTGGAGGCCGAAGGCAGCCGGTATTCCGGGCCGGAATGGGTGGTCTCGGCCACCGAGCTGAACCGCCGGCTCGGGTCCTTCCCGAGCTTGGACGGCAACAAAGTGGAGCTGCAGCGGGACTACAGCGAGTCCATCCGCGAAATGACCGAAGTGGTCCGCGCCGCCCAAAAATACGTGCACGTCGAGTTCTACATCATGAGTTACGACAGCGTCACCCGGGAATTCTTCGCCGCGTTGAAGGACGCCGCCGCGCGCGGAGTCCGGGTGCGCCTGCTGTTTGACCACATCGGCACACTGCGGGTGAAGGGCTATCGGAAACTGCTGAAGGAACTTCGCAGCACTGACATTCAGTGGCGGCGGATGCTGCCCCTGCTCCCGGCCCGCGGTTTGTGGCGGCGGCCGGACCTGCGCAATCATCGCAAAATCCTGGTGGTTGACGGCAAGGTGGCCTACACCGGGTCCCAGAACCTGGTGGAGCCTTCCTACAGGAAGCCCCACAACCGGAAGATCGGCCGGAAATGGGTGGAGCTGATGGCGCGGCTGGAAGGTCCGGTGGTGGATGAAATCAACGTGGTTTTTGCCACGGACTGGAACGCGGAAACGGATGAGAACCTTGAACGGGAGCTGAGCCTCTATGAATGGAGCAGTCATCCCGGCGACGTAACCTGCCAGGTGGTGCCCAGCGGCCCGGGGTTCACCACGGAGAACAACCTGCGCCTGTTCACCTCGCTGATTTATTCCGCGTCGGACCGCATTTCCATCACCAGCCCCTACTTCGTGCCCGATGATTCCCTGCTGTACGCCATCACCACCGCTGCCCAGCGCGGCGTTCAGGTGGAGCTGTTCGTTTCCGAGCGGGGCGACCAGTTCCTCGTCGACCATGCCCAGCGTTCCTACTATGAAGCGCTGCTGCGGGCAGGCATCCGGATCTACCTGTATCCCAAGCCGCTGGTGCTGCACGCAAAGCACTTCACCATCGACAACGAGGTGGCCGTCCTGGGGTCCTCGAACATGGACATGCGGTCCTTTTCCCTGAATCTGGAAGTGTCGGTCATGATGTTCGACGGGAACATCGTGACCGACATGCGCCGGATTGAAGACACCTACCGGTCCATGTCCCGGGAGCTGCTGCTCTCCGAATGGGTGGGGCGCCCCGTCTGGCAGCGTTACATTGACAACGTGTGCCGGCTGACTGCCACCCTGCAGTAGTTACTCCGGGAACTTGGCGCCCAGCGCGCTGAGCACGCCGAAGGCCTTGGCCCGGACTTCCTCCCACTCCGCCTGCGGATCCGAATCAGCAGTAACCGCCCCGCCCACGCCCAGGGACAGGGAACCGTTCCGGATCTCCAGGGTCCGGATCACCACGGACAGATCTGCCGCACCGGTCAGGGAAAACCAGCCGACGACGCCGGAATAGGCTCCCCGCGGCGCGCCCTCCAGCCGGTCGAGGATGGCCATGGTGCTGATTTTCGGAGCTCCGGTCATTGACCCGGGCGGAAAGGCGGCCGCGACGGCTTCGGCACGGGACGCGCCCGGCAGCAGCCGGGAATCCACCGTGCTGACCAGCTGGTGAACCGTGGCGTAGCTTTCCACCGCGCACAACCGTGGCACGGTGACCGAGCCGGGAACGGCAAAATGGGACAGGTCGTTGCGCAGCAGGTCCACGATCATGATGTTTTCCGCGCGGTCCTTCAGCGAGGAGACCAAATCCGCTTCCAGCTCCCGGTCTTCCGCCGGCGTGGAGCCGCGCGGGCGGGTGCCCTTGATCGGCTCGGCCCGCATGTGTCCGGCGGCGTCGAAGGACAGGAAGCGTTCCGGAGAGGTTCCAGCCAGGCTGTATCCCTCAAAGCGCAGCAGGGAGGCGAACGGAGCCGGGCTGCGCCGCCGAAGCCGGCGGTACAGGGCCAGGATGTCCGCCCCGGCCAGGGGCTCGTCCAGCTGTGCGGTGAGAGAGGTGGTCAGACACACCTCGTAGGAATTGCCGTCGCTGATCTCCGCCTGCGCGGAACGGACGTTGGCGAGGTAGGAGTCCCTGCTGTCCCGCACGGTGAACTCCGGAGCAGGAAAGGGAGGTTCTTCGCTCGAAGGGTCCGGCGGCGAAGCGGCTGCAGCCTCGACTGACCGCCGCACCGCCGCGACCCAGTGACGGTCGCCGCCGTCATCGTCATCGTCGCCGTCGTCACCGCCGTCACCGCCGTCACCGCCGTCACCGATGTCCGTCGCACCGTTGGCACTGTCGGCGAGTGTCAGTACATAGACGCACCGCTCGTCATGGTCCAGAACCACGGCCCGGCCGGCGAATATCAGGGCGGCGTCCGGAGCGGCATCCGCCGGGGAGCCGGGAGCCGCGGGCGTGTCAGCTCCGCCGGTTTCCCGCTTGAGGCCGTAGCCGAGGAACCCCAGCCAGCCGAGGGCAAAGCCGCAGGGATAGTCCGCCGGAACGTCCGCCCGCGGCTGCCCCCAGACAGTATCCAGCCACGGGAAGAAGGACCCCGGCCGGGAGACACTCACCGGTCCGGCCACGAGGGTGGTTACCCCGGTTGTTTCGCGGCCCGTCCCGCGCCGGTGCTCCGCGTACCGCCCCCGCGGGCCGCCGTCGTCGGCCATGATGCTGAAGCGGCTGCGGGCTGCAACGTGCCCGGCCCCCGATGTCCCGGCAGGCGCCGCGGAGGCACTGGAGCTGTCCAGCCATACCGCCCGGGCCGAACCGCCAAACAGGGCGGCGTAGAGCTGTTCGGGGTTCGCCCAGGTGTCCAGCCGCTCCACTCGGACGGCTTCGGCGGGCGCACCGGCTCCCGGCCAGGTCGCGGCAAGCGGAAGGGCGAGTTGCCCGAGGGCGCGCAGCACATAACCGGCGGCGGTTGCCGGAGCCCCCGAGGCATGCTCCCGGTCCACCCGTATGTCAGCGCGGGAAGCCGCCGGATCCTCCGCCGCCCACGCCTGTTCCTGATCGGCCCACCGTTCCCAATGCGGGGCGTAGGTGTCGCCGTCGCGGGCCAGCGCCTGTTCCCGCCGCAGATCTGCCGGTGCGCTGACCCACACTGCTGCGTGAAGCAGCGGGCTCACTGCGGCGCTGGAGGAACCCACGCCCTCGAAGATGATGATGTCGGCCGGTTCGGTGCGGCGCGTGTCGGTGTATTGGTTTGTGGTCCAGTCCCAGGCCTGCCAGTGGGCGGTACGGCCGGCGGAGAGGGGCTGGGCAATGCGGTGGCGGAAGTATTCGATGCCTTCCGCCAGCCCGTCCCAGCCGGGATAAATGTCTTCCAGATGGAACAGGGACACGGTGTGGTGCGCGCGCAGCGCCGCAGCCAGTTCCGTCGCAAGGGTGGTTTTGCCGGCACCGGAGAACCCGTCGACGGCGATGAGTACGGGCAGCGGGCCTGTAAGCAGGGGGGCCGTGCGCGGTTTCAGCGTGATCCGCCGGCGGCCAGGGCGTCCCGGACATATTCCACCACGCCCGGCACCGAGGCCCGGATCATGGCGTAGGAGGAGTCGAAGTCGCTCATGGTGCCGTACCAGGGGTCTTCAATGCCCTGTTCTTCGGGCGGAAGGGCGGCAGAGGCAGGATCAAAGCTGCGGATCAGGCGGACCTTGTCCTGGTCCTGCCCGCGTGCTGCCATGTCCCGGAGTTCGACGTAATGCCCGTAATCCATAGCCAGCACCAAGTCGCGGTCGGCAAACCAATCCACCTTGAACTCCTGTGCCCGAAAAGTTTCGGTTTCGCGGGCGTCAAAGCCGTGGCGTGTAAGTTCATCCACGGCGCGGGGGTCCATCGGGCGTCCGGCCTCCCATGCTGTCACTCCGGCGGAGTCGACCCGGACCTCGTCTCCCAGTCCAGCCTCGTTGAAGGCGCGGGTCAGGCAGAACTGGGCCATGGGGGAGCGGCAGATGTTGCCGGTGCAGACCGTGATGATTCTGTACATTCCTCCAGCGTACCCACTGCCGGCGAGGCGGCACCGGCTTCAGGCCCAGGCGATGACCTCGCCGGACGGAAGCAGGAACCATCCGTCCGCGGTTTGTGACCAGCGCCGCCAACCCTCAGCCATCCGCGCCAGCCCGGCCTCGTCGGCCAATTCGCGATCCAGTGCCTGCGCGGCAAACGCGGAGTGCAGCACCCGGTCCGCCCATCCTTCGCCGAACGAGCTGCGGCGTTCGGGGGTGGCGTAGAGCCAGTTGGAAGCTGACGGTTCGAACTCGGTAAAGCCGGCTTCAAGGATCCACGCAACCAGGCGCCGTCCGGCGTCCGGCTCTGCCGCGTTGCCGCGGGCAATCTGCTGGTAGGTGTCCATCCATGCGGTGAGTTCGGGTAACTCCGGGTACCAGCTCATGCCGTGGAAATCCGCGTCCCGGACCGCCACTATTCCTCCGGGCCGGGTCACCCGCCGCATTTCCCGCAGGGCTGCCACCGGATCCGCGAGGTGCTGGAGCACCTGGTGGGCGTGGACAACGTCAAACGTTGCGTCCGGAAAGTCCAGGTCATATACGTTTCCCGCGAGGAACTCCGTGTTGACCAGTCCCCGTGCGGCGGCGAGCTTCCGTGCCAGAGCCACCACGTCTTCGGACTGGTCCAGCCCGGTGACGGGTCCGGGGTCCACGAGGTTGGCAAGATCAGCGGTGATGCTGCCCGGGCCGCAGCCCACATCCAGCAGGGTCATTCCGGACTCCAGATAGGGGAGCAGATAAGCCGCCGAGTCGGCAGCCGTGCGCTGGGCGTGGGCGCCAACCACGCTGGAGTGGTGGCCGTGCGAATACTGTTCGGGAGCCATAGGAGGAGGATACGCGGGCACCGGCGCGGATTGTCCGGAGGTGCGCCTCGTGTCGGGGAGCGGGAGCGGCAAGGCCTGGCCCCCAATTTCAAGGACTTGAGTCGAGAAGGCTCAACTTTGTTGACAAAGGTCGGAGCGTGAGTAAAGTTGAGTCCAGAACGCTCAAGACGCGCTGCGGAAGGCTTTGCCCCCGCAACGGCGTCGTTTTCCACGGAAAGAGGAAGCAAATGTCACGTGCAGTAGGTATTGACCTTGGAACCACCAACTCGGTTGTCTCCGTCCTTGAAGGCGGCGAGCCCACCGTTATTGCCAATGCAGAGGGTGGCCGCACCACGCCGTCCGTTGTTGCTTTCGCCAAGTCCGGCGAGGTTCTCGTAGGCGAGATCGCCAAGCGCCAGGCTGTCAACAACATTGACCGCACCATCTCCTCCGTCAAGCGCCACATGGGCACCGACTGGAGCGTGGACGTTGACGGCAAGAAGTACACCGCTCAGGAAATCTCAGCCCGCATCCTGCAGAAGCTGAAGTCCGACGCCGAGTCGTACCTGGGCGAGAAGGTCACCGACGCCGTGATCACCGTTCCCGCTTACTTCAACGACGCCGAGCGCCAGGCCACCAAGGAAGCCGGCGAAATTGCCGGCCTGAACGTGCTGCGCATCGTCAACGAGCCCACCGCAGCCGCACTGGCCTACGGCCTGGACAAGGGCAAGGAAGATGAACTCATCCTGGTCTTCGACCTCGGCGGCGGAACGTTCGACGTTTCCCTGCTGGAAGTCGGCAAGGATGAAGATGACTTCTCCACCATCCAGGTGCGCGCCACCGCCGGTGACAACCGCCTCGGCGGCGATGACTGGGACCAGCGCATCGTTGACTACCTGCTGAGCCAGGCCAAGGCCAAGGGTGCCGACCTGTCCAAGGACAAGATTGCCCTGCAGCGTCTGAAGGAAGCAGCGGAGCAGGCCAAGAAGGAACTCTCCTCGGCCACCTCCACCAACATCTCCCTGCAGTACCTCTCGGTTACCCCCGAGGGCCCGGTCCACCTGGACGAGCACCTCTCCCGTGCCAAATTCCAGGACCTGACCAAGGACCTGCTGGACCGCACCAAGAAGCCGTTCAAGGACGTCATCTCCGAAGCCGGCATCAAGGTTTCCGACATTGACCACATCATCCTCGTCGGCGGTTCCACCCGTATGCCGGCCGTCACCGAACTGGTGAAGGAACTGGCAGGCGGCCAGGAGCCGAACAAGGGCGTGAACCCGGATGAGGTTGTGGCCGTTGGTGCCGCACTGCAGGCCGGTGTCCTGAAGGGCGAGCGCAAGGACGTCCTGCTGATCGACGTCACCCCGCTGTCCCTGGGCATTGAGACCAAGGGCGGTGTGATGACCAAGCTGATCGAGCGCAACACGGCCATCCCCACCAAGCGCAGCGAAACCTTCACCACGGCCGATGACAACCAGCCGTCAGTGGCCATCCAGGTCTTCCAGGGTGAGCGCGAGTTCACCCGCGACAACAAGCCGCTGGGCACGTTCGAGCTGACCGGTATTGCTCCGGCTCCGCGCGGCGTCCCGCAGGTTGAGGTCACCTTCGACATCGACGCCAACGGCATTGTGCACGTGTCCGCCAAGGACAAGGGCACCGGCGCCGAGCAGTCCATGACCATCACGGGCGGTTCTTCCCTCTCCAAGGAAGACATCGACCGCATGGTCCGCGAAGCCGAAGAGCACGCAGCGGAGGACAAGAAGCGCCGCGAGGCAGCCGACGTCCGCAACTCCGCCGAGCAGCTGGCCTACTCCGTGGACAAGCTCATCACGGACAACGAGGACAAGCTGCCCGAAGACGTCAAGACCGAGGTCAAGGGCGATGTCGACGCGCTGAAGAAGGCGCTGGAAGGCACCGAGAACGACGACGAGGTGAAGTCCGCGTTCGAGAAGCTGCAGACGTCGCAGACCAAGCTGGGCGAGGCCATCTACGCCTCCGCTCAGTCTGAAGGCGCTGCAGGTGCCGGTGCAGCCGGTGGCGCAGGCGCCTCCGATGCTTCCTCCGCAGGCGACGAAGACATCGTTGATGCAGAGGTTGTCGACGACGAAGACAAGAAGTAATCATGGCTGAAGGCAACGGAAACAACGAGAAGCCCAACGGCGACGAGCAGGATCCCGCCGGCCAGGTGCCGGCGGACTCCGAAACGGCAGCCCCCGGTGAAACGTCCGCCGCGGACAGCGGTGCCGAAGGCGATGCTCTGGCCCAGGCCGAGCAGATCCTCAACAGCGCCGATGTTCCCCCGCAGCCCTCTGCCGCGGGATCACCGGAAGCTGCGGAGCTGCGCAACGACCTGCTGCGGTTGCAGGCGGAATACGTCAACTACCGCAAGCGGGTGGAGCGGGACCGCGACGTCGCCCGGGAAATGGCCGTCATTGGAGTGCTGAACTCCCTGATGCCCGTCCTGGATGACATCGACGCCGCACGCCAGCACGGCGACTTGGCGGAGGGGCCCTTTGCCTCCATCGCCAACAAGCTGGAAAATTCGCTGAAGACGTACGGCTTGGGACGGATTGACGAGGTGGGGGTTGAATTTGACCCCAACATCCATGAAGCCCTGATCCAGCAGCAAAGCCCGGACGTCCAGTTGGATACAGTGACGCAGATTCTGCGGGCCGGTTACAAGTCCAATGACCGGGTCCTGCGGGCGGCACAGGTTATCGTCTCCGTTCCGGAGCAGTAGGCAGGGGTGCCCGGGGCCGTCTCACGGCGGCCCCGGGCACCTTTTTTCCAGCAGTGCACGTCCGGTCCGCAACCTGCGGGGTGTGGGCAGGAGCAGTAAATTGAGGAAGGGGACGCCAATTGGCTAGTCAGGATTGGGTCGATAAGGATTTTTATAAGATTCTGGGTGTCCCCAAGGACGCGTCGGAAGCCGATATCAAGAAGGCCTATCGGAAGCTGGCGCGCAAGTACCATCCGGACCAGAACCAGGATGATCCCTCGGCCGAGCGGATGTTCAAGGATCTCTCCGAAGCGTATTCAGTGCTGTCGGACGCCGACGAGCGCCAGCAGTACGACGCGATCCGCGCCATGGGCAGCGGTGCGCGTTTCTCCGCCGGCGGTCCCGGCGGGGCGGGCCCCGCAGGCGGCGCCGGCTTCGAGGATCTCTTTGGCGGACTTTTTGGCCAGGGGGCGCGTCCCGGCGGCAGCCGCCGCACCAGCTACAGCACCGGCGGCAGCAACATTCCGCCGGAATTCGCCGATCTGTTCGGCGGCGGAGGCTTTGGCGGCGGTTTCGGTTCAACACCGCCGCAAAAGGGTGCCGACCGCACAGCCAGCACCACCATCTCCTTCGCCGGGTCCATTAACGGCACCGTCATCGGGCTCCGCGAGCCCAGCGGTGAAGTGGTGGAGGTCCGGGTCCCCGCAGGGGTCAAGGACGGCCAAAAGATTCGGGTTAGAGGCAAGGGCCAGCCCGGAGCGGCAGGCAACGGCGACCTGATGGTCACCGTGAACGTCACCCCGCACGATTTCTTTGTCCGGGACGGCAACAATATCCGCATCCACGTACCGGTGAGCTTCCCCGAAGCCGCACTGGGCGCCACGATCGAGGTGCCGACGCTGACCTCGGACAAGGTAAAACTCAAGGTGCCCGCCGGAACCCCGTCCGGGCGCACACTGCGGGTCAAGGGCCGGGGCGTGCAGACGTCCAAGGGCAACGGTGACCTGCTGGTGACCATCGACGTCGCCGTTCCCTCACATTTGAACAAGGAAGCGAAAGCCGCTGTTGAGGCCTTCGCCGACGCCACCAAGGGTGAGGACCCGCGCGCAGGGCTGGCTGCCAGGGCCCGGCTGTAACTGACGGAACACGGTTTCGGTTCCCGTGCTCCGGGAACCGAAACCGGGCTATGGTTACTACTACTTCAACAGCTGTCAAGGAGGAACAATGGGCATAGACGTCAACGCGCCTATCTTTGTGATCTCCGTTGCCGCTGAGTTGGCGGATATGCATCCGCAAACTCTGAGGCAGTATGACCGGCTGGGCATCGTCTGCCCGAGCCGCGCTCCCGGAAGGTCCCGGCGCTACTCGCAGCACGACATCGACATGCTTCGCGAGGTCCAGCGGCTCTCCCAGGAGGGCGTGTCGCTGGAAGGCATCAAGCGCATCATGCAACTGGAAAACCAGGTTTCGGGGCTCCGGGCACGGGTGGATCAACTCTCCGCGGAGCTGGACTCGCTGCAGCAGCGCACTCCGGACCGAAGCCGGGTGTTCGCCGCCGGGCTGGCCGGCGACGTGGTGACGCTGACCCGCGGACAGCGCCCGCCGGCGTCGCGGTCATTCGCCACCCAGCTCAGCCTGGCGTCCCTGGTGCAGCGCCGCAGCAAGCTGCGCGCCCTGCCCGCCGGCAAGCAGGACGCCATGGACTACGCCGACGACGGTTACGTCCAGTCGCTCTGATTTCACCCTGACGGCCTAGCGGAACCGGCGTCCCTGGTCCCGGCGGTTGGCCCACACGGCCAGTGCGCCAAGCGCCAGCGTCCAAGCCAGCAGGCAGGGGAGCGAGGACGCGCCGATCGGCTGGCCGGAGAAAACCGCCGCTGAATCTGCGGCAAGGGGTTCGCGAAAAGAAGTTGACCTGGAAGATCCGGGAAAGGTCAGCGAAGGCGCCGCGCCCGCAGGACGACATCCTCCGTGTGGTGTGCACCAGCTCCGGCGCTGACGTGCCGGGGACGGACCTCGTGCACCTCGATGCGCCAGTTTTCATCCAGCAGGGCGGCCACGTCGGCCAGTCCCACATAGTCCCGCAGAGCCGCGCTGTGTGCCCCGGTGTCTCCGTCGGCGGGCAGCTGATGGTGCACCAGAAGGAGGACGCCGCCGGGTGCCACGGCACGAAGCAGGGCCAGCTCGGCCGCGTTCGAGTCGGTGCGGAGCAGGGCCGGATACTGAGCCGACACCAGATCAAAGGACGCCGGCTGAAGGGTGGCCTCCACCAGTCCGGAGTGCAGCCAGTTCACGGTCACGCCCCGCTGCTCGGCTTGCCGGGCAGCCCGGTCCAGCGCCACCTGAGAGACCTCCAGTGCCGTGACGTCCCAGCCCTGCTCCGCCAGCCAGACGGCGTCGGCGCCCTCGCCGCAACCGACATCCAGAACCCTTCCGGGCTGCAGTCCGCGGACCTCGCTCACCAGGGCTGCATTGGGCTGACCGCTCCACAGAGCGGACTTTTCGGCGTAGCGCTGGTCCCAGAAGGCTCCGACTGCAGCAGGTTCCCGCGGGGATGGGAGGGCGTCCCCGGCGGATTCATTGGACTCGGCGGGTTCGGGTGCGGAGCTGTGATTCGTCTGTTCCATGTCAGAAGTATGCACCGGTGCTGCGGTTCTCAGCGCCGCTTGTCAGCGTCGGGACGCAGGCGGATGAGGCGCTGCGGGCCGCTTTCCTCCAGCTCCACCAGATCGCTGTGCGAGGAGAGGAAGTCGGTGAAGGACCGGTAGCCGAGGGGCTTTTCGTTAAAGGAGGGGTCCATCCGGCGCATCTGGTTTTTGATGGTGCCGGTGTTGAGCCACTCGTCGGCGTCGCCCTTCGCATGGCCGATCTGCAGGGCGCGCAGGAGCAGTTCCGTGGCGATGGTCTGCGGATCGATGTCCTCGGGTGCCTCCGGCTCGTCGTTCAGCTGTGTGTCGCCGGTGTCCGAGAACATGGGGATGGTGGTGAGCGGGCGGACCTTGCCGGGGACAGGATCGGCCTGGACTGCCTCCGGTTCGGGCTTCCGGCCCGGGCTGGTGCGCTCCGGGGCTGCGGCCTTCTCGATGCCGGGCAGCGAATCGTAGTCCTCGAATTCATCGCACGCGGCAGCCAGGGAGGTGCTGGTGGATCCGGCGACGCCGATGCCCACGACAAACCGGCCGAGCCGCTTCGACTTCTGCGCCAGCGCAATATAGTCGGAATCTCCGGCCACGATAATAACGTGGGTGAGGTCCGGCAGCCGGAAGAGGTCCTCCACCACGTCGACGGCGAGACGGATGTCCGCACCGTTCTTGGTGCCGCGGGTAGTGGTGGTGAACAGCTGGGTGAGGTCCACCGCCCGGGACATGAGCTGGCGCTGGTAGCTGGCGTTCACCGGCACCGACCAGTCGGCATACGCACGGTTGACCACCAGCGTGCCAAAGGACGCGGCGAAGTCGATGATCGCGCTGAAGTCGACCGTCGCGGCCGTCAGCTTCGCAGCGATCTCGGGGTCGGCGTCGCGGCTGGTCTTGTCGAAGTTGCGGATGCCGTCGCGCTGGAAGGCGTTGCGGCCGTGCAGCTGCTGGTAGCGCGAGATGACAATGTTGTCGAAGTCGATGTAGAGGCCCACACGGGCGTCATTGGGTTCAGTCATGGGATCAGGCCTTGCGGTAGGTCAGGTCGAAGATCAGGCGGCCCGCTTGGTGGGCCTTGTTCTCGAAGCTGGTCAGGATGCGTCCCTCAAAGCGGGGCGCCCACCCTCCCCGGGTGTCGACGTCGTTGACCGGCGCCTTCTTTTCCAAGCCCTCCCGGTTGACGCGGGTCAGCGGGCTGTCCTCGCCGGCGAGCTCACCGGTGTGCAGGTTCTCGAACCGTGCGGAAGCATCGAGGACTTCGCGCATCTGCACGGCGTAGTCGGACCAGTCGGTGGCCAGGCGCCAGATGCCGCCGGGCACCAGGACGCGGGCCACCAGTTCAGCGAACTCGTCCTTGACCATGCGCCGCTTGTGGTGGCGGGTCTTGTGCCAGGGATCAGGGAAGAAGACCCACACCTCGTCCACCGAACCGGCGGGAAGCATGGTGGTCAGGACCTCGGGGGCGTTCGCCTGGACCACGCGGACGTTGGTGAGCTCCTTCTGCCCGATGCGCTGCAGGGTCTGGGCCAGGCCGGGAAGGTAGACCTCTACGGCGAGGTAGTTCTTGTCGGGGTTCTGCTCCGCGGCGTGAGTGACGGCTTCACCCAGGCCGGAGCCGATCTCCACCACGAGGGGAGCGGTGCGCCCGAACTCCGCGGCGGCGTCGAACACGTAGTCCGGGTCCACGGAAGTGTCCGCTTCGGCGCGCGGCACGTCAATGACAAACCGGTCGGAAAGCTCGTCCCAGGCCTGCTGGCGGCGTCCTTGAAGGCGGGATCCGCGCCGCACGAAGGACACCGGGGAGCGGAAGTGCCGGGGGTCTCCGGTTTCATCCGGGACGATAGCCTCCGGGGCGGTTGCCCCCGGATCATCAGCATGCAGGGAGCCGGCGTCGGGCAGGGCTGGTTCAGTAGTCATTACCTTTAATGTTATCGGCTGTACAGCGGACCGTTTGCAGGCGGAACACGGGCCCGGAACACATCGGAACCGGCCGCCGCCGGGCCTGTCCGCGGCGTCCCGTGCGGGGCGCCGATTAGGAATCTGGGCACAAACCGGTAAACTGGACGAAGTTGTTGTGACTGCCGCGCCTAAAAGCCGCGTGTGTAAGCAGCGCAACCTGCGTCGATAGAACGCTTTCTTTTGTCCCGCCGGCCACTTGCGGCCGAGCCACTGGACACTGTCTGACTTTTCTTCGGCGAACCCCCGGCGCCATACGGCTTTGGGGCCACTTACCGAAAGTTGCTTGTCTTTTAATGACTACTTTTGCTGCCCTTGGTGTACCCAAGGCTCTGGTTTCCTCCCTCTCCGCTTCCGGAATTGACGAAGCATTCCCGATTCAGGTTGAAACCCTTCCCGACACCCTCAAGGGCCGCGACGTGCTCGGCCGTGGCCGCACAGGCTCCGGCAAGACCCTCGCTTTCTCTCTTCCCCTGGTTACCCGGCTGGCCGAGGCCGAAGCGGCTTACCGCCGCAAGCCCAACCGCCCGCTGGGCCTGGTCCTGGCACCCACCCGCGAACTGGCCACACAGATCAACAACGTGATTGAGCCGCTCGCCAAGGAGCTGGGCCTGACCACCACCGTTATTTACGGCGGTGTTTCCCAGCAGCGCCAGGAAAAAGCACTCAAGGCCGGCGTTGACATTGTCATTGCCTGCCCCGGCCGGCTTGAAGACCTCATGAAGCAGAAGGTCATCAGCCTGGAATCCATTGAAATCACTGTGCTCGATGAAGCCGACCACATGGCTGATCTTGGATTCCTGCCGGTTGTCCAGCGTCTGCTGGACCGCACCCCCGAAAAGGGACAGCGCATGCTGTTCTCGGCAACGCTGGACAACGGCGTGGACAAGCTCGTCCGCCGCTACCTGTCCAACCCGCTGACGCACTCGGTTGATGAGCCGCAGGCGGCGGTGTCCACCATGGACCACCACGTGCTGCTGGTCCAGGACCAGACGGCCAAGAAGCTGCTGGTCAAGGAACTGGCCTCCGGCCAGGGCCGGCGCATCATGTTCATGCGCACCAAGCACCATGCCCGGAAGATGGCCAAGTTCCTGACGGACAGCGGAATTCCCACCGTTGACCTGCACGGTAACCTGTCCCAGAACGCCCGCGACCGGAACCTGGCGGAATTCTCCACCGGTGACGTGCGTGTGCTCGTCGCCACTGACGTTGCAGCCCGCGGCGTCCACGTGGACGACGTCGAACTGGTGGTCCACATTGATCCCCCCACGGAGCACAAGGCTTACCTGCACCGTTCAGGCCGTACGGCACGCGCCGGTTCCAGCGGAACCGTTGTCACGCTGACGCTGCCGGAACAGAAGAGTGAAGTGTCCAAGCTGATGAAGGCTGCGGGCGTTGACGTCTCCATCGAAAAGGTTTCGCACAATTCCCCGTCCATCGCAAAGCTGATCGGTGATCGAGCCGCCGTTGTGGAGCCGCATGTGCGCGCCGCCCAACTGGCGTCGAAGTCACCGCAGCAGGGCGGCGGCCGGTCCACCGGCGCCAACGCCCAGCGCAAGCGCGCCGCCCGTTCCACCACCGCACCCCGTGCCGGCGGCCGGGGCGGATCCGGCGGACGCGGCCGTGTCTCGGCTGAGCGTACGGAGCGCAGCGAGCGTGACCGCAACGATTTCACGCCCGATGCTCCCCGCCAGCGGTCGCAGGACGGACGCCGCGGCGCAGCGGCTGCTTCCACGGCGCAGGGCCGCAACCGCCGTCCGGCCACGGGCCAGCGTGCCGGTGACGTGGCTCCCGCAGGTGCCGGCCGCTCAGCTGCCGGATCACGTGCGCAGGCACCCTCCGGTGCCGGCCGTCCCGCACGCGGTGCCGGCCCCCGCCGCGCCACCGCTCCGGCATCGAACGAGCGCCGCTCCCGCTAGGGTTCAGCGCTGAAGCGCGAAAAGGCGCCTGCTTCCCTTGGGGAGGCAGGCGCCTTTTTTGTTCGGTTTTACGGTCCGGATTCTTATCCGCGGGTCAGTCCAGGTCGTAGAAGGACACGACGGCGGCATATCCGCGTCCCAGCACTGCCGGACGTTCGTCAGCACCGACAACAGTGTCCAGCGGCTCGAGCGCCGTTGCGGAACCGCCTGCAGCGGTGGCCGTGGCACTGCCGTGCAGCAGCACCAGGAGCTGGCCGGGCCCGAGGGTTTGCGGGTTCTTCTTGGACAGTTCAACCACCATCACCGCGGCACCTGTGGTGTTCCGGTCCACGAATGTGTTGAGCACGGTCACCGGGCCGGTGGGCAGGGCGGCTTCGGCGGGAACATCCCCCGAATAACGGAAGGGCCGGAACTTCTCCATGCCGTGCTCGGCGCCGTCCACGGTGAGCACCAGCAGCTCACCCTCCACCGGCACGGTAATCCGGTCCATCCCCGGAAACGCGGTGAAGGCACCGGGCTTGTCGACGGAGGCAACACTTAGGCGCCATCCCGTTCCCGACGCGATGTCCTTGACCCGGCCATTGTTGTTCCCCCAGGGTGCGGAAGGAAGCTCCGGGAACCGGATAATCGGTGCGGCGGTGTTCGCTGTGCTGGTCACTGTGTCCTGACTCGATGAACTCGATGAACTGGATAAATGTTGTCTTACTCGACGGAAGCCTGCGGCTTGGTGCCGCGCAGGTAGTGCCTGCGTGCGGCCTTGTTGATTCGGAAACTGCGGCCGCTGGTCTCTGCCGGTTCAATCCGCATGAAGTGGTTCTTTTCCCCGCTCTGCCAAGGGAAGAGGGGAAGCTCCTCCGAGGCGAGCACCTCTTCGATGGACTCCAGCCGGACAGCTGAGCCCTTCAGGACAACGCTCCAGGCAAAGCCAAGGCGGTCATCGTAGCCGTCAACTTCGAAGGCCACCGTTCCGTTTTCGAGGGCCGCCCGAAGCTTGGTTCCTTCGGCGGTCCGGAAAACCACGGATCCGTGGTCCACTACAAAGTTGATCGGAAAAATTTCGGGGTGCGCATCGGCAATGACGGCCAGCCGGCCGATCTCCGCCTGGCGGATGTACTCCCAGCACTGGTTGGTGGACAGTTCCACGGGCTCGGCAGCGGGTGTTCCGGCATCATCGTTGATAGGCAGCATGCTCCCAGTCTAGTTGCAGAGAGGCGGACCACAACGAGCTGCCGTCCCGGACATGGTGCTGCGGGGCACGGTGCACCAGAATGAGACGATGAACCTCATCCTGAACCTCATCTGGCTCCTGTTCGGGGGCATCTGGCTGGCGCTGGGATATGTGCTGGCCGGCATTGTGTGCTGCCTGCTGATCGTGACCATTCCGTTCGGCATCGCGTCCTTCCGGATTGCGTCCTACGCTTTCTGGCCCTTTGGCCGTACCGTGGTGGACCGCGGCGGCGCCCCCGGCCTTTTCTCCACGGTCGGCAACGTCATCTGGCTGGTGGTGGCCGGTGTGTGGATCGCCGCCGGGCACATCCTGACTGCCATACCGATGTTTGTCAGCATCATCGGCATTCCGCTGGGAATCGCGAACCTGAAGATGGTGCCGATCTCGCTGATGCCGCTGGGGAAGGTCATTGTTCCGACCGGGCGTCCCGGCCTCATGCCGTATGGATCGCCCGCGCCTTACGGTGGCTACGGACCCGGTACCCAGGGACCGGGGTACGGCCCCGGCGGACAGTATGGACCTCCCCCCGGTTACGGGCAGTACCGCGGCTAGGGCTGGCCGGCCGCGCCGTCCAGGAAGGCCTTCATCAGCGGTCCGCCGGACGTTGAACCCAGTTCACCCTCGGCGACGAACACCGCGACGGCCAGGTCACCCTGCACCGCCACCACCCAGGCGTGGGTCCGCGGAGGGGTTTCGCTGCCGAATTCCGCCGTGCCGGTCTTGGCCAGCACCGGTTCTCCCGGAACGTCCAGCAGCATCTTGGCGCCCCCGTCGGTAACAACGCCGCGCATCATGTCCCGGAGCGAAGCGGACTCTGCGGCGGTGAATGATCCGGCGTCGGACGCGTCGGTGGGCGCCGCTGAAGCGGACGCTGATGACGATCCTGACTCCGTGCCTGTTTCTGCCGCAGTATTGGGGGTGACCAGCAGGGGAGTCACCCGTTCGCCCTTGCCCACGGATGCTGCGGCGACCGCCAGCGCCAGCGGAGAGACGAGGACTTCGCCCTGCCCGATCAGGGACGCGGCGTGGGCCGTGCCGTCCGCTTCCCCGGGGACGGAGCCGAAGAACGCGGGTACGCCCATGGACGCGGAAACTCCGATGCCCAGATCCGCCGCGGCGGATGCCAGTGCGTCCTGCTGCACGGTATCCCGGGTATTGATGAAGGCCGTGTTGCAGGACTGCGCGAATGCGTCCCTCAGGGCAATATCGCCGACAAACGCCGCCGGATAGCTGCTCGCGTTGTTGAACTTGCGGCCGTCGACGGTCAGCTCCGCCGGGCACGAGACCGTGCTGTCGGGAGTGACGCCCTGGCGAAGCAGAGCCAGCGAGGTGGCAATCTTGAAGGTGGAACCGGGCGGATACTGGCCCAGCAGTGCGGTCTGCTGGCCTTCGCTGCCCGGCCCGTTGGCCACCGTGAGGACGTCACCGGTTGACGGTTGAATGGCGACAATGGCCGATGCCGACGGCTCGTCTTCCAGGATGTCTTCAGCGAGGGTCTGCAGCCGGGGGTCCAAGGTGGTTTGCAGGGGGACGGCATCTGTTTTCGGCCTCAGCTCAAGGACCGGGGTTGTTGTGTCGGTGGGATGTTCGATGGTGACGGTCATGCCGGGAGTTCCCTGCAGTTGGTCTTCATACTGCTTCTGCAGCCCGGAGAGTCCGGTCAGGTCACCCGGGGAGAGCCGTCCGTCGGATTCCTCTATCAGTTCAGCAGTGGCCTCGCCCACGGTGCCGAGCAGGGCGCGGGCAAAGGTCCGGGTGGGAGCGAGGGTCCGCGTATCGGGAAAGGTCACGGCACCGTGAATGGCGGCCAGGGCTTCGGGAGTCGTTGGCCCCTCGGCGTCCTGGCGCTGCACGATGGCTTCGACGAAGGCATCGGGTCCGGCCGCTGCAACCTGGGCTGTGTACGCTGCCGGATCCAGGCCGACGAGTTCGGCCAGGGCGGCGGCAGCCGAGGCCTGCTGATCCTCCAGGAGGCCCGGCTTGTTGATGCCGATCCGCAGCACCGGCCGGGAACTCATCAGGGGGTCGCCGTTGCGGTCCAGGATGTCGGCGCGCATTCCGCGGAACGTGGTGCGGACCAGCCGGTCGCCATCGGCAAGGGAGTCAAAAAGTACCGACGGAGCCCACTGGACAAGCCAGGCATCGTCTTCTCCGCGCCGCAAATCCGCAGTGGTCTCGTATTGCCAGTCCGGCTCCGAGTCCATGTTCACGTCCCAGGCGTAGGCCAGGCGGGCGGTGGCGGCGTCGTCGTCCTCTGAGTCTTCTTCGATCCCGGCCACGGTGACGGCGGGACGGACCGTGCCCATGCCTGCCAGCAGCGACTCCAGCTCGGTGTTCACCTGCGCGGGGGTTCCCGAGGTAAAGGCGGTTGCCGAAACGTCCGCCTTGGCCAGGCCCTGAGCCAGGGCTGCCGCGGCGTTGTCGGGCGAAGGCTTTTGCTCCGAACAGGACATCAGCGTGAGCGCCAGGGCCGAGACTGCCAGAACAGATGTGAGCTTGTGGTTTATCCCCATCTGCTCAATGTACCCGGTGCCTGATCGGGTTGATGCGGCGCCCGCACACCTTAGGCGCCGCGTCCTTCTCCGCCGGCAAAATCGACTTCCCAGTTGTCCCTTGTCACTTGATCCTCCGCAATCGAGGTGTTGCCCGGTACTTCGCGGTTGAGGTGGAGGAACTCCAAATGCGTCTCATAGTGGTCCAGGACGTCAGTAATGACCTGTTCCTTGGTGTACCCCATGAGGTCATAGCCGTGGCTGCCCTCAAGGGAGAACACCTCCAACCGGAAATACTTTCTGTCCGCGGAGGCGTTGTGGGCATAGGACGGGGTGTCGTACTGCACGGGGTAGATCTGGTATTTGAAACCACGCTCTTTGGCCATGCCCACCTGCAGGTCCAGTTGGTGGATGCCGTACGGGGCAACTTCGCCTTCGCAGAGGACAACGTCGGCGCCTTGCTCCCGCAGCTCGTCGTGGACATCCTGCAGAGCGGGCCGGGCCACGGTCTGGATAAAGCGTTCGGCCTGCCGCGGGCCCGGGTAGGTCATTACGCGGGAAAGCCGCTGGCGCCAGCTGCGTCCGCCGCGCGCGTCCAAGCTGCGCCCGGCAATGATGCTTGGCAGTGAGGCGCGGTAACTGTCCGTGAGCGAGTTCTCCACCCGCAGGGCCTTGTAAACCCCAAGCATGATGAACAGCAGCAGGATGGAGAGCGGCAGTCCCATGATGATGGTGGCGTTCTGCAAGGTGGTCACCCCGCCCACCATCAGCATGGCCAGGGTGAGCAGGCCGGTCGCCACGGACCAGAAGATGCGCAGCCACTTCGGTCCGTCGGAATCCGCATCCTTTAGATGGGAGGTGAAGTTCGCCATGACCAGCGCACCGGAGTCCGCAGAGGTCACATAAAACAACAGGCCGGTGAAGGTGGCAATGGCCGCCGTCGCGGGCGCCCAGGGATATTGCTCCAGCAGACCGTAGAAGGCCCGCTCCGGCTGGTTCATGGCCATTTCCCCGAAGGCGGCATTGCCGCCCATGACCAGGTCCAGGGCGGAGTTGCCGAAGATCGAGATCCACAGCAGGATGAAGGCGAAGGGGACAATCATGGTGCCCAGGACAAACTCGCGGATCGTCCGGCCGCGGGAGATCCGGGCAAGGAACAGGCCCACGAATGGTGCCCAGGCGATCCACCAGGCCCAGAAGAACAGGGTCCAGGAGCTCAGCCACTCATCCGGGCGGTCATAGGCCATGGTGTCCATGGTCATGGAGGGAAAGCTGCTGAGGACGTCGCCGATGTTCTGGACAATTCCGTCCAGCAGGAAGCTGGTCCTGCCGGCTATCAGGACAAAGAGCATCAGGCCGACGGCGAGGATCACGTTGAGCTCTGAGAGCCGGCGGATTCCCTTTTCCACTCCTGAAACCGTGGAGATGGTGGCCATGATGACCGACAGGGCAATCAGGGAAATCTGCACCGTAAGGTTTTCCGGCAAACCGAACATAAAGCTCAGCCCGTAGTTCAACTGCACGACGCCGATGCCCAGCGAGGTGGCGATGCCAAAGATGGTGCCCAGCAGGGCGGCGATGTCCACCCCGTGGCCCAGCGGTCCGTCAATTCTCTTTCCGAAGATTGGGTGCAGGGCTGATCGGATGCTCAGGGGCAGGTTGTGCCGGTATGCGAAGTAGCCCAGCGCCAGGCCCATCAGGGCATACAGTGCCCAACCGGTGATGCCGTAGTGAAACAGGGTCAGCACCAGTGCCTGCCGCGCCGCTTCCGCGGTGGCGCCGTCGCCCGCGGGCGGAGCCAGATACTGGGTGACCGGCTCGGAAACCGAGAAGAACATCAGGTCAATGCCAATCCCGGCGGCGAACAACATGGCCGCCCAGGTAAACATGCTGAAGTGGGGCTTGGAATGGTCCGGGCCGAGCTTGGTCTTGCCCACGCGTGTCAGCGCCGTGGCCAGGACAAAGATCACGGTCAGGCTGACCACCAGGAAGTAGTACCAGCCCATGTTGACGGAGACCCACCGCACCATGGAACCGATAACGAACTCGGCGTTGTCAGTGGCCAGCATCCCCCAGAGGGCAATGGCCAGGACGCCGGCGGCGGAACCAATGAAGACCGTCTTATTAACCCGGGTCCGGAGGCCGGCGGTTTCCGCAGGCTCCGGGTCCGCAAGTTCTCTCATGGGGACAATCCTTCAGGTTGCTGTGGAGTTGTAGTTTGCTCCGGCAGTCAAAAGCGTTGGTGTCCAGGCAACGCACCAGCCCGCACTGTTCTTCACGGCAGCACGCACGGCAGCGGCCGTCTGGGCGGCTGAGGGGGCAATTCGAACTTATCAAAAGCCTGATCAGCACCCTTATTTGTATGGTTGGGATCACGGCCGGACGGTGCTGCCGGGCCTTCCCGGACCCCTGTCCAGCACGGGTTTTCCCTGCTACGGTTTTGCAAAACAGGCCGTCCGCGGCCTCGGCGCACAACCCGCTTCCACTGATTCTGCTGACGGCCCGTCCGGCGCCGATGGCCTTTGGAGGGCCCGAACCGGTGGCCGGTTGTTCTACAGAGGGGTAGAAACCATGTCCGAACCGGACTCCGCAGCCGCATCCACCAAACGCACTTTTGGCAGGCGGCAGATCCAAGCCGGCCACGCGCTCATGATCGTCGTCGGCAGGACCATTGCCTATCCCGTCGGAGAAGTATGGGCGGCCTTGACGGACCCGGATGCCTTGGAGAAGTACGTGGGACGGCCCGAGGGGGATTTGCGGCGGGGAGGCAGCTACGAACTCCCCGACGGCACCAGGGGTGCCATCCTGCGGTGCGATCCGCCCCGGCTGTTGACGGTCTCCTTCACCCGTCCGGGCGGACAAGCCGCCGAACTCGAAGTGCATTTGGCGGCCGAGGATTCATATACGCATGTGGAGTTGAAGTACGCATCGGTGCGCAGGGGCTTTTTCCTTATTAACTCGGATTCCGGGGAATGGGCAGCAGGTCCGGGGTGGGAATTCTTCCTCGATCACCTCGCTGGCTATCTCGGCGGGGAGGAATTTCAGGAAACCATGGGAGTGATCGGCTGGACCTCGCTGGAAGGGGAGCAGCAGCGGCTGTACGAGGCGCGAAACGCAGAGTGGGAGCGGGCCAAAGAGGACTGGGACCACGAGCACGAAGCTGTTCCCGGCCTCTCCTAAAGCGGGTTCATGCCATTCCGGGTCTGCGTTCGACGTTTTCGGTCAAAGCGCGGGAAAACCGGGCCTCATCGTCGTGCAAACGCCGTGGATAACCTATACAATTCTAGTTGAGTCGTATTGACTCAACTTTGTTGCGTCCGGTGGGATGATCTTTTCTGGGACTCGCTCCGGAAGCTGGAATCCAGTTTGAGCTTGGAAGGAACCCGTAGTGGACACCAAATTCACCAACAAGAGCCAAGAGGCACTGCAGGCAGCCGCCATGAACGCTGCCACGGCGGGCAATCCCCAAATTGAGCCCGCCCACCTTCTGAAGGCGCTGATGGACCAGCGCCAGGGGGTCGCGGTCGCCCTGCTCAAGGCGGCAGGTGCAAACCCGGACACCGTCAGCGCCGCCGCCAGTAACGCGATCCACGCCCTGCCGTCGTCGTCGGGGTCTTCAGTGGCTCAGCCGCAGTTCTCGCGTCCCATGCTGCAGGTGATCACCGCGGCCCAGCAGGAAGCCGAACAACTGGGTGATGCCTTCGTTTCGACGGAGCATCTGTTGCTTGGTCTGTCCCTGGACAGCGGTGCGGCCGGCAAGGCCCTGCGGGACAACGGTGCCGGCCATGATGCTTTGCAGGCAGCCCTTCCATCTGTACGAGGAGACCGAAAAGTGACCAATGCCGACCCGGAAAACACCTTTCAGGCGCTGGAAAAGTTCAGCACCGACCTCACCGAAATGGCACGCAGCGGCAAACTGGATCCGGTCATCGGACGCGATTCCGAGATTCGCCGCGTCATCCAGGTGCTGAGCAGGCGGACCAAGAACAACCCCGTGCTGATCGGGGAGCCCGGCGTCGGCAAGACCGCCGTCGTCGAGGGACTGGCCCAGCGGATCGTGGCGGGGGATGTTCCGGAAAGCCTGAACGGCAAGACACTGCTCTCCCTGGACCTGGGCTCCATGGTGGCCGGAGCCAAATACCGCGGTGAGTTCGAGGAGCGTTTCAAGGCCGTGCTGGAGGAAATCTCCAACGCCGAAGGTCAAATTGTCACTTTCATCGATGAGCTGCACACCGTGGTGGGCGCCGGTGCCGCTGAAGGCTCCATGGACGCCGGGAACATGCTCAAGCCAATGCTGGCGCGCGGCGAGCTTCGCCTGATCGGCGCCACCACGCTCGATGAATACCGCGAGAACATTGAAAAGGACGCTGCACTGGAGCGTCGCTTCCAGCAGGTTTATGTGGGGGAGCCCAGCGTCCCTGACACCATCGGTATCCTGCGCGGACTGAAGGAACGCTACGAGGCGCACCACAAGGTGGCCATTGCGGATTCCGCCCTGGTGGCCGCTGCCACCCTGTCCAACCGCTACATCACCGGCCGCCAGCTGCCGGACAAGGCCATCGACCTGGTGGACGAGGCGGCCTCCAGGCTGCGCATGGAGATCGACTCCGCTCCGGAGGAAATCGATGAGCTCCGCCGTGCAGTCGACCGGCTGACGATGGAGGAGTTGGCTCTGGCCAACGAGACGGACGCCGGCTCCGTGGAGCGGCTGGCAGTCCTGCGTGAGGACATGGCGAACAAGAAGGAAGAGCTCGCGGCCCTGAATGCGCGCTGGGAAGCGGAGAAAGCAGGCCTGAACCGGGTGGGCGATCTCAAGGCCCAGATTGATGAGCTCCGCAGTGAAGCGGAAAAGTTCCAGCGCGACGGCGACCTCACCGAAGCCTCCCGCATCCTCTACGGTGAAATTCCCGCGCTTCAGAAGGAGCTGGAGGCGGCCCAGCAGGCGGAGGAAAGCACCTTTGGCGAGGAAACCCGGGAGCTGATGGTCTCGGAGGAAGTCACCGCCGATGACATTGCCGAGGTTGTCTCTGCCTGGACCGGTGTTCCGGCCGGCCGGATGCTCCAAGGCGAATCCCAGAAGCTGCTGGACATGGAGGAGAACATCGGTTCCCGCCTGATCGGCCAGACCAAGGCTGTGAGCGCCGTTTCCGATGCGGTCCGCCGGTCCCGTGCCGGGGTCAGCGACCCGGACCGGCCCACCGGTTCCTTCCTCTTCCTCGGTCCCACTGGCGTCGGCAAGACCGAGCTGGCCAAAGCGCTCGCCGAGTTCCTCTTCGACGATGAGCGTGCCATGGTGCGCATTGACATGAGCGAGTACTCGGAGAAGCATGCGGTGTCCCGGCTGGTCGGTGCTCCTCCCGGATACGTGGGGTACGAGGAGGGTGGCCAGCTGACCGAAGCGGTCCGACGCCGGCCGTACTCCGTCATCCTGCTGGACGAGGTGGAAAAAGCCCATCCGGAAGTCTTCGACATCCTGCTCCAGGTGCTCGACGACGGCCGGCTCACCGACGGCCAGGGCCGCACCGTGGACTTCCGCAATGTCATCCTGATCCTGACCTCCAACCTCGGGTCCCAGTTCCTGGTGGACCCCGGCCTGACGGAGGAGCAAAAGCGGGAGTCGGTCATGGCCATGGTCAACTCCAACTTCAAGCCCGAGTTCCTGAACCGCCTGGACGACGTCATCCTGTTCGATCCGCTGAGCCTGGAGGACCTGTCCAAGATTGTGGATATCCAGGTGCAGGCCCTGGCGAACCGGCTGCATGAACGCCGCCTGGTCCTTGACGTCACCGACGCGGCACGCGAATGGCTGGCGCTGACCGGATATGACCCGGCCTACGGTGCCCGCCCGCTGCGGCGGCTGGTGCAGCGGGAGATCGGCGATAAGCTCGCCCGCGGCATCCTGGCGGGCAGGATCAGCGACGGGGACACCGTGCTGGTGGACCGCCCCGAGGGGAACGTCAGCCTTGACGGCGAAGAGCTGGTGGCCGAACCGGTGGGACTGACGGTCGAAGCGGCCTAGGCGGGTGCCCCCTCCGCACCCGGCCGCCCTCGGGCTAGTCGGCCAGCAGCGACGCCGTCAGGTCCGCTTCTCCGTTGGAGACCACAAAGCAGTCGATCCGGCGGTCCCCGTCATCCCATGACTCGCGGGTGGGAATGACTTTGTTCTCCTGAAGGTCCAAATCAGGGGAATCGGTCAACACATCGGAGTAGCGGACCTCGGAGCACACCTCCGTGGCACGTTCCGAGAGCGCATCGGTGCCGGGGAACTCGTCGCTGTCCGGGTAGGTGGCCGAGGCGACCAGCTGGGCGTTGTGGGGGGTTTCGCAGGTGACCACCGTTGCGGGTTCGTTGACTCCGGTGAAGCCGGCCAGGCAGGCTCCGGCGTCCAGCTCGATGGGTGCCACGTTCTCTTCCAGCACCCCGGGTTCCTTTTCGGAACCCAGCACCACGGTAAAGAACAGCACCACCAGGACAGCGAGCACCCCCAGCACTCCAATGATGAGCAGGGTGCGTTTGCTTCCCCCGTTGCCGGACGTTGGCGCTGCGGCAGGGGATTCGGCATCGCGGCGGGACCGGCGGGAGTCGGCAGGCACTGCCGGGGCAGCGGTCTCCTCCGGCTCAGCCGGTTCCGGCCCCACCGGGGTGGAGCTGTCCTCCGGAGCCTCCTCGTCATTCGCAGTCCCGTTGCCGGTCATGGGGGCCGCCGCAGCGATTCCCTCGGTGCGGCTGACCGCGGCAGGGTGATTGGCTGCCGGGTCGGTGAGGACCGCGGCGTCCGCTGCTTCGGCCTCCACTTCCTTGACCTCTGCTGCCGCATCATTGAGCGAGGCTGCCTCGGCCGCCTCGGAGCTGATGTCGGGGCTTTCCAGCGACGGTTCTTCCAAGGTGACATCATCCGGATTGGTCAGCGCCGGTTCTTCGGCCGCGGCGGCACTGTCTGCAGCGCTGCCGTCGTTCCGGCTGTCTGCTGCGCCGTCGACGTCGGCAGCACCCTCGAACGCGGCAGTCCAGACCTGGGTGTCGTGACCGTCATCCCCTGACAGCCACTGCGGCGCCTCCGCGTGGGCTTCCAGGTCCGGCAGCCCGGACGCCGCAGGAGTAACCGCAGCGGGGTCCTCCGCCGGTGGCTTCACCGGGGAAGCTCCCGACGCGGGAGGGGAATCTGTCCCCGGTGTGCTGTCTTTATCGCTCATGGTGAACGTCAGTCCTCCCTGTAGGTGGCCCGTAAGGGGCCCCAAATCTGTCTCCACCCCTGACTTTACCCAGTGTCGGCGCGGTAGCGCAGGATGGGGGGTTGCAGGTGGTGCGGACAATCCCGTGCCTTGGAGCGCCACAAAGGGCGAGGCGGGGCACAAGGCGGCCCGAAAACATGTAACCTGTACTTACGACAAATTGACCAAATATTCCGGGGCCTCGCTCATCTTGCTCAGAGCGACCACCTCCGGATCGACGCAAAAAGGGGGTCACGCCATGGGGCGCGGCCGTCAAAAGGCAAAAGCAACCAAGCAGGCCCGGGAAATGAAGTACTTCACCCCGGCCACGGACTACTCGGCACTGCAGCGTGAGCTTGCGGGACCAACGAGCCGTCCATCGAGTCGATATCCCGAGGAGCCGGCCGAGCCGGACTACTCGGCGTACGAAGACAAGTACGCGGATCAATTTGGCGACGATGACGACGATGAAGGTACTTCCCGCCGCACCGGTTAAGCGGCACTTCAAAGCGTCGGCCAATTGCTATCCTTCAGCGGATCACCCCTCGGGTGGATCCGCTGAAGGCCGTTAACACCCAAATTTCCGCCGCAGTGGCAGCCCCGCGCTGACCGCGGATGGTGCAGCAACGGGTGCCCATCACAGCAGATGGGCACCCGTTGTTGTGCGGCAGGCGGTACTAGGACGCGTAGTTTCCCACCAGGCGGACGGCGCCGCCGTCGACGCCCTTGGCTCCCTGGACGTAGTCCGGGCCTGCCTGTGCCGGACCTGCAGCACCAACCGTGCCCATGACCCAGGCCGGGACGCCGCGTTCGGCAAGCCGGGCAACCGCTGCATCTGCGCCGGCGGCGTCCACAATGGCCACCATTCCCACGCCGAGGTTCAGGGTGCGTTCCAGATCGGGCTGCGGGACGTTGCCCAGTTCACCCACCAGCTTGAAGATGGGCGGCAGCTCCCACGTGGAGCGGTCCACC
Source organism: Arthrobacter gengyunqii (assembly GCF_023022985.1). Taxonomy (NCBI): domain Bacteria; kingdom Bacillati; phylum Actinomycetota; class Actinomycetes; order Micrococcales; family Micrococcaceae; genus Arthrobacter; species Arthrobacter gengyunqii. The sequence goes on along the minus strand of NZ_CP095461.1, from coordinate 3,277,436 downwards.
GTCGCCTCGAGGCCCTTGGGCAGCACACGTGCCAGGTTGGCGGCGAGGCCGCCGCCGGTAACGTGGCTGAATCCGTGAACGCCTGGTGCTTCCAGCCGGGCCAGGTCCAGGCAGTCAGCGGCATACACACGGGTGGGTTCCAGCAGCTCTTCGCCCAGTGTCCGGCCGAACTCGCTGACCTGGCGCTCCAGCTGCCAGCCGGCGCGGTTGATGACGCTGCGGACCAGCGAGTAACCGTTGGAATGCAGGCCCGAGGAGGCCATGCCGATCACCACGTCGCCGCTGCGGACACGCTCGGGGCCCAACAGGTTGTGGGCCTCCACCACTCCGGTGGCGGCACCGGCAACGTCGTACTCGTGTTCGCCCAGCAGGCCGGGGTGCTCGGCTGTTTCACCGCCCACCAGTGCGGTGCCGGCCACCTCGCAGGCCGCAGCGATGCCGCGGACAATATCAGCGATGCGCTCCGGGACCACCTTGCCGCACGCAATGTAATCGGTCATGAACAGCGGTTCGGCACCCACCACCACGATGTCATCCACCACCATGCCCACCAGGTCAAAACCGATGGTGTCGTGGATATCCATGGCCTGGGCAATGGCAACCTTGGTGCCCACGCCGTCGGTGGACGTTGCCAGCAGTGGCTTCTTGTAGGTCAGGAGCCGGGACACGTCATAGAGCCCGGCGAAACCGCCTACTCCGCCCAGGACGGAGGAATTGTGGGTGGCCTTCACAGCTGCCTTCATCAATTCAACGGCTTTGTCTCCGGCTTCAACGTCCACGCCCGCTGAGGCATAGGTGATGGCGGTGTCGGACGAGCTCATACGGCTTCCTTCTTATCGGGTTCGGTGAGGAGGTTCTCAAACTCGGAATCGGGTCCGGGATCGCAGCCGTTGGAGCCGTCCGCGTCCGCAGGGTTGGCCGGTGCTGCGGACTCCAACAGGGACTTGCCCAGTTTGTCCGCTGCCGGCAGCTCAATCGGATACACGCCGGTGAAGCAGGCGGTGCACAGGCGCTGTCGGGGCTGCTGGGTGGCGCCGATCATGCCGTCTTCGGAGATGTATGCCAGGCTGTCAGCCCCGATGGAAGCACAGATCTCCTCCACGGCGGCACCGTTGGCGATCAGTTCCGCACGGGAGGCGAAGTCGATCCCGTAGAAACAGGGCCACTGGACGGGCGGCGAGGAAATCTTGACATGCACTTCCCGAGCGCCGACTTCGCGCAGCATCCGCACAATGGCCCGCTGGGTGTTGCCGCGGACAATGCTGTCATCGACCACCACCACACGCTTGCCCCGGATGACCGATTCCAGCGCGTTGAGCTTGAGTTTGATGCCCAGTTGCCGCAGTGTCTGGCTGGGCTGGATGAAGGTGCGCCCCACATAGGAGTTTTTGACGAATCCGTGGGCGAAGGGAATTCCGGACTCTTCGGCATAGCCGACGGCGGCGGGGGTTCCGGACTCCGGCACGGGGATGACGATGTCCGCCTCGACCGGATGCTCGCGGGCAAGCTGGCGGCCCATTTCCACCCGGCTTTCATACACCGAACGTCCGTTGATGACGGCGTCGGGCCTGGCCAGGTAGACGTACTCGAAGACACAGCCGGCCGGAGTGGGTTCGCCGAACATGGTGCTCCGGACTCCGTTTTCATCGATCGCGATGAACTCACCGGGCTTGATTTCCCGGATGAAGCTGGCGCCCACGGTGGCCAGTGCGGAACCTTCCGAGGCCACCACCCAGCCGCGGTCCAGCCGGCCCAGGACCAGCGGCCGCACTCCGTACGTGTCGCGCGCTGCATACAGGGTTCCTTCGTCCATGAAGACGAAGGAGAAGGCGCCGCGCAGCTTGGGCAGCAGTTCCAGTGCTGTTTCTTCAAGGGACCGGCCGTCCGAGCCGTTGAGCAGGGCGGTGACCAGCGCCGTGTCCGAGGTGTTGCCCTGGGCAATCTCACCGGAGCGCGGGCGTCCCTCGCGGTCAACGATCATGTCGTAGAGTTCGGCGGAGTTGGTCAGGTTGCCGTTGTGGGCCAGAGCCACTGTGCCGCTGGCGGTTGCACCAAGGGTGGGCTGCGCGTTGGCCCAGTGGGAGGCTCCGGTGGTGGAATAGCGGCAGTGCCCCACCGCGATGTGTCCGCCCAGGGTGTTCAGCGTCGTCTCGTCGAAGACCTGGGACACCAAACCCATGTCCTTATAGACACTGATTCTGTTGCCGTCACTGGTGGCTATGCCTGCGGACTCCTGTCCGCGGTGCTGCAGTGCATAAAGCCCGTAGTAGGTAAGTTTTGCTACCTCTTCGCCGGGGGCCCAGACGCCGAAAACTCCGCAGGCATCCTGCGGGCCTTTTTCGCCGGGCATGAGATCGTGGGAAAGCTTTCCGTCACCGCGTGCCATGTGTTTAGTGTCTCACGCCATGGGGAAACCCCGACCTTCGTGCGCAACCATTACGGCTCGGGGCAGGCGGAGTTACTCTTCGTCGCGCTCGACGACGGCGCGGCGGGTTTTGCGGACGCTGATCCAGTCCAGGAGCAGGGCAACCAGAGCGCCGAGCGCCACGCCCGGGATCGCAAACATGACGGTGAAGAAGCCCAGGGTTGCTTCGCGCGTGTAGGTGGGGTTTTCCGGTCCGACATAGGCGACCAGCAGCGCGGCAATGAAGCCGGCGATCACGCCAAGCAGGAGGAAGGGAACGAAGCGGGGAGCGCGGCGGATGGTTATCTCACGGCGTTCAGGGTTGTGCTGCTGGGAATCCATACGAAAAATTCTACCGGCAGTAGAGGTTATTGGCCTGCACGGAAGAGCGGCAGCCATTCCGAAAGGTTGGCCCTCAGCCCGGAGGCCGCCACCTTTCCGGCCTGGAGGGATTCCTCCCAGGACTGCTGCCCGGAGACCAGGGCGAGCCAGGTGGCGGCGTCGGTTTCAATCACGTTGGGCGGGGTGCCGCGGGTGTGCCGGGGTCCGGCCACGCACTGAGTGACGCCGAACGGCGGAACCCGAACCTCCACGCTGTTGCCCGGTGCCCGCTCCGCCAGCTCTTCCAGCGAATAGCGCACGGCCGTGGCCAGGGTATTCCGGTTGGGTTTGGTTCCGCCTGCTGCTGCCGCGAGGGCCGCGCGCAGCGCAGCTTCGCCGTCGGTGGCGGGGACCCGTCGTCGTGCCATGAGGTGTTCGGCCGGTCCGCTCAGGAATCCAGCAGTGCGGAATCCAGCAGCGCCGTCACCGGTGCGCCCAGGCGGATGCTGCCCACCGGCTCGCCGCCGCCCAGAATGGGGCGGACAATCTTGTCCAGCACTGCGCTGATCTTGCCGGGATCCACCGCACCGCTGGCTGCGAGCAGGGTCAGCCCCACCAGGGAGGCGGCCCGGGTGTCGCCGTCGAGCATTTTCAGGGCCACCGAGACGCCTGTGTCGGTGCCCAGGACCAGCACCCCCTCGGCGCCGTTCTTGCAGATAATGCCCAAGTCCTCCATCACCACGGTGTTTTCGCGGCCGTGGCCGTGGACGGCCCAGGGGTAGTCGAGCATGGCGGTGGCCACGGTGGCGGCGCGGGCGTTGCCGTGCTTGCCGGCCGGAGCCTTTGCGAGGCGGCCGATGCCGCGGGCCAATCCGGTGAGGGAAACCGCGGCCAGCGGTGCACCGCAGCCGTCAGTGCCCCAGTGGCTGACGCTTTCGCCGGTGAATTCCTCGATGACCTCTTTGATGCGCTGCTGCAGCGGATGCTGAGGGTCCAGGTACGTGGCGTGGTCCCAGTTGTTTTCGGTGCAGGCCCAGAGAAAAGCGGCGTGCTTGCCCGAGCAGTTGAACGCCAGCTTGTTCTTGCCCTTGCCGGCACGGATCAGCTCGTGGCGGGCTGCTTCGTCCTGGGGCCAGTCCTCGGGGCACTGCAGATGCTCCTCGGTGACACCGGCGGCTGCCAGCATGGTCAACACCACGTCGGTGTGCTCCTTGGACCCGGTGTGGCTGGCGGCGGCCAGCGCCACCTGCGGCCCGCGCAGCGGAACACCGGACTGCATGGCGGCCACGGCCTGGAAGGGCTTCAGCGTGGAGCGCGGAAAGATGGGCGTTGTGATGTCGCCCAGGGCGGTGACAACGGTTCCGTCAGCGGCCATGACCACGGCGGACCCAATGTGGCGGGACTCGATGAAACCGCTGCGTTCCACAACGGCTAGTTCAACGGCATCGGACGCAGTAAAAGTGGCAGGCATGCTTCTATTCCACCATGAACTGCACTGACTGCCAGCCGGAGGCTCCGTCCGGAACCGTGTCGGCCCGGGCGTCCGTCTGGACGCCGTCCTGCGGGTCAGCGGCCCGGGCGCGGACCGTGTGGTTGCCGCTGGAAAGGGCTTCGGTGCGGAAGGAAAACTGGCGCCAGGTGTCCACCGACGCCTCGGCGGCGAGAAGCGCCGGCTGCCAGTCGCCGTCGTCAATGGAGATCTCCACCCCGGTGATGCCGCGCTGCTGGGACCATGCGGTGCCGCCCACGTCCACGGGACCGGCCGGAACCCGGGCGAACGACGCCGGAACCTCCACCCGCGCCATGGTCTTCACGGGCGCTTTCTCGGCCCATCCGCGGTCCGTCCAGTAGGCGGTCTGTGCGTCAAAACGCGTCACTTCCATGTCGATGATCCACTTGGTGGCGGACACGAAGCCGTACAGTCCGGGCACCACCATCCGCACCGGATACCCGTGCACCGGGGGCAGCGGTTCGCCGTTCATGCCCACCGCCAGCAGCGCATCACGGTCATCCTGCAGCACTTCCAGCGGCGTGGAGGCACTGAATCCGTCGATGCTGGTGGAGAGCACCATGTCCGCGTCCGCGGTGGGGCGTGCCCGGGCGAGCAGCTCGCGCACCGGAAGGCCCAGCCACTTGGCGGTGCCGGCCAGGTCTCCGCCCAACGGATTGGAAACGCAGGTCAGGGTGAGGTGACGTTCCACGAGGTCGGAGTCCAGCAACTCGGCAAAGTTGATCCGCACCTCCTGTTCCACCAGGCCGTGGATCCGCAGTTCCCAGGTTTCGGCATCAATTTCGGGCACGCTCAGGGCGGTGTCGATCCGGTAGAAATCCGCGTTGGGCGTCAGCCACGGGGTCACTCCGGACACCGGTGACTGCAGTCCGGACGGCAGCGCAGGCGGCGGAGTTGCGGCGGTCGGCAGCATAAGTGCGGCACGGAAGGACGCGGTGGTGTTCCGGGCCGAGGCGATGGCCCGGCCGCCGGCCGCTGCGGCAGTTGCAGCGAGGGCGGTGAGCCCGGCGGCGGCGAAAAAACCGCGGCGGCTGGGAGCGGGACTTCTGCGGGGTGCGGGGGACGGACTGCCGATGCCGGCCCCGGCACCGCCGTCGTTCCTGCCGTCCCCCGCCGAGACCTCGGCGGGCGGTGCCGCGGAGGACCCCGCCGCCGGATTTCCACTATTCTCCTGCGGAGTTTCAACCGCAACGGTTGGCATGGCTCCGGTGGCGGGAATGCGGCGAATCAGTCCGCGCAGGACAAGGATCCCGACGGCGGTGCCCAGCACGGTGGGGCCGGCATCCACCGGCGAGGCGCCGGCCCGGGTCAGCACGCAGGCCACCATCACCGCTCCCATGACGACGACGGCGGCCACGCCCAGCCCCCAGCGGCGGCGCGCCAGCACCCCGGCACAGGCTGCCAGCACCGCAATAGTCAGGGCCATGCCCGCAAACAGCGCGGCCTTGTCATTGGTGCCGAAGGTTTCCACCGCGAAGTTCTTCAGCCACAGGGGAGTGAAGTCAATGAAAGTGGACCCCAGCGCAATCAGCGGCCGCGCCCGGGCTGTGAAGAAGGCTCCGGCGAGCTCTGCGGCGGCCAGCACTGTGGCGGCGGCGAGAATTCCGGCCAGTGCGGCGTACAAGGTGCTGCGCAGGTTCCGGAAGCGGTGGGCGTGGGACTTCGGAGAAGCGGTCATGGCACTTATTCGCAGCCGGGGCACGTCCGTATGGGTTGTATGGGTTGCCGGCCGGGCAGGTCCGGGCGGCGCCGTCACGGGTTCGTCACAAGCCGGCGGTTCTTTCTGCTGCCGGAGCCAAGCCAGTACGCTGAACTACTGTGAAGGTTCTCGTTGTAGGCCCCGGTGGCCGCGAACATGCCCTTGTCCGATCCCTGCTGGCCGATCCCTACGTTCGCGAGGTGCACGCAGCCCCCGGCAATGCGGGCATGGCGCAGATGGTCCCGGTCCATGCGGTCAACGCCAGTGACCCCGCGGAGGTGACCGCTCTGGCCCGCAGCCTCGGGTCCGACCTGGTGGTGATCGGCCCGGAGGCCCCGCTGGCCGCAGGTGTTGCCGATGCCCTCCGGGAGGCCGGCATCCCCGTGTTTGGCCCGTCGAAGGCGGCCGCACAGCTGGAGGCATCCAAGGCGTTCGCCAAACAGGTGATGGCGGCGGCCGGTGTGCCCACCGCCATGGCACGGGTGGCCTCCACCGCTGAGGAGGCTGCCGATGCCCTGGACACCTTCGGCGCCCCGTACGTGGTCAAGGATGACGGGCTCGCCGCCGGCAAGGGCGTGGTGGTCACCTCCGACCGCGACGAAGCTTTGGCCCACGCCCGGGCCTGCTTCGATGTTGGCGGCTCGGTGGTGATTGAAGAATTCCTGGACGGACCCGAAGTGTCCCTCTTTGTCCTCTCCGACGGACGGAACGTAGTTCCGTTGGCCCCGGCACAGGACTTCAAACGCATTTACGACGGCGATGAAGGCCCCAACACCGGCGGCATGGGCGCCTATTCGCCGCTGACCTGGGTTCCGGCGGACCTGGTCGACAACGTTGTCCAGCGCGTTGCACAGCCTACGGTCGACGAAATGGCAGCCCGCGGCACGCCGTTTGTCGGCGTCCTGTACTGCGGCCTGGCCCTGACCTCACGCGGAGTGCGGGTCATTGAGTTCAACGCACGCTTCGGCGATCCGGAAACCCAGGCCGTGCTGGCCCGCCTCAAGACTCCGCTGGGCGGACTGCTGATGGCCGCAGCCAAGGGCGAACTGGATGCCATGGAACAGCTGAAGTGGGATCCCCGGACCGCAGTTGCCGTGGTGGTGGCTGCCGCCAACTATCCGGACGCACCGCGCACCGGCGACCGGATCCGCGGGCTGAAGAAGGCCGAAAAGATTGACGGCGTGCACGTGCTGCACGCCGGCACCCGGCTCGAGGACGGCAAGGTGGTCTCCGCCGGTGGGCGGGTGCTGGCCGTCGTCGGCCTGGGCGCTGACCTGCAGGCCGCCCGCGACTTGGCCTACGCGGGCGTGGACACGATCTCGCTGGATGGATCCCAGCACCGCACCGACATTGCCCTGAAGGCGCTGCACGGTGAGGTGGCCGTTCCCGCAGGCTCCCAGCCCGTGGCCGACCGCGACGTAGATGGAGACCTGGCATGAGCGCCCCCGAATTGGCCGGTTGGACCCACGTCTATTCAGGAAAGGTCCGAGACCTGTTTGTCCCGGCGGATCTGTCGGCACCGGGCGCGGGTGAACGGGTCCTGGTGGTGGCCAGCGACCGGATCAGCGCCTTTGACCATGTGCTGAGCTCCGAGATTCCGGACAAGGGCAGGATCCTGACACAGCTGAGCCTATGGTGGTTCGAGCAGCTGAAGGTTCCCCATCACGTGATTTCCGCGGACGAGGGAGTGCCGGCCGAGGTGGCTGGCCGGGCCATGATCTGCAAAAAGCTTCAGATGTATCCGGTGGAGTGCATCGCCCGCGGCTATCTCACGGGCACCGGGCTGGCGGAATACCGGCAGTCGCAGACCGTGTGCGACGTGCCGCTGCCGGCCGGTTTGGTGGACGGTTCCCGGCTGGAGCCGGCCATTTTCACGCCGTCGGCCAAGGCCGAAGTGGGCGAGCATGACGAGAACATCAATTACGAGGCTGTGGTGAAGCTTGTCGGGGTGGGGACAGCGGAGACACTGCGCTCGCTGACGCTGGACATCTACACGGCGGCCGAGGCGATCGCCCGGAACCGCGGCATCATCCTGGCTGACACCAAGGTGGAGTTTGGGCTGGATCCGGCCACCGGCGAGGTCACGCTGGGAGATGAGGTGCTCACCCCGGATTCCTCCCGGTTCTGGGACGCGGCGCTGTACTCGCCGGGTCAGGCCCAGCCGTCCTTCGACAAGCAGTACGTCCGGGATTGGCTGACCTCGCCGGAGTCCGGCTGGGACAAGGCGTCGGACGCGCCGCCGCCGGCGCTGCCCGCCGACGTCGTCGAGCGAACCCGTGCCCGCTATGTGGAGGCCTATGAGCGGCTGACGGGGCGGACGTTCGCCTAGCGCCGAGCGCTCCCGGGCTTCCCGGGGCCGTTATGGTTTGTCAGCGCTCAGCGCTGGAAGGTCAGGTGTACGACTCCGCTTTCCGCCGTCTCTGCGCCGACGTCGTAACCGTCCTCGATGCCGCGCAGGCCGTCCCAGAGGCTGATGCCGCGGCCCAGCAGGATCGGTGTGATGCCCACGTGCATGCGGTCCACCAGCCCGGCTGCCAGGAACGACTTGACCACGGTGGGACCGCCGCCAATCCGCACGTCCTGGCCGCCGGCGGCATCGACCGCCCGTGCCAGCGCCTCTTCCGGTGACGCGGCGAGGAACTCAAAGCGTGTCCCGTCAGGCATATCGATGGGTTCGCGGGTGGTGTGGGTGAGGACGAAGACCGGGTAGCGGAACGGAGTTTCGTCGCCCCACCAGCCTTTCCATGCCGGGTCGTCGGGGAAGTTGTGCAGCCCGAACATGCCCGCTCCCATGATTTCGGCGCCGATGCCCTCGAAGTACGCCGCAGCGTATTTGTCGTCCACGCCGGTGGTGCCTCCGCCGGACTCATGCAGGACACGCTCCCGGAACGTCCGGGTGGCGGTGTACGGACCCACCAGCCGCGACCAGTCCTGACCGAACGGGTCCTCGGGAGTTTGATCCGTAGTGGTGGCGAACCCGTCCAGTGAGATATTCAAATCAACGCGGACAACCATGGGGAGCTCCTGTGGCGTGTGCTGTCGCCTCGAGCTTACCGCCGGGAATTCACAGATCAAGGGTGCGGGAACGGGCCGCACCGTCTGCCTGCTCAGATGGAAGCAGGCTGGGCTGCGGCTTTGACGGACACGATTTGGCGCACCACCGCACAGGCCTCACCGGAGCTGTCCGTAACCCGGACGTCCACGACGGTGGTGCGGCCCGTCCGCGTTACCTCGGCTTCGGCCCGAAGGACACCGCGTGCCGGCCGCAGGAAGTTTGTGGAGGATTGCATTGTTGCCGGCGCGGCTGCGGGGTCACCGGAGGCCATGACCGCCATGACTGCAGCGGCGACGTCCGCCAGGGCCATGACCGCGCCGCCGTGCACTCCGCCTCCGATGGTGCCGTATTCCGGCCGGTCGGCAAGCTGCGCCACCACGAGGTGCGGCGACAGTTCGGGAAAATCGATCTCCAGGAATTCGGCAAACGGAACGAGCTGTCGAATCATCTGAGGGGTAATGTCCATGGTTGTTTCCTCCGTGGTGAGCAGCGTGCGGCCTGAAAGGGGCCGGATTGAAGCGTACTCGGTGCCGGGAGGAGAAGGGCAACAAAAAAGAGCCTGCCGAATGACAGACTCTTTTTGTTTGGTCGGGGTGACAGGATTTGAACCTGCGACCTCGTCGTCCCGAACGACGCGCGCTACCAAGCTGCGCCACACCCCGTAACCACTGCTTTTTCGCCGGGTTTCCCCGCCGCTGAAGCAACTTTACAAGTGTAGACGATCACCGTGGATTCCGCGAAACCGGGCACTCCCGTCCTACACCAGGGACTCCTGCCAGGCGGCCTGCAGCTTGGCAAACCGGCCGGTGCCGCCGGTGAGCTCGGCGGGGGTGCCGTCCTCCACCACTTCGCCGGCGTGCATGACCAGTACCCGGTCGGCGATCTCCACGGTGGACAGCCGGTGCGCGATGATCAGCGCCGTCCGGTTGCCGAGCAAGGTCTTCAGCCCGTGTTGGACCAACCGTTCGCTGGGGATGTCCAGCGACGAGGTGGCCTCGTCCAGGATCAGCACCGCGGGATCGGCCAGGAAGGCCCGGGCAAAGCTGATCAGCTGGCGCTGTCCGGCGGAGACCCTGCCGCCGCGTTTGTTCACATCGGTGTCATAACCTTCCGGCAGGGCTTCGATGAACTCGTGCGCGCCCACCGCCTTCGCGGACGCAACGATCTCCGCTCGGGTGGCTTCGGGCTTGCCGAGGGCGATGTTGTCCGCCACCGAGCCGCTGAACAGGAACGCTTCCTGCGTCACCATGACCACGGCGCGGCGAAGGTCTCGCTGGGTCAGGCTCCGCAGATCCACGCCGTCGAGCAGCACGGACCCCTGTGACGGGTCGTAGAAACGGGCGATCAGTTTGGCGAGGGTGGACTTGCCGGCGCCGGTCTGTCCCACCAGGGCCACGGTCTGGCCGGCGGGAATGTGCAGGTCCATTTGCGGCAGGATCACCGGGCCGCCGCCGTAGCGGAATTCCACGCCGTCGAACCGGATGTCGCCCTTGGCATGCTCCAGCTCCACCGGATGCTTCGGCGGGCGCACGGTGGGCACTTCCTCCAGCAGGCCGGAAACCTTTTCCAGCGCCGCCGAGGCGGACTGGAACGAGTTGTAGAACATGGCCATCTGGTCCACCGGCTGGAAGAAGCGCTTGGAGTACAGCAGCAGCGCCAGCAGGGCACCCACCTCCAGGCCGCCGTCGAGCACCCGGAAGCCGCCCGCCAGAAGCACCACGGCCACGGTGGCGTTGCCGATCAGCACCAGCCCGGGCTGGAAGATGCCGTTGAGGTTGATGGAGCGGACGGTGGCTACGCGGTAATCCTCGGCCAGCTCGTCGTACTTCTCGGCGTTGACCTTTTCGCGGCGGAAGGCCTTGACCGCCCGGATGCCGGTCATGGTTTCGATGAAGTGCACAATCAGCTTCGCGGAGGTGACCCGGGAGGCGCGGTAGGCCAGCTGGGAGCGTTTCTGGTACCAGCGGGTCAGCAGGTACATCGGAACGAAGGCCACCAGCATCAGCAGTCCGGTGCGCCAGTCCAGCAGGAAGATGCTCACGGCGGTGAACAGCATGTACATCGCGCCGGATGCGAGGGAGCTGACGCCGGAGTCCAGCAGTTCGCGCAGCGCTTCCAGATCGGAGGTCTGCCGCGAAATGATCCGCCCGGAGGTGTACTTCTCGTGGAACTCCAGGCTCAGGCGCTGGGTGTGCCGGAAGACCCGCAGCCGCAGGTCCAGCAGCATGGCCTGGCTGAGCAGGGCGGTGGCGCGGACATAACCCGCGGTCAGCCCTGCTGCCAGCAGGGCCGCCAGCAGGTACGCCACTCCGGAAAGGATCAGCGGCAGGCTGTTGCCCGCCTGCAGATCCGGCAGAGCGTGGTCGATGCCGTACGCAATGATGGCCGGTCCGGCCACGCGCGCTGCCTGGGAGAAGACCACCAGCAGCACCGTGCCGATGAAGCGTCCGCGGTTGGGTCGGATCAGGGAGCCCAGCAGGGCCAGTGATCGGCGGCGGACGGCGAGGTTTTCTTCCCTGCCCAGGTGGACGGCGTCCTCGCCGGCGGTGCCCAGGCGGGCGGAGGCGTCGTAGTTTGGATCGGCGCCCCTGCCCGGCTTCGAGGGCTTGCGGGGCTGGACGGAATCTTCGGCGCCGCGGCGGACGGTGAAGCGGCTCATCGGATGATCTCCTCATCGTCCAGGCGCGGTGCCTCGAGGGCACCCGCTGCGTCGTCGGCTGCGTCCGCGGGCAGCGGGCCGTCCTCGAGTGGACTGTCCAGGTCTTCGGGTTCCGTGGGCAGGCTGGCAATCACGTACCGGTAGTGGTCGTTGCCGGCTAGGAGTTCGGCGTGCGTGCCGACGGCACTGATGCGTCCGTCCTCCATCAGGGCCACGCGGTCGGCGAGGGAAACGGTTGACGGACGGTGCGCAACCACCAGTGTGGTGGTGTCCGCGAGCACCTCGCGCAGCCGGCCTTCCACCAGTTCCTCGGTGCGCACATCCAGTGCCGAGAGCGGATCGTCCATGATCAGCACCGTGGGCCGTGCGGCGATGGCCCGGGCGAGGGCGACGCGCTGGCGCTGCCCGCCTGACAGACTCAATCCCTCCTCGCCGATGAGGGTGTCGGTGCCTTCGGGCAGCGAGTACACAAAGTCGGCCTGCGCCACGTCCAGGGCCTGTGCCAGAAGCTGATCCGCTTCGGCGGAGCTTGCCGGTTCGGCGCCGAGCAGCACGTTGTCGCGGACCGAGCTGGAGAACAGGGTCGTGTCTTCAAAGGCCACAGCCACGATGGTGCGCAGTTCTTCCAGATCCAGCTGGCGAAGATCAGTGCCGTCGATCCGGATGGAACCGCCGGTGACGTCGAACAACCGGGGGACCAGCTGCAGCAGGGTGGATTTTCCGCTGCCGGTCACGCCCACCAGCGCCATGGTCTCGCCGGGCCGCAGACACAGGGTCACGCCGTCGATCAGGTTTCTCGTGCCTTCTTTGGTGTCCGGGTAGGCGAAATGGACGTCGTCGAACACCAGCTCCCCGCGCACATCGTTCAGGTGCACCGGCCGTTGCGGGCTTTGAATGGAGGACTGCGCGTCCATGACCTCGTAATGGCGGTCAATTGCGGTTTTGGCGGTCAGGGTCATGGACAGCAGCGGGCCCACGGCTTCCACCGGCCCTGCGACGACGGCGGCAGTGGCAAAGAAGGCAACCAATGAGCCGATGCTGAGGTTGCCGTCCGCCACCGCAATGATTCCCACCACAAGGGCGACGGCGAGGGCGGCTTCGGGCAGCAGCGTCACCACGAGGGAGAACTTTGCCAGGGAATTTGCCTTCGACACTTCGGTTTCCCGCAGTTCCTGGGCCTGTTCCTCGAACGAATCCAGGGCCTCGCGGCTGCGGCCGAAGGCTTTCAGGACACGAATGCCGTGGACGGATTCCTCCACCGTGGTGGCCAGATCTCCGGTTTGGTCCTGGCTCTGGCGGGACACCTGCCGGTAAAAACGGTTGAAGCGGTAGCCGTAAATCACGATTGGAACGGCTGCAGCCATGAAGATCAGCGCCAGCACCCAACTCGTGAACAGCATGATGGTGAAGCCAACCACCACGGTCAGCGCCGTGACCACCAGCATGATGGCACCGAACGCCATCCAGCGGCGGACCAGGTTCAAGTCGCTCATCGCCCGCGAAAGCAGCTGTCCGCTGCCCCAGCGGTCGTGGAAGGAGACGGCGAGGTCCTGCAAATGCCGGTAGAACGAGGTGCGCATCCGGGTTTCCACCGTGGTGGCCGGTGCGATGACGAACTGGCGGCGCAGGGCAATGAAGCCTGCTTCGAGGATGCCCAAACCCAGAACGACGCCGGCCGCTCCCCACACAGCGGCAGTGGATCCGCCGGGGCTCAGCGAGGTGTTGATCAGCACGCGGAAGACCTGGGGAATGGCCAGGGCCATCAGGCTGGCACCGAGGGCGCAGAACAATCCGAGAATTAAGCGGGGGAGGATGGGCCGCAAATGCGGATAGAGCCGTGCAAGGGATTGCCACAGGGTTGTCTGCGCAGGCATGGAACCTTCTTGAGCGGGTGGAGGGTGCTGCAACAAGCAGAGTGTCCCTTTGAGGCTCAATCCTAAGCCCACTGAGAGGGGAGAATCGATGGGAATCCGGAGTTTGGCAGGGCAAAGGGGCACAAGCTCAGCACTCGATGGCTGTGCCGGGACGAACCGGGGAAGGAACTACGGCCGAGGCGTCAGCGTCAGCAGGACAGCCTCGGGGCGGCAGGCGAACCGGATGGGGGCAAAGCGGGAGGTCCCGATGCCGGCCGAAACGTTCATGGGGACCCGCTTCCCATTGTGCTCCCAGACGGCGAGGCCCTTCGCTAGCCGGGTGGGCAGGTCGCAGTTGCTGACCAACGCGCCGTAGAACGGTATGCAGACCTGGCCGCCGTGGGTATGGCCCGCCAGAATCAGCTCGGCGCCGCCGTCGGTGAAGTAATTGAGCACCCGCTGGTACGGAGCATGGGCGACGCCCACCCGCACTGCCGGAAGACCTGTGCCGGAACCGGGCTCCGGAAACCCGGGGTAAACATCGCGGTCCAGATGCGGATCATCCACCCCGGAGAAATCGAAGCGGACTCCGCCCAGCTCCTTGGAGTCCCTGCGGTTGGTGAGACCGGTCCAGCCCGCGTCCTCGAATGCGCCGAAGAGTTCGCCGAAGGGCAGCGCCGGCGGCTCCTTGGTGATCTTGGAAGGGCCGGTGAAATAGGTCAGCGGGTTCTTCGCCCGGGGACCGTAGTAGTCATTGGACCCCGGAACGTACACGCCGGGGAAACGCAGCAGCGGCTTGAGTGCTTCCAGAAGCGGCGGAACAGCGTCCACATGGCTCAGGTTGTCGCCGGTGTTGACCACCAGGTCCGGTTCCAACTCGGCCAGCGACTGTAGCCACCGCACCTTGATGTTCTGGTTGGGCACAAAGTGGATGTCCGACAGGTGCAGCACGCGCAGCGGGGCGCTGCCCGGAGGGAGGATCGCCACCGTCTCCTCGCGGACACCAAAGAGGTTGCGTTCAATCAGCGATGCATAGGCCAGCGCCGCCGCACCGGCACCGGCAGTGCCGCCGGCGATCCAGGCAGCGGAACGCAGGGCGGAATTCAAGGAAGAAGCAGCCACCGTTAGTCGCCGTCGTTCTTTTTGTCCTCGCCCTGGCCGCCGCCGTTGTCCTTGTCCTGATCGGCAGCAGGTGCAGCCGGTGCGGGAGCAGGCTTCGGCGGCGCAGCCACGGTGCCCATGATCGAGGCCGGCGGCGCGGTGAACGGGTTGGCCTCGTACTGGTCGGGGATCCGGTCGATGAAGTTCTTCCAGGACGGGCCGGCTATCTTCGAGCCGTCAATCTCGGGATAGACCTGCCCGCCGATCTGCTTGCCCTCCATTGAGCCCTGCTCGTTGCCCCAGACGTGGTTGCCCAGCCAGGAAGCGGTGACCATGCCCGTGGTGTAGCCCATGAACCAGGTCTGGGACCGGAAGTCGTTGGTTCCGGTCTTGCCGGCCACGGGCTTGCCGTTCTGCAGGTAGTAGCCGGAGCCCTTGGTCATGACCTGCTGCGTGGCTGCGTTGACGCCCTGGGCAACTTCCTTCTTCATGACCTGCGTGCACTCTTGGGCAGGTACCTCGAACGTCCGTCCGTCCGCTGCCGTCACCGATTCCAGGGCGCGCGGTTCGCATTTGAGGCCCTCGGCCGCAAACGTGGCAAAGCCGGTGGCCATGGCCAGCGGGGAGGCGTCGCCGCCGCCGCCGAAGGACGCTGGCGGAATGGACTCAAGCGGTTCGTTCTGGCCGCTGGAGCTCTTGCCGTTGTGGATACCCGAAGCGAAAGCCATCTCCTGGAACTTGCAGAGATCCAGCTGGTTGATCTCGGCCATGGTGATGGTGTTCAGGGAGTTCGCCAGGCCGTCAATCACCGTGGTGTTCTTGTAATTGGTGTCGCCGTAGTTGATCGGCGTCCAGGCCTCCGGAATGCCGTACCGTCCCCCGGGCCAGCAGCTGGCGTTCCAGGTATAGCCCGCCGGGTAGGTGCGCTTGCTGCCGTTCAGCGTGGTGTTGAGGGTTTTTCCTGCATCCAGCCAGGCGGCCACGGTGAAAGGCTTGTAGGTCGAGCCCGGCTGGAAACCACCCATGCCGCCCAGCGGCTTGTTGGGGTCGCCGTCCTGGTTCACGTCCACGTTGAAGTTCAGCACCGAGTTGCCGGCGCCTTGTTCAGGCGTGTAGCGCGTGTTCTGCGCCATGGAGAGGATCTTTCCGGTCTTGGGTTCCATTGACACCATGGAGTGGCCAATCTCGGGGTCCGTCGTGTCCGGATTCGCGGTCTCATTGACGGCGGTCTGCGCGGCATTCTGGATCTCCGGATCCAGGGTGGTGTTGATGGTCAGGCCGCCGCGGTAGAGCAGCTTCTGCCGGTCTTCAGTGGTGGCGCCGTACCTCTCGTCGTTGAGAACCAGGTGCATGACGTAGTCGCAGAAATAAGGCGCCTGAACAGCGCCGGTGCAGTTGCTGGGGACCGGTGTGAGGTTCAGGCCCAGATCGGTGGCGACGGCGGCGTCGTGCTCTTCCTGCGTGATCCGTCCCTTGTCGAGCATGGCGCGGATGACAACGTTCCGCCGTTGCAGGGACAGTTCCGGGTTCCCCGTGGGGCTGTAGACGGAAGGACCGTTGACGACGCCGGCCAGCAGGGCTGCCTGCGGGATGTTCAGCTGGGAGGCATCTACGTTGAAGAAGTACTTGGCGGCGGCCTGGACACCGAAGGTGGTGCCGCTGAAGGGCACGATGTTGAAGTAGCCCTCAAGGATCTGGTCCTTGGAGAGCTGCTTTTCCACGGCAATGGCCAGCTTCATCTCCCGCAGCTTGTCTCCGTAGTCCTTGTTGCCGGAGAGCACCACCTCTTTGTCGTTCTGCAGGTTGGTGTCGATGATGACGCTGTTCACGTACTGCTGCGTGATGGTGGAGGCGCCGCGGTTCGTATCAGAGGTGAGGTTGGAGGCCAGCGCCCCGATCACGCCCTGTACGTCCACTCCGCCGTGCTCGTAGAAGCGGTCGTCTTCAATGGCCAGCATCGCATCGATCATGGCGGGGGACACCTGATCCAGCTTGATCGGCTGGCGGTTCTCCTCATAAAGGGTCGCGATGAGGGAGCCGTCATTGGCATAAATCTTGGATGGCTCTGCCAGCGCTCCGGCCTGCAGTTCCGAGGGAAGGTCATCAAAGAACTGGATGGATCCGGACGCGGCTGTGCCCGCGGCGGCGGCGGCGGGCACCAGGAGACCCGCGGCCAAAACACCACAAAGCGCACTGACGCCAAAGAAGGCGACGATCTGGCCGAGGGTGGTAGCCGTATCAAAGAGGGGAGATTTGCGAGCTGCCATGCGCATCAGTCTACAAGCACGCGTTAGTCTTTGGATTATGAGCAAATGGGAATATTTCATAACGCCGCTTCCTCTTCACACGCCGGGAGCTGTCCTTAACATGCACGGTGAAGAAGGTTGGGAACTCGTCCAGATCACGCCCGCCCCGAACGGGACGGGTGCCGTGGCCTACATGAAGCGCGAGAAGTCGCAGTGACCGAGCGGGACGGCGCTGTTTCTGCCGTTGAGCGGAGGCTGGCGGAGCTGGGCGTGGAACTGCCCGACGTCGCAGCGCCCGTGGCTGCCTATGTGCCCGCAGTGGTCACCGGCAACTACGTTTACACCTCCGGGCAACTGCCCTTCGTCTCCGGCGTGTTGCCCGCTGCCGGCAAAGTTGGCGCGGAAGTGCCGGCCGAGGACGCAGCGGGATACGCCGCAACCTGTGCCGTGAATGCGCTGGCTGCCATCAAGGCCCAGATCGGTGATTTGGACCGCATCAGCCGCATCGTCAAGGTGGTGGGCTTCGTGGCATCGGATCCGTCCTTTACCGGACAGCCTGCCGTCATCAACGGTGCATCGGAACTGCTGGGGAAGGTCTTCGGTGAGGCGGGAGCACATGCCCGCTCCGCCGTCGGGGTGGCCGTGCTGCCGCTCGATTCCCCCGTCGAAGTAGAAGTGATCGCTGAATTTGCCTAATTCATCAGTACGGCTTTTCCCGGTTCCCCCGTATCTTCGGGGAGCCGCGGAGAGCTGGTTTGAACACGGTGACCGGGCACCGCGCAAACCCCGCCTCGCATCCTCCGTGGTGCTGGTGCGGGACGCTCCGCGCGGCGCCGAGACCTATCTGGCCTACCGGCGCGGCGAGTCTCCGCTGGGCAGGGTGGCGTTTCCCGGCGGCAGCATAGACGCCGTGGATGACGACCCCGTCACCTGGTTCGGGCCGACTCCGGCGGCGTGGGCCAAGTCCCTGGGCGTCGACGACCCCCGGCTGGCACGGCGGCACGTGGTGGCCGCCATCCGGGAACTCTTCGAAGAAACCGGCATCCTGCTGGCGGGACCGGATGAGTCGACGCTGCTGGAAGGCAACCGCGGGCCGGAATGGATGGCCGCGCGGGCTGCGATTGCCGCGGGGGACAAGTCCTTTCCGGAGCTGCTGGCACGGCGGGGCCTGGGCCTGCGCACGGATCTGCTCCGGCCGCTGTCCAACTGGCAAACAGCAGATTTTGCGCTGCGCCGCTTCGATACCCGTTACTTTGCCGTCGTTCAGCCCATGGGGCAGGAGGCCTCGCTGCTGGAGGGCAAGGGGAGCTGGGGGCAGTGGCGCTCGGCCGCGGAGGAAATAGCAGCACGCAACACCACGGCCCTGGGCGATGAGATCGGGCTCCCGGACACCACCGGGCTCACCCTCTCTGAACTTACGGTGCCTCCGGTGGAACTGGTGCTGGAAAAGCTGGCCGGTGCCCGGGGATGCATTGCCTACCTGGCGTCCCGCCGCCCGGCGGCTGTCTTCCGGCCCGAACTGGTGCAGGCAGACGGCGGGTACTGGCTGTCCGTTTCGCTCAGCGGCGCCGGGGAAGGCTCGGCCCAGCACGGGCGCTGACTCCTGCACGCCCCTGAACGCAAACGACGTCCAACCGAAAACGACGGCGCCGCCCCCGGTAAGGGGAGCGGCGCCGTCGTTCGCTGTCAGGCGGTTCGAAAAGACCTAGCGGGAGCGCTGGCGCAGCCGCTGCACGTCCAAAATGACGACGGCGCGGGCTTCCAGGCGCAGCCAGCCGCGCTGGACGAACTCGGCCAGGGCCTTGTTCACCGTTTCACGGGACGCGCCGACCAGCTGGGCCAGCTCTTCCTGGGTCAGCTCATGCGCCACCAGGATGCCGTCAGTTGCGGGGCGGCCGAAGCGGTCCGCCAGATCCAGCAGCGCCTTGGCAACGCGGCCGGGAACGTCCGAGAAGACCAGGTCCGCAAGGGACTCGTTGGTGCGGCGCAGGCGGCGGGCCAGGGCCTGCAGCAGCTGCACCGACACCTCCGGGCGCGTTTCCAGCAGCGCCTTCAGGTTGTCGTGCCGCAGTCCCGCCAGGCGGGTTTCCGACACCGCGGTGGCGGTGGCGTTGCGGGGGCTCGGATCGAACAGTGCCATCTCGCCGAAGAGCTCGCCCGGGCCGAGGATGGCCAGCAGGTTCTCGCGGCCGTCGGGTGCCGAGCGGCCCAGCTTAATCTTTCCGGACACGATGAAATACAGCTGGTCGCCCTGGTCACCCTCGCGGAAAACTGATGCGCCGCGCGAAAGGTCGACCTCGGTCAGCTCGTCGGTCAGAGCTGCGAAGACGTCGTCTCCCAATGAGGCGAACAGTGGCGCACGGCGCAGTACCTCGATATCCATGAAATCTCCTGTAAATAGTTGTCCCTTCCATTATCTTCTCGCACTACGGCCCCATGTGACACCTGTAATAGCTTTGTTCGCCCACGGATGATAAAAAGGACGCCCCGGCGTCCTGCCCTCCACGCTTCGGCGCGCACGGCGTCCACAGCTTGGGCCGCTAAACTTTTGTGGCGGGGGGCTGTCTTGACCGGTCCCTGAAGACCCCTAGACCGCGCTTGGAGCTGTTTGTGCTCGGATTTTCCTTGTTGGACATCATTCTGCTGTTGGCGCTGCTGTTCTATTTCATCACCGGGCTGCGAAACGGTCTTGTGGTGACGCTGGGCGGCATAGTCGGCTTTGTGGCAGGGGCCGTGGCCGCATTCTTCGCGATCCCGCTGGTCACCGAGTGGGTGACCGACGGCGGGTGGCGGCTGACCGCAGTCATCGCCACCATTGTGGTGCTTGTCTTGGGCGGGCATGCACTCGGTGCGGCGCTGGGCGGCAACATCCGCCGCTGGCTGAACTTTCCGCCGCTGCGTTTCCTGGACCGCCTGCTGGGCGGGGCCGTGAACCTGGCAGTGTCAGCCCTGGTGATGTCCGTGCTTGCCTTCAGCATCAACACTCTCGGCGTTCCGTTCCTGTCACAGCAGATCACGTCCTCCAAGGTGCTCAGCTCCATCGAGGAGGCCACTCCGGACCGGGTGAAGACCTGGACCGCTGAAATGCGGTCCTTCACCCTGGCCGAAGGGTTGCCCACCATCCTGGACAGCGCGGCCCCGGACACCGTGGTGCCCCCTGAGCAGGCCCTCTCGTCCGAGGCCCTGCAGGCGTCGTCGGCCTCCGTGGTGAAAATCACCGGAACCGCGTATCAATGCGGGCAGAACCAGACAGGCTCGGGCTTCGTTGTTGCCGATGACCGTGTGGTTACCAACGCCCATGTGGTGGCCGGGGTATCCCGGCCCGTGGTGCAGGTGCCCGGCGGCGGTGCGCTTCCGGGTGACGTGGTCTACTTCGACAGTGCCCGTGATCTGGCTGTGTTGGCCGTGGACAATCTGGACGCCGAGCCGATCCCGCTGGGCGAGGTCCTTCCGGACGGCACCACCGCCGCCTTTGCCGGATATCCCGCCGGCGGCCCGTTCCGCCTTCAGGCGGCCAACGTTGAACGCCTTTCCGACGTGTCAGTCCGCAACATCTACGGTTCTTCACCCGAGGTGGTGGAGGTCTACACACTCGCCGCGAACGTGCAGCAGGGCAACTCCGGCGGCCCGCTGCTGGACGTTGACGGCCAGGTTGCCGGGGTGATCTTCGCCAAGACCACCGGTGACCAGCCGATCGGCTACGCGCTGTCCCTGGCCGAGCTGGGTCCGGTGGCCGAAGCCGCCGCCGGCTACTCCGATCCGGTTTCGCCCGGGCAGTGCATCTCGGGAGAGTAGGACTGCCGCGGCGCCGCGGGCTCAGTCCGCGGCTTCGCCGTCGAGCCGGGCAGCGAGATAGTTGACCGCCAGGCCGTAGCCGACAATTCCGGCGCCGCAGATGACGACGTCGGCCACCGCCGACACGTAGGAGTGGTGGCGGAACTCCTCGCGCCGGTGGATGTTGCTCAGGTGCACCTCGACGACGGGGAGCCCGACGCCGGACAGCGCGTCGGGGATGGCGACCGAGGTGTGGCTGTACGCCGCCGGGTTGATGATGATGGCGTCCGCCAGCCCCGGGGCGCCGTGAATCGCGTCGATCAGGTCCCCTTCATGGTTGGACTGGATGCAGTCGATCGTCCAGCCGTGCGCCTCTGCCGCCTTCATGGCGAGCGTTTCGACGTCGTCGAGCGTCTCAGTGCCATAGATCCCCGGCTCCCGGGTGCCCAGGAGGTTCAGGTTGGGGCCGTTGAGGACAAGGAGGTTTCGGGTGCGGGAGGCAGTCATGGCTTAACTATGCGCCACCGCGGCCGGGAGCGTCTGCGCCTCGGCACGGCGCGTCATGCGTCCGGCCGCCAGGGCGCCGGCGATGGTCACCAAGGACATCAGTGCCAGCACGACGCCGGGATGCCACCACGCGCTGTCCGTTGCCCGGGCGAAGGCCTGCGTGGCGGCCGGGGCGAACCCGGCGAGGATGCCGGCGAAACTGTAGGCCAGGGACAGTGCGGTGAAGCTGGTGCGGGCCGGGAAGAGATCGGCCATCAACCCGCCCAGGGCGGCCCAGGCGGCCGTCGGAGCGATCCCGCCAATGAGGATGGTCAGGATGTAGGTGGTCTGGTCCGCGGTGCTGATGAGCCAGTACAGAGGGAAGGAAATCAGCAGCGTGGCGACGGCACCGGCGGCGACCATGCGCGCGGAGCCGATCTTGGTGGCCAGCCAGCCGAACGCCGGAATGGTGGCCAGCTGCAGGACCGAGCCCACCAGGGCGGCATTGAGCACGGTGGTTCCGGACAGGCCCAGCTGTTCCGTTCCGTAGGCCTGGGTGTAGGTGGTCATCAGGAAGTAGGAGCCGATGCCCAGCAGGGACGCCGAGGTGGCCACCAGGACGGCCAGCCGCTGGGTCTTCAGGACCTCCAGGACGGGAACCCGGGGAAGGGACTGATGCCCGGCGACCTCTTTGAAGACGGGGGTTTCCTCGATGGCGAAGCGCAGATACAGGGCGATGGCCATGAAGGGGAAGGCCAGCAGGAACGGCACCCGCCACAGCCCGGCTTCCATGGTTTCCTGCGACACGTTGGTCAGCAGCAGGAAGATGCCCGTAACCATGATGGTTCCCACCGGGGAGCCGATCTGCGGAATGGCGGCGTAGAGGGCGCGCTTGCGGGGTTCGGCATGCTCGGTGGCAATCAGGACGGCTCCGCCCCATTCGCCGCCGACTGCCAGTCCCTGCAGCAGCCGCAGGGTCACCAGCAGTGCCGGGGCCCAGAGGCCAATGGCGTTGTAGTCGGGCAGCAGGCCGATCACTCCGGTGGCCGTGCCCATCAGGACAATCGTCCAAATGAGGGACTTCTTGCGGCCGATGCGGTCACCGAGATGGCCGAAAATGACGGCTCCGAGCGGGCGCGCAATGAAGCCGATGCCCAGGGACAGGAAGGACAGCAGGGTGCCGATCAGCGGATCGACCTCCGGAAAGAAAATCCGGTTCAGGATCAGCGCGGCTGCCGTTCCAAAGACATAGAAGTCGTAGGACTCCAGGGCGGTTCCGACGAAGGACGCGCCGGCCACCTTGCGCGCCATGCGCGGTGAGCGGGGCAATGGATCCGTTACCGGAGAGGCGGAAGCGGGCAGCGGGGAGGAAGTGCTGGAAGTGGACACGAGCACTGATTCTGCTATCCCGGGCGCGCAGGTGCCAACTCAATGAGTTCCATCTCACCCTCCGGACCGAAGGACGCGGCGACGGGGCGGGCTTTTTGTCAGGGCACGAGGCTGCCGAGAATGGCCCGTCCGCCGTTGATCAGCGCCGTTGAAACGCTCGCTGGATCGGCCACATAGCCATGGACCATGGCACCGTCCCGCAGCATCAGCAGCTGATCCGCCAGCGAATCCGGGTCTTGTGCCCCCAGCTGCGCCAGCCTGCCGCTGACCTCTGCGTGCAGCCACTGCCGGTGTTCAAGGACCACGGCCCGGATCGGCGAGCGGGGGTCCGGATACTCCGCGGCAGCATTGATGAACGGGCAGCCGCGGAAGCCGGGAATGCAGGTCTCGACGCCCATGGCCTCGGCCAGTTCCAGCAGTCCGGTGCAGGGGTCGGGGCTCAGGTTTTCGGCGGCCGCGCGGGTCCGTTTCGACTGGGCCTGCAGATAGGCCACCACCAGCTCTTCCTTGGTGCGGAAGTAGCGGTAGAACGTGACCTTGGTGGTTTCCGCCGCAGCAATGATCCGGTCTGCGCTCACGGCACGGATGCCCTCGGTGTAGAAGAGCAGGGCGGCAGCGTCCAAGATGCGGGTGCGCACCGGCGGCCTGGTGGTCATGGGTCCTCCCGGGGTTGCGGTTTAGGGTCAAGGCGCGTTTACTTGGGGACCAAGTAGACGTACTAGTTAGTCTACCTGTTACCCCCGACTTAGAGGAGTTGCCATGAGCGCTTTGTACACCGCAGTTGCCACCGCATCCGGAGACGGCCGCAACGGAGAAGCCCAGACCCGCGACGGCCAGCTGAAGGTCAACCTGGCCACTCCCACGGAGATGGGCGGCTCAGGCGACGGCACCAACCCGGAGCAGCTCTTCGCCGCCGGCTATGCCGCCTGCTTCCTGTCCGCCCTGAAGATGATCGCCCGCGCCGAAAAGGCTCCGATCGCCGACGCCGCCATTACGGCCGACGTCAGCATCCACAAGCAGGACGTCGGCTTCAAGCTTGGCGTAGCCCTGCACGTGGAAATGTCCGGCGTGGACCAGGCCACCGCCGAGAAGCTGGTGGACGCCGCCCACCAGGTCTGCCCGTACTCCAACGCGACCCGCGGCAACATCGACGTGGAGCTCGACGTGACCACGGCCTAACAGCCGTCCTTCCCTCGCCGAAATGGCAGAAGGTGCGCTTCCCGGGGCTGGGAAGCGCACCTTCTGCCATTTCGCGGGTTGTTTTCCCGGGGCTATTTACGCATTGACTCCGCGATCTGCTGCATAACGGTGTTGTCCGCCAGCGTGCTGGAATCCCCGGCCTCGCGGCCTTCGGCGACGTCCTTGAGCAGGCGGCGCATGATCTTGCCGGAGCGGGTCTTGGGCAGCTCGGGCACCACCAGGATGTGCCGCGGCTTGGCGATCGGACCGATTTCCTTGCCGACGTGGTTGCGCAGCGTGGTGACAATGTCGTCGTCGTCCTTGGCGCTGCCGCGGAGAATCACAAAGGCCACCACCGCCTCGCCGGTCGTGTCATCGGTGGCCCCAACGACGGCGGCTTCCGCCACTGACGGGTGGCTCACCAGGGCGGACTCGATCTCCGTGGTCGAGAGTCTGTGTCCTGACACGTTCATCACGTCATCCACGCGGCCCAGCAGCCAGATGTCGCCGTCCTCGTCCTTCTTGGCGCCGTCGCCGGCGAAGTACATGTTGTCGAACCGGGACCAGTAGGTGGCCTTGAAGCGCTCCGGGTCGCCCCAGATGCCGCGCAGCATGGCCGGCCAGGGTTCCTTGATGACCAGGAAGCCGCCGGAGCCGTCGGGCACCGATTCGCCCATCTCGTCCACCACGTCGATCGAGATGCCGGGAACTGCCACCTGGGCGGAACCGGGCTTGGTTGCGGTGACGCCGGGCATGGGGGCGATCATGTGTGCGCCGGTCTCGGTCTGCCACCAGGTGTCCACGATGGGGGCGGGAACCTCTTTCTTGCCGCCGTTGGAGCCGATGACGGTGCGGTACCACATCCAGGCCTCGGGGTTGATCGGCTCGCCCACGGATCCCAGCACGCGGATGGAATCCAGGTTGAACTTTCCGGGGATGTCGCGGCCCCACTTCATGCAGGTGCGGATGGCGGTGGGGGCGGTGTAGAGGATGGAGACCTTGTACTTTTCCACCAGTTCCCACCAGCGGCCCTGGTGCGGGGTGTCCGGGGTGCCCTCGTAGATGAGCTGGGTGGCGCCGTTGACCAGCGGGGCGTAGGTGACGTAGCTGTGTCCGGTGACCCAGCCAATGTCCGCGGTGCACCAGTACACGTCGGTTTCGGGTTTCAGGTCAAAGGTGTTGAGGTGCGTGAACGCCGTCTGCGCCAGGTAGCCGCCGGTGGTGTGCAGGATGCCCTTGGGCTTCCCCGTGGTGCCGGAGGTGTACAGGATGAACAGCGGGTGTTCGGAGTCGTGGCCCACCGCTGCGTGTTCGGCGCTCGCCGTGCCGACCGCGTCGTCCCACCAGATGTCCCGGCCTTCGGTCCACTGAACCGGTTCGCCGTTGCGCTTCACGACGACAACGCTGGTGACCGTGTGGCCTTCCTGCGCCAGCGACTCATCCACGGCCGGCTTCAGGGCGGTGGGCTTGCCGCGGCGGTAGGATCCGTCGGCGGTGACCACCAGTTTGGCCTCGGCGTCGTCAATGCGGTTGCGCAGCGCGTCGGCGGAGAACCCGCCGAACACCACCGAGTGGACCGCTCCGATGCGGGCGCACGCGAGCATGGTGATCACGGCTTCTGGAATCATGGGCAGGTAC
This sequence comes from Arthrobacter gengyunqii, assembly GCF_023022985.1. NCBI lineage: Bacteria > Bacillati > Actinomycetota > Actinomycetes > Micrococcales > Micrococcaceae > Arthrobacter > Arthrobacter gengyunqii. The sequence continues at coordinate 3,252,122 of NZ_CP095461.1, read as the reverse complement.
ACGGCCACCCGGTCACCCTTGGATACGCCCAGGGTTTCAAAGGCGTTGGCGGCCTTCTTGACCTCTTCAGTGAGCTGCGCATACGTATAGGTGCGGGTGTCGCCGGGCTCGCCCTCGAAGTAAAGGGCCACGCGGTCCCCGCGGCCTGCCTCAACGTGGCGGTCCAGGGCGTTGTAGGCAGCATTGATTTTTCCGCCGCCGAACCACTTGGCAAACGGTGCGTCGGACCAGTCCAGGGTTTCGGTAAAGTCTTCGTCCCAGGTCAGGAGGCTGCGGGCCTGGCGTGCCCAGAACTCCGGACCTTCCGCCGCTGCTTCGTCATATACCGCCTGCTGGGCAACTGCATTGGCGGCAAAATCCGCGCTGGGCGGAAAACTGCGGCGCTCATGGAGCAGGTTCTCCAGAGCGTCGCCTTGCTGCTTGACGGGGGACTGTTCCGACATGATGAACCCTTTCGCTTTAGCTGTCGCCCACGGTCCAGCCCGGATCGAGGGGCTGCCGTAGCGTTGCAACCACCCTAACGCTGATCAGCCGGCAGTGTGTCAACCGTCACATCCACGCCCGGCAACGGGGGTATTTGTGCGGTGAGCGGTAGGTCACGGCCGGTGGCTGCGCGGCAGTTCGGCTAGTCTGCGGCACCTGCGTTGACTAGGCTGTGCAAGGAAGCAACCGCTTTTTTTACCCGTGCATGCGGCTCGCCGTTGCCGCGGACCGCAGATGTTGTGTCGGCCCGCAGGCGGCGGTCGTGAATGGAGAAACATAAATGAACCAGCCCCCCGTTGAGAACGACGCCCGAACGGCGACGGAGACTCCGGCACCGTCGGAGAGCCACTCCGCCGGCAAGGACAACGTACGGACTGCTGTCCTGGGTCCGTTTGGCCTGCGCGACACAGTGGTCGGCGGTTCGGTCCTGCTCATGCTGATCGGTTCCCTGCTGCCGTGGAGCCTCGTCTTCGGCCTGGAAGCCAACCTCTGGTCGCCGGTGACGCCGCTGTTCTTCCTGGGAATCGGCATCATCCTGCCGCTGCTCGTTGCCGGACTGTTTGCTGCCCGCCGCATGGCTCCTGAACTGAAGTACCGCGTGGGATCGCTCTCCGTGGACCAGTTCGGTTCCGTGGTGGCCGTGCTCGCTGTCGCCTTCTTCTTCCTCCAGCTGGTCAACGTGTTCACCATTGGCACGATGCTCACCTTCATCGGGGCGCTCGGCCTGGTGGCGGCCACCACCCTGGCCCCGCACATCCCTCCCTTCTCCCGCGAATTCAGCGAACGCCCCGCGGAGCCGGCTCATGTGATGGCCCGCGACGCCGTGCGCCTGCGCCGCCGTCCCGCCCGTCCCGCTCCGGCGGACTCCAGCGCTCCCGGTGCTTCGCACGACGCCAAGCCCGCCGAATCCCGGTTGTCGGGAATGGGCAAGGGCATGGGCAAGCTGGCTCCGACCGGCTTGTTCGGCCGCAAGACCGACGACGGCGTTCCAGCCGATGCCGATGCGCCGGCAGTCAATGGCATCCCTGCGGATGCTGCAACCGGTGCCACAGCTGCCGCACCTGCCGCACCTGCCGGCCAGGCCGTCCGGAGCGAGCCAGCCGCAACCGAAGGTGCCCGCGTCCAGGGCGCCGGCAGTGAATCTGTCCGCGAACAGTCCGGTGCTGACAAGGTTCCCTCTCCCGCGCCGTCGCCGTCGCCGGCACCGGCGGCTGCAGCCGCACCCGCACCGGCCCGGAGCAACGAGGATGACCTCGCGGCCACCACCGTCAATCCCGTGGTTTCCGCAAAGCAATCTGAGGCGGAGCCCGCCACGCAGGCAGCGCCGAAGGTTCCGGCGTCGTCGGGCAGCGATTCCATCAGCGCAACCCGCGATGAGTCCGAAAACGTGGTGGAGGCATTCTGGTTTGCCGTGGGCACCCCGCGCCAGATTGTGGACGAGCGCACCGGCCTGCCGTTGTTCATGTTCCACCCGGGCGACTGGGAACTGGGCCTGGAAGACCGCGGCACCGAGTTCCTCGTGCAGGACAAGCGCACGGGCCGCATCGGCGTGCTGCGGGATCTGAGCAACATCGAGCGCGTCGGTGAGGATTCCGGCGAGTAGACCGGAAACAATCCACCACCGAACCGCGCAACAGAAGGAAACGAGCACGTGGCGAAGGCAACCGGGAGTGATTCCTCCCTGCTGGCCCTGAAACGCAGGGCCCGGAAGATCAACCGGCGGCTGGGGGAGCTGTATCCCTATGCCGTGGCCGAACTGGATTTCACCAACGCATTCGAGCTGCTGGTGGCCACCGTGCTGTCCGCGCAGACCACGGACATCCGGGTCAACGCCGTTACTCCCGCGCTCTTCGCCCGCTATCCGGACCCCAAAGCGCTGGCGGAAGCCGATGAGACGGAGCTGCAGGAGCTGATCCGGCCCACCGGCTTCTTCCGGGCCAAGGCCGCCAGCATCAAGGCGCTGTCCACCCGGCTGGTGGATGAGTACGACGGCGAGGTGCCGGACACGCTCGAAGAGCTGGTCACGCTGCCCGGAGTTGGCAGGAAGACGGCCAACGTGGTGCTCGGCAACGCCTTCGGCATTCCCGGGATCACGGTGGACACACACTTTGGCAGGCTGTCGCGCCGCTTTGGCTGGACGACCGCCAAGGACCCGGTGAAGGTCGAGGAGGACGTGGCGGAACTGTTCGAGCCCAAGGACTGGACGCCGCTGTCCAACCGGGTGGTCTTCCACGGCCGGCGGGTCTGCCACGCCAAGAACCCGGCTTGCGGCGCCTGCGCCGTCGCCGCGCTGTGCCCGTCCTACGGCGAGGGAGAAACTGATCCCGAGAAAGCGAAAAAGCTGCTGAAGTATGAGCTGGCTCCCGGCCGCGAGGAACTGCATGCCCGGATGATGGCCGCGGAAACCCGTGCCCAGCTGCGCGCCGCAGGCTACGGGCTGGAAGCATGAGCGCCTACGCCGACCTGCGGGAGCTGGGCGTTTCCGCTTCCGCGCGCAGCACCAGCTTTGACGCGAACCTGGAGCTGCTGCGGCGCAGCGTGGATCCGGCCACGGCACGGCGTGCAGCGGTGCTGATCCTCTTCGGCGACCTGGACGATAAACCCGCTGACTTCCGTACCGCGGGCGTGCCCGAGGAACTGGACGTCCTGCTGGTGGAGCGGGCCGCCACCCTGAACGACCATCCCGGGCAGGTGGCCTTCCCCGGCGGCTCCCTGGATGCCGCGGATTCCGGACCGGTGGCTGCCGCGCTCCGCGAGGCGCAGGAGGAAACCGGACTGGACCCGGCCGGCGTCGTCGTTCTGGGCACCCTGCCGGAGGTCGGCCTGCCGGTGAGTAACTTCCTGGTGACCCCGGTCCTGGGCTGGTGGGACCGGCCCACGCCTGTGGACGTGGTGGATTACGGTGAATCGGCGTCCGTCTTCCGGGTCCCGGTGGCGGACCTGCTGAACCCGGAGAACCGGCGCACCGCTGTCATGACTCACGGCAGCCTGACGCACCGCTCGCCGGCGTTCCTCGTGAACGGGGTGCTGGTGTGGGGCTTCACCGGGATCATCCTCAACGGGGTGCTTCAGGAACTGGGCTGGACCCTGCCCTGGGACGAGCAGCGCGAAATAGTTCCGGAGCTGTAGCCCTCACCGGTTCTCCTAGGCGCCGTCGGGGTAGTACCGGCTGCTCTTCCCGTAGCTGGGGTCCAGACGGGACCGCTGCATCTGATGGTCCTGAGGGTGATCCATGCAGGGGGTGGTAGCGAGGACTTCGACGATGTCCGGATAACCGCGCTCGTGGGTGAGCCGCAGATTCACCGGCCCCTGTTGAAGATAGACGAGGCGGGCTTTGCCGATTTTGACGTCCGGCGTATCGGAGTCCACAACCACGGTCCAGTTGTCGGACTGCAGATGTGAGGCCAAGGCGTCAATCGCCGCATTGGCCGCCGCATCGTCCGCAGGCAACCCGCGAAGCACACCCAGCCAGCTGGTCTGCGTTTGCGGTTCCCCGCCCTGGGGGCCAAGGCAGGAGTCCTCGCTCAGCATCTGCGGGGACAGTTCCACGCTGGAAGCGGCGGACTCTTCCAGGGCAGGAAACAACAGCTCGAGCTGCTCCTGGACAGCAGCAAACTGCTCCGGCGAAGAAAACTTGTCGGTTTGATTGGACATGTCGGTCTCCGTGTCGTTGGGGTCGGCTGAGGATGGAGCAGCGCAAGCGGAGGCCAGGAGCATCAGACCGATGGCTCCAGCGGCGAGGAACGATGGACTGCGCCGGAACCGCCGGCTAACGGGAGTCATTGTTCGAGATCCAACACGTTTACGGTTTCCATTCTGTTGCCGATGTAGTCCTGCGGACGGAGTTCGATGGGTGAGACGTAGAAGCCGCCGTCAGCGGTTGAATACCAGACGTCCTCGATGAAGAGGCTGACCTCGCCGCCGTGAATGACGCCCTTGATGTTTTCGGCCGAGGTGGATCCCCTCCCGAAATAATCCATATGTCCGCCCATCAGGCTGTCGGCGATCAACGGGTCGCGAAAACCGGATTCCAGACGGACGGCACCCATCCTGCCGACGCCGCCGCCCTCCCAGAACGACCCTCCGTGGGCCGCGCCTCCAACGCCCTGTGCGCCGATTATCAGAAGATCGCTCCTGGTTTGGATGGCGTACCGGTTGGCCTGCGGATTTGCCGTGTCCCCGGGACTGCTCACCTCGTGTCCGGGGCCGGCCTGAGCAACGTAGACGATGTTGGTGGAGTCCAGGCCCACACGCTCCCCGGTTCCGAGCAGGGAGCCGCCGGCGCTGTAGCCCACGTAGGTTGTGCGTGCGCCTGCTGGGATCTCCAAGTCGACAGCGTAGTCAAAGGCCGCCAGCAGCGGGGCGCCTGCTTCGTTGTAGACCGGTGATCTATTGTCCCAGACGACGTCCTGCGGCAGATTGGTGCCCTGCCAGTAGAAGCCGAGCGTATCCGCACCGGGGCCATCGCTGATTGCCTCAAGACGCTTCAGATACGCCTCAAGTTCGCCAAGGCGTGCCCCGGTTCCCGGCACCAGGGCGCCCATGATCTTGGTGTCAGCTGACGGTTGTCCGGTCATGGTGACGATCTGCCCGTTGTCCTCCAGGCTCACCATCACCACTTGGACGTTCTCTGCCACGGCGTAGTCCAGGCCCTTGAGTTTTTCTTCGAGGTGCTCGCGCTGTGCATTCCATTGGTCATGGGCCGCCTTCCAACGGTCTGCCGCGACACCCCAGTCCTGGTAGTCATCGCGGACGGGCTCCCGCAACCCGGCCAGCTTCTCCCGAAGATTCTGCTGGAGGCCAGCAACCGTGATGAGGTTGGACCTGGCCCGCTGCGCGAAGGGCACGCCGTTGAGGCTGCCGAAGACCCCCGGATACAGCAGCAGGAGCCGCTCCTGGTCCTGCTGCGACAAACTCAGCCAGGCGTCCCGGATGCCGGCGATGCCGTCCTGGGTGAGATGGGCGCCGCCGGCCATCGCCTTCTGCATGATCGCCTCGGGCCGGTGCTGCCAGAATGCACCGGCAAGTTCCCGGTTCGCCAGCAGCGCCGCTGCCTCCGGATTGGCGGCTCCCCATTCCCGCAGTTCTGCCTCGTTCAGGCCCAGCAGAGACGGCAGCAGTGCATCGGGGTTGAGGGTGCCGAAACGTTGGTCAAGCTTTCCGGTAAGGGCGGACCACCCCACGGCTGGCAGGATGTTGCCGCCCGGGGCTGCACCCATGGGCAGGCCCGCCCCTTGTCCGTAGCGGATTTCTGCCAGCGCAGCCGCGGTTCTCTCCTGCAGGTCGGCCCAGCTGCGCACCAGAGTGGCGGCTTGGTCGTCGAGCTGCTGTTCGGCGCTGTCCTGCGCCGCACCCTCTTCGCCCGTTTCCTGGGGGCCCAACTGCCCGAATGCTTCCTGCAGGTCCTGCGCTTGCCGGGCCAGGACCCGCCCGGCGGCAGCGAAGGCGCTGAGGGTCACTGCGGCGTCCTGCAGTGACCGCTGCCAGTCTTCGGTTGGTTCCTTCAGCTCGGCCAGCGCGGCGTAAATCTGGTCCTGGGTAGCCGGATGATGATAGTAGTCGCGGAACCGATCCCAGGCCGCGGCTGCGTCAACCAGATAATCGGCGGTTGTCCTGGCACGCAGGACCATATCTGCGGCACTGTCCTCCAGCTCATCCCAGGGAACGTCGATATGCGGCAGCCGCATGGACCGCATGGCTTACTGCACCGCCCGGTACTGGCCGAGGCGGTACGGCGCATAGTCAGCCGGGAGCTTCGCGAGCGCAGCCGAAGCCGCGGCCGCCATGGTGCCGTCAGCCTCGGAGAAGGCGGAGGCGGCCGTGGAGACGGCGTCGGCCTTTCGGAAGAGCAGGGAGGCTACGCGCTCCCCGACGTCGTCGCGGTCGGACCAAAACCTGTTAAAGGCGTCCGCCACCACCGTTGCGGTGCCGAAATATCCCGCGGCTTTGTCCCCGCAGGTGCGGGCGGCCTTCGCTGCCTGCGTTAAGGACTGGCCGTCAGCGGCTATGTCCACCAGGGTGGCATGGATACCGGACGGGTCCATGGAGTAGCTCCCACCCCCGCCGGATCCGGCCGTGGACGGCTGCATCGGCGGGTCAAATTGAAGCTTCATTTTCTCCCCCCGGAGCGGAACGGACTGATGCTGCCCCGAGTATGGCATGCGGCGGCGTCCCGTTGAAGGAAAAAAGTTACCTTGGGGATAACTGCCTGCGGGCGGGGCTAATCCTTCGCGAGTCCGGACCTTTCGCCGACTTTGATTGGTGACGGCGACGGCGATTGGAGGACGGTCACGGCCAGCTGGACACGGTTGGCGACATCAAGCTTGGTGAAAGCGCTCGCGATGTGGGTTTTGACCGTGGCAACGCTGACGAAGAGTTCAGCGCTGATCTCCGTGTTGGTGAGCCCTCGGGAAACCGCACGGGCAATCACGCGTTCGCGCTCGCTGAGTGCCGCCAGCGGATTGTGCTGTTCCGCCGGTTCCGCGGGTGCCGCGGAGGAAGTGGCCGCTGCCGCCACAATGCGTTTGAGCACGCCGGGGGAGAAACGCAGGTTGTCCGCTGCCGCGGCGCGAACGGCAGAGACCATGTCCGCGGGCGCGGTGTCCTTGAGCAGGAAACCGCTCGCGCCGGCGCGCAGGGCGGACAGGATGAAATCATCGGTGTCGAACGAGGTCAGGACGATCACCCTGGGCGGCTGCGGCGACGCCGTGATGCGTTCCGTGGCGGCGATGCCGTTCAGCCGCGGCATCCGGATGTCCATGAGGACGACGTCGGGTGTTAGTTCCGCGGCGAGCACGACGGCGGTCTCGCCGTCGCCCGCTTCACCAACGATGGAAATATCCGGGGCCCCGTCAAGGATGAGCCGCAGCCCTGCACGGATGAGGGGTTCATCGTCCGCGATCAGGACCTTGATTGATGCGGCGCTCACCAGGGAACCTGCACTGCCGTGGTGTAGACCCCGTGCCTGGCACCCGATTCAAAGGAGCCGCCGGAGAGCCGCGCCCGCTCAGCCAGTCCAATCAGACCGAGCCCGTCCGGCGCAGGGGGCTTGGACCCCGAGACCGGGTTGCTCACCGTCACGGTGATGCACTGCCCGGGTGCACCGGTCAGGGACACCGCCACGGGATGGCCGGGAGCATGTTTTTGGGCGTTGGTGATGCCCTCCTGCGCCACGCGGTACAGGTGGCGGGAGGTTGCATCGGCGGGGGCGTCGAGCGCGGTGCCCAGCAGCGCCGGTTCGATGCTCAGCGTGATGTCGGTGCCGGCCGCCCGGGCTGTTTCCACGAGTGCCGGAATGGAGGAGATATTCGGCTGGGGTGCGGTGTCCACTGCGTCTTCACGCAGAACGGTCAACACGGTGCGCAGTTCCGATGTGGCTTTGGAGGCGGTCTCGCGCAGGATTCCGGCCGTGGACCGGATGGTTTCCGGGTCCAGATCGGTGCGGTACTCCAAGGCTCCGGCATGCATGCTGATCAGGCTCAGGCGGTGAGCCAGGGTGTCGTGCATCTCCCGCGCAATCCGGGTGCGCTCGGCCAGCCGAGCCTGATCCGCCCGTGCATCCTGTTCCCGGCGGGCGCTGTCCGCTTCCTGCCGGAGGGAAACGATCAGCGCCTTTTTAGCGCCGCGGTTCATCCCGATCAGTACCAGAACTCCCAGCATGCCCAAAGCGATCAAAAGAACCCATCCGTAGTCTTCGGCACCACCAGCAACCGGGTTGACGGCGAAGTCGACCAACACTGCTGCAAGAAAGACAAGCGCAGTGGCAGCCAGAAGACGCGGCCGTCTCAGGGCTGCGATGCGGACAATGCACAGGCAGGCGGCGGGAAAGGCCAGGGTGGAGAGTCCGCTGAGGGCAATGATGGCAAGACCAGCGGCAACCGGTGCCCGGCGCAGGGCGAGGGGGAGGAGGCCGACGGCGGTCAGACCCAGGATGAAGTCCAGGAACATCAATCCCATGAAGGGCGTGGGATCGGCGTCGTCGGGCGGCAGCATGGAACCCCGAACGACGAGAAAAACGAGGAACCCGACCACCGCGGCTGCGGCAGTGATGCCTGCCGTTTGCCAGACGCTGAGGTGTTGAGTCGGGAGCGGCATTCTCGAAATCCTAATGAGCGGCGTGACGGACCACAATTAGCCAAAAGCATGAAGTCTTTTTCGTCATGTGGCTGGCGCCGAGGGTCAAATGGCCGAAGCGGAAAGGAAGCCTGAGCGGGCAGGCTTCAGGCATGACCTTTTCTGCTGATCATCCGGATGCCGTGACCCCGGCCCGCCCCGCTCCCGTCCGTCTCGCCCCTCCCCGTCCGTTTCACCGCCTGGCCCGCTCCCAGCCCGGCTACCGATGGTGGCACCCGCTGACCACGGTGATGGTCACCGTCGTCCTCTTTTTTGTCCTGATGATGTTGGCGATGGGGGCAACGGCGGCGGTGGGGATCTTTGTGCCGGGCGTTTCCGCAACGGTGGAGCGGGCGTTGTCTGCGGAATCAGACCTCGGCGACCCGGTGCAGCTCGCCTTCCTGCTGGGAACCGTCGGTCTGCTCTGGCCCGCGGCGGCGCTGGGCGTGCGGTGGGGCGGCAGGCGTTCCGCAGGAACACTCTCCTCGGTCACCGGCCGGCTGCGCTGGCGCTGCTTTCCCAAGCCGCTGGTCCTGGCTGCCGGCCTGTTCGTGGCCATGAACGCCTTGAGCCTGCTGGTGCCGGAGTCCTTGCGAGGCAGTGGCGCAGTGACGGACGGCGGCGGAAGTTCCGGCAACGTGTGGCTTCTGCTGCTCGTAGTCCTGGCATTAGTACCGGTGCAGGCAACCGCCGAGGAATATGCTTTCCGCGGTCTGCTGATGCAGGGCATCGGATCCTGGCTGCGCCATCCGGCCTTCGCCATCCTGTTGCCGGTTCCCCTGTTCGTCGTCGGCCACGGCTACGGACTGGTGGGGCAGATTGATGTTGCAGCCTTTGCCGTCGCGGCCGGCTGGATCACCTGGCGCACCGGCGGGCTGGAAGCAGCCATCGCGCTGCATGTCATCAACAACGTGGGAGCGCTCGGCCTGGGTGCGGCGGGCTTCGGGGACCTCAATGCCACCGACCTGCCGTTGGCTGCCCTGCCCTTTTCGCTGGCTTTTACGCTGGCCTACGCCCTTATCGTGGTCCGCTGGTTCCCGTCGCCCGCTGCAGCGCCTCCGCGGAGGGATCGTTACTTGGCTTCGGCATAGGAATCCACGGTCACGGCCACCACCGGGAACTCCAGCGGAATCTGCCCGAACAGCAGGCGGGTGGCAGCGGCTGCGGCCTCGGTGACCAGGGCGCTGACCTCGTCGGCCCGGTCCGCGGGCACATGAAGCATCACTTCGTCGTGCAGGAAGAACACCAGCTGCCCCGCCGGTGCGGCCGTGGACGCCGCCCGCAGCCGCCGTCGTATTTCCGCCAGCCAGCACAGGGCCCATTCCGCCGCGGTGGACTGCACCACAAAGTTGCGGGTGAACCTGCCTTGGGACCGGGCCAGGGACTCGGCCCGGCGCTGTTCCTCAGCGGAGGAACTCTGCTGGGCACGCAGCCAGCGCTCCGATACCGGCGGCGAGCTGCGGCCAAGATGGCTGCTGACCACCTTGCCTGCTTCTCCGGCCCGCGCGCCGCGTTCCACCACGTCGATGGCCTGCGGATAGGACCGGGTCAGGGCGGGCATCAGCCGGCCAGCCTCACCGGAGGTGGCGCCGTACATGGCGCCGAGCATTGCCATTTTGGCCAGCGACCGGTCGCCGTTGAAGTTCTGGTCCGCGATGCCCTGGTACAGGTCCTTGCCGCGGGCTGCGGCCGCGAGGGCGTTATCCTGGCCCAGGGCCGCGAGCACCCGGGGCTCCAGCTGCGCGGCGTCTGCGACAATCAGCCGGTGGCCCCGGTCCGGCCGCACGGCGTCGCGCACGTATTTGGGAATCTGCAGGGCACCGCCGCCGCGCGAGGCCCATCGTCCGGAGACCACCCCGCCCACCACATACTCGGGCCGGAACCGGCCGCCGTCCACCCAGGCATCCAGCCAGGTCCAGCCGTTGGCGGTCAGCAGCCGGGAGAGCCGCTTGTATTCCAGCAGGGGAGCGATGGCGGGATGCTCGTGCTGCTGCAGTTCCCAGGACCGGGTGGTTTTCACTTCGATCCCGGCTCGGTGCAGGGCACGGAGCAGCTCCTGCGGGGAGTCCGGATTGAACCCGGGGTTGCCCAGTTTGTCCCGCAGCTCCGAGGCGAGCTGTTCCAGCCGGACCGGACGCTGTCCCTCGGGCGGGCGCGGTCCCAGTTCGTGCTCCAGCATCGCTTCGTGGATGTCGCGGCGCCAGGGCAGGCCGGCGTGCTCCATTTCCACGGCAATCAGTCCGCCGGCAGATTCTGCGGCCAGCAGCAGGGCCAGGCGGCGCGGGGAGGAAGCGCCGGCCACGGCGGCGAGTTGGGCCTGCAGCTCGGCAACCTGGTCTTCCAGCGACGGGCCGCGCCTGCCGGGCAGGGGATCGAAGCCTTCGAGCTCCTCGAAGAGCGAGCTTTGGTTGGGTGCCGGCTGCACCGGCAGCAGCTGGCGGGGGAGCAGATCCGTGTCTTCGTCGGACGCTTCGGTGCGCAGCTTGTCTATATAAGGGGACGCGGGGACGGCTTCGGAAAAGCGCAGAATGCCGCGGACAAGGGCCAGATCATGGCTGCGTTCCACCGTGACGCCGGCGTCGAGCAGCTGAGGATAGATCTCCCGTGTGCTGCCGAAAACCCAGCGGACGTTCCGGGGCTGGTCCTCGTAATGGAGCACCGCGGCTGCCAATTTCGCGGGGGCGACGACGGCGGGAGGTGCGGCGGGGTGCCCGGCGTCGTCGGTCTCCTGCAGCAGCAGCGATCCGGCAGCGGCGGCCGATCCGGCGGCAGTGAGGACAACGTACATGGTTCCATTGTCCCTGCTGCTCCATCCGGTCTCCTCCACAGTGTCAGGGAAACCCTGCGCTGTCCCCAGCGCCGTCACTGCCCGATGCACTTGTGCCGCGGCTGGGAGAGTGTCTGGGCATGAGTGAAGAGCAGCTGTGGGTGCCGGCGTCCAGGTCGCGGAAGAACCGCGCTCCGCAGCCGGCGCAGTTCCTTGCGGACCGACTTCGGGCCCCGTCACGGTTTAGCCTGCGCACGACGCCGGGACCGGTTTCGGGGCGCTCTGCGACAGGCGTTCCAACCATCGCGGCGCCGGTCATCCTGATCAGCGGATCCCAGCCGCTGCAGGACGAGGTGGCCAGAATTGCTGCGGCAGCCGGTGTGGAACTGGAAGTGATGGCGGATGCCGAAGCTGCGGCTCACCGAAACCCGGAGGTGCTGCTGCTGGGCAGCGACGTGGCGGCGGGATCCGGACATCATGTGCCACAGGGCGGGCCCGGGCTTCGGTGGCCCGAAGTCATCCTGGTGGGCACCGCCCAGGACACGGAGTTGTGGCAGGAGGCAGCCCGGCGGGAAGCAGCGCGCGTTGCAGTACTTCCGGAAGCCTCAGGCTGGCTGGCCGAATATTTGGGCCGGAGGCGAGGCAAAGCCTCGGGCTTCGTGGTGGGAGTAGTGGGCGGAAGCGGGGGAGCAGGGGCATCCACGCTCTCCTGCTGGCTTGCCCACGAAGCCGCCGAGCGCCGGGTGGAAACGCTGCTGGTGGACGGCGACCCCTGCGGCGGAGGGCTGGATGCCAGCCTTGGCAGCGGCGACGTGCCCGGGGTGCGCTGGCCTGATTTGGCGGATGTCCGCGGCACCTTGAATCCGGTGCAGCTCGTGTCCGCGCTTCCCCAGGTATCGGGTTTCGCGCTGCTTTCCGGAGATTCCGGAGAGGCCCGTGCGGGCGGCGGGACGGATGAAACCTGGGCAGCCGACTCGCCGTCCGCTGATTATCCTGCCGACGAGAGCATCTCGGCGGTGATGGACGCTGCACGAGGGGCTTTTGCCCTCACCATTGTGGACTGCGCACGGCAGCCGTCCAGTTCGTTGCTGCTCTCCTGTGATGCCCTGCTGCTGGTGGTTCCGGGGCGTCTGCGGCCCGTGCTCGCCGCCAGGTCACTTACCCGGAGTCTGGGAGCTGCCGTGCCCAAAGCCGCGGTGGTCCGCGGACCGCTGGGCGACGGACTGGATGACGTCCGCGCAGCTGACGCTGCAGGTCTGTCCCTGGCTGGTTATCTGCCGGCTGCCCGGCGTCTGGAACATGCCGAGGCGCGCGGACTCCTGCTGCAGCGCGGCCGCAGCCGCAGCATCCGGCGGGTGACCGGCCAGTTGGTGGAACGGTTTGCCGCGGAACTGCCTGTTCCGGCCTCCGCGATGAAAAGGCCGTCGAGATGAGCGGCCAGACGGGCCGCCGCGCCGCCCGTGGCCTGCCCTCGGATCAGCCGGCGCCTCGCGCAGGCGATTCTCCGATGGTGCGGGAGGTCCGGCGGAGGATGTTGGACGACGGGGAGCCGGTTACTGCCGCGCGCTTGGCGGCTGCAGTGCACTCCAGCGGACGGCTGCTGGGTGCCGAGGGTGCCCTGCGCGCTGTTGACCGGGTACAGGCGGAACTGCAGGGGCTGGGCCCGCTCCAGGAATTGGCGCTGCTGCCCGGGATCAGCGACATCTTGGTGAACGGTCCGGACCGGGTGTGGGTGGACAGCGGACACGGGCTGGAACTGACCGGGCTGCGGTTCAGCTCCGATGCAGAGGTTCAAGGCCTTGCGGCCCGGCTCATTGCGGCAGGCGGACGGCGGCTGGATGACTCCAACCCGTGTGTGGATGTGCAGCTGCGCGGCTACCGTGTCCATGCGGTGCTGCGTCCGGTCTCCACCGGTTCCACACTGCTCTCCATCCGCATCCGGCGCACGCTCACCTTCACGCTGTCGGAACTGCAGGCCGGTGGAACGCTGGATCCTGAGAGCGCCGCGGTGCTTCGGCGCATCATCGCGTGCCGCCTGAACTTCCTGATCAGCGGGGCCACGGGAACGGGGAAAACCACGCTGCTCTCCACCCTGCTGTCGCTGAGCAAACCGCATGAACGGCTGGTGCTCGTGGAGGACGCCGCTGAGCTGGACCCGCGCCATCCTCATGTTGTGGGACTGCAGAGCCGGCATGGAAACGTGGAGGGGGCCGGCACAGTGGACCAGGCCGAACTGGTCCGGCAGGCTCTGAGGATGCGGCCGGACCGGCTGATTGTGGGGGAGTGCCGCGGCGCCGAGGTCCGTGAGCTTCTGGCTGCCATGAACACCGGACACGACGGCGCAGGCGGCACCATCCATGCCAACTCCGCTGCCAGCGTTCCCGCCCGGCTGGCGGCTCTCGGGGCGCTCGCCGGGATGAGCAGCGCCGCGGTCAATCTGCAGGCAGCCAGCGCCCTGGACGTGGTGGTGCATTTGGCCCGCGACACCGCCGGCCGGCGGGTTGCGGAAATCGCAGTGATCACGGCATCGGCAGACGGGCGGCTGCTGGCAGTGCCGGCGCTGCTGCCGTTGCTGCCACCAGGTGCTGCCGGACGGCACGGCGAAGGATGGGCGGCACTTCAGCGGCGGATCGGTGCGGACCAGGCGCCGGAAACATCCGCTTCATGACCGGTCTCTGGATTGCCGTGCTGCTTGGGCTGTCGGCGGTGCTCCTGCTGCCGCCTTCCCGCACCCCGGTGCAGCTTTCTCCGGTCGCTGGCCTCCGGGCCTCAGAGCAGGGGCGGCCAGGGACCGGGCACCCGCGCCGGTCAATTCTGCGCCGGCTGCCCAGGTCCCGTCCGGATCCGGCGCTGCAGGATGCGCCGCTCCTCATCCATCAGCTCACCGGCCTGCTCACCGCTGGACGGGCACCCCACCAGCTGTGGGCGGATGCTGCTTCCCTATATTTCGATGACTATTTCGACGACGGCAGGGGACGCGCCGGGTCGATGGCAGCGCAGGTGCTGCCCGTCCTCGACGCCGCCGCCCAGGCGACGTCCCTGGGGCTCAGCCCCGTACCTGTTTTCCGAGTCGCGGCTCAGTCAGTTACCGGGGCAACCGGGACAGGCCGGCAGGGACACGGGAGCCGGAGCGCTGAATCACTGACCGGGCTCTGGACCGAGCTGGCAGCGTGTGTCTGTGTCTCGGAGCGCAGCGGGGCACCGCTGGCAGGTGTCCTGGGCCGGTACGCCGCTCAGCTTGAGCGCGGCTTGGATCATCAGGCAGCTCGTGAGACCGCCATGGCTGGACCGCAGGCCACCGTCCGGCTGCTGACCTGGTTGCCGGTGGGCGGGCTGGGACTGGGGTATCTGCTGGGTGCCGATCCGGTGGGGGTGCTGCTGGGGAGCCCGGCGGGATGGCTGGCCGGGGCAGCGGGTGTTGCGTTGTCACTGGTTGGCAGGTTCTGGTCTCGCGCACTGGTACGGCAGGCGGCGGGCACCTGATGGCCCCCGCTTTGGTGGCCGCACTTCTTGCCGCGGCAAGCCTCTTGCTTTTGCTGCCGGGGCGGAGCGCAGCGGAATTGACGCTGCCAACTGGATCCGGCCCGCACAGTGCCTTGAACGGCAACACTCTGCCCGGAAACAAACCGGGACACTCCGTGAACGTTGGCATTGGCATCGATGATCCGGCCCTGATGCTGGATCTCGTGGCCGCCATGCTCGAAGCCGGACAGCCGTTGCTTCAGGCACTTGCCGTGCTGGCTGATGTCGTGGATCCGAAAACCTCAAGGTGTCTGCGCCGGGTGCAGGCAGGGTTGGAACTGGGCGCTCCGTGGGCCGCGGCATGGGAACTGGCCTCCCCCGGCCCGGTCGGACTGCCCGCGCCGGCAACCCATCTGCGGAAGGCCCTGAGGTTTGCCGCAACCACCGGTGCCCCTTCCGCCGCCGTCCTGCTTGCGGAGGCGGCTCAAATCCGGCGCCGCCGGTCCCGGGAGGCGGAACGCCGGGCTGCCGCGCTCGGGGTGCGGCTGGTGGTGCCGCTGGGACTGTGTGCGCTGCCGGCATTCGTGGCTCTGTCGGTAGTGCCGCTGCTGCTGTCCCTTCTTCCATCCTTTCCGTAGCCACATGCTTCCGGGTCATTCCCATCCTCCACAGCCGACTTGGCAGCGGCCGTTGTCCGGAACGGCAGCCTTGCGTCTGGTTCCAAGGTTCCGGCCACTGAAGGATCGGATCACCGCCACAACAGCGGAGCAGTTACAGGTCGCAGCAATCACAACAGGAGGAACCATGCCAGGTCTAAGCAGATCCGTTACCACCGCCCAGCGCGGCCGAAGCTACAGCGGCGAACCGAGCTACGAGACGGATGCGCCGGTGACCGTCCTCTATCCTCAGCCACCGGAGAACGTGTATCCGTTTCCGGTCGACAAAGCAGCCCGCCGCCGCATAAGCATCCGAGACCGGGAAGCGGGAATGGCGACCGCCGAATATGCCATCGCCACCCTGGCGGCCGTGGCCTTCGCCGCCCTGCTTGTGGCGGTCCTGGGCAGCGGGGAGGTCCGTACGCTGCTGATGGGCTTGATCCGCAGTGCGCTCACCCTGGGGTAGGAGGTGAAACGGGCGGGGCCGCTCGACACAGCCGCTCGGGGAGCAGTCACGGCGGAATTGGCCGTCGGCCTGCCCGCGGTGGTTCTACTCCTGGCCGCCGTCCTCACGGGGGTGGCGGCGGGAGCCACCCAGCTCCGCGTCGAGGAAGCCGCGCGTGCTGCGGCCCGTGAACTCATGCGCGGAAGCGGTGCGGAGGCGGAGGACGCCGCCAGGAGGATCGCCGGCCCCAATGCCCTGATAGCCGTCTCGGTGAACGGGGAGTGGATGCAGGTGGAAGTCAGGTCGTCGGTCGCAGCTCCGTTGCTTGACCTGCTGCCGTTGGAAGTGACCGCCACGGCAGCTGTTCTTCCGGAGTCCCTGGCGCCGGGCGGCTAGAACACCGCGGGACGCGAAGTTCGGAACACCAAACCAGCGGTATGCAACCAGCGGCAAACAACCAGGAGGGAGGGCCGCCCGTGGGCCAACAGACCGCCCGTGGGCTGAGCGGGAAAGGAGGAATGTCCGAGCGGGGAGCCGGAACCGTGCTGATGCTCGGGGCCGGCCTACTGCTGCTGGTCCTGTGCGGGGCTGTTCTGCTGCTGCTGCAGACCACGGTGGCGGCAACCAGGGCGGCCACCGCGGCCGACCTCGCGGCGCTGGCCGCCGCGGATGCCGTGCGGGAACTCCGGCCCGGGGATCCGTGCAGTGCGGCCGGGGAGGTCGCTGCCCGCAACCGTGCCGTGCTGACCGGGTGCACGGTGGATGCCGGAGACCAGAGTGTGCAGGTGGAAACGGAAGTGCGGGTTCCGCTGCTGATGAGTTCTGCCACGGGTCAGGCCAGGGCGGGGCCGCCGCCGTGAACGTCCGTGTGCCGCGACGTCCGTGTTTAGCCCGAGTGCCGGGCGGCAGCGGCAGGATCCAGGAATCCGCCGGTTTCGGTTTCCCTGTTGCGGGCGTTGTCCAGCAGCACCTGCAGCAGGGTCACCGCCCCGGCCTTGGACAGCGGATTGTTCTTGTTCCCGCACTTGGGCGACTGCACGCAGGACGGGCAGCCGCGCTCGCACTCGCAGGCACGGATCGCGTCGCGCGTGGCAGTCAGCCACAGCTCGGCGGCTTCATAGGCCCGTTCGGCAAAGCCGGCACCGCCGGGGTGCCCGTCGTACACGAAGATCGTGGGCTTCTCGGTGTCCGCGTGCAGGGCGGTGGAAACACCGCCGATATCCCACCGGTCGGAGGTGGCGATCAGCGGCAGCATCCCGATGGAGGCGTGCTCGGCGGCATGCAGGGCGCCGGGGAAGTCCGCCGGAATCAGCCCGGCACCTGTGAGGAGGTGCTCGTCGATGACGAACCAGACGGCCTTGGTGAACAGTTCCTTGGCTTCGAGTTCCAGTGGTTCCTCGCCCAGGATCTCGTTGGAGATCAGGGCCTTTCGCTGGAAGGAGACCACCTGGGTGGTGACCTTGACGGTGCCGAAGCACACCTGGATCTCGCCCCACTGCGAGGTCCGCTCGGTCTCGATCACCTCGATCTGGGTGACGTCCCGGGCCTGGGTGTAGAACTCGGGGTTGCCGCGGGTGACCATGGCGCAGTGGTCCGCCTCGTTGAGCTCATCCACCATGAAGGTTTGTCCCTGATGGACGTACACCGCACCGGTGTGGGCCTGGTACTGGCTCTGCGGGGAGTCCATGGTGCCCAGCAGCATGCCGGTGTCGGACTCCACGATATTGATCGGCCCGCCGCCGTCGGCGCGCAGGTTCACCATGGCCGCGGCGCTTTCGGAATGCGTCCAGAACCAGCCGGAGGGCCGTCGGCGCAGGTAGCCCTGTTCCACCAGGGAATCCAGCAGCCCGGCAGCGGTGGGGCCGAAGAGCTCCCGCTCGTCCGGGGTCAGCGGGATTTCAGCGGCGGCGGCGCAGAGGTGCGGTCCCAGGACGTAGGGATTCGACGGGTCGAAGACGGTGGCTTCCACCGACATGTCGAAGATCGCCTCCGGATGGTGCACCAGGTAGGTGTCCAGCGGATCATCGCTGGCCACAAAGGCAGCCAGTGCGTCCTGTCCGGACCGTCCGGCCCGGCCGATTTGCTGGAACAGGGAAGCACGGGTGCCGGGCCAGCCGGCCACCAGGACGGCGTCCAGCCCGGAAATGTCGATGCCCAGCTCCAGTGCGGAGGTGCTGGAGATTCCCAGCAGCTCGCCGCTGCGCAGCCTTCGTTCCAGCTCGCGGCGTTCCTCGGGCAGGTACCCGGACCGATACGCCGCCACGCGGTCCGGCAGGGAAGGATGCACCTCGTCCAGCAGCCGCCGGGTGATGGTGGCAATGGTTTCGGCGCCGCGCCGGGACTTGATGAAGGCAATGGTGCGGACCTGTGCGGCCACCAGATTCGCCAGCAGGTCCGAGGTTTCCGCGATCACGGTCCGGCGGGAGCGCACCCCGTTTTCGCCCTTGAGCTCGGTGAGCTGCGGTTCCCAGAGGGCCACGGTGGTGGCTCCGTGCGGAGAGGCATCCCGCGTGATGGCCGTGACTTCGCCGCCGATGAGCCGCCCGAAGGAGGAAGCCGGGTCCGCCGACGTGGCGGACGCACCGATGAACACCGGATCGGCGCCGTAGTAGCGGCAGATCCGGCGCAGCCGGCGCATGAGGTTGGCTACATTGGAGCCGAACACGCCGCGGTAGCTGTGGGCCTCATCGATGATGACGTACTTGAGGCGGCGGAAGAACCTCGCCCACCACGCATGGTTGGGCAGTACCCCGAAGTGCAGCATGTCCGGGTTGGCGAGCACCAGGTTGGCATGGTCCCGGATCCAGCGCCGGGCGCCGGTGTCGGTGTCGCCGTCGTATGTTTCAGCGCGCACCGTGGGAAGGTTCAGCGCGTTCACGGCGGAGAGCTGGTCGGCGGCCAGCGCTTTGGTGGGGGCCAGATACAGGGCCACCGACCCGGTCGGCTCCAGGGTGACCCGGTCATCCAGTGCGGTGCGGTGGATCTCATCCAGCACCGGCAGCAGGTACGCCAGGGATTTTCCCGAGGCGGTGCCGGTGGAAATGATCGTGTGCCGCCCCGAGTGCGCAGCCTCCGCGGCTTCAATCTGATGGCGCCAGGGTTCGTGGACGCCCACCGTGCCGTAGGCGGCGACGACGTCGGGGTGTGCCCAGTCCGGCCACGGAACCGGAACAGCCTGCCGGGCCGGGATTTCGTGGACATGCACCAACTGTTCCGGGTCGGCGCCGGAGCCGAGCAGGGGGATCAGGGAATCATGTAGGGCCACTGTGCAATTCTCCCACCGGGCGGCGGGACGGCCGCAGTCCAAACCGCCCGCTCAGCCGCAGGCTGAACTGCGGGCGGTTTCTTCCCGGGACTACAGCTTCGGCTCGAACATCACCACGCTGGCCACGTTCTCCCAACCTAGGTATCGGTACAGCTCCAATCCGTCGGCGGTGGCCACCAGCAGCCCGGCATCGACGTCGTGCTCCAGGGCCACAGCGGTCAGCGCCCGCATCACATAACTGCCCAGCCCGCGCCGGCGGTAGCCGGGCTCCGTGACGATGCGGTCGTAGACCGCCGTATCGTCCACGATGGCAACGCTGCCGCTTGCCGCGAGCTCGCCCCCGGCCGTGACCGTGACAGTTCCCACTGTGCCGCTGCGCTGGGTTTCACAGTCAAACCCGTCCAGGGGCCGTGGATCCTCGATGTCCTGTCCGATCATGTCCATGGTCATGAAAACCTCGTCCGTTGACCGGACGTTGAGACCGTAAACGAGGGCAGTGCCGCGGGTTTCATTCACTCGTTCGGTGACGATCGTGAACAGCCGTTCCGGACTCATCCGGGCGGAGGACGCGAGTGCGGCAAACTCATCGGGGGAAGGCTCCAGTGCGAAGTACTCCCAGTCGTTCGTTTTGTCATGCAGCAGCACCGCAGGAAAACGGCCTTCGCGCCGTGTCTGGTAACCGCGTGCCCGGGACCAGCCGGTCACCCAGGTTTCAAGCAAATCGTCATTCAGCACTCTCATGAATGAACACTAGCGGCGCCGGGAGGCGAAAGGTATGTGCGCTGATGAAATTCAGCGTCCCGCTCCGGTCTACCCTTAATGAGTGGCCATGAATCGAATTGCACTGTATTACGCCTTCACGCCCCTCTCCGATCCGGAGGCGATCCGCCTGTGGCAGCGCACCCTCTGCGAAAAACTGGGGCTGCGCGGACGGATCCTCATCTCGCGTGACGGCATCAACGGAACCGTGGGCGGCGAGCTCAGCGCCGTGAAGGCGTATGTAAAGGCGACCCGGGAGTATCCGGCCTTCAAGAAGATGGACATCAAGTACTCCGAAGGCGGAGCCGAGGACTTTCCGCGCCTGAGCGTCAAGGTCCGCGACGAAATCGTCAGCTTCGGCGCCCCCGGCGAGCTCAAAGTGGATGAGAACGGCGTGGTGGGCGGGGGCACCCACCTGCGGCCCGAGGAACTGCACGAGCTGGTGGAGGAAAAGAAGGCCGGCGGCGAGGAGGTGGTCTTCTTTGACGGCCGGAACGCCTTCGAGGCGCAGATCGGCAAATTCAAGGGCGCCGTGGTGCCCGATGTTTCCACCACCCACGACTTCATCGCCGAACTGGATTCAGGGAAGTACGACGAGCTGAAGGACAAGCCCGTGGTCACCTACTGCACCGGCGGCATCCGGTGCGAGGTGCTGTCCTCCCTGATGATCAACCGCGGCTTCAAAGAGGTCTACCAAATGCAGGGCGGGATTGTCCGTTACGGCGAGGCCTACGGGGACAAAGGACTTTGGGAAGGGTCCCTGTATGTGTTCGACAAGCGGATGCACACCGAGTTCACCGAGGACGCGGCCACGATCGGGAAGTGCGTGCGCTGCGACGCACCCACCAGCAAGTTCGAGAACTGCTCCAATCCCTCCTGCCGCAAGCTCACCCTGTACTGCGCTGAGTGCGCCGCGGACCCTTCGACGCTGCGCTGCCCTGACGGCTGCACCGAGTAGGGACGCTGTGTGCCTCTGGCCTGTTGTGCCCTCCACCTGTAGCGTGCGTTTCACCCCGGACACCGTCGTCCGGGGAACGCAGACCCATAGGGGGAGCAGGCCATGGCACAGGAGCACAAGGAAAACACCGGCAGTGCGCAGGCAGGAACACCGGCAGGGGAGGACTGGGACCGGATTGTCGACGTCCTGGTGGTGGGTACCGGCGCGGCTGCACTGACGGCCGCGATCACCGCCGCCGAGGATGAACTGGACGTGCTGGTGGTGGAAAGCACCGACGTCTGGGGCGGCACCACCGCCGTTTCCGGCGGCGGGATGTGGATGCCCAACAACCCGCTGATGGCCAGGGCAGGTGTGCCTGACAGCACGGAAAAGGCCCTCACCTACATGGAAACGGTGATCGACGACGTCGGCCCGGTGTCCTCCCGAGAGCGCAAGCTGGCCTTCCTGCATGCCGTTCCCGACGTCGTCACCATGCTGGGCGCCCTGGGCGTGCAGTGGATGCGGTCCAAGGACTATCCGGATTATTACCCGGACAAACCCGGCGGCATGATCGGCCGCTCCCTGGAGGTCCGCCCGTTCGACACCAAGGTGCTGGGAACCTGGTTCAAGCAGTCGCGCGCCGCCAAGTCCGGCGTTCCCGTGCCGCTGATGACTGACGACGTCTGGGAACTCTCCCGCGCCTGGTCCACGCCCAGCGGCTTTATCCGCGGCGCGCGCTTCGTCTTCCGCACTTTGGGCGGCCTCGCCCGCGGCAAGCGGCTGTATGGGCTGGGCGGCGCACTGTCCTCCTCGCTCATGCACATTGTGCGCCAGCAGCAGACCCCTGTGTGGCTGTCCTCGCCCCTGATCGACCTGATCCAGGACGACGACGGCGCGGTGGTGGGTGCCGTTGTTACCCGCCGCGGGCGCAGCGTGCGGATCCGGACACGGAAGGGCGTGGTGCTGGGAGCCGGCGGTTTCGCCCGCAATGCGCAATGGCGCAAAAAGTATCACGGGCTGGAGCAGGAATACTCTTCCGCGCCCGAGGGTGACCAGGGCGACGTCATTGACCTGGCGGCCCAGCGCGGCGCAGCCCTGGCACTCATGGATGACGCCTGGTGGGGGCCGTCCACGGTGGCCCCCGGCGGCGGCGTCGCCTTCTCGCTGGCCGAGCGCTCCATGCCCCATTCGCTGGTGGTGGACTCGTCCGGCCAGCGGTACCTGAACGAATCCGAATCCTATGTGGACTTTGGCCACCACATGCTCGAACGCAACCAGACCGTGACGGCCAATCCGTCCTGGTTGGTGATGGAAGCCCGGCACCGGCGGCGCTACCTGTTCTCGGCCATCATGGTGGGGAAGAAGAAATGGGCGGCCGAAGGCCTGCTGCTGCAGGCTGACACGGTGGAAGAGCTGGCCGAAAAAATGAACGTCCCGGCGGCGGCCCTGGCGGCCACGGTGCAGCGGTTCAACGGTTTCGCCCGCACCGGCGTGGATGAGGACTTTGGCCGGGGCAACACCGCCTATGACAATTACTACGGCGATCCCGGAGTGAAGCCCAACCCCAACCTGGGTGCGCTGGAAAAAGGACCGTTCACCGCTGTCCGGCTCTACCCGGGGGACCTCGGCACCAAGGGCGGACTGGTGACGGATCCGGATGCCCGGGTGCTCCGCGAAGACGGGTCGGTCATCGAGGGCCTGTATGCAGCCGGGAACACCACCGCCTCGGTCATGGGCAGGACGTATCCCGGTGCCGGCGCCACCATTGCCCCGGCTGCGGTCTTCGGCTACTTGGCGGCACGGCACGCGGCCGGGCGGACGGCCGAACCGGTGTCCGCCGGACGCGGCGAGCTGGAGGAGGTTTCTGCTTCTTAGCGGAATCCCTGTGTCCGGACGCCCGGCGGGCCAGCCATAAACTGGGGGAGTGACTGATTTTGCCGGTGTACCGGATGCACCCCAGAGTTCCGACCTTCCCCTGCTCCAGGCCCTGGCCGCGGATTTGGCGGAGGCACGCTACACGGTGGACGGAGTGGCGGACTTCCTGGGGGAGTCCGCCGCTGCCGCCTTGGGCCGCGATCAGCTGGTGCCTGCGATCCTGCGCTGCCGTGAAGAGACGGCCAAGGCGGAACCGGATCCGGTTTCCGTCCTGATCCGGCTGTGGCTGGCCGGGGAAGAGGTGGACGCTGAACCGCTGGACGCCGCACTGCCGCGGGCCGGCACCCGGGGGCTGCTGGCGCTGGGACTGGCCGAGGCCGTGCCGAACGGAACGTTCCGCGCAGCGGTCGACCTTCGGCCGTATGAAATCGACGACGACGCCGACGGCGTGGACCTCTGGGTGGCCAGCGATTTGGGTGCACATCAGCGTCCGGGAGTCCTCCGGCATGACCACGTGCTGGGCATCGGTCAGGCCTCGCTGAGCTTGGCTCAGCTCACCATCCGCCGCCCGGTGGAGCGGGCCTTGGACCTGGGCACCGGCTGCGGCATCCAGGCCTTCCACCTTCTCCGCCATGCCCGGCATGTCACGGCAACGGATATTTCGGAACGGGCGCTCGCATTCACCCGCTTCAATCTGCTGCTGAATGCCCGCGCCCTGGACCTGGATCCGCAGCACCTTGGCAAGCGGGTGGCACTGCGCATGGGCAGCCTGCTGGAACCGGTCGCCGGAGAGCAGTTTGACCTGGTGGTGTCCAACCCGCCGTTCGTGATTACGCCCCGCACCCGGGCCGAGAACGCGGAGGACCGCTTCACCTACCGCGACGGCGGCCTGGCCGGAGATGAAATCGTAGCCACCCTTGTGCGCACCCTTCAGGATGTCCTGGTTCCCGGCGGCACGGCGCAAATGCTGGGCAACTGGGAGATCCAGGAGAGTGATCTTGCCAACAGTGAGCTTCGTGAAACGCAGGAAACCGGGTCCCGGAACTGGTCCTCGCGGCTGGAGTCCTGGCTGCCGCCGGAAACAGATGCGTGGGTGATCCAGCGCGAAATCCTGGAGCCCGCCGAATACGCGGAAATGTGGCTGCGAGACGCCGCAGAGAACCGGAACCGTGCCGAATATTTGGACTCCTACGCCGCCTACCTTGAGGATTTCGCCTCCCGCCGGGTGCGGGCCATCGGCTTCGGATCCATCTTCCTGCGCCGCCGGCCCGTGCCGGGAGCCGCACCGCTGCGGCGGTTTGAGGAGATCACCCATCCGCTGGAACAACCCGTTGGACCGCACCTTGGCGCCGCCGTCGGGCGTTTTGACTGGCTCGCAGCGCTCCCCTCGCTGGAGAACGCGCACCTGGAGGTAGCCGACGACGTCACCGAGGAACGTCACTCACGGCCCGGTGCCGAACATCCCGGCGTCATCCTGCTGCGTCAGGGAGCGGGGCTGCGGCGCACCAATTTGATGAGCACGGAGCTGACCGGCTTTGTCTCCGCCAGTGACGGGGAACTGTCCGTGGGGCAGATTATCGGGGCGCTTGCAGTGCTGCTGGAGCGCCCGGAACCGGAGTTTGCCGCCGGACTGGAAGCCGAGGTCCGCAACCTGGTGCTGGACGGTTTCCTGGTTCCCGCTGCCAGTTAACGGCCGCCGGGGGACGTTCGGCTTTTCGGTCCTATCGTCAGCAACTCCCATTCAATGCGGTTACCCTAGTGCTGGGGCATCCCGCATACTGTCTGAGGATGTAGCGGTCCAGGGACCAGAGCCCGGACACAACAACCCATACTTTTGAACCACCTTCGTACGTAGGAGAACAGTGCCAGTTAAGGCGACGGACAAGAAGACCGGCAAGAAGTTAGTCATTGTCGAGTCTCCCGCCAAGGGCAAGACCATTGCCGCTTATTTGGGCGAGGGCTTCGAGGTGACGGCTTCAATGGGTCATATCCGGGATCTGCCGCAGCCGTCGGACCTGCCGGCCGAGTTGAAGAAGACGGCCGTGGGCAAGTTCGCGGTTGACCTGGACAACGACTTCGAGCCGTATTACGTGGTGTCCACGGACAAGAAGAAGAAGGTTGCCGAACTCAAGGCTGCCCTGAAAGACGCCGACGAGCTTTACCTCGCAACTGACGGTGACCGCGAAGGCGAAGCCATTGCCTGGCATCTGTTGCAGGTGCTCAAGCCCAAGGTTCCCGTTCACCGCCTGACCTTCCCCGAAATCACCAAGGAAGCCATCCAGCGCGCCCTGCTGGAAATGCGCGACGTCGACGTGGCCATGGTGGACGCGCAGGAAACCCGCCGCATCCTGGACCGCCTTTACGGCTACGAAATCTCTCCCGTCCTTTGGCGCAAGGTGGCACGCGGCCTGTCCGCCGGCCGGGTGCAGTCCGTGGCTACCCGCCTGGTCGTGGAACGTGAACGCGAACGCATGTCATTCCGGACCGCCTCTTACTGGGACCTGCTGGGAACCTTTGCCACCGGAGCGGCCGAATCCTTCAAGGCCAAGCTGGTCTCCGTGGACGGCGCCCGCGTCGCCACCGGCAAGGACTTCAGCGACCTAGGCGAGCTCAAGGGCAAGGCCGTTGCCCACCTGGACGAAGCGGCAGCCACCTCGCTGGCAGCGAACCTGGAATCGTCGTCGTTCACTGTCCGCTCAGTGGACACAAAGCCGTACACCCGCCGTCCGGCCGCCCCGTTCACCACCTCCACCCTGCAGCAGGAGGCCGGCCGCAAGCTGCGCTATTCCTCCAAGGTGACCATGCAGGTGGCCCAGCGGCTGTATGAAAACGGCTACATCACCTATATGCGTACCGATTCGCCCGCACTGTCGGACCAGGCGATCAACGCCGCCCGCCGCCAGGCCTCGGAACTGTACGGCCCCGAGTATGTGCCCGAAGCGCGCCGCGTGTACAAGGGCAAGTCCAAGAACGCGCAGGAAGCCCACGAGGCCATCCGCCCCGCCGGTGACTCCTTCCGGACTCCGGCGCAGGTGGCGTCCTCGCTGCGCGGCGACGAATTCAAGCTCTACGAACTGATCTGGAAGCGCACCGTCGCCTCCCAGATGGCTGACGCCAAGGGCTCCACGGCGTCCGTCCGCCTCGGCGCTGTGGCGTCCGACGGCCGGGACGCCGAATTCTCCGCCTCCGGCACCGTCATCACGTTCCGCGGTTTCATGGCCGCCTACGAGGAGGGCCGCGACGCCGTCCGCGACGACGACGCCGAAGGCACCGACGGCGCACGCCTGCCGGTCCTGAAGGCCGACGACGTCCTCACGGCCGCCGAGCTGAACGCCGTCGGACACGAGACGTCCCCGCCGCCGCGCTACACCGAAGCCTCGCTGGTGAAGGTGCTTGAAGAACTCGGCATCGGCCGCCCGTCCACCTACGCCGCCACCATCTCCACCATCATGGACCGCGGCTATGTCACCAACCGCGGCCAGGCACTGGTG
The DNA here is from genome assembly GCF_023022985.1 of Arthrobacter gengyunqii. Lineage (NCBI taxonomy): Bacteria > Bacillati > Actinomycetota > Actinomycetes > Micrococcales > Micrococcaceae > Arthrobacter > Arthrobacter gengyunqii. The sequence continues at coordinate 3,225,870 of NZ_CP095461.1, read as the reverse complement.
CCGAGCTGGATCGCCTTCTCCGTGGTCCGCCTGCTGGAAGAGCACTTCACGGACTACGTGGACTATGACTTCACCGCCGAACTGGAAGAGGACCTGGACCGCATTGCCCGCGGCGAGGCCGGCCGCGTGGAGTGGCTGAACCAGTTCTACTACGGTGACCGCGTGGACACCGGCCTGCACACGATCGTGAACGACCTCGGCGAGATCGATGCCAAGGCGATCAACTCGATCGAGATTGCACCGGGAATCGTCCTGCGCGTGGGCAAGTTCGGCCCCTACCTGGAACGCCCGCTGCCCGCTGACGCCCCGGAAGGCACCGAACCCGAGCGCGCCAACGTTCCCGAAGACCTGGCTCCGGATGAGCTGACCGCCGAAAAGGCGATCGAACTGATGGAGACGGCCGGACCGGAAGAACGTGTCCTGGGCGAGGACCCGGAAACGGGACGCACCATCGTGGCCCGCAACGGCCGCTACGGACCGTACGTAATTGAGCTGATCCCCGAGGTCACCGCCGAGGAACTGGCGAACCAGCCGGTGGAGTATTACAAGAACGGCAAGCCCAAGCCGCCGAAGAAGCCCGTGAAGCAGAAGCCGCGCACCGGGTCGCTGTTCAAATCCATGAGCGTGGACACCGTCACGCTTGAGGAAGCGCTGAAGCTGATGAAGCTCCCGCGCGTGCTGGGCACCGACGCCGAAGGCAACGAGATCACCGTGCAGAACGGACGCTTCGGCCCGTACCTGAAAAAGGGCACTGACTCGCGTTCGATCGGATCGGAGGAGGAAATCTTCACCATCACGCTGGAACAGGCGCTGGAGATCTACTCCCAGCCCAAGCAGCGCGGCGGCCGGCAGGCTGCGGCTCCGCTGGCCGAATTCGGTACGGATCCGGTGTCGGAAAAGCCCATTGTGGTCAAGGACGGCCGCTTCGGTCCGTACATCACCGACGGCATCACCAACATCACGGTTCCGCGGTCCACCGCCATTGAAGAGCTGACCCGCGAGCAGGCCATTGACCTGCTCGCGGAAAAGCGCGAAAAGGGTCCGGTCAAGAAGCCTGCCGCCCGCAAGCCCGCGGCCCGCAAGCGCACACCGGCGAAGAAGTAGGCGAACCGCCCGCTCCGGCAGCGAAGCGGATCCCGGCCCGGACGCAGCCGCTGTGTGCAGCGGCTGCGTTTTCGGAGCGGATAATGGTGTCATGCGATTAGGCGTGCTCGACATCGGCTCCAACACCGTCCATCTCCTCCTGGTGGACGCGCACCCGGGTGCCCGGCCCGTGCCGTTCGCTTCCCATAAGCGTCCGCTGTCGCTGATCGCCCATCTGGACGACGACGGCGCCATCACCGAAGCGGGCCAGCGCGAGCTGATCAATTTCGTTGCCGAGGCCGGTGACTTTGCCCGCCGTCACCGCGCCCAGGACCTGCTGGCGTTCTGTACCTCAGCCATCCGCGAGGCAGCCAACGGTGAGGCCGTGCTGGCCCGGGTCGAGGCCGAAAGCGGTGTCCACCTGCGTGAACTCAGCGGGCCCGAGGAGGCGTCCCTCACCTTCCTGGCCGTCCGCCGGTGGTACGGGTGGGGAGCAGGAACGTTGCTGGACCTGGACATTGGCGGCGGGTCCTTTGAAATGGCGCAGGGCGCCGACGAGCTGCCCGAAACTGCGCTGTCCCTGCCGCTGGGAGCCGGCCGCCTGACCCGGGACTGGCTGACGGGTGATCCGCCCACTGCCAAAAGCATCAAGAAGCTGCGCAAATACATCCGTGGCGCGGTCCGCGATGCTGCCGCTGAGTTTGAACTCCAGGGCCGGCCGGACCTTGCCGTGGGCACGTCCAAAACCTTTCGGTCGCTGGCCCGTATTGCAGGCGCCGCGCCGTCCGCAGCGGGCCCCTATGTTCGTCGTCGCCTGGAGCGCACAGACTTGGGGTTGTGGACCAAACGGCTGGAGACCATGAGCATCGATGACCGCAGCAACCTCGGCGGAGTGTCGCCGATCCGTGCCGCCCAGGTACTGGCAGGTGCCATGACCGCCCATGCCGCGATGGAAGCCTTTGACCTGCCGGTGTTGGAGATTTGCCCGTGGGCACTGCGCGAGGGGCTGATCCTGCAGCGTTTCGACACTCTCCGCTTCGAATCGGACGGGCCGCTTCCCGACAGTCCGCGAACGGAGAGCATCCCTCAGGTCCTGGGTTCCGGCTCCGGAGCCGAACGCAGCCTTATCTACGGAAAGTCCAACTGAATGCCTATTTCACCCCAGTTTCCATCGGTGGACGAAAGCGGCGCCCAGGTCATTCCAGTGGCCCTCTCCAGCGCTTCCGTCTACCCGCTGTCCGTGCATGACACCTTCGCCATCGCCCATGATCTGGGCTACGACGGCGTGGAAATCATGGTTACCGGCAACAGCGACAGCCAGAACCCGGAAACCCTGAACGGACTCAGCGAGCGTTATTCACAGCCCATCCTGGCCATCCACGCGCCTACCCTGCTGCTGACCCAGCAGGTGTGGGGCAAGGCCTGGACCAAGATTGAGCTCTCCGCCGCCATGGCCGCGGAAGTCGGAGCCACCACGGTGGTGGCACATCCACCGTTCCGCTGGCAGTCCGGGTATGCCGAGAACTTTGCCGAGGGCGTGCGGCACATCGCAGACCAGTACGGGGTCACCATTGCGGTGGAAAACATGTACCCGTGGCGGGTCCGCGGGCGTGAGGCCAAGGCCTACCTGCCGCATTGGAACCCCATCCCCGAACCCTATGAGCACGTCACCTGGGACTTCTCCCACGCGGCTATTGCCGGCATGGACTCCTATGAGGAACTGCGCAAGCTGGGATCCCGGCTGCACCACGTGCACCTCACCGACGGCACCCCCAACGGGCGCGATGAGCACATGCTGCCCGGCGAAGGCACCCAGCGCTGCGCCGAGGCCCTGCAGTACCTAAGCGAAACCGGATTCGCCGGGGTGGTGGCGATTGAAGTGAGCACCCGCAAGGCCAAGGGTGCAGGGGAGCGGGAAGACCAGCTGAAGCAGACGCTGGAGTTTGCCCGCATGAATCTGGGCCAGATTTCGGAGTAGCGCCCCCTCTCCGGACCTGCTCGTCACGGAACCCGGCAGCGCCGTGCCATGACAGAATCGGGAATATGGATACCGGAGAAACCCACCTGACCTTTTTGGGCTGCGGCTCAATGAACGAAGCCATCCTGAGCGGAATCCTCGCCGGCGGGCTGCCGGCCGCGCAGGTGACCGCCACCGTGCGGCGCCCCGAGCGGGCCGCTGAGCTGCGTGAACGCCACGGGATCACCGTGCTGGCCAACAATGACGACCCCGAAGCAAACCGCACTGCCGTGGCCGGCGCCGACGTCGTCATCATTGGGGTGAAGCCGGTGGGCGTCGCAGCACTGCTGGCCGAGATTTCCTCCGCGCTGCCGGGCGGCGCCGTCGTGATCAGCGTGGCTGCCGCCGTGTCGCTGGAGATGCTGGAAGCGGGGCTTCCCACCGGGCAGCCGGTTATCCGGTCCATGCCCAACACCCCGGCCAAGGTGGGCCGCGGAGTGGTGTCGATCTCCGCCGGAACCAGTGCCACGGAGGCCACCATGGCGCTGGCCGCCGAACTGCTTGCCTCCACCGGACGGGTGGTGCAGGTTCCCGAGGAGCAGGTGGACGCCGTCTCTGCGGTCAGCGGATCCGGCCCCGCCTATGCCTTCTACCTCGCCGAGGCCATGGCCCGCGCCGGGGTGGAACTGGGCCTGGACCCCGAGCTGTCGGCAGTGCTGGCCCGCGACACCGTGGCCGGCGCCGGCTACATGCTGGCCGAGCCCGGGGCCGATGCCACAGCACTGCGCCGCGGGGTGACCAGCCCCAACGGGACCACGGAAGCGGCCATCCGGAGCTTCGACGAGCAGGACCTGCCCGGCGTCATCGCACGGGGGGCGCGGGCAGCCGCTGAACGTGCCGCTGAAATCACCGCCGAACTTTCGGCCAAAAAATAGAACACCGGGGCTGAGGATTCGGGGGCTGAGGTTTCGGGCGGACCCCTTCAGTGTGCAGATCTGGTGGGTTGCCCGGAGCCCGGCTCATCTGGTGTGCAGGTCTGGTGGGTTGCCGGCGTCGGAAGCCGCCATACCTGCACACCGGGAGGGCCTGCAGGGCAGCGACCCCGCCATACCTGCACACCCGGCGGTTCGCGGGGAGGCTGAGCGTCCTGTGCAGGGAAACGCTACGGCCGGGCGGCGAACCGCTCGAGCAGATCCACGTGCCCGGAGACGATGAGCATGTCCCGGGAAGAAACCTTGGTATCTGCGCGGGCATAGGTGAAGTCCTCGCCCGGGGACTTCACCCCCACCACCGTCACGCCGTATTTGGAACGCACGTTGGACTCGCCGAGGGTGAAGCCCTGGGTTTCCCGGGGCGGATACATCTTCACGATGGCGAAGTCGTCGTCGAACTCGATGAAGTCCAGCATCCGGCCGCCCACCAGGTGCGCGGCGCGCCGGCCGGCGTCGGCCTCCGGATAAATGACGTGGTTGGCGCCGATACGGGCCAGGATCTTGCCGTGCGCCGAGGTGATGGCCTTGACCCAGAGGTGCTCGATGCCCAGGTCCACCAGGTTTACGGTGATCAGCACGCTGGATTCGATGGAGGTGCCCACGCCAACGACGGCGGAGGAAAAGTCCTGGGCGCCCAGTTGCTTGAGGGCGTCAATGTTGGTGGCATCGGCCTGCACCACATGGGTGAGGATGCCCGAGGCCTTCTGGACCAGGGCCGGATCCCGTTCGATGGCCAGGACCTCGCGGCCCTGCTTGACCAGCTGTTCGGCCGTGGCGGAGCCAAAGCGTCCCAGCCCGATAACGAGGACGGGAGCGTTGTGAGCTGGTCTGTCAGCCAATGATCGGCCTTTCTTCGGGGTAGTGGTACAGCGTGCTGCGCTGCCGGATCGCCAGCGCTGCGGCAAGAGTGATCGTACCTACGCGGCCGGCGAACATCAGTGCTGACAACAGGTACTTGCCTTCCGGAGGCAGCGCTTCACTCAGTCCTATACTCAACCCGCAGGTGGCAAAGGCGGAAATCACCTCGAACAGCACCGGTTGCAGCGTTTCCCCCGTGATCGCAAGCAGCGCGACAGTGGACACGGCCACCATAGTGGCACCAAGGATGACCACGGAGATGGCCACACGCATGGCGCTGTAGGCAATGGTGCGGCCGAAGGCACGGACGTCGGAATCTCCGCGGGCCTCAGCCACGATGGCAAGGAAGATAACGGCCAGTGTGGTGACCTTGATGCCGCCTGCGGTGGAGGCCGAGCCGCCGCCGGCAAACATCAGCATGTCGGTGATCAGCAGCGTGCTGGCATCCAGGTCGGACATGTTCACCAGACTGAAGCCGCCGGAACGGGTCATGACGGATGCGAAGACTGAATGGAGGATCCGGTCCGCCACGTTCATGTCTCCGATGGTGCGGCTGTTGAACCATTCGAAGGCGCCCCACAGGATGCTGCCGCCCACCAGCAGGATGGTGGTGACCAGCAGGGTGAGCTTGGTGTGCAGGTTCCACCGGCGCACGTGCAGCCTGTTCTGCAGCAGGACCATGATGACCGGGAAACCCAGGCTGCCCAGGAAAACCCCGACCATCAGGGGGGCCAGGATCCACAGGTCCTCGTCATAGGGCACCAGGCCGTCCGAGTGCGGTGTGAAACCGGCATTGTTGAAGGCTGACACCGAGTAGAACACCGCATGCCAGATGGCCTGGCCCGCAGATTCGCCCAGGATCATGAACCGCGGGGCCAGAATAGCGGCCAGGACTAATTCAATCGCCACGGTGGTGCTGACCACGATGCGCAGCAGCGAACCGACTTCACCAAGCCGGCCGGTGTTCATGCCTTCCTGGGCGATCAGCTTTCCGCGCACTCCGAGCCGCCGGTTGACGGCAAGAGCCAGCAGGGAGGCCATGGTCAGGATTCCCAACCCGCCCACCTGGATGGCAATCAGGATCAGGACCTGGCCAAAGCCGGACCAGTGCGTTGCGGTGGAAACAACAGTGAGGCCGGTGACGCAGACAGCAGACACCGCGGTGAAGAGAGCGTCATGCAGAGGAGTGACCTGACCGGTGCTCGAAGACGCGGGCAGGGACAACAACGCCGTGAATAAAAGGATGACCAGCGCGAAGACGATCAGGGCCAGCCGGGCGGGGGAGCCTGCGGCCACGGCATCCACGAAGTCACGCAGGCCGGAGAACACCTTTGCGGGCTGCAGCTGCCGGAGCAGCCGCAACTGGTCCCGGGATTCCCTGGGCTGCCGGATGGTTGCCATAATCGTGCTTGTTTCCTTGGTGACAGGTGAAAGTAGGCGGGGTCGCGGTGCTCAACAGTAGTACACCACCGATGCAGCGCTGAAGCAGGGGACCATGGCCAATGCGGCCGCGTTCAAACTCCAAGTATCGCGCACATCGCGTAGCCTGTTCAGCATGATCAACCGCGGACTGAGTCTTCCGGTCATGCCAACCCGCATCATCTGGCACGAGTCCATGCTGGCCTACAACTTTGGCACAGGACATCCCATGAGTCCGCTGCGCCTGGACCTCACCGCCAGGCTTGCCCGCGAGCTGGGAATCTTTGATCTGCCAGGCGTGTCAGTGGGGGAGCCCTTCGTTGCCAGCGACGCGGAGCTGGGCACCGTCCACGGCAGCGACTACATTGCCGGCGTCCGTGCCGTCAGTGCGGATCCCACGGCGACCAGCGAGAAGTTCGGGCTCGGAACCGAAGACAACCCCGCGTTTGCGGGCATTCATGAGGCCAGCGCCCGACTGGCGGGCGGATCCCTGGCAGCAGCGGACGCGATTCTGTCCGGCGAGGTGCTGCACGCGGTAAATTTTGGCGGCGGAATGCATCACGCGGCAGCCAACCGTGCCTCAGGCTTTTGCATCTACAACGACGCCGCGGCCGCCATCGCCCGGCTGCTGGACAACGGCGTCGGCAAGGTCCTGTATATCGACGTCGACGCCCATCACGGCGACGGAACCCAGAGCATCTTCTGGAACGATCCGCGGGTCATGACCATTTCCCTGCATGAGACCGGGCTGACGCTCTTCCCGGGCACCGGTTTCGCCAATGAAACCGGCGGCCCCGGCGCTGAAGGAACCGCCGTCAACGTGGCACTGCCGGCCCGGACCTCCGACGCGGGGTGGCTGCGGGCCTTCCACGCCGTGGTTCCGCAGCTTGCCGAAGCCTTTGCGCCGGAAGTCATCGTCAGCCAACACGGCTGTGACAGCCATCTCCATGACCCGCTGACCAACCTGCGGCTCAGCGTTGAAACCCAGCGGCAGGCGGCCCTGTCCATTGCTGACCTTGCCAACACCATCTGCGGGGGGCGGTGGATAGCCACCGGCGGCGGCGGCTACAACGTGGTGTCCGTGGTTCCCCGTTCCTGGAGCCTGCTGATGTCCGTGGCAGCCAACGGCAGGGTCCGCTGCAACACGCCGGTTCCCGAGCCCTGGCGGAATTATGTGAAGGAACACTACGGAGAGGATTCCCCGCCGCTGATGGGCGACGGTGTTGACCTCTGGTGGCGGTCCTGGGAAGTGGGATACGACCCCAACGACGAGATTGACCGCACAGTGATGGCCACCCGGAAAGAGGTCTTTCCGCTGCACGGACTCGATCCCTGGTTTGATTAGCTGCCGAAGGCCGGGACGCAGGGGTCATCTTCCCCCGCGCCCCGAAGCCTGTCTTTTCCCGGGGAACGGATAAAGTGGGGATCATGGTCATCGATGATGTTTTTGCGGTCATTGCGGAAGGCACCCGCCGTGAACTGCTGGGAGCGCTGCGCAGCGGAGACAAATCCGTGGGCACGCTCGTGGAGGAACTGGAAGTAAGCCAGCCCACGGTGTCGAAGCACCTGAAGGTCCTTCGCGAAGCGGGCCTGGTCTCCATGCGGGCCGAGGGGCAAAAACGCTACTACTCGCTGCAGACGGCTCCGCTGGAGGAAATCGTGCTCTGGCTGCGGGCCTTCGACCTCCCGTCGCTCCAAACGGCCGCCAACGCGGATCCCCGGCTGGCATCCGTTGCCGCAGGATCGGTCCTGCCGTCGCAGCCGGGCAGGCAGTTCTTCGCCGGCCGATCGTCGTCGTCGGCAGACCACCGTTCGGCAGCGGCAGCAGCAGCGGCCGGGCTGGAATCGGGCAGTGCAGAGGCAGTGCCGGCGGGCGTGGATCCGGCCCTGGCACCCCATCTGGGCCGCACGGTGGGCCGCGCCGCAGAACGCGCTGCAGACCTGCTGGGACAGTTCCCGAAGTTCCGGCGCCGGCGCCCCTAGCCTGACTTTCCCCGTCACACATCGCAGGCCGGGCCTGCAAACGCTAGCGTAGAAGGGGGAATACGCTAAGGAGCATCACACCATGGACCCAACACTGATCAGCGTCCGGGACGAGGTCTTTCGCCGCAATCCGGGCGAAACCGAGTTCCACCAAGCCGTAGTCGAAGTCTTCGACAGTTTGGAGCCGGTCCTCCGGAAGCACCCCGAGTTCCGGGAAGCCGCCATCCTTGAGCGGATCTGCGAACCGGAACGCCAGATCATCTTCCGGGTCCCCTGGGTGGATGACAAAGGCCAGGTGCAGATCAACCGGGGCTTCCGCGTGGAGTTCAACTCGGCCCTCGGCCCGTTCAAGGGCGGACTGCGGTTCCATCCTTCGGTCTACCTGGGCATCGTTAAGTTCCTCGGTTTTGAGCAGATCTTCAAGAATGCCCTGACCGGGATGCCCATCGGCGGGGGCAAAGGAGGATCCGATTTCGATCCGCGCGGCAAATCGGACGCCGAGGTCATGCGCTTCTGCCAGTCCTTCATGACCGAGCTGTACCGCCACATCGGCGAGTACACCGACGTTCCGGCCGGCGACATTGGTGTGGGCGGCCGCGAAATCGGCTATTTGTTCGGCCAGTACAAGCGCATCACCAACCGCTACGAGTCCGGAGTACTGACCGGCAAGGGTACCGGCTGGGGCGGTTCCCTGGTGCGTCCCGAAGCTACCGGCTTTGGCGTGGTGCTGTTTGTGGAAGAAATGCTCAAGACCCGCAACCTGAGCCTGGAGGGACAGCGCGTCATTGTTTCCGGTTCCGGAAACGTGGCCATCAACGCCATCGCGAAAGCACAGTCGCTCGGCGCAACAGTCATTGCGTGCTCCGATTCCCAGGGCTACGTGGTGGATGAAACCGGCATTGATGTGCCGCTGCTGCGCGAGGTGAAGGAGGTGGAGCGCGGCCGCATGACCGACTACGCCAAGCGCCGGGGCAGCTCCGCCGCCTACGTTCCCGGCGGCTCGATCTGGAACGCCGGCGCCACGGTGGCGCTGCCCTGCGCGACCCAGAATGAGTTGAACGCAGCGGACGCCCGGACACTGGTGGAATCCGGCGTCTTGGCGGTGGCCGAAGGTGCCAACATGCCCTGTACTCCGGAAGCCATTGAGATCTTCCAGGAGGCCGGCGTGCTGTTCGGCCCGGGCAAGGCCGCCAATGCGGGCGGCGTGGCCACCTCGGCGCTGGAAATGCAGCAGAACGCCAGCCGCGATTCATGGTCCTTCGAACACACCGAACGCCGTCTGACGGAAATCATGGTCAACATCCACGACAACTGCGCGCAGACCGCGGAAAAATACGGCTCCCCCGGAAACTACGTGGTGGGCGCGAACATCACCGGTTTTGTCCGGGTGGCTGATGCCATGCTCGCCCAGGGCATCATCTGAGGCTGCCTCAGAGCCAGTCCACGGTCCAGCCTAAAAGGTGCAGCGAACGGTGAAGATGGCCTGTCAACTTCTCTGCAGTGACCTGAGACACTAGAGTGGAAGACCGGACAACATTCCTCCTGGCAGGTGTCCGCGTTTCCGGACCGACCTGCCGTGCAGCCGGTTGTTGCACCTCAACAAAGGAACAAAAGGCATATGGCAGACGAGGGAAACTTCTCGGACGTTCGGTTTCTGACAGTGTCAGAAGTCGCGGACGTCATGCGTGTGTCCAAGATGACCGTGTATCGTCTGGTGCACTCCGGTGAGCTGCCGGCAGTCCGTTTCGGGCGATCCTACCGGGTGCCCGAATCCGCGGTCCAGCAGGTGCTGAAAAATGCCGTGACGGACCGCCGGTCGGACACTGCGTAGCACTGTCACTGGATACCGCGGCGAGGCGGTACCCTGTTAAAGAACGTTTTACACCGTGGCAATTAACTGCCGGTGTCGACGCGGGTGCCAACGGTGCCAAAGCGTTGGAGCCGGCGTCTGACTATTTCAAGTTTGTGAGGACTCTGTGGGTTCAGTAATTAAGAAGCGCCGCAAGCGTATGGCAAAGAAGAAGCATCGTAAGCTGCTTCGCAAGACCCGCCACCAGCGTCGCAACAAGAAGTAACCAGGATCTTTCCTGGACAAGCCCGCCGCCCTTCTGGGCCGGCGGGTTTGTCATTTAAGGGCAGGGCAGCTGGTGAACCCCTAGCGGGAGCGGACCCAGGAAAAACCGCGCCACAATCCGTACGCGCCTCCCGCCACCGTGGCACCCTTCAGCCCCAGGGTTGCGGCACGGCGGCCGGACCGGAAGTCGTAGATGGTCCAGTTACGGTCCCTGGCATGGCGGCGCAGCCGTGCATCCGGGTTGATGGCCACGGGGTGGCCGACCATGCTGAGCAATGGAACGTCGTTGTAGGAATCGCTGTATGCCCAGCACTGCTGCAGGTCGAGGTTTTCTTTCTCCGCCAGGACGCGTACGCCCTCGGCCTTGGCAGGACCGTGCAGGAACTCGCCCACCAGGCGTCCGGTGTACAGGCCGCCGTCAATTTCGCTCACCGTTCCCAGAGCCCCGGTCAGGTGCAGCCGTTCGGCAATTACGGAGGCCACTTCCACGGGCGTGCCGGTGACCAGCCACACGGGGCGGCCGGATTTCATGTGCTGTTCGGTGAGGGCGCGGGTTCCGGGCCAGATCTTGGATTCGATCATCTCGTCATAGACTTCTTCGCCCAGAATCCGGATATCCGAGGCAGCCAAGCCGGTGGCCAGCGTCAGCGCGGCGTCACGCACCGAATGAACGTCCTTGAGATTCTCGCCCTGCAGCATGAACCGCAGCTGCTTGCGGGCAAAGCCAAACGCCTCGCGAAGCGTGAAGACCCTGCGCTGGTACATTTTGCGCCCCACATGGAAGAGGCTTGCTCCGCGCATCAGGGTGTTGTCGACGTCGAAGAACGCAGCCCCGCCAGGTTTGACCGCCGCTGCCGTGGGCTCGGCGGCTCGTACTGCGGTGGTTCTGGGCATACCCCGAGTCTACGCAAAAAGTTGTGTCCGGTGCCCTCGGACGAAATACGGCACGGGAAATCGTTACAGAGGCTAATTTAGAGGTATGACTTCATCACCTGCTGCACCGGATGTCCTCCTGCTCACGCGTCCGGGATGCCACCTGTGTGCGGATGCGCGCTCGGTGCTTGAACGAATCAAAAAGGACCTGCCCATCAGCTGGCGTGAACAATCCATCGAGGGCGACGAGGACCTGACGTCCCGGTTCGGCGAGGAGATTCCCGTGCTTCTGATCGACGGCGTGCAGCGGGACTTCTGGCAGCTTGATGAAAAAAGGATCCGCCGGCTTCTGGCAGCCTGGCGCCCGGAAAAAACAGCAACGGATCGAGACCTGTGAGTACTTCGGAGGAACCCGCACCGGCTGGAGTTGTCCACCGGCATATTCCGCCTGCGTCCCTGGCCCGCCTCACCATTTACCTGCGTGCACTGGGCGCCTTGCTGGCGGACGGAGTGGAGCGTGTCTCCTCCGACGAACTGGCCGAAGCTGCGGGAGTGAACTCTCCCAAACTTCGCAAGGACCTGTCCTACCTTGGCTCCTATGGCACCCGGGGCGTGGGTTACGAGGTCTCGTATCTGAGCGACCAGATTTCGGCCGCACTGGGGCTGACACGCAACTGGAGGGTCGCCATCGTCGGTGCCGGACACCTGGGTAAAGCGCTTGCCGGGTATCCGGGGTTCGGATCGCGCGGCTTTGAAGTGGTGGCACTGCTCGACGCCGACCAAATGGTCATCGGCCAGGAAGTCGGCTGGCTGCGGGTAAGCCCCGTGAAGGACCTGGAGGGCGTGGTTCAACGGACGAGGGCCAACATGGCGGTGCTCTCTGTTCCCGCTGACGTGGCCCAGGAACTGTGCGACAGGCTCATCGAGAGCGGCATCACCAGCATCCTGAGCTTCGCGCCCGTGGTGCTTCAGGTTCCGGACCATGTCCAGCTGCGCAAGGTGGACATGGCCACGGAGCTCCAGATCCTGGCCTACCACGCCCAGCGGGCCCAGGCTTCGGAAATAGCAGCGAAGGCCCGGGCGCGACTGGGCACGTAGCCGGCCGCCGTCGTCGTGCTTCCCGTCAGGACTCGCCGAGATACTGGCTGCGCCGGGGCCGGAAGTACCTGGCGCAGTCGCGCCGGTACAGCAGCGCAAGCCCTGCGGCAGCCACCAGCAGGGCCACCGTCTGGGGAACTGCGGCGTTCAGGAAGGCCGCGACGAGCGCTGCGGCAACCAGCACCGAGCCGCCGATCCGCGCCCAGTTGCGTCCTTCCCGGATCATGAAGGCGAACAGCAGATAGAGGCCGAAGACCACCAGTGCGGCGGCGAGGGCAATAAATTGCAGGGCAGCCGCGTACTCGCTGGTGTCAACGCCCAGCTCTCCCAGCTGAACAACGAGGGGCGGCAGCTCAGTGATCGGTGCACGGCCGGCCTGCACCCCGCTGATAAGGCTGATGAAACCCGCCAGCAGGATCAGGGCGAAGGCCAGCCGGACGGCACGCGGCCGCGGCCCCTTCCATTCGCTGTAGGGAATACGGGCAGGCAAAGCAGGAGCGGGGACGGCAGAGGGCATATCGGGAACCACCACGCCGGCCAGCTCTCTGTGCCTGGGTGCCGGCGGCGCCGGATGTTTTTCCGTGGGGCGGGTCACGGACACCGGCTCGCTGCCGGGTTCCCTGGGGCCGGATCGCGCCGTTCGGATGCGTGCAGTGATCATTGTTCGCACCTTGGTGCCCAGGGTGGAAACACGGGTTTTTTGTGGATTGGGGGAAGCAGGAAGGGAACTCATCGCGGGTGCCGCCTTCGTCCAAAGGGATACGCTCTCCGCGCCTGGATGGGCTGCCCATCCCAGCGGGAGATCAAACGCTACGCCGCTTCCCTGCTGTTGTGACCACTGCGGGCCCTCTCCGGGAGACCCGGGCACTAAAAAAGCCGGTCCGTGGAAACGGTCCGGCTTTTTTTGGTGCGTGCCGCCTCAGCAGCGGCTCCGGCTCCCTTGGAGGTCCGTCAGTAGGGTCCGAAACGCGGCTGGCTGCGGAAATATGGCTGGGACGCAGGGCGGTACAGCATGAAAACGCCGGCGATTCCGGCCAATGTGCCCAGCATGTTCAGCAGGTTCAGCGGCGAGGAGAAGGCGATTCCGGTCACCAGGGACAGCAGCAGCCCGACGGCGGATATCGCGGCGAACACTGTGGCAACAATCCGTGCCCAGTTCTTGCCCTTGCGGATCAGGACAGCCAGCAGGACGTAGATCAGCAGGGCGATTACCGCCACCACCACACCTACGGTCAGGAACGAGCTGCGCATCAGCTCCGCGGTGACGCCGGCATCCTCCATGTCCTGGCGGTCCGCGGGAGGAAGCGTGGCCAGCGGATCTTCAGCGCTGGAGAGCACCGTGATGATCATGGACAGGAAGGTCACGATGCCGGCAGCGATGATGAGCCAGAAGCCCGTCATAACCTCCCGGGGTGCCGGACCCTTAATGCCCGGAACCGGACCGCCGGATCCCGGATACGCATATCCGGATGGCTGCGGCGCCTGGTATCCGTAGGGGCTCTGCGGCTGCCCGTAAGGCTGTCCGTACGGCTGCTGTCCATACGGCTGCCCGTAGGGGGACGAATGCTGGCCGGGCTGATTGGGGGTTCCCGGCTGGCCGTAGGCGGGATACGGCTGGTCCTGCCCGTACTGCGGCGGCTGGGGAAGCCGCTGGCCGTACTTGGGCTGGTCATCGGCTGCGCCGGGATTCGAGGGAACGTTCGGATCCCGGGGATCCGGGGTATTCGGGGGAGTACTCATCGCCGCCTGCTTGCTCGTTGGTGCGGGTACTGCTTCCTGGAAGGAATGATCAGGGAACAGCAATCAGATCCATTCCAGCCTATCCCGGAGCATAAACAACGTAACACCCCGTCCCAAAGGCCGGGGTGTTACGTTGCAGCCCGCCGGAGCGGGAGTGATGCCTGTGTTACGCGGCAGCCACGAAGGCTGCGTCCACGCTGATGGTCACCTTGTCGCCGACCAGGACTCCGCCGGTTTCGAGTGCGGCGTTCCAGGTCAGGCCAAAGTCCTTGCGGCTGATGACGGTGGAGCCGGAGAAACCGGCACGGGTTGCGCCGAAGGGGTCCACTGCCACGCCGTTGAATTCGGTCTCCAGGACAACCGGGCGGGTGGTGCCCTTGATCGTCAGGTCGCCCGCCACGCGGTAGGTCTCGCCGGAACCTTCGATGCCGGTGACGGCGAAGGTCAGCTCGGGGAACTTCTCGACGTCGAAGAAATCGGCACCCTTGACGTGGCCGTCGCGGTTGGCGTCATTGGAATTGAAGGACGCGGACTGGATGACGGCATTGATGGTGGAATCCTCGAGGGAGGGGCCGATTTCCATCACGGCGGTGACATCGTCAAAGTTGCCGCGCACCTTGCTGATGCCGGCGTGGCGGACAGTGAAACCGATCTCGCTGTGCGAGCCGTCGAGGGTCCAAGTGCCGGTGATGAGTCCGCTGGGGATCATGAGGTGCTCCTGATGCTGGTAGATGTCGGGGAGACTCCCCGCTGCATGTTCATGCATTTGCATCAACTATCGCACGGTTTAGTTCAAGCTTCAACCATTGTGACGAATTTAGTCCTGCGCGCTCACTCTGCGAAACTTAGGAACATGTCGCGTGCCTCGATCCACCTCGTCCGTCATGGAGAAGTCTTCAACCCCGACGGAGTCCTTTACGGGCGCCTGCCGGAGTTTCACCTTTCCGAGCTTGGCCAGCAGATGGCCCGCCGCGTTGCCGGTTATTTTGAGGCGCAGAAGAACGACGGCGCCAAGCTCGTTCACCTCGTCGCCTCGCCTCTGACGCGGGCGCAGGAGACCGCCGCTCCCATCGCGGCGTCCCTCGGCCTGGGCATCACCACCGATGAGCGCATCCTGGAAGCCACCAACAAGTTCGAGGGGCTCTCCGGCGTCACCAGCCGGCTGCGCAACCCGCGCTACTGGCCGCTGATGTGCAACCCTTTCAAGCCGTCCTGGGGTGAACCGTATGCGGCCCAGGCCGCGCGTGTCATGGAGGCAGTCACCGACGCCCGGCTGCGCGCCGTCGAGCTCGGCGGCGACCGTGCCGAAGCCGTCCTGGTCAGCCATCAGCTGCCCATCTGGGTCACGCGGCTGTCCGCCGAGGGACGCAAACTCTGGCATGATCCCCGCAACCGGCAGTGCACGCTGACCTCCGTAACCTCCCTGGATTTCGACGGGGACACCCTGATCGGCGTCCGGTACGCCGAGCCCTCCGCGGATCTTCTGCCCGGTGCGGCGAACATTCCGGGAGCATAATAGAATTACTACGCGTTGTAGAAGTGGCCCCCCTGCCGCGATGAAAGCTGGAAATAGTTGAAGAATCCTCAGAGCACCCCCCAGCCGGATGCCATGCGCCGCCGCTCCTTCCTGAAGCTTGGCGCCGGCCTGGCTCTCGGCGTGCCTGCAGTTGCCGCAGCATCGGGCTGCGCCGTGGAGGATCCGCTTGCCGCGCAGGCCAAAGCGGGGGACAACAAGAACTACATCGCCGGTGACGGGTCCGTCACCGAATATGCCTCTGACCAGCGCGGCGAGCCCGTACAGCTGGAAGGCGCCCTGTTTGACGGCACCACCGTCTCGTCGTCGGAATTTGCCGGCAGCGTAGTGGTGCTGAACTTCTGGTACGCCGCCTGTGCGCCCTGCCGCAAGGAAGCCCCGGATCTGGTGGAACTCCACGATGCGTTCGAGCCCGAGGGGGCGCGCTTCTACGGTGTGAACATCAGGGATGAGCGCAACACCGCGGAAGCCTTCGAACGGTCGTTCAACATTCCCTATCCCAGCTTCCAGGACAAGGACGGCGGAATCCTACTGGCCATGACCCAGTTCGTGCCGCCGTCGGCCGTTCCCACCACGCTGGTCTTGGACCGCGAGGGCCGCGTGGCCGCCCGCATCCTCGGCCTGGCGGACAAGGGCACGTTGAAGGCCCTCATCTCCGACGCGCTGGCAGCCTAGCCGGCATGTTTGCTTCAGCCCTCACCGCCGGCGTGCCCGCTGCGCTGCCTGCCGCGAACGTTTTCGCCGAGACCATCCTGAACGGCTCCATGCTGCTGGCCATTCCGGTGGCAGCCCTGGCCGGGCTCGTTTCGTTCCTGTCCCCGTGCGTGCTGCCGCTGGTTCCCGGATACCTGGGCTACGTCACCGGCCTGACCGGTGTTGACCTCCAAAAGCAGCGCCGCGGACGGATGCTGGTGGGGATCGGCCTCTTCGTGCTGGGTTTTTCCGCCGTCTTTGTGATCATCGGCGCCGGCGTGGGCCAGCTGGGAGGCTGGCTGCGCGGTGCCGACCAGGCCTGGATTCCGCAGGTCCTGGGTGCGGCCATCATCGTCCTGGGCATTGTCTTCATGGGCGGCCTGAGCTGGTTCCAGCGGGACCGGAAAATCACCGCCCGCCCGCCGGCGGGGCTGTGGGGCGCACCGCTGCTGGGCATCACGTTCGGGCTGGGCTGGGCGCCCTGCCTCGGCCCGACCCTCTCGGCCGTGCAGCTGCTGTCCTTCTCCGGGGACGATGCCACCGCCGCCAAGGGCGCGTTCCTGACCTTCATCTACTGCCTTGGCCTGGGCCTGCCGTTCCTGCTGATCGCCCTGGGCTTCCGCCGCGGCATGGGCGCCCTGGGCGTCTTCCGCAGGCACCGGCTCGCACTGCAGCGATTCGGCGGCGGAATGCTGATTGCACTGGGTGTCCTGATGATCACAGGCGTCTGGAACATCTGGATCAACAATCTCCAAGGTTGGTTGGATAGTGTGACCCTGCCGATCTGATGCCTACGCCAATCCCGCTGACAAAAGACCAAGGACTCCCAGAGCCCATGCCCCGCCCAAACACCCTTCAAAGAACCATGAGAGCCAGTTGAAGCGCGAACCGGATGTTTTGACCGAAGCCGAGAAAAACGGCGCAAGTGGCTCCGGCGTGCCCGGCGGAGGCAAGGGCGGCAGGAACGGCGCCGGCGGCAAGGGCCGCGGCGGGGATGTCCAGCTGCCGTCCCTCGGCCCGCTGGGCATGCTGCGCTGGGCCTGGACCCAGCTCACCAGCATGCGCACGGCGCTGTTCCTGCTCCTGCTGCTGGCTGTGGCCGCTGTGCCGGGATCGCTGTTTCCGCAGCGGCCGGCCAACCCTGCCGTCGTCACGCAGTACCTGAAGGACAATCCGGACACCGGTCCCTGGCTGGACCGGCTGCAGCTCTTCGACGTGTATTCCTCGGTCTGGTTCTCGGCGATTTACCTGCTGCTGTTCATTTCCTTGATCGGGTGTGTCATTCCCCGGGCCAAGGCACACTACCGGGCCATGCGCTCCAAGCCGCCGCGCACACCCAAGAGGCTGTCCCGGCTGCCGGAGTACGGAACCCTGGCCGTGCCGGCGTCGTCGGGCCTCACTGCTGCCGCCGCTGTCAAGGAAGCCGCACAGATGCTGCGCAAGCGCGGCTACCGGGTGGATGTCCGGGACCTGGACACCGACCGCCCCTCCGTGGGGGCTGAACGCGGCTTCGCGAAGGAAATCGGAAACCTCGTGTTCCACACCGCCCTGATCGGGGTGCTGATCTGCATCGCCGTCGGCGGACTCTTTGGCTACAGCGGACAGAAGGTGGTGGTGGAGGGTGAATCCTTCGTCAACACCCTGGTGGGTTACGACTCGTTCACCCCGGGCACCAGTTTCACCGAGCAGCAGTTGGCGCCCTACTCGCTGACGCTGGACAAGTTCAGCGTCCGGTTCGACCGCGAGTCGCCCACCCACTACGGCCAGCCGCTGGACTTCACCGCCGACATGACGGTCAAGGAAAGCCCGGATGCCGCCGAGCACACCGAAACGCTCAAGGTCAACGCCCCGCTCACCATCGGCGGCAGCCGCGTCTACCTGGTCGGCAACGGTTATGCGCCCGTCGTCACCGTGCGCGACGGCGAGGGCAACATTGCACTGCAGGGTCCGGTTGTGTCCGTTCCCAGCGACGGCATGTACACGTCACTGATGGTGATCAAGGCGCCGGATGCCAAGCCGGACCAGCTCGGCTTCGTGGGCTTCTTCCTCCCCACGGCCATGCTCGACGAGCAGGGCGTGTCCTATTCAGGCGACCCGGATCCGATCAATCCGCAGCTGAACCTCAACGCCTACTACGGCGACCTGGGCCTGGACGACGGCGTGCCGAGCAACGTGTACGTCCTGGACACCGAGGATCTCACCGAGATCAACAGCCGCAACCTGGATGCCGGCGGCATTGTCCTGGGCGTCAACGAGACCTACGAGCTTCCCGACGGCAAGGGCTCCATCAGCTTTGACGGCATCAAGCGCTACGCCGCCCTGGACATCCACTACGATCCGGCGAAGATCTGGGTTCTGACCTTCGCCACCCTCTCCCTCGCCGGCCTGGCAGCGTCACTGTTCCTGGCCCGGCGCCGCGTTTGGGTCCGCACCGGAACCCATGCCGACGGCCGAATCATGGTCGAATACGGGCTCCTGGCCCGCGGTGAAGACCAGCGCCTGGCCACCGAGGCCGCAGCCGTCCGCGATCTGCTCCAAAAGCAGTGGTTGGCGGGTGCCGGCCCAGTGGAGGACAATGGCGCGGGGGGAACATCTGCCCCGGGCGCCGGACAGCACATGACAGACCGGGACGAAGAACCCGGAGCATCAGCGGACAGCAATGCCGCGCAGGAGAAGGAAACAGGTAAGGACTCGTAATGCCCTCCATCGATTACACCCTCGCTGAGTACAGCGAGCTGTTCATGCTGTTGGCGGCGTTCGCCTATACGGTGGCGTTCCTTGCCTTCACCTGGGACCTCGCCAAGAGCAGCAAAACCATCCATGCCGTGGAATCCAAGCTCACCGAGCAGCAGGCCGGGGCTTCGGTGCCCGCCCGCGCCGGCGCTGTCTCCGGCCCGTCCGCCCGCTCGGGCCGCGCCGGCTCCGACACGTATCTGGCGGACGGCAACGTGCGCGGCTGGGACGCCGACGGCACGACTGCCGACGGCGGTGCCGTGGCACAGACTGCTGATGCCTCCATGGGGTACGTTGGAGCGCGCCGCAACGCCGCGCGCGTCGGCGTTGCGCTGACCATCCTGGGTGCGTTGATCCACACCGCAGCCGTGGTCGCCCGCGGGCTCGCCGCCCACCGGGTGCCCTGGGGCAACATGTACGAGTTCTGCACCACCGGCGCCCTCGTGGTTGCCGTCGTCTTCCTGCTGGTCCTGCTCAAGCGTGACCTGCGCTTCCTGGGCACGTTCGTGCTGGCATTGGTCCTGATCATGATGATGGTGGCGACCATTGGCTTCCCGACGCCGGTGGCCCACCTGATCCCGGCACTGCAGAGCTACTGGCTCATCATTCACGTGTCGGTGGCGGTTATTGCTTCCGCGCTGTTCACGCTCACGTTCGCCATGTCCGTCCTGCAGCTGCTGCAGGCGGACCGCGAGTCCAAGATCCGCGCCGGCGGCACCTCCAAACTCGCATTCCTGCGCATTGTTCCGTCCGCCCAGGCGCTGGAAAACTTCGCCTACCGCATCAATGCCGTGGCCTTCGTGCTGTGGACGTTCACCCTCATGGCCGGGTCCGTATGGGCTGAGCAGGCCTGGGGCCGGTACTGGGGCTGGGATACCAAGGAAGTCTGGACCTTCGTGATCTGGGTCGTGTACGCCGGCTACCTGCACGCCCGCGCCACCCGCGGCTGGACCGGTACCCGTGCCGCCTGGCTCTCGATCGTCGGCTTCCTCTGCGTGGTCTTCAACTTCACGATCGTGAACGTCTTCTTCGCCGGCCTGCACAGCTACTCCGGCGTCTAACGCGCTTATTGGCTTTCGGCCGCAAAAACCCGTCCTCCGGTTCGCCGGGCGGCGGGTTTTTGCTTTCTCGGTGCAGGGTCCTGCTGGAACAGTGGGGCACCGACGGCGCCAGACCTGGACGACAGGCAGCCGCCAGACCCGACCCCCGCCGCCGGGCAGCAAAAAACCCGCCCCCGTGATGCCGGGAGCGGGTTCTGCGGTTCAACACCGGAAAGGTCTACGTGGTGGGCTTTTCGTCGTCGTTCTTCTTGGTCCCGGACTGCTTTTCACGCTCACGCAGTTCGGCTTCGCGCCGCTTGAGCTCGGCTTCCTTCTCCTGCTGCCGACGGCGGATCGCCAGGTTGCGCAGGAACTCCGGGTCGTCATCGGGTGCGGTGGGATGCCGGACCTTGCGGTTCTTCGGCTCCGGGCCGCTCTTGGGCCGTCCAAACAGGAACCACAGGAGCGCGCCGATCACCGGCAACAGCACGATCGTGAAGATCCATGCAGTCTTTGAGATGCTGCGCACCTCCTGCGCCCGCGACATGACGCAGTCGATGATGGCGTAAATAATGACGGCGGCGACAATGATGACACCGAAAAGCACGAGGCGAGGCATGACTCAATTGTAGGGGAGCGCACCTGACCTTCAGCTGTGAGTTCCAAGCCGGGCGGGTCGAACAGCTTCCAACCCGGTCCTGAAGACGCCCGCCGCAGGAACAGCCACTAGAATGGCGGTGTGGCTTTCTGGAAATTTACCGCTCTCCGCCTTGGTTTGGTGGCCGTCTTCTTTGCAGCATGCGTGTGGCTTGGGCTGGGCCTTGTGCTCTCCGCCATTGTCGGTGCCGTCCTGGCGTGGTGCGTGACGTACCTGTTCTTCCGCGAGATGCGCGACGAAGCGGCGCGCACTGTTCAGCAGCGCTTCCACGGCAACAACCCGCGGACCACAAACCGCGTTGAACGCGACGACGCCGGTGCTGAAGACAGCCTGCTGGACGCGCACCCGGATGTGCAGATCAACTCAGACCGCCGTCCCCGCGACGAGAAGTAAGCACGATCCCGGGCGTTATCCCTAGGCCAGCAGCCGGGTAAGGACGAGTCCGAGGCTGTACAGCAGTGCGAAGCCCAGATTGATCAGCCCGGTCTGCTGCAGGACCGGGATCAGGCTCCGGCGCTTCTTGCCCTTGAGCATGAGCCAGCTGGGCATCAGGCAGGCCGGAATCAGCAGCAGCACCAGCAGCACCCAGGGGTAGTCGGCCGCGAGGAACAGCGGCAGCAGGATGGCCACCGCCAGCATCATTACGTAGCTGATGCGGGCAGCCTCGTCGCCCAGCCGCACGGCCAGGGTCCGTTTACCAGCCTCGCGGTCAGTCGGGATGTCCCGAACGTTGTTGGCCATCAGCAGCGCCATCGCGATCAGTCCGGTACCCACGGCACCAATCAGCGCAGGCAGGCTGACCTGTCCGGCCTGCGTGTACGTGGTGCCCAGGGTTGCCACCAGACCAAAGAACACAAACACGAAGACGTCGCCCAGACCCAGGTAGCCGTAGGGGTTGCGGCCGCCCGTGTAACCCCAGGCCGCCGCGACGCAGCCCACTCCCACCAGAATCAGGAACCAGGCCGAGGACAGGACGACCAGGGCCAGACCGGCAACCATGGCAGCACCAAAGCAGGCGAAGGCCGCGTACTTGACCTGATTGGCACGTGCCGCGCCGGATCCGGTCAGCCGCAGCGGGCCCACCCGGTTGTCATCAGTTCCGCGGATGCCGTCCGAGTAGTCGTTGGCGTAATTCACGCCCACCTGCAGCAGGATGGCCACCAGTGCGGCGAGCACGGCATTCAGGGGTTTGAACGACCCCAGGTCATACGCCGCGGCCGTGCCGATAATGACCGGCGCCACTGCCATCGGCAGGGTGCGGGGGCGGGCTCCTTCTAACCACTGCGCGGCTGTAGCCACAATCAACGTCCTCTTGTTCTCGTGTTGGTTCTGATGGTTTTCAACGTTCCAATGAGCCGGAGGCCGGCCGTGAAACCCGCAGGGAAGGCGGGCGCCGGCGGCTCAGGGGTGGGTGTGCCCGGCGGCCGCCAGGAGGCGCCGGAGCCCCACCCGGTCGGTTTTGCCGTTGGCCAGCAGGGGCAGGGCCTCAAGCAACAGCACCACCTTGGGCACGGCAGGCTTTCCCAGCGCCGAGCGGACGGCGTCCCGCACCTTTTCAGGATCTACGGAGCCGACGACGGCGGCACCCACCAGGCTGCCCCACTCCGGGCTGTCCAGTCCCAGCACCACGGCCTCGGACACTTCAGGCAGCTGTTCGATGGCGGCGCTCACGGAGGCGGCGGAAATCTTGATGCCGCCACTGACGATGACGTCATCCAGCCTTCCCGAGACCGTCACCCGCCCGTTCCGCACGTCGCCCGTGTCATCGGTCCGGTACCAGCGTTTGCCGGAATTAAAGCGGAAACGTTCAGCGGTCAGCTCCGGCTGTCCCATGTAACCGTCGGCCAGGATGTCACCGGCAATCCAGAGAGCACCGGATTCCATCTGGACATCGACACCGGGAAGCGGCACGCCGTCGTACACGCAGCCGCCGCAGGTTTCACTCATGCCGTACGTGGTCACCACGTTCAGGCCCAGGGCGGCGGCGTCGGCGAGCAGACCGGCGCCGGCGGGTGCACCGCCGAGCAGGATGGCGTTGAAACGGCGGAGCACGCGCAGGGTCTCCGGCTCCACGTTGGTCAGCAGCCGGTGCAGCTGCGTGGGCACCAGGGAGGTGAACCGGTTGCGGTCCGTCATTTGTTCCGCAGCCTGTGTGAAGCGCGCAGCGCTGAAAGAACCGGAGGTGTCCATGAAAACCGGCTGGGTCCCTGCGTACAGCGACCGGATCAGGACCTGGACGCCGGCAATGTAGTGTGCCGGCAGCGCCATCAGCCACTGCCCGTCAGCGTGCAGCGCCATGGCCGTGGCCATGGAGGACGCCGCAAGGGCATCGGTGCTGAGCATCGTCTGCTTGGGGGTTCCGGTGGACCCGGAGGTGCTGATCACCAGCGCGATGTCATCGTTGGGCAGTTCCCCGGAGAAGGTCTGGTTCGGGTCCGCATGCGGAGCGACCGCCGGACCTTCACCGGCGAGGGCGTCTGCCAGCGGAGCCAGCAGCGCCTCGGCATTGAACCCGGCGGGAGTGTGGACGGTCAGCAGTTCCATGGCGGCGGCTTAGAAGTAGTAGGGGAAGGAGGACCAGTCGGGGTCCCGTTTCTCAAGGAAGGCTTCTTTGCCTTCCACTGCCTCATCGGTCATGTAGGCCAGCCGGGTGGCTTCCCCGGCGAAGACCTGCTGTCCGGCCAGGCCGTCATCGGCCAGGTTGAACGCGAACTTCAGCATGCGGATGGCCTGCGGGGACTGCCGGGCAATGTCCGCGGCGTAGTCCAGGGCGACCTTTTCCAGGTTCTCGTGGTCCACGGCTTCGTTGACCGCGCCCATGGCCACCATGTCCTCGGCGGAATACTCCCGGGCGAGGAAGAAGATCTCACGGGCCTTCTTCTGGCCGATCTGCCGGGCCAGCAGCGCCGAACCGTAGCCGGCGTCGAAACTGCCCACCGTGGCGTCGGTCTGCTTGAACTTCCCGTGCTGGCGGGAGGCGATGGTCAGGTCCGAGACCACGTGCAGGCTGTGCCCGCCGCCGGCGGCCCAGCCGTTGACGACGGCGATGACCACCTTGGGCATGGTGCGCATCAGGCGCTGGACTTCCAAGATGTGCAGCCGGCCGGCGCGGGCCGGATCGATGGTTTCCCGGGTCTCGCCCTCGGCGTACCGGTAGCCGTCGCGGCCGCGGATCCGCTGGTCTCCGCCGGAGCAGAAGGAATGCCCGCCGTCCTTGGGGGAGGGGCCGTTGCCGGTGAGCAGAACCGTGGCAACGTCGGGGGTCATCCGGGCATGGTCCATGGCCCGGTACAGCTCATCCACCGTGCCCGGGCGGAACGCGTTGCGGACCTCCGGACGGTTGAACGCGATGCGCACGGTGGGCAGGTCACGCACGATCCCGCCGTCGGCCGAGCGCTCCACTTGGCGGTGGTAGGTCATGTCCTGCAGGTCCTCGAACCCGGAGACAAGACGCCACTGCTGCGGGTCGAAAATATCGGACACCTGTTCAGGAAGATCTGTGCTCACAGTTCCGAGTTTATCGCTCCATCCCAAACCCACTGTGCGGGACCCCGTGGGGGCACTGCGCAGAAGCCGTCCCTCCGGCCCGGTTTGCCCCCGCGGCAGGTATTTCGTGCCGCTGGACTGTCCGGCCCGCCGCTCCCGGCCTAGCGTGGGTTTCATGGCTGGTTCCGCTCCGGGGATCGATGGCCCGGCAACAGAAGCAATGCTCAAGCTCGGCAGATTTTTCACCCGCTGGGATGAGACCGACGACGGCCGTGCCGTGTTCCGGGAGGGCGGGCGCAAGGGCGATTCGTTCTACCGGAACCGGTGGAGCCATGACAAGGTGGTGCGCTCCACCCACGGAGTGAACTGCACGGGATCCTGCTCCTGGAAGGTCTACGTCAAAGACGGGATCATCACCTGGGAGGCGCAGGAAACCGACTATCCCACGGTGGGACCGGACCGCCCCGAATATGAGCCTCGGGGCTGCCCGCGCGGTGCCGCATTCTCCTGGTACACCTATTCACCCACCCGCGTGCGCTATCCGTATATCCGCGGCGTGCTTCTGGAAATGTACCGGGCGGCGAAGAAGGACACAGGGGATCCGGTGCTGGCCTGGGAACAGGTGGTCGGTGATCCCGAAGGCCGCCGCACCTATCAGCAGGCCCGCGGCAAGGGGGGACTGGTCCGCTCCAGCTGGGCCGAGGCGCTGGAAATGACAGCCGCGGCGCACGTGGCCACGATCAAGAACTACGGTCCGGACCGCTGCACCGGCTTCTCTCCCATTCCGGCCATGTCCATGGTGTCCCACGCAGCCGGCGCGCGGTTCATCAACCTCATCGGCGGGGTGATGAACAGCTTCTACGACTGGTACGCGGACCTGCCGGTGGCCAGCCCGCAGGTTTTCGGGGACCAGACCGATGTGCCCGAGTCCGGGGACTGGTGGGATGCCACCTACCTGATGATGTGGGGCTCCAACATCCCGGTCACCCGCACCCCGGACGCCCACTGGATGGTGGAGGGGCGCTACCGCGGGACAAAGGTGGTTTCGGTCAGCCCCGACTACGCGGACAACACCAAGTTCGCGGACGAGTGGCTCCCTGCCCAGGCCGGATCAGACGGTGCGCTCGCCATGGCCATGGGCCACGTGATTCTCAAGGAGAACTTCGTGGACCGCAGGGTTCCGTTCTTCGAGGACTATGTCCGCCAGTTCACTGACCTCCCGTTCCTGGTCTCGGTGGACACCCGCGCCGACGGAACGGTGGTTCCGGGCAAGTTCCTCACCGCCGCGGACCTCGGCGGGCGTGAGTCCGGAGCCGCAGACGCCGCCTTCAAGACGGTGCTGCTGGACCGCGACGCCGGTACCCCCGTTGTGCCCAACGGTTCAGTGGGCTTCCGCTACAACGACGGCGACGCCGGGAAATGGAACCTGGACCTGCAAGGCGTGGTTCCGGCGCTGTCCATCGCTGATGCTTCCTCCTGGCAGGGGGAAACCAGCAGGGTGGACCTTCCGGCCTTCACCGATCCCAGCGGCGTGGGCTCCGTGATGCGCCGCGGCGTGCCGGTCGCGACGGTCGCCGGACGCACGGTGACTACGGTCTTTGACCTGATGCTCGCCCAATACGGGGTGGGCAGGGACGGACTGCCGGGGGAGTGGGCCGCCGGATATGACGACGCAGAAACCCCCTACACTCCTGCCTGGCAGGAGGAAGTCACCAATGTGTCCCCTGAAGCGGTTATCCGCACCGCCCGTGAGTTCTCGGCCAACGCTGAAAAGTCCAAGGGCCGGTCCATGATCATCCTCGGCGCCGGAATCTGCCAGTGGTACCACGGGGACGTTACCTACCGGGCAATCCTTGCGATGCTCATGCTCACCGGCTGCGAGGGCCGCAACGGCGGCGGCTGGGCTCACTATGTGGGCCAGGAAAAGTGCCGGCCGATCACCGGCTGGGCGGCAATGGCGTCGGCCGGAGACTGGAACCGGCCTCCCCGGTTCATGATCGGCACCGCCTTTTGGTACATGCACACCGACCAGTTCCGTTCCGACGGCTATTCCTCTGATTCCATGCAGTCGCCGCTGGCGCAGGGGCACCTGCGCGGGATGCACACCGCAGATGTGATCGCCAAGTCCACCCGCATGGGCTGGATGCCGTTCTTCCCGCAGTTTGACGCCAAGAATTCGCTGGATGTGGCCGACGAGGCAGCGGCCGGCGTGGCCCGCGGCGAGGCAGCCAATGAAGCGTCCTGGGTGGCCCGGCGGCTCAAGGACGGCCGGCTGCGGTTTGCCGTGGAGGACGTGGATGCGCCGGAGAACTGGCCTCGAACCCTGGTTCTGTGGCGTTCCAACCTGCTGGGTTCCTCAGCCAAGGGGGAGGAGTATTTCCAGAAGCATCTGCTGGGCACCCTGAACAACGTGATGGGGAAGGATCACGGCGAATCCCGGCCCGCCGACGTCGTCTGGCGGGACAACGCACCGGAGGGCAAGCTGGACCTGCTGGTGTCCGCTGATTTCCGGATGACCAGTTCCACCCTGCTCTCCGACGTCGTGTTCCCGGCCGCCACCTGGTACGAGAAATACGACCTCTCCTCCACGGACATGCATCCGTATGTGCATGCGTTCACGCCCGCCATCGCACCGCCGTGGGAAGCAAAGACGGACTACGATCTTTTCCGGCTGCTGGCCGAGGAAGTCTCCCGCCAGTCCGTGACCCATCTGGGCGTCCGGAAGGACCTGGTGGCTACGGCCCTGACGCATGACACCCCGGGCGAAATTGCCCAGCCCGGCGGCCACGCCCCGGACTGGAAGGGCACCGACATTCCGGCGATCCCGGGCAAGAACCTGCCCGAGCTTAAAGTGGTGGAGCGGGACTACACGGCCATTGCGCAGAAGTTCGTGGCTGTCGGGCCGCTGGCGGACAAGCTGGGCCTGGTCACCAAGTTCGTGAAGTATGACGTCACCAGGCCGGTGCAGGAGCTGGCCCGGATGCACGGGGTGTATGACCGGGGCGCTGCGGCGGGCCGCCCGGCCGTGGATACGGATGCGCGGATGGCCGAGGCCATCCTGCGGCTCTCCGGAACCACCAACGGGGAACTGGCGGTGCAGGGTTTCCGGACCTTGGAGAAGCGGACCGGCACCCCGCTGGCGGACCTGGCCGAGGGTGCGGAGGACAAGAAGATCACCTTCCGCGACACCCAGGACCGGCCCACGCCGGTGATCACGTCGCCGGAATGGTCGGGCTCGGAAACCGGCGGGCGGCGCTACGCACCGTTCACCATCAACATTGAGCGGCTCAAGCCCTTCCACACGCTGACCGGCCGGATGCACTTCTTCCTGGACCATGACTGGATGCAGGACATGGGGGAGGCCCTGCCGATCTACCGGCCGCCGCTGGACATGCATCGATTGTTCGGAGAACCGCAGCTGGGCACCCGAGGCGACCTGTCGGTGGCGGTGCGCTATCTGACGCCGCACAACAAATGGTCCATCCATTCCGAATACCAGGACAACCTGCTGATGCTCTCGCTCTCCCGCGGCGGAACTGCCGTATGGATGAGTACGCAGGACGCTGCACTGATTGAAGTTAATGACAATGACTGGGTGGAGTGCATCTCCAACAACGGGGTCCTGGTGGGACGGGCCATTGTGTCCAGCCGGATGCCGGCCGGAGTCATCTATGTCCATCACGCCCAGGAACGCATCATTGACGTGCCCAAGTCGGAGGCGACCGGCCGGCGCGGCGGGATCCACAACTCGGTGACCCGCATCCTGGTCAAGCCCACCCACATGATCGGCGGTTACGCGCAGCTGTCCTGGGCCTTCAACTACCTGGGTCCCACCGGCAACCAGCGTGACATTGTTTCCGTTGTCCGCAAGCGTTCCCAGAAAGTGGCGTACTGATGCGAATCATGGCCCAAACAGCAATGGTGATGGCGCTGGACAAGTGCATCGGCTGCCACACCTGCTCCGTTACCTGCAAACAGGCGTGGACCAACCGGGCAGGCACTGAATACGTCTGGTTCAACAACGTGGAGACCCGTCCCGGGCAGGGGTATCCGCGCCGTTACGAGGACCAGGAGAAGTGGAAGGGCGGCTGGGAACTGAACAGCCGCGGCAAGCTGAAGCTGAAGGCCGGCGGCCGGCTGGCCAAGCTCTTTGGCATCTTCGCCAGCCCGGTCCAGCCGGAGCTGGATGACTACTACGAGCCGTGGACCTACGATTACGAAAACCTGATCAACGCTCCCGCCGGCAACGATTTTCCGGTGGCGAAGCCGAAGTCCCTGATTACCGGCGAGGACATGAAGATCGAGTGGTCCGCCAACTGGGATGACAGCCTGGGCGGTTCGCCCCGCACCCAGCTCAGCGACCCGGTGCTGGAAAAGATGCGCCGCGAGGCGGAGGAGAAGGTGAAGCTGGAATTCGACTCCACCTTCATGTTTTATCTGCCGCGGATCTGCGAGCACTGTTTGAATCCCTCCTGCATGGCGTCCTGCCCGTCCGGTGCGATCTACAAACGCGAAGAGGACGGGATTGTGCTGGTGGACCAGGACCGCTGCCGCGGCTGGCGGCAGTGCGTGACCGGCTGCCCGTACAAAAAGATGTACTTCAACCACCGCTCGGGCAAGGCAGAGAAGTGCACCTTCTGCTATCCGCGCATCGAGGTGGGCCTGCCCACGGTGTGCGCCGAGACCTGTGTGGGCCGGCTGCGCTACATTGGCATCTTCCTGTACGACGCCGACCGGGTCACAGCTGCCGCTTCGGTCCCGGATGAAAAGGACCTGTACGAGGCCCAGCTGGATCTGATGATGGATCCCAATGACCCGGAGGTGCTTGCCGCGGCGAGGGCCGAGGGCATTCCGGAGGACTGGCTGGAGGCCGCCCGGCGCTCGCCGGTGTACGCACTGGCCAAGACCTTCCGGGTGGCACTGCCGCTGCATCCGGAGTACCGCACCATGCCCATGGTCTGGTACGTGCCGCCGCTGTCCCCGATCGTGGATGTGCTGAAGGAACAGGGGCACGACGGCGAGAGCGCGGATAATCTGTTCGGCGCCATCGAGGCGCTGCGGATCCCCGTGGAGTATCTGGCGGAGCTGTTCACTGCGGGGGACACTGACCTGGTCACCGGTGTACTGCGCAAGCTCGCCGCGATGCGCGCCTACATGCGGAACATCACCCTCGGTGACGCCCCCGATGAACAGATTGCCGCCGATGTTGGAATGACCGGCGAACAGATCGTGGCCATGTACCGGCTGATGGCCATCGCCAAGTATGAGGAGCGCTACGTCATTCCCAGTGCCCATCTCGAGGACGCCCACAACCTGGAGGAAATCGGCTGTTCCCTGGATGTGGACGGAGGCCCCGGAATGGGGCAAACCGGTGTCTTCGGCGAAGCCTCCGGGCGGCCGATGCCCGTTGCGGTGGAAAACTTCGCCGCCTTGCAGGCCCGCCAGCGCGGGGACGATCCCACCGGCAACGGCGATCTCGGCGGCCGCGTCAACCTGTTGAACTGGGACGGGCGGGGGTCTCCCAGGGGCCTGTTTCCAGCTGACGGCAACCGCGGTGTGCCCGGAACCACCGGCGGTACCCAGTCCGAAAGCGGCATCGGCGCCGGTTACGACCAGGCCGAGGGCGACGGACCTGACCAGCAGGGAGGTGGCCGGTGAGCCTGCTGGAGAAACTGCTCGGCAAGCCCGGCAAAGGAACCGTCGAGCCGGAGCCGTACAAGGATGCCCATCCCCGGCGCAGCGCCGTCGTCCGGCAGGTCTGCGGGCTGCTGCTGGAGTATCCCGACCAGGAACTGGTGGACCTGGTGCCGTCCATGCGTGCGGCGCTCGCCGAAGCCGGCGCGGATGCCGAACCGCTGGATGAGCTGCTCTCCTGGCTGACCGTCGAACCGCTGCCCGAGGTGCAGTCGAATTATGTCCAGGAATTTGACCTGTCGAAGCGGCACAGCCTGCACCTGACCTACTGGACCGACGGCGACACCCGCCGCCGCGGTGAGGCGCTCGCAGCCTTCAAAGAGGTCTACCGGGCACACGGCGCCCTGCCCGAAGGCTCCGAGCTGCCGGACTACCTGCCGCTGGTGCTGGAATTCGCCGCCAAGGTTTCCCCGTCGGACGGCTACGAACTGCTGCAGCGCTACCGGCCCTCGCTGGAACTGCTGCGGCTGGCACTGCGCGATGACAATCTTCCGTACTCCGGAGCCCTGGCCCTGGTCTGCTCGACCCTGCCCGGGGTTTCTCCCGAGGACCGGCAAACGGTCATGCAGACGGCCGGCTACGGGCCGCCCACGGAAACGGTGGGCCTGGAACCTTACAGTTCCCGGCTGCTGCCGGTGCATGAAAGGAACGCGCCATGATACGTGCGGACGTACCTCCGCCGGCCAACGTGCAGGTGGGTTTGGGCGACGTGATGCTCTGGGGCGTGCTGCCCTACGTGGTGCTGGCCGTACTCATTCTGGGCTCAATCTGGCGCTACCGGTATGACCAGTTCGGCTGGACCACCCGCTCCTCCCAGCTGTACGAATCCCGGCTGCTGCGCATTGCCTCTCCACTGTTCCACTTTGGCATCCTGGCGGTGATCGTGGGCCACTTTGTGGGGCTGGTCATCCCGAAGACCTGGATGGATGCCATCCGGATCAATGAGGACCGGTACCACTTCTTTGCCCTCAGCGTGGGCTCCATTGCCGGGTTCGCCACGCTTGTGGGGATCGTCCTGCTGATCTACCGGCGGCGGACCACCGGGCCGGTCTTTATGGCCACCACCCGGAATGACAAAGTGATGTACATCTTCCTGCTGGCCGCCATCCTGGCCGGGCTGGCCACCACCGTTTTCTCCGTCTTCGACGCCGGGATCGTGAATTACCGGGACACCGTGGCGCCGTGGTTCCGCTCCATTTTCATTTTCCAGCCGGACATTGCCGCGATGACCGCAGCGTCCCTTTCCTTCAAGATCCACACCCTGTGGGGGCTGGCGCTGTTTGCGCTCTGGCCGTTCACCCGTCTGGTCCATGCCTTCACCGCACCGGTGCAGTACCTGTTCCGCCCGTACATCGTCTACCGCTCCCGCGGAAAGAGACCTGCACCCGGGTCACCCACGCCGCGCGGCAGCTGGGCTCCGGTAGGCACTCCGGACCGCAACCGCAAAGGCACACCCCGGAACTGATGCGCCGGCACCAGCCCTGCACGAGAGGAGACCGTCATGCCAGCTTCAGCGCAATCGCCGGCGTCATCCGCGGACCTGAGATCCGGTCAGCTGAAGAACCTTATTGTTGCCACGGTGGCGTCCACGGTGGGGTTCTGGGCCTGGACAATCATCGGGCCGTTGTCCAGCCGGTACGCCACAGACATGGATCTGGGACCGGGTCAGACCTCCATCTTGGTGGCCATGCCCATCCTGGTGGGATCCGTGGCCCGCATTCCCGTGGGGGCCCTGACCGACCGCTACGGCGGCCGGATCATGTTCACCGTCATTCTGGGTGTTACCGCGCCGCTGGTGCTGCTGACCGGCATCGTGGGACAGATGGGGAACTTCCCGTTCCTGGTAGTCATTGCGTTTTTTCTGGGCATCGCCGGGACGGTGTTCGCCATCGGTATTCCGTTCTGCTCGGCCTGGTACGAACGCACCCGGAAAGGATTCGCCACCGGCGTCTTCGGCGCGGGCATGGTGGGCACCGCCGTCTCGGCGTTCTTCACGCCGCGGCTGGTCACCGCCGTCGGCTACATGGGCACCCACATCACCATCGCCGTCGTGGTGGCGGCCATGGCGGTTCTGAGCTGGCTGATTCTGCGTGAGTCACCGGCCTGGTCTGCACCCACCGAACCGGTGCTGCCGAAGATTACCCACGCCTTCAGCCTGCGCGTGACCTGGCAACTGTGCTTCCTTTACGGGGTGGTGTTCGGCGCGTTCGTGGCGTTCTCCAACTACCTGCCCACGTACCTGGGCAACGTGTACGACTATGACGCCACCGCTGCCGGAACCCGTACTGCCGGGTTCGCCGTGGCAGCCGTGATCGCCCGGCCCATCGGCGGAACGATCGCGGACAAAGTGGGTCCGAAACTGGTGACGCTCACGTCCCTGGCCGGCACCGTGGTCCTGGCCATTGTCGTTGCGCTGCGGCCGGAGGAGGAACGGGTGTACGGCACGGCGTTCATCCTGATGGCCCTGTTCCTGGGGCTGGGCACCGGGGGTGTGTTTGCCTGGGTGGGACGGGCAGCGCCGGCGCAGGACGTGGGCACGGTCGGCGGGATCATCGCCGCCGCCGGGGGACTGGGCGGCTATTTTCCGCCGCTGGTCATGGGTGCCACCTACGATCCGGCCAACCGCAGCTACTTCGTGGGGCTCATGCTGCTGGCGGCCTTCGCCGCAGTTGCGTTCCTGCTGACCTTTACAGTCCGCAACGGTGGCAAGGTGGACCAGCGCACCCGCACGTGATGGCGCGCGGCAGGCTTATTCTGCGTCGTGCACCCAGGCCGCGAGCCAGTAGGGGGAGCCGTCAGCTGTTTCCACAGTGACTTCCACGTCTTCAACCGGCTCGGCGGCCGGAGCATTGAAAGAATATGAACTGCCGGGGCTGCTGCAGGGAACGGTATAACTCCCCATACCTGCGCTGATGGACACCGAATCACCGGGGGAACAGGACGCAGAGAGGCTCAGGACCTGTCCCGCTTCCAGTACTCCGTCAAACTCATGGGTTCCGGTGCCAACGCCCTGCTCGGAAAGAACCCTCTGCCCGGAGGGAGAATAACCGTCGAATTCAATCTGCGGTGCAAGGGGTTCCGCCAGATCCGATTCTGGAGCAACAACGAAGGGGGACGGGCTTTCGGCAGCCGGCGTGGTTGCCGGCTCGGCTTCGGCTGCCCCATCTGCGGAACAACCACCGAGGGCAACAACAAACACGCAGGCCAGAAGACCGCTCACCTTTCGGGTGGCGGAGGTGCGTGCTGCGGTCGATGCACTTTCCTTCATAAAGGTTCCCATCAACGACCCTAAACACAATGACGTAAGGTGAATCAAGGTTTTTTGGAAAGTGTTGGGAGTTTATTTATCCATGCAAAGGAAACATTTTCATAAATCCTAGGCGCCGCTGTGGACCCGGGCCTGAACCCAGAAGGACCCGCCGCTGGACGTCTCCACAGTGACGAACAGATCCGGAATGTCCCGCACGAAGGCGGGATTGCTGACGCTCATGTCAAGCGGCCCATTGCCGCAGTGAAAGTTGCCGATGCCTGCGATGGCGGGGTCGGTCTTCACGTCCAGTTTTCCGCCCGGGGTGCACATGACCGCAATGGTGATGGATTCTCCCTCTCTCAGTCCACCCTCAACAACATAGCTTCCGCTGCCTGTTCCCTTTTCGGAGAGAACGAGTTCTTCCGCCGGGTACGACCGTGAATCCGGTGACAGAGGTTCATGTAAGGGTGTGCTTTCAGCTGATGCAGATGAGGGAACGGGCATGGGGGAGGCAGAAGAAGACGAAGGGACAGTGGGGGCAGGGCTGTTGGTGCTCCCGGCGGCGGTGCTGTCCGCGGGAGCCGCAGAGCAGGATGCAAGGACAACCACCCCTGAGCATGCCAATAAAGTCCGCCGTGCCCGATTCCCTGCAGAAATCCTGGAAATGTCTGTTGAGGCGTTCCAAAGCGTATTTTCCATTGTCGAGCCTAACCACATCCGCTGTGCCCAAATCAAGGACTTCGAATAATGAATCCCGGATGGTTTTTTCTTCAATTCATCTCGGCTCGATTTTGGAGCAGGGGTAGAGTCGGAGGATGGGTGCAATTGAACTGGTCCTCATCCGCCACGGCGAAAGCGCGGGAAACGTAGCTGCCACAGCGGCACACCGCTCCGGGGCCGAAGTCATCGACATTGGGCTGCGGGACGCCGACGTTCCGCTGAGTGACGCCGGTGTTCAGCAGGGTGAAGCGCTGGGCCGCTGGCTCGCCGCGCTGCCGGAGGATGAACGTCCCGAGGCCGTCTGGTGTTCGCCGTACCTGCGGGCCCGGCAGACAGCCGAGCTGACAGGCCTGCAGGACATGCGCCTGGACGAACGGCTGCGCGACCGGGAACTGGGCATCCTGGACCTGCTGACCTCAGCAGGAGTGGACGCCCGTTTCCCGGATGAAGCACAGCGGCGAAACTGGCTGGGCAAGTTCTCCTACCGGCCCCCGGGCGGGGAATCCTGGGCCGACGTGGCACTGCGGCTGCGTTCGGTCCTCCGCGACATCGACGACGAAAACGACGGAAAGCGTGTCGCCGTCGTCTGCCATGACGCCGTGATCATGCTGATCCGCTACATCTGCGAGCAGCTCAGCGAGGCCGAACTTCTAGATATTGCCGCCAGTACGAGCGTCCGCAACGCTTCCATTACCCGTCTGATGCGCCCGGAAGGAAAGGGCCGCTGGGCGCTGGAGAGTTTCAATGCCGTTGACCACCTGGAATCCGGCGGCGCACCGGTGACCGAGCATGCAGGAGATGACAACCATGTCCACCCCCGTTGAACCCGTAACTGCCGTAACTCCCGCCCTGCTGAGGGGCTGGCAGGTCAACCGTGAGGCCGCCGACAAATCCGACCGCGGCAACGTGCTGGTGGTCGGCGGCGCACGGCGTTCTCCCGGCGCTGCCATGCTCACCGGCCGCGCTGCCCTGCGTGTAGGAGCTGGCCGGCTGACACTCGCCGTAACCGAATCAGTGGCCGTGGCCGTTGCCGTGGCGGTTCCCGAATCGGGGTGCGCTCCGCTGCCCGAAGACGACGGCGTAATTTCCGGGTCCCGGGCGGGCAAGGCCATTGGGGCCGATCTGGAAACGTCCGACGTGGTGGTGGTTGGCCCCGGTCTGGACGACGCCGATTCCACCGCAGAGCTGCTCCGGAGTATTGCTCCGCTGATGAAGGATGACGCGTCGGTGGTCCTCGATGCCTACGCACTTGGCGTTCTGCCCGGTCTGCCGGAGGTGTATGAAGGCTGGGCCGGCCGGCTGGTGCTTACTCCGAACAAGAACGAAGCCGCACGTTTGCTGGACCTTGACCCCGAGGCGGACCTCGACGTGGAGCAGGCGGCCCTCGATATTGCGGCCAAATATAAGGCGGTGGTGGCGGCCCACGGGTTCATCACGGCACCGGACGGCCGGCGCTGGGAAGTTCCTTCGGGCAACTCAGGTTTGGGAACTTCCGGCAGCGGAGACGTTCTGGCCGGCGCCATCGCCGGGTTCCTGGCACGAAAAGCCAGTCCCGAACAGGCCGCCTGCTGGGGAACCTATCTGCACTCCACCGCCGGCGACCGGCTGGCCGCCGCCCAGGGACCCCTCAGCTTCCTGGCCGGGGAACTGCTGGACGCCATGCCCCGCGTCATGGCGGAGTTGACCGTCTAACGTGGCTGAGCTTCGCCGGCCGGAGTTCCTGTCCTACGCCTTTACCCGGCGCGACGGAATTGCCGGAGGGTTTTATGTGCTGTTCCTGCTGATCTTCAGTTACGCCCCGGGGCTCGGCATCCCCGGACTGACCACCCTGATTCCCGATCCGCTGCTGGCCGGCTACGTGGTGAACCTGGCGTTCTACCTTTCGGCCGGCGCGCTGGCCGCCTGGGCTTCCTGGCGGTACGCGGTGCGGGAAACCCGCATCCTGGCCACCCGGCCCTGGCTGACGCTGGCCATCATTCCGGGCGGGGTCTTTGCCATGCTGGTGCTCACCGCCGTCGCGGTGGCCTTCACCGGACCGCCCGAAACAGCTGTCAACCAGGAAGCAGTCCAGGGGCTGGTGGTGTCCCTGCCTCCGCTGCTGATCATTCCCCTGCTGGTGCTGATCGCTCCGTTTGTGGAGGAGTACATCTTCCGCCACCTGCTCATCGGCAAGCTCAGCAGGCACCTGAACATATGGGTCTGCTGCGGAATCTCCCTGGTGCTGTTCGCGGGCATCCACCTGGCCGGCAAGGAGGCGCTGACGCTGCCGGTCCTGATGCCGTACCTGGCGATGGGTGCGGTGTTGGTGGGCATCTACGTCTGGGCGGGTAACAATTTCATCCTGTCCTACGCCGTGCACGCCGCCAAGAACCTGCTGGCGGTCCTGCTGACCTACGCTGTGCCGGCGGAACTGCTGCAATAACCCTGGAAGCGCCGCAGGCCGGATTCTCTCGCCGCTGCCCGTTGGCCTAGGCGATGCAGAATTCGTTTCCTTCGGGATCGGCCATGGTGTACCAGGATGATGGCCCCTGCTGTTCCGAGTACAGGAAGGTGGCTCCGCGTGCCTCAAGTTCCGCCCGTATCACGTCCTTGTCCGCCCCGTTGATATGGACGTCCAGATGGATGCGGTCCTTTGCCGTCTTGGGCTCGGGCACGGGCTGGAAAAGGATACGCAGGCGTTCCGAGGAGCCGACCTCGCTTTCCCGACAGATCGCCGCACCGTCGCGCCACCGCCGCTGCCCTTTATGGTCAACCAGCATGTCCGGGGAAATGGTCCCCTGATCCAGCAGGGAATCAATCATGGCCTGGTCCAGGGGTTCAACGACCCAGCCCAGCGTTTCCGCCCACCAATCAGCCTGCTCATGGGCGTTTTCGCAGTCCACGCATATTTGAATGTTGAAGCTCATGCCCGAAGCCTAGCCCCGCGAACCGCCGGCTGCGGATGATCCTGCGGACTTTCTGTCCGCAGGAGCCGTCCGTCACCTAAGGCCGGTCACATTGACCGCGGTACGCCGCCGTGCAATTCTTTACAGAACGAATGGTCAGTAAATGCTGCCCGGCCAGCGTCGGCCGGCGGCACACAGACAGTGGGAGCAGACATGACTGAAGCGTTTCTCGTGGGCGGAGTGCGGACCCCGGTGGGCAGATACGGGGGCGCGCTGTCCAGTGTCCGGCCCGATGACCTGGCGGCACTGACGCTGCAGGAACTGGTGGCGCGCGAGGGACTGGACCCCGCCGTCGTCGACGAAGTCATCCTGGGCAACGCCAACGGTGCCGGCGAAGAGAACCGGAACGTAGCACGCCTCGCAGCGCTGCTCGCCGGGTTCCCCAGCGACGTTCCCGGCATCACCGTGAACCGGCTCTGCGCCTCCGGGCTGTCCGCCATCATCATGGCCTCGCACATGATCAAGGCGGGAGCCGCGGACATTGTCATTGCCGGCGGCACCGAATCCATGAGCCGCGCGCCCTGGGTCACCGAAAAGCCCACCAAGGCCTTCGCCAAGCCCGGTGAAACCTTCGATACCTCCATCGGCTGGCGCTTCGTGAACGAACGCTTTACCTCCGGAGAACTCTCCCGCGACGGCAAGATGACGTACTCCATGCCGGAAACCGCAGAGGAACTGGCCGCCGTGGACGGTATCTCCCGCGACGACGCCGACGCGTTTGCCGTCCGCTCGCATGAGAATGCGCTGGCCGCCATTGCCGCCGGACACTTCAAGAACGAAATAGTTCCGGTCACCGTCCGCGGCCGCAAGGGCGACACCGTGGTGGATACCGACGAGGGTCCGCGCGAGGGCACCACCGCTGAGGTGCTCGCCAAGCTGCGTCCCGTGGTCCGGGCCGGCGGCATTGTCACCGCCGGCAACTCCAGCACACTGAACGACGGCGCCTCCGCCATCATCGTGGCGTCCGAGCGCGCCATCCGCGAATACGGTCTCACCGCCCGGGCCCGGATTGTCGACGGCGCCTCCGCCGGAGTGCCGCCGGAAATCATGGGCATCGGTCCGGTCCCGGCCACGCAGAAGGTCCTCGCGCGCAGCGGCGTGAAACTTGCCGACGTCGGCGCCTTTGAACTGAACGAAGCCTTCGCCACCCAGTCCCTGGCCTGCATCCGCCGGCTCGGTGTGAACGAGGACATCGTCAACAACGACGGCGGCGCCATTGCCCTGGGCCACCCGCTGGGATCCTCCGGCTCCCGGATAGCCATCACCCTGTTGAACCGGATGGAACGCGAGGGTGCTTCCCACGGCATCGCCACCATGTGCGTCGGCGTCGGCCAGGGTACGGCCATGCTGATCGAGGCCGTGTAAATGGGCAACGATTACAGCTCCTTCACCACCCTGCAGATCACCGAGGGGAACGGGCGCGTCACCGCGGTCCTGAACCGGCCGGAAGTCCGCAACGCCATTGATTCCGCCATGGTGGACGAGCTGCACGTACTGTGTGCCGATCTGGAAGAGAACCCCCGGATCCTCATCCTGGCCGGAAGCAACGGGGTGTTCGCCTCGGGGGCGGATATAGCCCAGCTGCGGGAACGCCGCCGCGACGACGCCCTGCGCGGCATTAACTCCACCGTGTTCGCCCGGATCGCCAAGCTGCCCATGCCCGTCATCGCTGCCCTGGACGGCTACGCGCTGGGCGGGGGAGCGGAGCTGGCCTTCGCTGCGGACTTCCGCATCGGCACGCCAGGACTGAAGATCGGCAATCCGGAAACCTCGCTGGGGATTCTGGCCGCTGCAGGTGCCGCCTGGCGGCTGAAGGAACTCGTGGGCGAGCCGCTCGCCAAGGAGATCCTGCTGGCCGGACGCGTGCTGACGGGGGAGGAAGCGCTGGCGGCCCGCCTGGTCACGGAACTCGCCGCTCCCGAGCAGCTGCTGAACGCCGCGCACGCCCTGGCTGACCGGATCGACCGCCAGGACCCGCTGGCGGTCCGGCTCACCAAAACAGTTTTCGCCGCCCCGGCGGAGGCCCACCCCGTCATTGACACCCTGGCGCAGGGGATTCTGTTTGAATCGCAGGCCAAGTTTGACCGCATGTCGGCGTTTCTTGAGAGGAAGAAAAAGTAATGGCAGTTCCCTCCACGGTAGGCGTGCTCGGCGGCGGTCGGATGGGCGCAGGCATTGCCCACGCTTTCTGCACGGCCGGAGCAACAGTGGTGGTGGTGGAGCGCGACGACGACGCTGCCTCCGCCGCCCGTGACCGCGTCGCCTCAGCGCTGGCCAAGAGCGTTGAGCGCGGCACCGTCACCGAGACCATCGGGGACCTGACCGCGCGCCTGTCCGTGTCCACAGACTATGCGGCCTTCTCCGGAGCCGGATTGGTGGTGGAAGCGGTGCCTGAAGATTTTGGCCTGAAGTCGACGGCCCTGGTTGCGGTCGAGGAACAGCTGGGATCCGAGGCCTGGCTGGCCTCGAACACATCCTCGCTGTCCGTATCCGAGCTGGCGGAAAAGCTGCAGCGCCCGGAACGGTTCTGCGGCCTGCACTTTTTCAACCCGGTGCCTGCCTCCACCCTGATCGAAGTGGTGCTGGGCAAGCAGACCTCCGGGGAGCTGGCCGAGGCGGCCGCCGCCTGGGCGCAGGACCTGGGCAAGACCCCGGTGGTCGTGAACGATGCCCCAGGCTTTGCCAGTTCCCGGCTGGGAGTGGCCATTGCCCTGGAAGCCATGCGCATGGTGGAAGAGGGCGTGGCCTCGGCAGAGGACATCGATGCGGCCATGGTCCTGGGCTACAAGCACCCCACGGGTCCGCTGCGGACCACAGACATTGTGGGCCTGGACGTGCGGCTGGGCATCGCAGAGTATCTGGCCTCCACGCTGGGTCCCCGGTTCGAGCCGCCGCAGATTCTGCGGGACAAAGTGGCCCGAGGCGAGCTCGGCCGCAAATCCGGCAAGGGCTTCTTCGACTGGTCCTAGAAGGGCATGATGGGCAACCGAGGAGTGGAGTGGGAGGGCGCCGCCAACGCCCGTGACCTCGGCGGCATTCCCCTTTCCGGCGGAGGGGCCGTGGCGCCGCGCCGGATCTTCCGGATGGGCCGGTCCGAATGGCTGACGGAAAACGGCTGGCGGCAGGCGTACGACGACGGCGTCCGCACCGTCATCGACCTCCGCAACGACGTGGAGCAGGGCCGCCGGGACACCGACCCGGAAGTGAGCCCCGACGCCGCCGCAGGCATCACGTTCCTGACCCGGCCCACCCAGGAAGCGAACGACCCCGACTTCACCGCCTTGTGCGGCCCGTACATGGACTCCCCGCGCTACTACCGGGAAAACCTGCGCCGCTGGCCGGAGAAGATCGCCGCCGTCGTTGAGTCCATAGCGGAGGCCGGCGACGGCGCGGTGGTGATCCACTGCTCGGCCGGCCGGGACCGCACCGGGCTCATTGCCATGCTGCTGCTCCAGCTGGCCGGGGCATCACCGGAGGCCATTGCCGACGACTATGAGCAGGCAGTCCGCGGCATCAACGCGTTCCATGCCACTCAGGTGCATCCGCGCGAAAAGCCGCTGACTCCCGAGCAGGAAGACGCCCGGGTGGCCGACGGACGGCGTGAACTGCTCCGCGCCCTGGACGGTTTTGACGCCGAACAGTACCTGCGCTCAGCCGGGCTCAGCCCCGCTGAGCTTGGGCGTCTTCGGAGTCGTTTGCGCTGAGCCGTTTACAGGGATGGACCCTTTCCGGCGTCGCCAAGTAGAAAAAAGAGCGCCGGGCGGGGCTGTCGAAGCCTCCGGGCACCAGCAACGATGAATAGCGTGCGCACCACTGCGCCTGGCCGTTGGAATGGGCCAGCGCCTGCGCCAGGGAAGGCAGGTCATGGAACCACATCAGCTGCTGCTCGCCGTCTACCACCAATTGGATCAGGTCCAGATCGAGATCGACATAGGCCTGGGCATCCACCCAGTCATCGTAAACAGCCAGGCGCTTGCCGTGAATCAGGTGGACGTTGTGCCCGGGGGTGTAGCTGATGCAGCGGGTGTCACTGGAGATGCTCACAGTGTGTTCCTTTACAGGTTGTCCTTGCCTGCGCCGGGCGGCGTCAGGCCGCTTCGTCATCCGAACCACCCGCCGAACAATGGGGTTGGTGTGAGGCCAGTCGGAGCTTTTACGTGCCCGGATTCCTCCGGGCGCGTTGGCCACCTCTCGTGAAGCTGTCACCACCTTAGCGTATGCCGGTGACAGCCCGGAACCTGCGCCGGACGGGAAACATCACCGCCAGCCGGCCGCGGGGGCGACATGCTTCACGATGTTCTCCAGCAGCTGCACGTTGTAGTCCACGCCAAGCTGGTTGGGAACCGTCACCAGAAGCGTGTCCGCAGCCTGAACCGCGGTGTCGGCGGCAAGCTGGGCGGCAATGACATCCGGTTCGCCGATGTAGCTCTTGCCGAACCGGGCCAAGCCACCGTCGAGCCGTCCCACCTGGTCGCGGCCCTCGGCCTGCGCGCGCAGGCCGAAATACCGGCGGTCGGTGTCGGTCACCAGCGGAATGACGCTGCGGCTGACGGACACCCGCGGAGCTCCTTCATGCCCGGCGTCGGCCCAGGCCTTGCGGAACACCGCAATCTGCTCCGCCTGGAGTTCGTCGAAGGGCACGCCTGTGTCCTCCGTCAGCAGGGTGGAGCTCATCAGGTTCATGCCCTGCTCGCCGGTCCATTTGGCCGTCGCCCGGGTGCCGGAACCCCACCAGATCCGTTCTGCCAGGCCGGGGGACTGCGGATCGATGGCCAGCGCGTCGGAACTGCCGGTCATCATCGGATCCGCGTTCGCCAGGCCTGCACCGGCAATCGCCGCCCGGAACACCAACGTGTGCTTGCGGGCCTCATCCGCATCGGTGCTATCCCCGGTGGGAACGTAGCCAAATGCCTCATAGCCGCGCAGCGCGGGCTCGGGTGAACCGCGGCTCAGCCCCAGCTGCAGCCTGCCGCCGCTGATCAGATCCGTGGCCGCCGCTTCTTCGGCCATGTACAGCGGATTTTCGTACCGCATGTCGATCACCGCCGTGCCCAGTTCAAGCCGGTGAGTCCGGGCAGCCATGGCGGACAGCAGGGGGAACGGTGCAGCGAACTGCGGGGCAAAGTGATGGACCCGCAGGAAGGCTCCGTCAATGCCCACTTCCTCGGCCGCCACCGCCGTTTCAACGGTCTGCAGCAGGGCGTCGCGGGCGGTGCGGACAAAAGAACCCTGCACGTCGCGGTAATGTCCAAAGGACAGGAAACCGATCTTCTTCATGTTCATTCACAGCACCGGTTTCCGAGCAGATATTCCCGGTTGCCGGCTCCTCGGCGCCATTGGATGAGAGGCGAACAGCATGCACCTGACCATGGTCCCCGGGATCGGCGGTTCCAATGACGAGCATTGGCAAAGCCGGTGGCAGGACGGTGCGGCGGACGTGTCCCGGATTTCGCCGTCGTCCTGGGATGACCCGAACCTGGAGAACTGGATGGGTGCGCTCGACGACGCCGCCGGCTCCCGCGGCGGCGACACCATCCTCGTGGCCCACAGCCTGGGCTGCCTGGCCTCTGCCGAGTGGCTGCTGCGCAACCCCGAAGGCGCCCGCGGCGTGCTGCTGGTGGCTCCGCCCGATCCGGCCGAGCCTGCCTTTCCCGACACAGCGGGCTCCTTCCGGGACCCGCGGCTGCAGCCGCTGCCGGTGCCCGGACTGCTGATCGCCAGCGAGAATGATCCGTACTGCACGCTCCCGGGAGCACGGCTGCTGGCCGGAGCCTGGAATGTCCCCGTGATCGACGCCGGCCCGCTGACACACATCAATGACGAAAGCGGCATCGGCGACTGGCAGCAAGGGCGGAACCTGCTGACGGCGTTTGCCGCGGGCCTGGGTGCCGTCGTTCCCCTCGACTGAAAAGTCGGGTAAGAATGGGCGCATGAAACTTCCGGTAATGCCGCCTGTGGCTCCCATGCTGGCCAAAGCCGTGACCGCTCTGCCCGAGGGTGAATACTCCTATGAACCCAAGTGGGACGGCTTCCGCTCCATTATTTTC
The DNA here is from genome assembly GCF_023022985.1 of Arthrobacter gengyunqii. Lineage (NCBI taxonomy): Bacteria > Bacillati > Actinomycetota > Actinomycetes > Micrococcales > Micrococcaceae > Arthrobacter > Arthrobacter gengyunqii. The sequence continues at coordinate 3,182,993 of NZ_CP095461.1, read as the reverse complement.
CGCGACGGGGATGAGCTGGAGATCGGCAGCCGAAACGAAAAACCGATGACCCGGTACTTTCCGGAACTGGTTGAGGCGCTCAAAGCCAACTTGCCCGAGCGCTGCGTGGTGGACGGCGAGATTATCCTGATCAGCGAATCAGGGAAGCGGCTGGACTTTGAGGTCCTGCAGCAGCGCATCCATCCGGCAGCCAGCCGGGTGAAGCTGCTGGCCGAGCAGACACCGGCGGCCTTTGTTGCCTTTGACCTGCTGGCGCTGGACGACACCGATTTCATGGACCGACCGTACGCGGAGCGCCGCAGTGCGCTGGAAGCCGCGCTTGCCGACGCCGACGCACCCGTTTATCTGACCGCCCGCACCACCGATCCGGGCACCGCGCAGCGCTGGTTCAGCGAGTTTGAAGGTGCTGGCCTGGACGGCATCGTCGCCAAGCCCCTGGCGGATTCCTACCAGCCGGGCAAACGCACCATGGCCAAGTACAAGCACGAACGGACCGCGGACTGCGTACTGGCCGGCTACCGGGTGCACAAGTCCAGCCCCGACGCCGTCGGCTCGCTTTTGCTGGGTCTCTACAACGACGACGGTGAACTTACCAACGTGGGGGTGGCCGGAGCGTTCAGCATGGCCCGGCGGCGTGAACTGTTCTCGGAACTGCAGCCGCTCGTCTCGGATTCGGCGGACCACCCGTGGACGGCGGACAAACAGGACGCCGGGACGCGCACGCCCCGCAACTCCGAGGGCAGCCGCTGGAGCGGCGGCAAGGATCTCTCCTTTGTGCCGCTGCGGCCCGAGCGCGTAGTGGAGGTCAAGTACGACCACATGGAGGGAGAACGGTTCCGGCACACCGCGCAGTTTCTGCGCTGGCGGCCGGACCGCTCACCGGACTCGTGCACCTACGGCCAGCTGGAGGAGCCGGTGAAATTTGACCTCACGGAAGTGCTGAGCGCGCCGGCGGGAAGCTAGCTTTAACCGCGGCCGCGGCAGTGTCCCCGGCCGTTCTGGCCCAGCCGTTCCACGTCCACTGCGGCGGTAATGGCGGCGAAGTACCCCTCGCTGTACCCGGTGGCCGTGGGATGCAGGGCAAAGGGGCCGTCCGCAAGGATCCAGGGGTCCGGTGAGCCGATGCCGTGGCCGGCAAAAGCTTCGGTCACGTCCACGAAGGTGCCGTCGCCCACTTGCCCCGCGACAACGGCGTTCAGCGCATCGGTTCCGGCGTTGAACAGGGTCTGGGCCTCCACGCTGAGAAGGCCAGGGGTGCTGGCCTCGAACAGGTGCGGGTAGCCGGCCACCACCAGTTCTGCCCGCGGTGCAGCTTCGCGGATCTGGGCAAAGCTGGCCTGCAGCTGGGGAACGACGGCGGTCTCCGCGAAGGCCTGTGCCGCAGCCAGTGCGGGGGCGCAGGTCTCCGGCAGCGCCGCTCCGGCGCAGGCAGCCACTACGGAGCCGAACTGCACGTCATTGCCGCTAATGGTGACGGTGACCAGATCGGTCTGCCGGTTCAGCAGATCGGCGGAGACGGCGGTGGAGATCTGCTCAGGCAGGTCCACGGGGCCTGCGGGCGGGGCCGGGTCGGTGGTCAGCGCCGTGGCTCCGGCGCAGGACTGATCGCTGTCCAGCTCCACCCGCGGCAGGGCATCCAGCAGGGTCGGATAGCCCTGGGCCGTGCGGCGGCAGGCGTCCAGCAGCGGGCCGCCGCCGAACCCTGAAGCGTAGGAATCTCCGAACGCTACGTAGTCGACCGTTCTGTCCTTGCCATTCCCGTGACCCCCGCCATTGCCGTGACCATTGCCGCCGCCACCGTGACCGCCGCCGTGTCCGCCTCCATTGCCGTGACCATTGCCGCCGCCACCGTGACCGCCGCCGTGTCCGCCTCCATTGCCGTGACCATTGCCGCCGCCACCGTGACCGCCGCCGTGTCCGCCTCCATTGCCGCGGCCTTTTCCATGACCATAACCGCCGTAACCGCCGTAGGACTGGGCCTCCTGTCCGGAGCCGGAACCGGACACGGTTTCCGCCGCGGAAGCTGGCACGGCAGCCACCGCCGAGGACAACACCCCGGTCAGGCCAAGCAGCATGGCGCCAACAAGGCCGCTGTGCCGCAGCCGGGCGGGCCGCTTGGATTTGCCCGAAGGGCCGGGGGATGACGGAGGTGAAGCTGCGGCCGGAGTCTGGAACTCGTGCATGATGCTCCTTCAAGGGTGCGGGTGTGCGCTCCAACGTAGTCCTGCGCAATCTCCGCAGGACACGGTGGACAGGGCATCCGAGTGCAGAACGGGTAGATTTCCGGTGACCGACACACAGGGTGTGCTGCGCCACATCCTGCTGTAGGCTAATTCCTATTACTGAACGTCCGGTCAGTTATCCGGTGGGGATGGTCTGCTGACCTGCCGCCGGAGCAGGCGCGGACAGGGCCGGACCGCCGGTCCCGATCAACATTTTTCGAAAGGGCCAGTCAACGATGACCTCCACAGCCATAGACGTCCGGGTAGTCCCCAGCTACGTTCGGGATTCCTGGTGGACACCGGAACGCTCCGAGCTCTCTGCCGCAGGTTCGGCCGAGGTCCGCGACGCCAGCACCGGCGAGACGCTGGCCCTGGTCAGCACAGCGGGTCTGGACCTGGCTGCCGCCGTCGAGCATGCGCGCACCGTGGGCCGCAAGGGGCTGCAGGCGCTCACTTTCCACCAGCGTGCGCTCAAGCTCAAGGAGCTGGCCACCTACCTCAACGCCCACCGCGACGAGCTGTATGAGGTGTCCGCGCGAAGCGGCGCCACCCGCACCGATTCCCTGGTGGATATTGACGGCGGCATCGGCGTGCTCTTCACATTCGGGTCCAAGGGCCGCCGGGAACTGCCCAACTCCACCGTGCTGGTGGACGGTCCTGCGGAGTCGCTGTCCCGCGACGGGTCCTTCCTCGGCGAGCACATCTACACCTCGCTGCCGGGCGTGGCCGTGCAGATCAACGCTTTCAACTTTCCGGTCTGGGGGATGCTGGAGAAGCTCGCCCCGGCCTTCATTGCCGGCCTGCCCAGCATCGTTAAGCCGGCCACGCCCACCGGCTACCTGACCGCGGACGCGGTGAAGCTGATTATCGATGCCGGCATCCTGCCAGCTGGATCCCTGCAGCTGATCTCCGGTTCCGCCCGGGACCTGCTCGACCACCTGGACTACCGCGACTACGTTTCCTTCACCGGCTCTGCCTCCACAGCCGAGCTGCTGAAATCCCATCCCAACGTCGCCGTTGGCGGGGTCCGCTTCACCTGCGAAACCGACTCGCTGAACGCCGCCATCCTGGGCCCCGACGCCGTTTCCGGCACCCCGGAATTCGATGCCTTCGTGAAATCCCTGGTCACCGAAATCACCGTCAAGGCGGGCCAGAAGTGCACCAGCATCCGCCGCGCGATTGTTCCCGCCGGGCTGGTGGATGACGTCGTTGCCGCGGCCGCGCGGCGCATCGAGCAGCGCGTGGTGCTGGGCGATCCCCGCGCCGAGGGCGTCACCATGGGCGCCCTGGCCTCCACCGAACAGCTTGAGGGGGTGCGTTCCTCCGTCCAGACCCTGCTCGACGCCGGCGCTGCCCTGGCCTACGGTTCCCTGGAAGCGCCGGAAGTTGTTCGGGCTGACGGCACCCGCGGCGTGGCGGACAGTGGAGCGTTCATGGCTCCCATCCTGCTGACCTGGGCCGATGCCGAGGCTGAGGCGCTGCACTCGGTGGAGGCGTTCGGTCCGGTGGCTTCGGTGATCGGTTACGACGACGCCGCTGACGCCGTGCGCCTGGCTGCCCGGGGCGGGGGATCACTCGTGGCCACTGTGTGCACCAATGATCCGGACACCGCCCGCGAGCTGGCCCTGGGGATCGCCGCGCACCACGGCCGGGTGCTTCTCCTGAACCGCGAGGACGCCCGCAGCTCCACCGGCCACGGCTCGCCCGTGCCGCACCTGATCCACGGCGGACCCGGCCGCGCCGGCGGCGGTGAGGAGCTGGGCGGAATGCGCTCGGTGCTCCATCACATGCAGCGCACCGCCGTGCAGGGGTCCCCGAACATGCTCACCGCCCTCACCGGCGTCTGGCACACGGGTGCGGATCGGAACTTCGGCACCCATCCCTTCCGGAAGGACCTCTCCGAACTGAAGATCGGCGACTCCGTCCGCTCCGACCTGCGCGAGGTCACACTTGAGGACATCACGGCGTTCGCCAACAGCACGGGGGATACCTTCTACGCGCACACTAACCAGGCGGCTGCCGAGGCCAATCCGTTCTTCCCCGGGATCGTGGCCCACGGGTACCTGCTGCTGTCCTGGGGTGCCGGCCTGTTCGTGGATCCGGAGCCCGGTCCCGTCCTGGCCAACTACGGCCTGGAGAACCTTCGCTTCATCACGCCGGTGGCCGCAGGAGACTCCATCCGGGTTACCCTCACCGCCAAGAAGATCACGCCGAGGGAGACCGATGAATACGGCGAGGTTGCCTGGGATGCGCTGCTGACAAACCAGAACGACGACGTCGTGGCCACCTACGATGTGCTGACCCTGGTGGAGAAGAACCGCAGCGCCGACTGATCCGGTCCCAGGGACACGGGCAGGACAGGCCAACAGGAAGAGGCCGGCGGATCGAAGGATCCGCCGGCCTCTTCCTGCGCCGGAGCGGGTCAGGACCTTGAGTGCAGCCCGTCAAACATGATCGAGATGACGTCATCGGCCAGCTGGTCCGGGGAAATGGGCCCGCCCGGCTTGTACCACTCGACAATCGAGTTGATCGTGCCGAACAGCAGGCGCGTGGTGGTGCGCGGATCAATGTCGCTGCGCAACGATCCTTCGGACCGTGCCGCGTCCACGAGCTTGGCCACCCGGTGGTCGAATTCCCGGCGCCGGGCCAAGGCATCGCGTTCAATCTCGGTGTTGCCGCGCAGGCGCAGCAGCAGCGTCACGAACGGCAGGCGCTCGGTAAGGACCTTGATGGTCCCGCGCAGCACAAACTCCAGCTGCTCATCCGCGGGACCGGTGGAGGCACGGGTATCGTCCAGTACGGCCTCCAGCCCGCCAAGCGCGTTCTCCAGCGCAAGGCGCAGCAGGTCCCCCTTGGACGGCACATGGTGATAGATCGCTGACTTGGTGATGCCCAGATTTTCCGCGAGGATCCCCATCGACGTTGCCTCATAGCCGTGTTTGTTGAAGACGTCCACGGCAATGGCAAGCACTGACTGCTGGTCGTATCCCGGGCGGCCACGGCGGTTGGCAGCCGAAGCCTCCCCGGCGGCTGAGGCGGCGGCGGCTGGTGTTGAAGGCATGGGTCCTATTTTCTCACGACCGTTCGGCAGGGAACGCTCAACTCTGGACCAGGCCCGCTTCGGCGGCCCGCAGGTCATAGATGCGGCGGAGCTTGCCGCTGGAGCGGCCCAGGGTTCCGGGTTCGGCCACCTGCACCGAGCAGGAAGACCCGACATGGATCTTGATCTGCGCCCGCAGTTCCGCGGCGGCGGTTATGCATTCGTCGGAGGTCGAGTCTTCGCGCCGTTCAATCTTGACCGTGAGCTCGTCCATGCGGCCCGGGCGCGTGATCTCCAGCTGGAAGTGCGGGCTCAGCGCGGGGATGCGCAGGGCGATCTCTTCGATCTGGCTGGGGAACAGGTTCACGCCGCGCAGGATGATCATGTCATCGCTGCGACCGGTAATCCGGCCCATGCGGCGCATGCCGGGGCGTGCGGTGCCGGGCAGCAGCCTGGTGAGGTCATGGGTGCGGTAGCGGATGATCGGCAGGGCCTCCTTGGTGAGGGAGGTGAAGACAAGCTCGCCCGGTTCACCGTCACCGAGCACCTTGGTGTCATCGAACGGGTCGATGATTTCGGGGCGGAAGTGGTCCTCCCAGATATGCGTGCCGTCCTTGGACTCCACGCACTCTCCGGCCACGCCCGGCCCCATCACTTCGGACAGGCCATAAATGTCACAGGCGTCCAGGTCCATGGAGACTTCCAGCTCGTGGCGCATTTCTTCAGTCCACGGTTCCGCGCCCAGCACGGCGTTCTTCAGCGAGGTGGACCGCGGATCGATGCCGGCGGACCGCATGGCGTCGGCGATGGTGAGCAGGTAAGTGGGGGTGCACAGGATGGTGTCCGGCTGGAAGTCGGTGATCAGCTGGATCTGCCGTTCGGTCTGTCCGCCGGACATCGGAATAACCGTGCAGCCGAGTTTCTCGGCGCCGGCATGGGCGCCCAGACCGCCGGTGAACAGGCCGTATCCGTAGGCATTGTGGACCTTGTAGCCCGGTTTTACTCCGGAGGCGCGCAGTGACCGTGCCACCAGCGTGCTCCAGCGGTCCAGATCACCGGCGGTGTAGCCGACGACGGTGGGCCGGCCGGTGGTGCCCGAGGAAGCATGGATCCTTGCCACCTGGTCCTGCGGCACGGCAAACATGCCGAACGGATAGGTTTGGCGCAGGTCTTCCTTGGTGGTGTACGGGAACTTGGCCAGGTCCGAGAGTTCCCGAAGGTCCTCGGGGTGGACGCCGGCGTCGTCGAACTTCTGCGTGTACAGGGGCACGCGCTCGTAGGCGTACTTGACCGTGTGCTGCAGCCGGGTCAGCTGCAGGGCTTCAATTTCATCGCGGCTCATCCGCTCTTCGGGATCAAGCGCGGCCGGGTCTGCCGCGGTGGACTTGAGCGGTGCGGGGAAGGAAATCATGGAATGCCCTTTGGATTGGAACGTCATTGTCAAGAAGGAGGCGGGGCGCAGCTGAGCCGGTCAGCTGCGGGAGCGGAAAGCGGGGTTCGGCACCGCACGGGACCGGCCGCGGAATTCCGCGATCACCCGGCTGCTGCCGTCGGGGCTGGAAGCCGTGACCTCGACGTCGTACACGCCGCTGCGTCCGGCGGAAGCCCGGTGTCCGGCCACTGCCCGAAGGGTTTCACCGGGGAGGGCTGAGGAAATGAAGCTGATGTCAGCGCCTGAGGCGACGGTGATCAGTTCCATGTCGGAGAGGCTGGCGGCGGACGGATTGCAGGCCAGGGCGAAGGCGGTGTCCGCGAAGGCGAAGACCATTCCGCCGTGGGCCATGCTGAATCCGTTGAGCATCTCGGGGCGCAGCATCATGGCGATGGTGGCTTCCCCCGGGGCCAGATGCTCCACGGTGAGTCCCAGCCAGCGCGCCGTGGCGTCGTGCTCCAGGATCGAATGGTCCAGCCCGTGTTCCTGCGCCTGAGCGGCGACATCAATGTCAGCCATGAGAGCCTCTCGCTTTATTTACCGAATGTTCATTAGGTAATCCTGTGAGGGCTATCACTGTCAAGCGCGTGTCACGGAAGCGTCATCTGGTTGCCGAAGCTGTTTATGCCGTTGCGCGACACACCGCCCCGGGCTGGCGTACGTTGGGAAGGTGGTTTTCAGAACGGTGGATTCATGCGGGGCTGTTGCCGCCGCCAGGCGCAGGGCCCTGAGTATTTGGGGTGGCTGTGCTTCCTGACTGGCTGGATCCGCAGGTCTTCCTGGCGGATCCAGCGCTGGGGCCCTGGGTGGTGCTGGTGGTCTGCGGCATTGTGTTTGCCGAAACCGGGCTGCTGGTGGGGTTCTTTCTGCCCGGGGACACACTGCTGTTCACTGCCGGGCTCCTGGTGGCCGCCGGAACGGTGCACATCAACATCTGGGTGCTGGGGCTGCTGATTTCCCTGTCGGCATTCCTGGGGGACCAGTTGGGGTACTGGATCGGCCGGCGGGCCGGGCCTGCGGTGTTTTCCCGCCAGGATTCACGGGTTTTCCGGCGCGAGAACGTGGACCGCGCCGAAGCGTTCTTTGCCCGGCACGGTGGAAAGGCGATCACTCTGGCCCGGTTTGTGGGCATCGTGCGGACTTTCACTCCGGTTGTGGCCGGGGTGGGCAAGATGAACTATTCGGCCTACGTGGCCTTCGATGCCGCGGGTGCATTGCTTTGGGGGACAGGGCTGACCCTGTTGGGCTACGTCCTGGGGGACCGGTTCCCGTTTATCCGAGATCATCTGGACCTGATTGTGGTGGGCGTTGTGCTGCTGACCGTGGTGACCATTTCGCTCACGCTGCTCCACCAGAACAAGCGCCCCAAGCGGAACAAAAGGGCCCCCGGACGTCCACTGAACAGACCGGCGCCGGAACCGGGCGACTAAACGCCCGGCTCCCGGCGTCCGCTCCTACTTAGCGGGGGCGGCGGACGGAATCGGCTCTGTGGCGCCGAGGGCGTCCAGCACAAACGCGTAGTCCCAGGCCCGGTCCTTCCAGGCCTCGTAGCGGCCCGAAGCGCCGCCGTGCCCGCCGTCCATCTCGATCTTCATAACAATCGGTTCCGAACCGGTGGTCACCTCGCGCAGCTTGGCCACCCACTTGGCCGGCTCCACGTAGAGCACCCGGGTGTCATTGAAGCTGGTCACAGCAGCAATGCGCGGATAGTCCACGGCCCGGATGTTCTCGTACGGGGTGTATTCCTTCATGTACTTGTACACCTCGGGATCGGTGATGGGATTGCCCCATTCTTCCCACTCCAGCGCCGACAGCGGCAGCTCAGGATCAAGGATGGTGGTCAGGGCGTCCACGAAGGGAACCTGCGCCACGATCGCCTTGTACTTCTCCGGCGCCAGGTTGGCCACGGCGCCCATCAGCAGTCCGCCCGCCGATCCGCCCATGGCCGCGATCCGGGACGGATCCACCCAGCCTGAGGACGCCATGTAATCGGTGGCGTCCACAAAGTCGGTGAAGGTGTTCTTCTTGTTCAGTTTCTTGCCCTGGTCGTACCAAGTGCGTCCCATTTCGCCGCCGCCGCGGATGTGCGCGACGACGAAGATGACGCCGCGGTCCAGCAGGGACAGGCGGGCCACGCTGAACGCCGGATCCATGCTGATTTCGTAGCTGCCGTAGGCGTAGACCAGCGCAGGGTTTGTTCCATCCTGCTTCAGCTCGGCCCGGCGCAGCACGGACAGCGGAATGCGTGCACCGTCGGCCGCCGTGGCCCAGGCCCGCTCCGCAACGTACTCGGCCGGGTTGTAGCCGCCCTTGACCGGAGTTTCCTTGCGCAGCTCCAGCTCGCCCGTGGCCAGCACATAGTCATAGACGCGCGGCGGGGTCAGGTAGGAGGTGTAGCTGAGCCGGATGATGGGGGAGTCGTACTCCGCGTTGGCCAGGTTGGCCGTGTAGAGCTCTTCATCGAAGGCCGGTTCCACGGGATCGCCCTGCACCTCGGTGCCCAGGCCCTCCAGGGGCAGCACCTGCACGCGTTCGGTGGTGTCCTTGCGGACCGAAACGATGACGTGCGTCTTGGTGACGGCCGCACCGTTGACGCGCACGGCGTCGTCGTGCGCCACCACGGTGTTCCAGTGCTGCTCCGCCAACGGAAGGGCAAAGTCGCTCTCCGCCACGAGGGAGAGCATGGAGTTCAGTGCATCCTTATTGTGCGTGATCAGGTAGTGGCGCTCGCCGGCGATGGTGACGGGTTCGGCCTCGTAGAGGATGCGTTCGCTGCGCGGAATCAGCGTCCGGACCTCGCCCGCGGGATCCTCGAAGTCCAGGACCCGGTACTCGGAGTATTCGGAGTTGCTGATGCCGATCAACAGCTGCCTGCGGTCCGCGGAGAGGTCAAAGCCGGTCCACATGGCGACGTCGTCCTCCTGGTAGATGACGACGTCGTCCTCCACCTGGGTGCCGAGGGTGTGCGCCTTGATCTGGTACGGGCGCCAGGAATCGTCCACGACCGTGTAGAACACCCGGGTGCCGTCGGGGGAGAAGGCGAGCGAGTAGAAGACGTTGGTGACCTCGTCCGGCAGCAGTTCGCCGGTGCGCAGGTCCTTGATCCGCAGAGTGAAGCGCTCGTCGCCTGCGTTGTCCTGCGAGTAGGCCAGCAGGTTGCCGTCCTCGGTCACAGCCAATCCGCCGAGGGAGAAGAAGGGTTTGCCTTCGGCCTCTGCATTGCCGTCGATCAGGATCTGCTCGCCGGGCACCGGAACGCCGGGTTCGACGACGGGTGGAGTCCAGTCGGCGTCCAGATCGCCGGTGTCCTGGGCAGCGGTGCGGCAGTGGATGGAATACTGCTTGCCCTCTTCGGTCCGGGAGTAATACCACCAGCCCTTTTTGCGGGCGGGGACGGACAGGTCGGTTTCCTCGGTGCGGTTCTTGATCTCGTCGAAGATCTCCTGGCGCAGCTTTTCCTGGTCGGCCGTGACCTCTTCCATGTAGGCGTTTTCGGCCTTGAGATGTGCCACGACGTCGGGGTTTTCCTTCTCCCGCAGCCACTCGTACTCGTCAACGAAGGTGTCTCCGTGGTGGACGCGCTCGGTGGGAACCTTTTTGGCAACGGGAGGATGGGAGGAAGTAGTCATGTCCCGAATATATCGACACCGTCCGGACGGGCGAAGAACCCCGCAGTGTTTATGCTCGCGGCTTACCGGTCCGGTCCGGTCCGGGGATCAGGTCCGGAGCAGGAACCAGGCTGCCATCGCGGCGGCTGCCAGGAAGAGCATCCAGTTGGCGAGGACTTCCAGCAGGGTAATGCCGAAGGATGAGGACGGTGGGCCGGCCATCGGATCCACCAGGGGATCCGGCGCCGCACCCTTCCGAAACTGTCCCCAGAGTGAAGTGGACAGCAGGACCAGCCCGCCGATCAGGGCGGTGGGCACCGCAGGGAGCGTGAAGAGTACGGTGTCCTTCGCGAGCACTGCCATCAGGACCTGCAGTGTGAAGACCACCATCAATCCGGCGGCGGGACGCCAAACCGGTCCGCGGATGAAGAAGCCCAGGAGCCAGGGAGCGCAGGCGGCAAGGGCCAGGCCGGTCAGTATAAGGAGCAGGCCGGGAAGGGTTACATCAACAGCAGCATCCGTGGAACTGACCGCGGCCGCCACTGCAAAGAAGCCGAGCAGCCCCAGACAGGTGGGAACCAGCAGTGCTGCCATGCCTGAAAGCGACGCCGGGTTGCGGGGCAGATCCAGGCTTTCGGCGTAGGCCCGCGCGGATCCGAATACCTCGATGGGAGTCCCGCCGGAGTCAGCCAGGAACTCGCGGGCGGACGCCACGGCGTCCCCGATGGCGTCCCCGGGGACGTCCTGCAGCCGCAGTTCGACCACGAGGTCGTCAAACCAGTGTTTGGTGGCTCTGTCACTGGTTTCCATTGGTGCCCCTTTCAGGGAAGTCTTCGTCCGGGTTGGTGTCATGCGGTTCCCGGTGATCAAGAAAGCTGGTCACCGTGCCGGCAAAACGGGCCCACAACTCGTGCTGGTCTGCCAGCTCCCGCCGGCCCAGGCTGGTCAGGGAGAAGTACTTGCGGCCCGGCCCGCCGTCACCGGCACGCCACTGGACGGTGACCCAGCCGGCCGATTCAAAACGGGTCAGCAGCGGATACAGTGTTCCGCCCTTGACGGCGCCGAGGCCCTGCTCCTCCAGTCGGGAGGCGATGGCGTAACCGTAGGTGGCGCCGCCGTCGAGCGCTTTGAGGACACAGAGCCCAAGCGTTGCCCGCATCCAGTCGCTGGGCCAGGAAATGTTCTGCACGGCTAAATACTCTCACCAACTAGTTTGTCTGTCTATCTAGTGCCGTCATCTTGACGTGGCCTTCGTCACGCCTATATCCTGACCGAACGGTCGGTAATGATTTGTGCGCTTCAGCACCCGGCTTCTTTCCGCACAGTGAGGTGACAGATATGTCGATGCATACCGATGCTTCTCCAGGACTCCAGTCCGTTCCGGCAGCTGGCTCCGGGTCAGACGACTCCGGCCCCGAGGCCTACTTTGAGCAGCTGCTGGCAGAGGACTCGCGGATTGAACCGCGCGACTGGATGCCCGAGGCCTACCGCAAGACCCTGGTCCGGCAGATCTCCCAGCACGCGCATTCCGAGATCATCGGCATGCAGCCTGAAGCCAACTGGATTACCCGCGCGCCCTCCCTCAAGCGCAAGGCCATCCTGATGGCCAAGGTCCAGGATGAGGCCGGGCACGGCCTCTACCTGTACTCGGCTGCGGAGACGCTGGGAACGCCGCGCGAAAAAATGACCGAGGACCTGATTGCCGGCAAGGCCCGGTACTCCAGCATCTTCAACTACCCCACCCTCAGCTGGGCGGACATGGGAGCGATCGGCTGGCTGGTGGACGGCGCTGCCATCTGCAACCAGGTTCCGCTGTGCCGTGCGTCCTACGGCCCCTACGGACGTGCGATGGTGCGCGTCTGCAAGGAAGAGTCCTTCCACCAGCGTCAGGGCTTCGAGATCCTGCTGGAACTGGCGAACGGCACGGAGGCGCAGCGGGAAATGGCGCAGGACGCCATCAATCGCTGGTACGCACCGTCGCTGATGATGTTCGGCCCGCCGGATGACGATTCGCCCAACTCCAAGCAGTCCATGGCCTGGAACATCAAGCGCTTCTCCAATGATGAACTGCGCTCCCGTTTTGTGGGCATGATCGTGGAGCAGGTCAAGGTCCTGGGCCTGACCCTGCCGGATGACTCGATCCGCTACAACGAGGACACGCAGCAGTGGGAGCACGCTCCCCTGGACTGGAACGAGTTCAAGGAAGTCCTCGCCGGACGCGGGCCCTGCAATGCGCAGCGCCTGGCCCGCCGCCGCGAGGCACACGAAGACGGCGCCTGGGTGCGCGAAGCAGCCGCCGCGTATGCAGCAAAGCAGGCAGCGGCACACAAGACAGAGGTGGCTTAGATCATGGTTTCGGGTTCAACAACGGGCGACGACGGCGCCAAGCCAGTAGGCACGCAGACTTCCGCCGAGGCCGGCACGGCGGCCCAGGCCGCAGCACTGAGTTCAGCCTGGCCGCTGTGGGAAGTTTTTGTCCGATCCTCCCGCGGACTGTCCCACGTCCACGCCGGCTCGCTGCATGCGCCGGACGCCGACATGGCCGTCCGCAACGCCCGCGACCTGTACACCCGGCGCAACGAAGGCGTTTCGCTCTGGGTGGTGCCGGCGTCGGCCATTATTGCCTCCGACCCCGACGCCAAGGGGCAGTTCTTTGAATCCCCCCAGGGCAAGGACTACCGGCACGCCACCTACTACACCAAGTCCGAAGGAGTGAAGCACCTATGAGCTCGGACAGCGCCACCCGCATCACCCCCGGCAACGCCCTCCGCCCGGAGGACATTGCCGCCGCGGGCATCAAGGCTCCGGCCGACGTTGCCGAATACGCCCTGCGCCTCGGCGATGATTCCCTGATCCTGGCCCAGCGGCTGGGCTGGTGGATTTCCCGCGCCCCTGAACTGGAGGAGGACGTTGCACTGGGCAACATCGGGCTGGACCTGCTCGGGCACGCCCGCTCCTTCCTGACCTACGCCGGGTCAGCGTCCGGCCGGACCGAAGACGACCTCGCCTACTGGCGCCGCGAGGGCGAATTCCGCTCCGCGCACCTGTTCGAACAGCCCAACGGCGACTTCGGGCGGACCATTGCCCGCCAGCTCGTGGCCTCCTTCTACTTGTATGAGCTGTACACCGCGCTGATGTCCTCCACGGATCCGACCCTGGCCGCAATCGCCGCCAAGGCCGTCAAGGAAGTTGACTACCACCGCGACCACAGCGCCCAGTGGGTCCTGCGCCTGGCCGGCGGCACCGAGGAATCCCGGCGCCGCATCACGCGCGCTTTGGAACTGACGTGGCCGTATGTCGGCGAACTCTTTGAGGACGACGATCTGGCTGTCTCCCTGGCCGCAACCGGAGCGGCAGTGCTGCCGTCCGCGCTGCGCGGAGGGTTCGACGCCGGCGTCGGCGCCGTGCTGCGCGAAGCCGGACTTGAGGTGCCGGCGGTGCCGGCAGCACCCGGCGGCGGCCGCCGCGGCAAGCACAGCGAACATTTGGGGTACCTGCTGGCCGAGATGCAGGTCCTGGCCCGCGAGCATCCCGGCGCCAGCTGGTAAGCGGCCATGAACGACACTGAGGCCCGGACGCTCCGGCCCGCCGATCCTGAGGCCGCCCGCGCTTGGGACATTGCCGCGACGGTCTGCGATCCCGAGATTCCGGTCCTCACTATCGAGGACCTCGGTGTGCTCCGGGCGGTTGAACTTGCCGGACCGGATGCCGTCACTGTGACCATCACGCCCACTTACTCCGGCTGCCCGGCCATGGACGCCATCCGGCAGGACGTGACCGCGGCGCTGAACGCTGCCGGCTATGCCCACGTACGCGTGGACCTGGTCCTTGCCCCGGCCTGGACCACCGACTGGATGAGCGAGGCGGGCAAGGCCAAGCTGAACACCTACGGCATCGCCCCGCCCTCCGGCAAGGCCGCCGCGGGTCCGGTGCGGCTGGGGCTGAGCGTGAAATGCCCGCAGTGCTCGTCCCTCAACACACGCGAACTGACCCGTTTCGGCTCCACCTCCTGCAAGGCGCTCTACGTCTGCCAGGACTGCCGTGAACCCTTCGACTATTTCAAGGTGCTCTAACCCATGACTACATCCGTTCCCGCGCCGGCACCGTCCGCCGCGGACGCCGCCGTGCCGTCGCCGGCCGCCGCTTCCTCCCGCCGGACCGCCTTTCATCCCCTTACCGTGGCGGAAGTGCGCCGGCTCACCGAGGATGCCATCGAGGTGACCTTCGCGGTTCCGGCCGAGCTGGCCGGGTCCTTCGATTACCTGCCGGGCCAGTACGTTGCGCTGCGGACCACCCTCGACGGACAGGAAATCCGCCGCAGCTATTCCATCTGCGCCGAACCGCGGCCCGGAGAAATCCGGGTGGCGATCAAGCGCGACCTGGGCGGCAAGTTCTCCACCTGGGCCAACCAGTTCCTCAAGGCCGGCGATGTGCTGGACGTGATGAGCCCGGCCGGCGGCTTCATTTCCAAGCATCCGATGAACGGGCTGAACCATCCCGAAGACCTGGACATCGCCGGGGAGAATGTCTTTGCGGCAGTTGCGGCCGGATCAGGGATCACCCCGGTGATCGCCATCGCCCGCACCGTGCTGGCGGCGTCGGAGACCACCCGCTTTGACCTCGTCTACGCCAACAAGGCGGCCATGGACGTGATGTTCCTCGAGGAACTGGCGGACCTGAAGGACCGCTACCCCGCACGGTTCGCCCTGCACCACGTGCTCTCGCGCGAACAGCGCATCTCACCGCTGCTCTCCGGCCGGATCGACGCCGAGAAGCTCGCCACGCTGATTGACTCAGTGCTGCCGACGCAGCAGGTGGATGAGTGGTTCCTCTGCGGTCCCTTTGAACTGGTGCAGATGTGCCGCGACACCCTCGCGGACCGCGGCGTGGAATCGGACAAGATCCGCTTCGAGCTGTTCAGCACCGGCCAGCCCGGCAAGCCGGAGGGCGCAGCCGGCCGTCCCGTCGTCGTCGAACCCGGCGGTGACACCTACTCCATCACGTTCCGTCTGGACGGGCTGCAGGGCAAGGTGGCCAGCCCCACCCACGCCCGCGAGTCCATCCTCAACGCCGCGCTGCGGGTCCGTCCTGATGTTCCATTCGCCTGCGCCGGCGGCGTCTGCGGCACCTGCCGCGCCAAGGTCGTCACCGGCACCGTGGAGATGGACGAAAACTACGCCCTGGAACCGGATGAACTGGCAAAGGGCTACGTCCTGACCTGCCAGAGCCGCCCCACCAGCCCCGACGTCACCGTCGATTACGACGCCTAGCATTTGAAGGAACGGAGCACCCCTTGATTGAACTGAGCGTCAGCGGCGGCATCGCCGAAATTGTCCTCAACGCCCCCAAAAAGCTAAATGCACTGGACGAGGAGGCGCTGGCTGAGCTTTCCCGGGCATACGACGACGCCGAAGCCGCCGGTGTGCGGGCGCTGCTGCTGCGGGGTGAAGGCCGGGCATTCTGTGCAGGACGCGACATTTCCGCCGTCGACCCCGCCAATGACGACGCCTACGCCTACCTGGGTGACCTGGTGACACCGCTGCTGAAGAAGATGGCGGCCTTCCCTGCACCCACCTTCGCTGCGGCGCAGGGCGCGTGCCTCGGCGTCGGACTGGGCCTGCTCGTGGCCACCGACGTGGTCTACGTGGCAGACAACGCCAAAATCGGTTCACCGTTCGCCAACCTCGGCGCAACCCTGGACTCCGGCGGGCACTGGCTGTTCACCGAACGCCTCGGCGCGCACCGGACCCTGGACCTGATCTACACCGCTGACCTGATGAGCGGGTCCGAAGCCGTGGCCGCCGGGCTGTTCAGCCGTGCGTTCCCCGCCGAAGAACTGCAGGACCGCACCCGGGCCATCGTGGAACGCGTGGCCACCGGCGCCACCGGAGCGTTCCGGGCGTCGAAGTCGCTGGTGGCGCAGATCCGCGACTCCCGGGTGGGGCTGTGGACCGCCATGGAGGCCGAGAATACCGCTCAGGGTGAGCTCTGCCGGACCAAGGATTATGCCGAAGGTTTCTCGGCGTTCATCGACAAGCGCAAGCCCGTCTTCCAGGGGTAGCGGCCGGGCGGCGGTCCAGTGGTTCGGTGTGCGCGGCTCCTCTTGTGTGCGGCTCCTCTTGGGTGCGTCTCCGGTGGCCTGCCGCCGAGCGGTCCCTTCGTGTGTGCACGTCTGGTGGCCTCCCGCCCGGAAAGGTCGCCAGATCTGCACACGGAGTAGCCAACGGCTCCCGGTACCCGCAGGAACTGCGCACTCGATACTCCGCCGTCATCCTTCGTGCAGATAACGGGACTACGGGAATTCTTACGTGCAGATAGCGGGCTTAAAAGGCCTCGAATGACGAGTTTGCTCCCGGTATGTGCACGAAGGATTCGGGGGAACGGGTTTTGGTCCCGGTATGTGCACGAAGGATTCGGGGGAACGGGTTTTGGTCCCGGTATGTGCACGAAGGATTCGGGGGAACGGGTTTTGGTCCCGGTATCTGCACGAAGGATTCGGGGCAGGCGGCCCGCAACGTATTCGACAACCCGTAGAAATCCGGGGACAATGTCAGCAGCCGGACCGAGCAACCGCTCACCCGGCCCGAGGAGACTCTGGGAGGGATGATGAGCACGCGCGCCGCACGTCTGGTGCGCGGCTGGGCCGCAGCTTTTTCGGCCACGGCCGTCGCCGCAGCCTCCCACGTCCTTGCCGGCGGCGTCATTCCGAATCCGTTCATTGTGCTGTTCGCCCTTGCTCTGTCCGCCATGGTGTCCTGTGCCCTCGCCGGACGCGTGCTGTCGCTGCCGCGAACCTCCGCCGCGGTGCTGGCCAGCCAAGGAATTTTCCACCTGCTCTTTACCGTCGGGGGAGCGGGGCTGGCAGTCGGTCCCTCTGCTGCCGCCCTGGGCACAGCGGGTCACGCCGGGCACACAGCCCATGCTGATCCGGGGGCAATGGCCGCTCAGTTTGCTGACGCCGGAGCCCTGGGAGCTGCCGGGCATTCCTCGGCGGCAATGTGGTTCGGCCACCTGCTCGCCGCCGCAGCCACCGTGTTGCTCATCCGCAACGGCGAAGCCGCCCTGCTGCGGATCCTGGCAGCCATGCGCCTGTCCATCACCGCCATCCTGCCGCGTATTTTGCCGCTGCCGATGGGTCCGCGGATTCCCAAGCTCTCCACCCTCCTCCCTGCTGACCCGCTGCGGAACCTCGGTGTTCCTCTGCTGGTGATGAGACACCGGGGACCGCCGGCCGCTGCTGTGTCCTTCTAGGCTCCGCGCACCTGCCCGGCGCCTTACTCCCAGGCAGCCGTCGGTAACGAACCGGCGCAGAAAGCAGTCATGCCCTCGCTCTCCGCAACACCCTTTTCCCGCCAGCTCAGTTCCGTCCCTCGCTCCCAAAGCGCTGCGTTCCGCCGCTTGCTGGCCTTCCGCGCGTTCCTGCTGGCAGCCCTGCTGTTTACGGGGTTCGGAACAGCGCTGATGGCCGCTCCGGCAGCACTGGCCCATGACGAACTTGTTTCCTCCACGCCGGCGGACGGCACCGTATTGGAGGAAGCCCCGGCGGAACTTGAACTGGTCTTTAGCTCCGAACTGATGGACATCGGCAACAAGGTGATTGTCGCCGACGCAGCCGGAACCGACCTGGTCGAGTCGGAGCCCGTCCTGAACCGGGAAACCCTGGTGCAGGCGCTGCCGGCGCTTGAAAACGGCACCTACCAGGTCAACTGGCGCGCGGTTTCCAGCGACGGACACCCCATCACCGGAACATTCAGCTTCACCGTGGACGCACCGGTTCCGGCTGCCGCGGAGACGAGCGCCCCCGCCGGTGCACCTACCGAATCAGCATCAGCTCCCGCCACCGCCGAGCCGACGGCTGAGTCTTCCGGCCCCGCAGCAACGGAGGAATCGGTGGCATCGCATGTGCCCTGGGCCCTCGGCGGCGCGGCTGTGGGAGCAATCGTTGCCCTCGCCGTTTGGGCTGCCGTTGCGCAGCTGAAGAAGCGCCGCGGAGCCGGCTCCTAGCCACGCCGCCGTGTGCCGCGCCGGAAAACCCGTGCGGCTCATCCAACACAGCCGCAAGGTTGCGCATCTATAAGACCCTTTTCGCCCGGGCACCTTGAGCGCGCCCGCGCACCAAACCTTTCGGAGTACTCCAAATGAAGAAACTCACCCTTGCAGCTGCCGTCCTGGCACTCTCCGCCGCTGGGCTTGCCGGCTGCGCCGCTGACACCCCGGCGACCGGCTCCTCTGCTGAGGCCACCGTCCAGCAATCCCAGCACCTGGCCGTGACCGGAGCCTGGGCCAAGGCCAAAGGTGCCGGTGACATGACCGGTGCCTTTGGCACCCTGAAAAACTTCGGCGAGGAAGACATCACGGTGGTGGCCGCGACGTCACCTGCCGCCGATGCGGTGGAACTGCATGAAACGGGCGCCGGTTCGGACGGCGCCATGAAAATGCGGGAAGTCGAAGGCGGCTTCGTTGTCCCGGCGGGCGGAGAATATGTCCTCGAACCCGGTGCCAACCACCTGATGCTCATGGGACTCACCGATGAACTGCTGGCAGGCGAGACGCTGGCCATCACGCTGGAACTCGGCGACGGCAGCAGCCTGGAAATGGAAGCCACGGCCAAGGACTTTGCCGGCGCCAATGAGAACTACGAATCCGATGACTCTTCCTCGGAAAACGATGCAGCTCATGATGCGGGCAACGGTGCCGCACACGGCAGCGAAGAACCCTCCATGGGTCACTGATGAGCCAGGAAACACCCCGGGGCGTTGGCCGCCGTCGCCTGCTGTTCGGCGGTGCGGCCGCCGGATTGGGTGCGGTCGCAGCAGCGGGCGCGCAGTGGGTTGGCGGCAACGCCGCCCCGGAACCGGATCTGGTCCGCACCGGGCTGGACGAGGGCGGAGCCAACGGTTCCCAGACGGTTCCTTTCTATGGAAAGCACCAGGCGGGGATCGCCACCGGGCCACAGGCGCACGCCGTCTTTGCCGCACTGGACCTGCGCGGAGACGTGGACCGGGACCGTATCCGGTCCTGGCTCCGCCTCCTCAGCGACGACGCCGCGGCGCTGACACAGGGCCGCCCGGCCCTGGCGGACACGGAAGCGGAGCTGGCGGTTCGTCCTGCCCGGCTCAGCGTCACTTTTGGATTTGGGCCGGGACTGGTGAACGCTGTTGCTCCGCACCTGGCGCCGCCGTGGCTTGCTCCGCTGCCGGCCTTCGGCATCGACGCGCTGCAGGAGCGCTGGAACGGGGGAGACCTGTTGCTGCAGATCTGTGCCGATGATCCGCTGACCGTTGCCCACGCCCAGCGGATGCTCCTGAAGGACAGCCGGGCGTTCGCCGAAGTGCGCTGGATCCAGTCCGGGTTCCGCCGCGCGTACGGCAGCGAGCAAACCGGAACCACGATGCGGAACCTTTTTGGGCAAGTGGATGGCTCCGCCAACCCCGTTCCAGGGACGCCGGAGTTTGACCGCGTGGTCTGGGGCGACGCTGAGATCCCTGCGTGGCTGGACGGGGGAACGTCCATGATCATCCGCCGTATCGCCATGAACCTGGACACCTGGGATGAACTGGACCGGCACGGACGGGAGGAAGCCGTGGGCCGCACGCTGGCCAGCGGCGCGCCCCTGACCGGCTCGGCGGAGCATGACGACCCCGACTTCGAGGCCGTCACCGCGCTCGGCTTCCCCGTGATTCCCGACTACTCCCATATGCGCCGGGCACGGCCGGACAACCCCCGGCAGCGGATCCTGCGGCGTTCGTACAACTACGACGACGCCCCGGAGCCCGGCGGCCCGGTCTCCAACGCGGGCCAGGTTTTCGTCTCCTTTCAGGCCGACGTGAGTGCCCAGTTCCTGCCGATCCAGGAACGCCTGGACAAGCTGGACCTGCTGAACGAGTGGACGACGCCGATCGGCTCGGCGGTGTTCGCCGTTCCCCCGGGCGCCAGGGAGGATGGCTTTGTGGGGGAGGAGCTCTTCGACTGAGCACCGCCGGCTGAGCACCGCCGGCTGAGCACCGCCGCCTGAGCAACCGCCGCACCGCAACGCCGGGCCTGAACTGGGCCGGGTTGTTTCTCCGGGGCGCCAGAGACTACGTTGGAAACTAATGATCAGCATGCTGATTATTGCCCGGGCCACCCCGGAAGCACCAGCAGTCACGGAGAGACGGAGGCACAGATGACGGACAGCTACGATCCGAATAATGACCCGGGCAATCCCGACAAGCCCAAGGATGCCGGCAAGAAACTGCAGGACTCCAGCCGGGAGGGCGGCGGCAACGCCGACACCAGCACGGAAAAGGGTAAGTTTGCCAACCCGGACCCCGCGGCAGGGAACGTCACCGGCCTGGAACCCGGCGGCGGCGTTCCCCCGGGAGAAACCCCTCCCGCCGAGGATCAGATGAGCATGGACCAGGGGCACGACGAAAACTGAGTCCCTGCAGCACTGCACAGCGGCCCGCCCCCGGACTTCCGGGTGGCGGGCCGCTTGCTGCGTCAGGGTCTTTTGCTGTTTTGGGGGCCGCGCGGTGTAGGGTCCAGGCCTTGCCCTTACCGCGCGTCCAAATCCTCGAACACCAGGAAGGTCTGCGTGTCCAGGATGCCGGGCATGGACTGCAGCTGGTCGAAGATGACCTGCCGCAGGTGCACATTGTCCTCGGCCCGCACCAGCAGGATCACATCGAACGAACCGCCCACCAGCGCAATGTGGTGGATTTCGGGAATGGTGCGAAGCTGTTCGCGCAGTTCCCGCCACGAGTGCTGGCGCACCTTAAGCGTCACGTAGGCCGAGGACCGCAGTCCCGCCTTTACGGGGTCAACGACGGCGGTGAACCTGCTGAGCACGCCCGTTTCCGTCAGCTTGGCGATCCGCGAGTAGGCATGCGCCCGGGAGATGTGGACCGCCTCGGCCACGGCGGTGACGGAGGCCCGCCCGTTGCCCGTAAGTTCGGTCAGGATGGCCCGGTCAATGTCATCCAGCCGCGGGGCCGCCTGCTCAGTTCCGTCCCGTGCCATAGTGTCCATATCCTCCGGTGTAATCCAGCTCACTTTTGCATTTCGTCCATCAGTCTAGCCGTATAGGCCGTATCCATCCACGCTTTCGGCTGCCTGTGGATACGAATAACGGTTGGTCAGCATACTGGGATGACGAAACATCCACGGCGAAGAGGCGGTGGAAGGGCAGCTGACGGAGGCAATATGACTATCTCAACGGGCAATCCGCCCCCCGGAGCCATGGAAGATCCCCGCCGGGACGCACGCCGTTTCGGCACCGCCGGCAGCTCGGACCTGCTGCCCTCGGAGTCTCCCGTGCAGCTGGTGGACCCGGACGGAGTCCACCGCCACGATGACCGCTACCCCCTGCCCGACGGCGACTCTCTCCGCAGCGCCTACGCCCGGCTGATCGCCGGCCGGCGCATTAATGACCAGGCCAACGCGCTCGTCCGGCAGGGCCGGCTGGCCGTCTATCCCTCCTCCCACGGCCAGGAAGCCTGCCAGGTGGCCGCCGCCGTCGTTCTCGATAAAAACGACTGGCTCTTCCCCACCTACCGCGACACTGTGGCGGTGATTTCCCGCGGCGTGGAACCGCTGCAGGTCCTGACGCTGCTCCGCGGCGACTGGCACTCCGGCTACGACCCCTATGAGCACAACACCGCCCCGCAGGCCACACCCCTGGCCACCCAGCTGCTGCACGCCGTCGGCGTAGCGCACGCGGCCAAGCTCCGCGGCGAAGACACCGTGGTGCTGGCCATGTGCGGCGACGGAGCCACCAGCGAGGGCGACTTCCACGAGGCCCTGAACTTCGCCGCCGTCTTCCACGTGCCCGTGGTCTTCTTTGTGCAGAACAACGAGTACGCCATTTCCGTGCCGCTGGCGAGCCAGTCCGTGGCGCCGTCCCTGGCGCACAAGGCCATCGGTTACGGCATGCCCGGGGAACGGGTGGACGGCAATGACCTGGCGGCGCTGCTCTCCGTCCTGGGCGCGGCGGTGGACCGGGCGCGCGAGGGCCACGGACCGTCCCTCGTGGAAGCACACACCTACCGGATGCAGGCGCACACCAACGCCGACGACGCCACCCGCTACCGCACGGAGGAGGACGTTCAGAAGTGGGTGCCGCGGGACCCGATCACCCGCCTGAGCACCTACCTGCGCGGCTTGAACCTGCTGGATGACGACGCCGAAGCTGCTTTTGCGGCCGACGCCGAGGACATCGCAGCCCACATGCGCGACGGCTTGAACACCGACGTGGAACCGGATCCGCTGGAACTGTTCAACCACGTCTACACCCGACGCACGCCGCAGCTCAATGAGCAGGCAAACCTGCTGCGCGACGAACTCTCGCGCCAGGCCTGAAAGGCAGCCACGATGACCGTTACCGAAACCCTCGAAGTTCCTGAGACCCGCGAAGCACCGGCGGCACCAGGCCCGGCTGCCCCCGAGTCCCTGACCTTCGCCAAGGCCCTGAACACCGCACTGGCCGATGAAATGGAAGCCAATCCCGCCGTGGTCATGTTCGGTGAGGACGTGGGACCGCTGGGCGGGGTCTTCCGGATCACCGACGGGCTGACCGCCCGCTTCGGCCAGGACCGCTGCTTCGACACGCCCCTGGCCGAGTCGGGCATCATGGGAATGGCCGTGGGCATGGCCATGAACGGCATGCGTCCCGTGGTGGAAATGCAGTTCGACGCATTCGCGTACCCGGCCTTTGAACAGGTCGTCAGCCACGTCGCCAAGACCGCCAACCGTACCCGCGGCAAGGTTCGCCTGCCGATGGTGATCCGCATTCCGTACGCCGGCGGCATCGGGGGAGTGGAACACCACTGCGACTCCTCCGAGTCCTACTACGCGCACACTCCGGGGCTGACCGTCGTGGCGCCCGCCACCGTCGCCGACGCCTACACCCTGCTGCGCGAAGCCATCCGGCTCAATGACCCGGTGGTCTTCCTGGAGCCCAAGAAGCTCTACTGGACCAAGGAACAGGTTGACCTCGCGGCGCTGCGCAGCCGGTTTGACGCGGAAGATGTCACGGGGGACGTCACAGCGCACGACGACGGCGGCCCGCTTCCCGGCGGCATCGGCACCGCCGCCGTGGCCCGCTCCGGCACCCACGCCACCCTGATCGCGTACGGCCCCTCCGTGGCCACCGCCATGGCTGCCGCCGAAGCCGCAGCAGAAGAGGGCCGGTCGCTGGAAGTCATCGACCTGCGCTCCATCGTGCCGTTCGACGATGAAACCGTCACCGCCTCGGTCCGCCGCACCGGCCGCGCCGTGGTCATCTCTGAAGCACCCGGATTCGCCTCCGTGGCCTCGGAAATCGTGGCCCGCGTCCAGGAACGCTGCTTCCATTCCCTGGCCGCGCCGGTGCTGCGCGTCACCGGGTTCGACATTCCCTATCCGGCACCCAAGCTCGAGCACTGGTTCCTGCCCAGCGTGGACCGGATCCTGGACACCGTTGACGAACTGCAGTGGGAGGACCGATGAGCACGCGCACCTTCCTGCTCCCTGATCTGGGCGAAGGCCTGACCGAAGCCGAACTGGTGACCTGGCTGGTGGCCGTGGGCGACGAGATCCGCGTGGACCAGCCGGTGGCCGAGGTGGAAACCGCCAAGTCCCTGGTGGAAGTTCCCTCCCCGTTTGCCGGCACCGTGGCACAGCTGCACGGCGAAGCCGGGCAGACGCTCGACGTCGGGCGTCCCCTGATCTCTGTAGCCGCAGCCGGCGCTGCGGCTGGTCCTTTGGCAAGCGCAACAGCCGGGTCCACCCCGGCACCGGATCGCAGCGACCCCGACGGAGAGGCATATCGGCAGGAAGAAAAGGCTGGTTCGGGCAACGTACTGATCGGCTACGGCACCCCCGGCGGACACGCCGTGGCACGCCGGACCCGCCGCCCGCGTACCGCAGCGGCCGGACCGGTTGCAGCTCCGGCTCGTGTTTCATCAGCCCCGCCGGCGCCGGTGCTGGCAATAGTCCCGGACCTCCCGGCCGAAGCGCCGCGGTGCATCTCGCCGCTGGTCCGCAAGCTCGCCCGCGAGAACGGCGTCCGTCTGGCTGATCTGACGGGCTCCGGCGCCAACGGACTGATCCTCCGCAGCGACGTGGAAACGGCTCTGTTCCGGGCAGGCGCAATCGAAAAGGTCGAACCCGCCGCAGCCCCCGCAACCTCGGCAACTCAGGCAGCCCCTGCCGACTGCGATCCGCGTACCGGCCTGGCCGTCGCATCGCGGACACCGGTCAAGGGACTGCGCAAAACGGTCGCCGCCAACCTCGCCGCCAGCCGGGCCAACATCCCCGAAGCCACGGTCTGGGTGGATGTTGACGCCACCGCTCTGCTGGAGCTGCGGGCAGACCTCAAGCGCCGGCACCCGGAGAACACCCCGGGGCTGATGGCGTTCCTGGCCCGCTTCGTGCTGGCCGGGCTGGCGAAATACCCGGAGCTCAATGCCCGGTTCGATCCGGCATCCGAGGACGCCGACGGCGGAGCCCGGATCACCGCATATGAAGGCGTCAACCTGGGCTTCGCGGCGCAGACCGACCGCGGACTGGTTGTTCCGTCCATCCGCCGGGCGGACACCATGAATGCCCGCACCCTGGATGCGGAAATCCGCCGGCTCACGGCGTCGGCCCGGGACGGCAAGGCCACTCCAACGGAGCTGACCTCGGGCACCTTCACGCTGAACAACTACGGAGTGTTCGGCGTGGACGGCAGCGCCGCCATCATCAACTATCCGGAATCAGCCATCCTCGGGATCGGCCGGATCATCGACAAGCCCTGGGTCGTGGACGGCGCCCTCGTGGTGCGGAAAATGACCGAGCTGACCCTGGTCTTCGACCACCGGATCTGTGACGGCGGCACCGCGGGCGGGTTCCTGCGCTATGTGGCCGATGCCATCGAGAACCCGGGCAGCGTCCTCGCGGACCTCTGACGGCGCGCGTCCCGGCCGGCCCATGACGTTCCGCAACATTTGCGGGCCGTCGTGGTCCGGCGGCCGCGGCCGGGATACCTTGGAACCAGCAATTGGAAGAGACTCACGCCGGTGCACCCAAGGCCCCGGGCAGTTTACGGACTCACAAAGGACGGACCCATGACCCAAGCAACCGGCCAGGAAACCGAGCAGTGGCTGGAAGTGGCGCCGCGGGTTCTGGTGCACGCCAACCCCGGCTTCGGCATGAACACCGGACTGGTCATTGGGGATGAGCAGGCGCTGATCATCGACACCGGTGCCGGTCCCCGGCAGGGCTGCGCCATCCTGACGGCGGTGCGGGAGCGCACCGATCTGCCGCTGATCGCCGTGAACACCCATGCGCACTTTGATCATTTCTTCGGCAACGCCGTGCTGGCGGCGAACGGCGTCCAGGACATCTGGGCCACCAGCCGCTGCGCCGAGGCCATCCGGGACCACGGCGAGTCCCAGCGCCCCGCCGTCGCCGGCGTGGAAGCGGAGATGGCCGCCGGTGAGGGCGTGCACACCGAGATCCTGGCACCCAACCGCCTGGTGGACGGTTCCCCGGTGGACCTGGACCTGGGCGGCATCTCCGTGACACTCTTCCATCTGGGCCGGGGCCACACCGACCATGACCTGCTCGTCGGCGCCGGCGATGTTCTGTTCACCGGAGATCTGGTGGAACAGGGCGCGGACCCGTCCTTCGAGGATTCCTTTCCCAAGGAATGGATCCGCACGCTGGGCAAAATGACCGCGCTGGAGGACCTGTATACGGTCTTCGTGCCGGGCCACGGCAAACCGGTGACCGTGGACTTCGTGACCACGCAGATGAACAAGATGCGCACCGCCGTCGCCGTCACCCGCAGCGCCATGGACCAGGCGTCCACCGACATGACCAAGGCCATCCCCATCCTGCCGTACGGGCCGGAGCAGTCCCGCGCCCTGCTGATGCGGCTGCGGACCCTGGCCCGCTGGAAATGGCTCAAACAATAGGGCGATACCCTGAACCCGTGCCCGCAGAATCCTTTAGCCTCAAATCCATAGCCATTCCGGCGTTCGGGCCGACGCTCCTGTACGGTCTGGCCACCGGAGCCATCCTGCCGGTGATCGCGCTCACGGCGCGGGATCTCGGCGCCACCGTGGCACTGGCGGCCCTGGTCATCACGCTGACCGGAGTGGGGTCCCTGGTCACCAATGTGCCGGCCACGGTGCTTACCACCCGGTTCGGTGAAAAGTGGGCGCTGGTCATCGCTGCGCTCTGGTGTGCAACGGCCATGGCCACAGCAGCCCTGGCGCCCGTGCTGTGGCTGTTTGCACTGGCCGTGTTCATGGTGGGGATGGCCGGGTCGGTGTTTGGCCTGGCCCGGCAAAGTTACCTGACCGAGGCAGTACCGCTGTATTTCCGTGCCCGGGCACTGTCCACCCTGGGCGGGGTGAACCGGATCGGTGTCTTCGCCGGCCCCTTCGCCGCCGCCGGGGTCATCCATTTCGCCGGCATCGCGGGAGCCTACTGGGTGGGTGCCGCCGCCGCGCTGTTGGCAGCGATTATCAGCCTGCGGGTGCCGGAACTGCGGGCGCCTGTCCCGGCGGGCACGGGACGAGCCGCCGGTCCACGAGGCTCCGCCCGCAGAGGACGCCGCGGCGCGGGTGATCCGGCCGTGCCCGCACCCACAGTGCGCTCCGTCCTCGGCACCCACGGCAAGGTGTTCCGCACCCTGGGCCTGGGCATCCTGCTGATCGCGGCGGTGCGTGCCTCCCGGCAGGCGGTGATTCCGCTCTGGGCCCAGCACATCGGCCTGGATCCCACCCAGACCGCCCTGATTTACGGGCTGTCCGGTGCCATCGACATGCTGATCTTCTATCCGGCGGGCAAGGTCATGGACCTGTGGGGGCGGCGTTGGGTGGCCGTGCCGTGCATGCTGACCATGGCTGGGGGACTGGCGCTGATGCCGCTGACCACCGACCGGACCGGCCTGCTGCTGGTGTCCCTGATCCTGGGCTTTGGCAACGGGATCGGCTCCGGCATTGTGATGACGCTCGGAGCGGACTTTTCGCCCTCGCCGGGCCGCCCGCAGTTCCTGGGCATCTGGCGGCTGCTCGCGGACAGCGGGACCATGGCCGGGCCGGCACTGCTCTCAGCGGTGACGGCACTGGTCTCGCTGTCCGCCGGCATCGGGGCCACCGCCGTCCTTGGTCTGCTGGGCGCGGCGGCCCTGTGGAAATGGGTGCCCAAGGGCCGTCCCGGCTACGGGCAGCCAAGCGGCCGGGCGGCCGGTCCGGTCAGCGGGCCGGATCTCCCGCCTGCATAGAGAAGACCCAGCAGGCCAGCGCGCTGAGCACGTAGCCCACACCAACGATCAGGCCCAGGCCGGACCAGAAGTACAGCAGCATGGACCCGCTGCTGCCCAGCACGGTGGTGCCGCTGGTGGCGTAAAGGTAGGAGCCGACGCTGATCAGCAGCGACAGCAGTCCGGGGATCCAGCACATCGCGGCGAACACCGGAACTGAACCGCGGCCCCGGCCGCCTGGCGGCCAGTAATTCCACTCCGGCGTGGTGCGCAGCATGATGAGCCCGCCGATCAGCGTCCACGTGGCAACCACCAGAAAGGAAGCCACGACGTCGGCCGGCCGGTGCCACAGGTTGACGAAAGTGGACGCCCCCGCGAGCACGGCGTAGCTGCCGCCCGCCAGGGCAACCGCCGGACGCCAGCGGGGGGAAGCCAGCAGGAATACGACGGCGGCCGCGGAGGCGGCCAGAGTCGTGTGGCCTGAGGGCAGTGAATTGAAGTCCAGCGTGATGACACCGCGGTCCGGACGGTCGAGAAAGAGCCGCTTGAGCAGCTGGCTGCTGATGTTCGCTGCAGCGAAAGTTGCCAGGGCAATCACCGCGGGCGCCAGCCGCCGTCGCCGTATGGTCATCACCAGCACCACGGCCCCCGCAATAAACACGGACAGCAGCGGCAGGTTGTCCAGGAATTCCAGCACCGGGAGCTTTGTGCCGGGCATGGCCACCTCGGCCTCGCGCCAAGCGGATTCATCGGCCAGCTGCCCCGTGGTGGTGCGGACAAAACCCCAGTACGTCACCGCAACCGCGGCGGCACACAGCAGTGCCCCAAACAGGAACAGGGCTGCATTGGAGGCGGGCGCGCGCCGGATCGGAGCGCGGCGGTTCAGGAGATCGCGGGTATTCATTGCCTCCTAGTCTGCCACTGGATCTTGGCACTTGTCTGAACGTTCGGCGTGATCGCCGTCATGCTGTGCCGGGCAGATCCCGGGGTTAGGCTGGCTGGGTGGCTACTCCCGTTCTTTCCTCTGCGCCCGGGTCCCGCCCGGAGCTGTCCGAACTGCTCGCCGGTGCCCGCGTTGTCTCGATCCCGATGCGGGTCCGTTTCCGCGGAATCCTGCACCGTGAGGCCCTCCTGATTCCCGGGGCTGCCGGCTGGGGCGAGTTTTCCCCGTTTCCCGAATACGACGACGGCGAGGCCGCGCCGTGGCTTGCGGCAGCTTTGGAAGCGGCGGCGGAGGGCTATCCGGAACCGGTCCGGGGCTCCGTTCCGGTCAACGGCACCGTACCGGCGGTGGCCGTGGACCAGGTTGAAGGAGTCCTCGCCCGGTTTGGTGCGGTGGGCGCGGTGAAGGTTAAGGTGGCCGAGCGAGGCCAGACCGTGGCCGAGGACCTGGCCCGGGTGGCAGAAGTCCGGCGGCTGCTCCCCAACGCAGGCATCCGCGTGGATGCCAACGGCGGCTGGGACGTGCCCACCGCCGTCGCCGCCCTGGAAGCACTGGCCGAAGCGGGACTGGAATACGCCGAGCAGCCGGTACCGGAGATCGCCGGGCTGCGGGAAGTGCGGCAGGAACTGGCACGCCGCGGAATCCCGGTGCTGATTGCCGCCGACGAGAGCGTACGCAAGGAAACCGATCCGCTGCGCGTGGCACGGGAGGACGCCGCGGACCTGATTGTGGTGAAGGTGGCTCCGCTGGGTGGGGTGCGCCGCGCCCTGGAGATTGTGGCCGCGGCCGGCCTTCCCGCCGTGGTCAGCTCTGCCCTGGACACCTCGGTGGGAATCCGGGCCGGCGTCGCGCTGGCGGCCTCGCTGCCCCAGCTGCCGTATGCCTGCGGGCTGGGCACACTGTCGCTGATGACGGGGGACGTCGCTGAGCAGCCCATGCTGCCCGACGGCGGCGCGCTGGCGGTGCGCGACGTGCCGGTGTCTGAGGAATTGCTGGAGCGTTATGCCGCCAATCCGGACGTGACCCAGTGGTGGCTGGACCGTCTGGAACGGGTGTACGGGCAGCTGATGAGAGGGGACAGGACAGCATGAAGTACGTACTTCCGGCACTGACGGTTCTGATGGCGGTTGCCGGGCTGGCCGTGTGGATCTTTGCGGACAACCTTCTTTTGGGGCTCGGCCTGGTGGCCCTGGCGCTGCTTCTGGGGGCTGTTGCCCCGCGCGTTGTTGGCCGCCTGGGAACGGACAACAGCGCCGGCGATGCCGACCCGGCACGGGTGAAGGAGTACCGGGCGCAGCATCCGGGAGCGACCATCGCCGACGCAATCCGCGCCACCCGGAAGTAGGGTGCCGGATCCTTCGGCTGAAGGCAACGTGCAAGGATCAACCCATCGTGCCGGTGCCTCCCGGTTGCTCGTGGGGGCGGTGCGGGTGGATGCCGGGCTGCGCGGCAACGGACTTGGCTCGGCGATGATGGCCTGGGCGGTCGAAGAAGGGCGGCGGCGCGGCGCCTCGATGGTTCAGCTCACGAGCGACAGGGCACGCGATTCAGCCCACCGGTTCTACGAGCGTCTGGGCTTTACTCCGTCGCATGTGGGGTTCAAACTCTTCCTCTAGCGGTCTTCCAAAAGTCGGTGCCCTCAGGCTGGGACCGATGCCCTAGGCTGAACGACTTGGAGCGCCTCATGCCCGACTACGGCCGAAACCTGCTCTTCGGAGCGTTCCTCACACCTGCGGCCTCACCGCCGCAGCAGGCGGTGGAGCTGACCGTCACGGCGGAACGGGCCGGGCTGGACCTGGCCACCTTCCAGGACCATCCCTATCAGCCCCGGTTCCTGGATACCTGGACACTGCTGTCCTACGCAGCTGCCAGAACTGAGCAGATCACCCTCGCCACCAATGTTCTGAACCTGCCGCTGCGCCAGCCGGTGATTGTGGCGCGCAGTGCGGCCAGCCTGGACCTGCTCAGCGGCGGACGGTTCGAACTCGGACTGGGTGCCGGGGCCTTCTGGGAGGCCATAGAGGCTGTCGGCGGCCAGCGGCTCGAACCTGGCCAGGCAGTCACGGGATTGGCTGAAGCCATCCGGATCATCCGCGGCGTCTGGTCCGCCACCGACCGGACGCCGCTGCGGGTGGACGGAGAGGTGCACCAGGTCCACGGCGCCAAGCGCGGTCCCGCACCGGCGCACGACGTCGGTATCTGGCTGGGTGCCTACAAGCCGCGCATGCTCCGGCTCACCGGGGAAACGGCTGATGGCTTGGTGCCCACGCTCAGCT
Source organism: Arthrobacter gengyunqii (assembly GCF_023022985.1). Classification (NCBI taxonomy): domain Bacteria; kingdom Bacillati; phylum Actinomycetota; class Actinomycetes; order Micrococcales; family Micrococcaceae; genus Arthrobacter; species Arthrobacter gengyunqii. The sequence continues at coordinate 3,152,257 of NZ_CP095461.1, read as the reverse complement.
ACCTCCGCGGCGGCCCGGCCGATTTGGCGGCCATGAACACCCGGATTGACGACGCCGCCGTCGCCGCCGGGCGTGATCCGGCGGCGGTGCGCCGGCTGCTGAACATTGCCGGCTCGTTCGAATCCACCGGCGGCGGGCTGCTGCGGGGTCCAGCCTCGCAGTGGGCACGGGACCTGGCGGACCTGGCGCTGGAATACGGGATCTCCGGCTTCCTCCTTGCCAGCGACAGTCCGGAGGATCTGTTGCGGTTCGGGCAGGACGTGGCCCCTGAGGTGCGGGCGCTGGTTGCCGCCGCGCGGTAGGGCACCTGCTGGAGTTGTTAACCCGGCGTTCAACCGGCCGCCTCCTGCGCGTCGCTTTTCACTGCCAGCGTGGGCAGCGACACATCCGCCGGAGAAAGGCCCGACCCTTGACCGATCTGTCCAATACTGTGCCGTCCGCTTCTGAGTCCGCCCTGAACGCCGAGTCAAGTCTCGCCGGCGCCGCCCCGAAGAGGCGGCTGTTGCCCATGCTTGGGCACACCCGAGGCAAGCGCAGTGCTGTCACCTGCGCTCTGAAGTGCGACAACGCCTGCAGCAAAGCAGTCTGCAACACTTCCACCAACAGCTATTTCCGGGACATCGTGTCGGCCGAGTTTTCACGGCGCACAGCTTTGGGGGTCGGAGCAGCCGGCGCGCTGGGGGCCGCAGTGCTGGCCCTCGGCGGCGCCGCTCCGGCGACAGCGGCACCGGCCGGGCCGGGCGGCGGACGAGGTCCGGGGAAGTCCCTGGGTTTCGCACCCATCGCACCCGTGGACGCGGCGGTGGACTGCTTTGACGTCCCGGAGGGGTATGACTGGGAACCGCTGCTGCGCTGGGGCGATCCGCTGTTCACCGATTCCCCCGAGTTCAATTTCGGAGCCCAGAACGCGGCCGCGCAGGCCCGCCAGTTCGGGTACAACAACGACTATTTGGAGATCCTGCGCCAGCCCAACGGCAAGAAGGGGTTGCTCGTGTGCAACCACGAGTATGTCAACCCGGAGATCATGTTTCCGGCTGCCCCGGCCTCCGCCGCCGAGGAAGCCGAGCGGCGCGCCATCTTCCGCAACGCCGTCGGCATGTCAGTGGTGGAACTGGAACGCGGCTCCCGGGGCACACCCTGGCAGTATGTCCGCGGCGCCCGGCTCAACCGCCGCATCACCTTGGACACCGTCTTTGAACTCACGGGACCGGCAGCCGGAACGGAGTTGCTCAAAACGGCAACCGATCCGGAGGGGCGGTTTGTGTTCGGGACGCTAGGCAACTGTGCCGGCGGCAGCACTCCGTGGGGAACGGTGCTCTCCGGCGAGGAGAACTTCAACGGGTTCTTCCGCACCGGCGGCACCAGCGCCGAGGACAAGCGGTATGGCCTGGGCAGCGACGCGACGGCCATGGGCTGGGAGCAGGAGGACCCGCGCTTTGATGCGCGTACCCCGGAAACCCGCAACGAACCTAACCGGTTCGGCTACATCGTGGAGCTGGACCCGGAGGATCCGGATTCCGTGCCACGCAAGCACACCAGCCTGGGCCGGTTCAAACACGAGGGCGCAAACGTCATCATTGCCCGCAACGGCAAGGCCGTGGCGTACTCGGGCGATGACGAGCGCTTCGACTACCTCTATAAGTTTGTCTCGAAGAACAAGTACCGGAAGAACGACAAGCGGCACAACATGACGCTGCTCGGCGAAGGCGACCTGTACGTGGCGCGGTTCGCGGGCAATTCGCCCGAGTCGGAAATCGACGGTACCGGAGCTGTTCCCGCTGACGGCGGATTCGACGGCCGGGGCACCTGGCTTCCGCTGGTGGTGCGCGGCAAATCGGCCATCCCCGGCATGAGCGTGGCGGAGGTGCTGGTCTATACCCGCCTCGCTGCGGACAAGGCCGGGGCGACCAAGATGGACCGCTGCGAGGACGTGGAGCCGAGCCTGGCCACGGGGCGGGTCTACGTGGCCTGCACCAACAACTCCAACCGCGGCGTCGGCGCCAACGCAGCTGCCGATGAAGTGAATCCGCGGCGGGAAAACCGTGACGGGCACATTGTGGAAATCATCGAGGACCGCGACGACGCCACGGCCACCAGCTTCCGCTGGAACCTGTTGATGCTTTGCGGGGACCCGGCGCAGGGGGATGCCACCTACTTCAGCGGTTATCCGCAGGAGTTGGTCAGCCCCATTTCCTGCCCGGACAACCTGGCCTTTGATTCCACCGGCAACCTCTGGATTTCCACCGACGGCGCTCCGTCCGGAATCGGCTACAACGACGGACTGTTCAAAGTGGCGCTTGCCGGACGCGACCGCGGCAAGGTGGAGCAGTTCCTTTCCGTGCCCCGTGACGGAGAGACCTGCGGGCCGGTGATCCATGACGAGGAATCCATGGTGTTCGTTGCCGTGCAGCATCCGGGGGAGGACGGCAGCTACGGCGCGCACACGTCCTTCTTTCCGGACTACGTTCCCGATGGCGCCGTGCCGGCTGCCGGGGAAGTCCGGGCGCCCCGGCCAGCCGTGGTGCAGGTGTACCGCGAGGAAGCCAACCCCGGACGGCCCGGGCACAAGGGACGCGGCAAAAGGGGCCGACTCTAAGTAGGAGCGTAGGGCAGCCCCAGTCAGGTTCGTCAGGGGCCGATGTACTCGCCGGTGAAGCCGTCGACAGTTCCCAGTTGAATCCCGTCGCACTGGGAAATACCGCCGGACGTTACCGGCTCGTAGTTGAGGCAGAATGCTACGTAGTAAGGCGTCCCCTGTTGCCAAGCCGCATAGGCCTGATCATACGTAAAGGTGAACCTGGTGGGGCTGTCACGCCAGGAAATCTCTTCATAGTCCTGCGGCCAGAGCGGCTCCGGATTTTTGTAGAAGTAGCACATCTGGGTATCCCCGGACGTGAAAAAGGTATCCCGGGCGCAGTATTCGGACATGGTGATTTCACCGTTATTGGCCGCATGCATGGCCTCTTCCGGCGTCATCTCCAGTGCTGACCTGTTGGAGCGCTGCTGTGTCGGCGGGGGTGAAGCAATGGTTGGAGCCGGTGACGTTGTTTCCGGCCGCATTGACTCAGTGCCTGCGGAGGCCGACACAGTAATCGTGACGGGTGCTTCAGCCGCCTGGTCCGGGTCGTTTGTACACGCGGAGAGGGCAAGGGAGGCAACGGCCGCTGCGGCAGCCGCCAGTTTGATGGAGAGTTTCATGCCGATTCCTTTGACGGAGCTGTTGCTCCCTTAAAGGCTCGTTACATGCTGCCTCCGGAACAAGGCCTTCCCGAAATTGCCCCGCCGCCGGCCGGGCTTCTTCGCCCGGACCCGTGTCACGCCAGGGACAGGAAGAGCTGTTCCAGTTCTTTCTTGTCCATGGCGTTGTCTTCCTGGGTCAGGCACTGCTGCAGCCCGGTGGCAATGATGAGGAAACCTGCCCGGTCCAACGCCTTGGAGACGGCGGCCAGCTGCGTGACAACGTCCTTGCAGTCCCGGCCTTCCTCCAGCATGCGGGTGACAGCGCTCAGCTGGCCCTGCGCACGCTTGAGCCGGTTGATGACCGGGGTGAGCTCTGTTGCATCAAGTTCCATGGAGTGTCTCCGAAGCTAGGGAAGATCCCAGCCTATACCCCGGCGGGTGTTTTGACTACCCCCGGGGGTATAAGTAATACTCGGTGGGGTATTCATCTTCCCCGTCCTGAGAGGACCCCATGGCTTCCGCAACACCCTCGACTTCCGGCTCTGCAACTCCCGCATCGGCCGTCACCGTACTCGATGCGCAGACGCTGCAGGCTTGGCAGCGTGAGCGCCCGGACCTGATCGTCCTGGACGTCCGCTCCGCAGCTGAATTCGAGTCCCTGCACATTGCCGGTTCCGTCAATGTGCCCCTTCCGCTGCTCAAGGACCATGCCGATTCCGTGGCAACACGCCTCGGCGGCAGCGTCGTTCTGGTCTGCCAGTCGGGTGTCCGTGCCGAGCAGGCGCGCCAGCGGCTGGGCGCAGCGGGCATAGATGCAGCCACCGTCCTCACCGGAGGTGTACCGGGCTACGCGGCGGCCGGCGGCAACGTTGTCCGCGGCAAGGAACGCTGGGATCTGGAGCGCCAGGTGCGCCTGGCAGCCGGGTCCCTCGTGCTGGCCGGCCTGACCGGCGGCCGCTTCGCCTCGCCCAAGATCCGGACCCTGGCCGGCGTCATTGGGGCCGGCCTGACCTTCTCCGCGGCAACCAACACCTGCGCCATGGGCCAGGCGCTTTCCGTCATGCCGTGGAACAAAGCCGCCGTTGAACCGACACCTGAAGACGTCCTCGCCAGCCTGCCGCTGAGTGCAACCGGGGATGCCGCGGCGGCATCATGACCCCGACACTGATCCTCGTTCTGGCGCTGTCCATTCTCATCGGGCTTTCCCTCGGTGTCCTCGGCGGCGGCGGCTCCATCCTGACCGTCCCGATCCTGGTGTACGTGGCCGGGTTCGACGCCAAGGACGCCATTGCGGCATCGCTGTTCGTCGTGGGTGTCACCTCAGCGGTCAGCGCGATCAGCCATGCCCGCAGCGGCCGGGTAATGTGGCGCACCGGCCTCATCTTCGGTGCCGCCGGCATGCTTGGCGCCTTTGCCGGCGGCTTGCTGGGCGGCTTCATTCCCGGCGAGATTCTGCTGGTTGCCTTCGCTTTGATGATGGTCGCCACCTCGGCCGCCATGATCCGCGGCCGTAAGAACAAACAGGCGGCAGGCACTGACAGCGGCGGTGCTCCGCGCCGGATGCCGCTCGGAAAAATCCTGGTCGAGGGCCTCGTTGTGGGCCTGGTCACCGGACTGGTGGGTGCCGGCGGAGGATTCCTTGTAGTTCCCGCCCTGGCTCTGCTTGGCGGACTGCCGATGTCCATTGCCGTGGGCACCTCCCTGGTGGTCATCAGTATGAAGTCCTTCGCCGGACTCGCCGGCTACCTCACCACGGTCCAGCTGGATTGGAGCCTGGTCCTGGCCGTCACGGCCGCTGCGATTGTCGGCAGCCTGATCGGTGCCAAGCTCACCGGCCGGATCCCCGAGACCGCGCTCCGCAAGGGCTTTGGCTGGTTTGTCCTGGTCATGGGCGCCTTCGTGCTCATACAGCAGGCACCGGCGGATCTCCAGCTGATTCTCGCCGGGGGCGTTGCGGCACTTGCGCTGGCTGCGGTGGCCGTCTGCTGGCTGTTCATCCCTTCCTGCCCGCTGCGTAAAACCAACCGGCACCGGGGCGACGCGTCCCGGCACCTGCCGGCCTAGCTCCACAGACAACAAACCTTCCACTTCACAACAGAAGGAGCAGAACCCATGCTTATCGAACGCATCTATGACGAAGACCTGTCCCAGGCCAGCTACCTGATCGGCTGCCAGGCCAAGGGCGAGGCGATCGTCGTCGACGCCCGCCGCGACATTGCCGGTTACCTGGCTCTCGCCGCCGCCAACGGCATGAAGATCGTGGCCGTGACCGAAACCCACATCCACGCCGACTTCCTCTCCGGCACCCGGGAACTGGCCGCCGCCACCGGCGCCGCCATCTACGTTTCCGGCGAAGGCGGACCCGACTGGCAGTACGACTTCGACGGCGAACGGCTGCATGATCTGGACACCGTCAAGCTCGGCAACATCACGGTCCAGGCCCTGCACACCCCCGGCCACACCCCGGAGCACCTGTCCTTCCTGATCACTGACGGCGCGTTCAGTGATCAGCCCGGTTACCTGCTCTCCGGTGACTTCATCTTCTCCGGTGACCTCGGCCGTCCGGACCTGCTGGACGAAGCCGCCGGCGGCGTCGACACCCGTTTTGCAGGTGCCAAGCAGCTGTTCGCCAGCCTGCGGGACAAGTTCCTGACCCTGCCCGACTACGTCCAGGTGCACCCGGGTCACGGCGCCGGCAGCGCCTGCGGCAAGGCCCTGGGTGCCATCCCGTCCTCCACTGTCGGCTACGAACGCCGTTATGCATGGTGGGGTCCGTACCTGGAGAACAACGACGAGCAGGGCTTCATTGACGAGCTGCTGGACGGACAGCCCGACGCCCACGCCTACTTCGGCCGCATGAAGCGCCAAAACCGGCAGGGCCCGGCCGTCATGGGCGAGCGGGCGCCGCTGCAGGAACTGGCCACCGACGACGTCGTCAGTGATCTCGCCGCCGACCGTGCGATTTTCGTGGACACCCGCTCCAACGCCCGTGTCCATGAGGGCACTGTTGCCGGATCCCTCAACATTCCCGCCGGCAAGTCCGTTGCCAGCTTCGGTGCCTGGGTGGTGGATCCGGAAAAGGATCAGAGCCCGCTGGTGCTGCTGGCCGACGGCCAGGAGCAGGCGCAGGAAATGTGGGACCACCTGGTCCGCGTGGGCATCGACAACGTTGCCGGTTACGTCACCAGCATCGACGGGCTGCCGGAATTCACTCCGTCGCTGGTCCAGCCGTCGGAACTTCCGGAATTCGACGCCGCCATGGTGCTGGACGTCCGCAACCGCACCGAGCACTCCGCCGGGCACATTCCCGGTTCGCACCAGCTCAGCGGCGGGCGGGTGTTGTGGCACCTGGAGGAACTTCCGGATAACGGCACCATCGTGACCTACTGCCAGAGCGGTGTGCGCAACTCCGTGGCAGCCAGCGGCCTGCGCCGCGCAGGGTACGACGTCGTCGAACTGGACGGCAGCTACGCCGCCTGGGTGGCGCAGCAGTAACCAGCGTCAAAGCACGAATTGCGGCGCCGGCAGACACTGCAGAATGAATGAGCCCGGGAAGATGAATGAGCCTGGGAAGCGGTCGGGAAGCCGGCCGCTTCCCGGGCTTTTTTGCATCTTGCTGCTGAAACGATCCGAGATAAAAAGGTGCCGGCCCGTTCCGGGCATGCTGCGAAAACCCGCGGAGTCCCCCAACTCCGCAAGACAGTTTTCACGATGGGCGGCACGGGCCGGCGCTCCTACGATACATGATTGGAACATGTTCCGACCTAGACTTTAGCGTGAGGCCCCAAAAAATTGAGGAACCCCATGGAGAAAGACGTTCGGCAAACGGCAAGAAGTGCGTTCGACCGCCTTCAGCTGCCTGTTCAGGTAACGCTGGAATCCCTTACCCGGCACGTCGAGAAGATTCGACGGCGTCCCATCATGATTGTCCAAAGTGAAAAGCTCACCGGCACGAATATTTGCGGGCTGTGGATTCCACGGGAAAAAGTGGACGTTGTTTACCACTCCGCCGCTCAGGGGACGCTGCATCGCCAGCAGTTGATTCTTCACGAGCTGTCACACATGATCCTCCGCCATGACGAACGTGTTGAGGCATCGTGGCAGGGGGTCAAGGTCTTCCGCGAACTCTCGGGCGAGGTGGTGGCCAAGGCCTTGGCGCGCGGAGACTTCCGGTCTGACCTGGAAGCCGCTGCTGAGCATCTCGCTGACCTTATGGCAGCGGCAATCCGAGAATCCAGCCGTGAAATTTACCGGTATGAGGCGTACTTCGAATGAACAACGTGATTGTTGCCGTCTTCATGTGGCTGCTTGTGCTTACGCTGGCGCTCCGCGCCCGCACCCGTCCGGACAACACGCTGCTGAAAGCCTCCATTGTCATAGCCGCGTCTTTAACCGCGGACATTGATGGCCTCTATCTGTGGGCCGCCGAGAGACTGCCATGGCCCAACGGGCTTGACCTGTCCGCCAATGTCTTACTCATTTTTGGTGTGTATTACCTGTCCCGGGCAATCGCCCACGCCGCGGGGGCCGCTGGCCTGGCAGACGGTGCCAAAGCACTTTGGTTGCGACGTACAGCCGTCATCACGGTTGTCATTATGGCGGTGAGCTTTGCATTCATTGATGACCCCGAACCCTCCGCGTCTTTCATGCAGGATTACGGCCATCAGCCGGCGGCAACCGTCTACTCGGGAATTCAATACCTTTATATTCTGGCGGTAATGGCCGGGACACTGGCCACCTGCCTTCGAAACGTGCCGCTCATGAGACGCAGGCGCTTTCGCGTGGGGTTCCGGATTATTGCACTGGGATGCGTTGCGGGCATCGTCCTGTGCGGCTCGGTGATCGTCATGGACATGGCCAACGTGACGGGAAACGAGCAGCTGAGGCGCGCCGTCGCGAATGTCTACGATGTGGCCAACCCACTGACGGTTCTGCTGCTGTCCTCAGGGCTGGCCGTGGCACCGATTGGCCGGTTCCTCAGCGACTTTGGCGTCCGTCGCCAGATCCGCGTCCTCGAGCCGCGGCTCAGGGCGGTATGGCTGTCCACCGTCGCTCAGACGCCCGCTGTCAGCTTGGTGGGAACCACCGCCCAGTCCGTTGCCGATACGCATGGAAAAAGCACGCGGAACGCCGAGGATACGATTCACCGCCTGGTGATTGAGATCCATGACTGGATGGACCTCGCCGAGAACCGGGGCCGGCAGATATCGCCGGCGGACAGAGACGTGGTGAGCCAGGCCGAGGCGCTGTGCCTGAAGCAGGGGCGCTCTCTGTGACGGCGTGGCCAAACGTCGGTGTGCTGGCAGCAGGCGCGGTGCTCGCCTGCCTTCCGGGCCTGGCAGGTTCCTTGATCCGGGCAAAAGTCACGGATGCCGGTCCCGCCATGAGACTGGAGCCGATCCGGGGGCAGGAACGGGCCGGCAATGAGGAGTATCTGGATTTCGATCGAAACGGATTTGCCGCCCATCCCGGGCGCCTCAGCATGCGTGCTGCATCGGGCGGCGGGTTAGTGGTGCTGGGGCCGCCCGCCGTCGGAGTCCTTGCACGGCGGGCGGTGGAGCGCGGTGATGCTGCCCAACTCCTTCGTGACGGCACGGGCCGCCTCAGCGGTCATTTGGGGGAGACGCCGGCGGACTTCGGATTCGCCGCGGAGGATGTCACGACTCGGGGGCTTCCCGCCTGGGTGGTTCCGTCGTCGTCGGCAAGCAGCGGTGTATGGGTTATCCATGTCCATGGGTTGGGCAGTTCGCGAAGCCAGTGCCTGCGCGGAGTGGAAGCTTTCGCCGCCCTCGGCTATACCTCGCTGCTGCCTACGTACCGCACATCCCTGGACCTCAGTCCAACGCCGGTCCGCAGCCACCTGGGACTCACCGAGTGGAAAGACATCGAGGCGGCAAGGCGCTACGCACTGGATCACGGGGCCCGGAGGATCCTGTTCGTGGGTTGGTCGTTGGGCGCTTCCATCGTGCTCCGCACCATCGAGCGGTGCCCGGCGCCGAGCACCGCGGGCGCGCTCCTGGTGTCGCCGGCGCTGGACTGGCCGGCGATAATTTCGGCGCAGCTGCGGCGTGCGGGCTGTCCCGGGTTCCTGGCCCGGTGGCTGCCGCACACCGTCAACCTCATTCGCCCCCGGGGTGAACCCATCATCAGGTGGCGCGAAATGCCCGCGACATACATGGGTAAACATCCAAGCATCCCGACTATGATTTTTCACGGTACTGAGGATCGCTCCGTACCCGTCCAGCTTTCCCGGGCATTCGTTTCCCGGCAAAGCCAGCCTGTGGGATTCGTTGAGTTCGACGGCGCCCATCACACGCTGGAGTGGAACTCTGCTCCGCAACTGTGGAATGGATCCGTCCAGGCCTGGTGCCGCAGCCTCGGCCTGGAGGCATATGTTGACCCGACCTACCCAGTTTCGGAGGCAAAATAACCGTGGCCGCTGAAAGCGCTGCCCAGCGCAACCTGAGGGAATCCCAAATCCTCGCCCGGAAAATCGATCTGCTGCTGGATGTCGTCCAGACGTCCGAGGGCAAACCCTTCGAATTCCATGACATCCAGTCAGCCCTTGCCGAGAAAGGGATCAAGCTCTCACGCACCCGCTGGCATCACATGAAATCAGGGGATGCCACGGTCCGCCAGCCCGCGGAGGTGATCACGGGCCTCGCCGAGTTTTTCCAGATCAATCCTTCATACCTGCTGGAGGCCGACGGCGAAGTTCCAGAGCGGATCCAGAGCGAGTTGGAGCTGCTGGCGGCGATGCGGCGGGCGAAGGTTCGCGAATTCGCCACCCGCACCCTGTCTGAGGTGGACAGCCAAACACTGGACGCTATCGCTGCACTGCTGGACGACTCAACGAAATACTGAGGCTGCTCACGCGGCCTTCAGGCAACAGCACTCTGCCCATAACTGCGTTGCGAACAATCGCGGCGTCGCATGGAGGCCCCGCGATCATCTGACCGGTGCTGGACGCGGTGTGTAGTCAAGCACCCTTTACGTAAAGTGAGCTTGTCAGTACAGTCTCCTTTACGTGTAGCTTCCACCGGCAGAGAGACCGTGACATGAAGGTGAAAAAGACCCGCTGGGGACGAGCACGCTTTGGCGGCGGCGCAGTTGCCTTATGGGGTGCTGCGCTGGGAATCGGCCTGGTCTTCTCCGCGGGCTTGGGCGGGCTCTTCAGTTGGTTGGGCGGGGGCGGGAATCCTCTGCTGGAGTTCACCGTGATGGCATTTTGTACTTTGCCGGTTACCTCAGCGTTCGGGTGGGGCATGCTTGTTGACTTCTCCACCCTGGCCGGCGCCCCCGACAAACCTGAGGATTCCGTTGAATCCGCATGGTATGACAAGGCGGCAAGCGGAGCTTTTGGAGACATTCTCCTCGTCGGAGGGCTCGGTTCCGTTGCGTTCACTTTCACGCGACTTGAGGCCGACCCCAGCCTGGCCCTTGCCTGCGTGGTCGGATTTGCCATGCTCGATTTCGCAGCACGCTATCTGTGGCTAAAGAAAGCTGCTGTCTGATGGAGAATGCGCTGCCTCAGCGCCGCCAGGAGATTGGCTGGTCGCAGGAGCGGCTGGCTGATGAGCTCGGAGTATCCCGCCAGACCATCATCTCCATCGAAAAGGGTCGGTATGACCCTTCGCTGCCGCTTGCTTTCAGGCTCGCAGAGGTCTTCCACTGCCGCATCGAAGATTTGTTCACGCCCGACGCATAAGCGCCGGTTAGCTGTCAGCGGCGGCACTTCGCCGGGTGCGGGAGGTATGCGCCAGTTTGCACGCGACGGCGATGCACGCCACGAGCGCAACGGTGGAAAGCAACTGTGTCCGTGCAGCCGGATCGAAGCAGGCCAGCACAAGAATGGCCGCGAGAAGGACGATGCCGGCGACCGTCAGGTAGGGGAAGCCTCGCATTCGCAGGTTGAGGGACTGGCCGGTACGGTCTGCCCTGCGGCGAAGTACGAACTGGGACAGCAGGACCGAAGCCCAAACCAAGAGCACCGTGGACCCAACGACGTTCAGCAGAGCAGGAAGCACCCGGTCCGGGAAGAAGAGCTCCAGCACAGTGGAGACAACCCCCACGGCCACCGAGATGAGCACTGCAACGAAAGGTGCTTTGGCTTTGTTGAGTCGCAGCAACCCCTTGGGTGCGTCACGGCGTTCAGCCAGCGAATAGACCATGCGGGAGGCCCCGTACAGATTGGCGTTGAGCGCCGACAGCAGCGCCACGGCTGCCACCAGGATGATCGCGGTCTCGGCACCAGGGATTTGGGCGGAGGCCAGGACGGCGGCGAAGGGGGAATCCAGTGCTTCCGAATCCCAGGGGATGACGGTGACGATCACTGCCAATGAGCCGATGTAGAACACAAGAATCCGCCAGACAACGGTTTTGATCGCCTTGCCCACGCTGCGGATGGGATCGGCGGTTTCGGCTGCGGCAACGCTCACGATTTCCGTGCCGCCGAATGCGAAGATCACTACCAGAAGGGCCGAGGCGATGCCTGCCAGCCCGGTCGGTGCGAAACCATCGCTCCCGAAGAGATTGGTCAATCCCGGCGAGGATACGTTGGGCAGCCAGCCGAAGATGAGGGCGGCACCGATCACGAGGAACGCCACAATGGCGGCGACCTTGAGGATCGCGAACCAGAATTCAAATTCTCCATAGTTCTTCACCCCGGTCACATTGATCAGTGAGAACACTGCAATGAAGAACAAAGCCATGAGCCAGACCGGCAGGTCCGGGAAAACGGACCCCAAAAGGCCTGCGGCGCCTATGGCTTCAGCAGCAATCACCACAACGAGCTGGAACCACCACAGCCAGCCGACAGCCGATCCGGCCGTCTTTCCAAAGGCTTTTTCGGTGTAGACGGAGAAAGCACCCGAACTGGGATTGGCTGCGGCAAGCTCTCCCAGAGCCTGCATCACGATGATGACCAGCGCGCCGGCCACGAGGTAGGAAATCAGGACGGCTGGCCCGGCCGCCTGGACACCTACCCCCGAGCCGAGGAACAACCCGGCACCAATCGCACTGCCGAGCCCCATCATGGTCAGCTGGCGGGAGTTCATTGACCGTCCCAGACCTGGCCGGTTCTCGGGTGGTGCCGGGCTGGTTGTCAGATCAACACTGGTCATGCAGGGGCCTCACAAGCGTCAGGATGCGGAGGTGCTCCGCTTCGTAAAGAATCGGGGGCTGGCCGGCGGCACACTCGTCAGTGAGTGAGGTCCGAAGGCGGCAACCTCGCAGTGACGCTAATCACAAAATGCGTCAGGAGCAAATTCATGGGGAAATACTGTGCAATTTGTATAGCCAGAACCCCGCAGAACCGGGTCTAAGGTGGCACTCTGTGAGGTGTCTGCTGTGCAGCTTGTTTTGAGTGACCTACCTTACATAACCTCATTGGGCAGCGCACAGCCGCTGCCCTTTATCCTTCAGTTCCGGCTCATCAGGAGAACCATGAACATCCCGCACCGTGCCGGACTCGACAAATTCCCGCCCTACCGCCAGGGAAAGACACCCGCGGACGTTGGCGGCCTGGAGGCCTTCAAGCTCTCCTCGAACGAAAATCCGTATCCGCCCCTGCCGTCCGTGGTGGAGGCAGTGATCGGCGCCGTTGCCGGCATCAATCTTTATCCGGAGATGGCAGCGGAGGAGCTTCGCGGTGCCATCGCGTCGCGCTGGGCGGTTTCAACGGAGAACATTGCGCTCGGTGCCGGGTCGGTGGAGGTTGCCAGTCAGATCATCCTCGCCGTGACCAACCCGAATGATCAGGTGATGTTCGCCTGGCGTTCCTTCGAGGCCTACCCGCTTCTGGCCACCACGGCAGGGGCGGAACCGCAGCCCATTCCGCTGGCCGAGGACGGCGGCCATGACCTGGCGGCCATGGCCGCCGCTGTTACCCCGAAAACCCGGGTGATCTTTCTCTGCAATCCGAACAATCCCACGGGCACGGTCCTCAGCGCCGCAGCGGTGGACAGCTTCATTTCATCCGTCCCCGCGGACGTCCTTGTTGTACTGGATGAGGCCTATGTCCACTTCAACCGCGACGCCGACACCGCCGTCGGGATCGAAATGTTCCGCAAGTATCCCAACGTTGCCGTCCTGCACACCTTCTCCAAGGCCTACGGGCTGGCCGGGCTGCGGCTGGGCTATGCCATCGCCGCACCGGATCTGGTCACCAATCTCCAAAAGGTGGCTGTTCCGTTCGGAGTCACTTCGCTGGCACAGCAGGCGGGACTGGCATCCCTGCAGGCCGAAGACGAACTCCAGGAGCGGATCGACGTCCTCGTGACGGAGCGCCGGCGCGTGTACGACGCACTGTTGGCGGCCGGGCTGCCCGTTCTTCCGTCGGAGGCCAACTTCCTCTGGCTGGACAGCCGGGACCGGACGGCCGCCCTTGCCGCGCTCTTTGAAGAGAACGCCCTTTCCGTCCGCGTCTTTCCGAACGAGGGCATCCGCATCACCGTAGGCGCACCTGCTGCCAATGACAGAATTCTGGACGTCGCCCGGCAGTCAGCCGGCCTGCTGGCATCCCGGCACTGATCTCAAGGAACCGACATGACAGAACAACTGAACGTATCCGACGTCGTCGCTGAAGTGTGCGCGCGTCACACTGAGGTCGTGTTTGGCCTGATGGGAAACGGCAACGCCTTTTTCACCTCCAATCTCACGGCCCGCGGCCTGCCGTACATCAGCGCCCGGCACGAGGCCGGAACCGTTGCCATGGCTGACGCGTATTACCGTGCCTCGGGCAAGATTGCCGTGGCGACCGTGACCTACGGGGCCGGTTTTACCAACTCCCTGACCGCCCTCACCGAGGCCGCCAAGGCACGGATCCCCATGGTGCTTGTTGTGGGGGAAGCTCCGACCACCGGAGCCCGGCCGTGGGACATCGACCAGTTGATGGTTGCCCAGGGCTTGGGAGTATTCACTCTCACCGTCGCCGCCGGCAACGCCGAGCGCCTCACCGAAGAGGCCTGGTCAACCGCCAGGAATGACCGGCGTCCCGTGATCGTCTCCATTCCCTATGACCTGGCCAGCGAAGCAGCCGGGCCGCAGGAGCAGCCGGCATCTCTGCAGCCTGCCGCACGGATGCAGCCAGAGCCTGACGCCGTGGAACGCGCAGCGGCCCTGATAAACCGGGCCAAGCGGCCCCTGATCCTGGCCGGCAACGGTGCCGTGGTCTCCGGTGCCGGGACTGCGCTGGTGGAATTGGGGGACAGGATCGGCGCCATGTTCGCGACCTCCCTCATGGCAAGGAACTATCTCGATACGCCTTGGGACCTGGGCATCGCAGGCGGTTTTGCGCTTCCGGCACCGCTGCAGCTCATGCGCTCCGCGGACCTCGTCCTCGTGGCGGGCGCCAGCCTCAACGCTTTCCAGGCCCGTTACGGATCCCTCTTTGCGGAAGACGCCGAGGTCATTCAGATTGATGAACTCGATGCGCCTACAAACCCGCGGGTTTCCTGCTTCGTTCAGGCAGACGCCAGGGAAACCGCCGTGGCACTGGCAGCAGCGGTTTCCGGCGTGCAGGAGGGCTGGCGGACGCAGCATCCGGAAGTGACCGCGGCGTCGTTCTCCTCTGTCGCTGCCGCGGATGAATTCGCAGCCGACGGGCGGCTGAATCCCCGTGCCGTCGCGCAGGAGCTCGACGCCGTCCTGCCTGCTAACCGCACCATTGTCCAGGACGGCGGGCACTTCTGCGGCTGGATTCCGATGTACTGCCAAGCGCCGGACCCGCAGGGCCTCATGATGGTGGGCACTGCGTTTCAGTCCATCGGTCTGGGTATTCCGGCGGCGGTGGGTGCGGCGGTGGCCCGTCCGGACCGGACCACGGTGCTGATTGCCGGAGACGGCGGAGCCTTGATGGCTCTGGCGGATCTGGAGTCGGCCGTGCGCGCCATTCCGAGCGGGGTCATGGTGGTGTTCAACGATGCTGCGTACGGGGCCGAGGTCCACCAGTACGCAGCGCGAGGCCTTGATGATACGGCCATGCAGATACCGGAGGTCGACTTCAGTGCGCTGGGGCACGCGATGGGTGCGCATGGCGTGAAAATGCGTTCACTGAGCGATCTCCAGGTTCTCAAGGAATGGCTGGCCGACGGTGCCGAGGGTCTGTTTGTACTCGATGTTGCTGTCACTCAGAGCGAGGTGGCCGATTACATGCAGGAGAGCATGGCGCCCATCCTTGCTGCGGCGTCTGTCGGGTAGGGAGCACGGCAGCCGAAGCCTCCTTCACGGTGCTGCTTGCATCGTTGCCCAATCGTTATGGATGCAAGTAGTGGCGCACTAGTGCGCTAAAGTCGTTCGTTATGAATTCTGACCCTTCACGTTTAGACGGAGCCGCAAGCCGCACTGACAGGCCACCGGCATCCGGTCCGCAGGGGAAACCCGGCGGGCGGTCTGTTGAACGGGTAAAGAAGGCACTGCGCCACGCGGCTTTGGAACCAATCTTCGGCATTCATCCCGGACTTGTGCCGGGCATCAGCGTTGAGGATACCGGGGTCAGCTATCCGACCCGGCGCAGTGTGTTCATTTTTGCCATGGCCATCTCTCTCGCCGTTCTGGCGTGGGCGATTTTTGCCCCCAGCAACCTCAGTTCCGTAGGCACAGGCATGCAGGGCTGGGTGGTTGTGCATTTCGGCTGGCTGTTTAACGCCACCATGGTTGCCGCCGCGATCTTCATGCTGGTGGTCGGCTTCGGACCGACCGGCAAGATTAGGCTGGGGGCCGACGACAGCACGCCGGAGTACTCCACGGCGTCCTGGATCTCCATGCTGTTCGCAGCTGGTCTGGGTATCGCGCTGATCTTCTACGGACCGATGGAACCGCTCAGCCATTTCCTCTCCCCGCCGCCCTCGACTGATGCCGAGGCAGGCACCTCCGCCGCCATCCTGCCGGCCATGACGACCACCTTCCTGCACCAGGCCAGTCTCGCCTGGTGCATCTACGCCCTGGTGGGCGGCGCCCTGGCCTACGCCTCGTTCCGGCGCGGCCGGCTGCCGCTGATTTCGTCCCTGTTTGAACCGGTCTTCCCCGACGGCAACAACCGCGTGCTGGGAAAGATCATCGACGTTTCCGCCGTGCTGGTGACACTGTTCGGCACCGCGACCTCGCTGGGCATCGGCGCGCTCCAGATCCGCACCGGAGTCTCGATCATCACGGGCCAGGAGCTGGGCAACGGCTTCGTTGTCGTCGCCATCAGCATCCTGACGGTTGTCTTCACCATCTCCGCGGTCGCCGGGATCAAGAAGGGCATCCGGCTGCTCTCCAACCTCAACATGACCCTGGTCATTCTGCTGACGCTCTTTGTCCTGCTGACCGGGCCGACGTTCTTCCTGCTCGATCTGCTGCCGACATCGCTCATCGCGTTTGTCGGAAACCTGCCGGACATGCTGACCGTCTTCGCCGGCCAGGGCGCCGAGCAGGAGGAGTTCCTGACCGGCTGGACCACCCTGTACTGGGCCTGGTGGATCTCCTGGTCGCCGTTCGTGGGAATGTTCATCGCCAAAATTTCCAAGGGCCGCACCCTGCGCCAGTTCGTCACCGTCGTCGTCTTCGTTCCCTTGTCCATCTCCATCTGCTGGTACACGGTCTTCGGCGGCACCGCCATCTGGATGAACCGGAACGGGGTGGACCTGTCCGTGAATGGCTCCGGAGAGAACGTCATGTTCGATCTGCTGGCCAACCTGCCGTTCAGCTCCGTGACGCCCATCGTGTGCATGCTTGCGATTCTGGTCTTCTTCGTCACCGCCGCGGACTCGGCCGCCAACGTCATGGGTTCGATGTCCCAGTCGGGCCGGCCCGTGCCTTCGAAATCGGTGACCATCATCTGGTCGGCGGCACTCGGGCTGATCGCCATGTTCCTGCTGCTGGCCGGGGGACAGAACGCCCTTTCGGGGCTCCAGGCCATCATGGTGACCTGCGCCCTCCCGTTTACCATCATCCTTGTCGGCGTGATGGTCTCCTGGGCCAAGGACCTGCGCAACGACCCACTGATGATCCGCCGCCGGTATGCGCTGGAAGCCATTAGGGGCGGCGTCCGCCGAGGCATCGACGAACACGGCGACGACTTTGTCTTCGGCACCGCGCACGTGCCGGAGGCCGAAGGCGCCGGCGCCGATTTTGGGAGCGACAACCCCGCGCTGACCGAGTGGTACACGGACAACGTGCAGGATCCGGACGTCGTGGAGGGGCCGGAGGAGCAGCCGGACAAGGTAAAGGCCGGCGCCGTCGACTAGCACTCTTGCCTGACTGAAAGCGGAAGCGGGAACCCTCTGGTTCCCGCTTCCGCTCTTTAAGCAGCCGCGGCTAGTATGCCGTCCGTGAAACCTGCTGATCTCCTATGGCCCGCCAGCACCGCCCGCCTTGCCATCCGTCCCGCCGTTGTCGAAGACCTGCCGCGCATCTTCGAGTACTACCGCAAGCCGGAGGTGTCGGAATGGCTGGCATCGCATCCCGCGGACCTGGACGCCTTCATCGAACGGGCCCGGCAGCCTGAGCTGTTGGCGTGCATCTATGTTGTGGAACGTGGCGACATCCACATCGGCGACCTCTACATGGGCATCCGGGACGCGTGGGCACAGAAGGAAGTTCAGGCGCAGGCACACGCCACCCAGGCCGAGATCGGATACGTCATTGCGCCCGACTACGCGGGCCAGGGGTATGCAAATGAAGCCGTGGCCGAGCTGCTGCGCATCTGCTTTGAGGACCTCGGCCTGCGCCGTGTGACGGCGGAATGCCTGGCGGAAAATGTGGCATCGTGGCGGGTGATGGAAAAGGCCGGTATGCGGCGGGAAACAGTGACCCGCCAGGCCTCCCTGCACCGCTCGGGCCGCTGGCTCGACGGGTATGGCTATGCAGTGCTGGCAGACGAATGGTGCGGATCCCGCGTTTCCTGAGGAGATGCCTCAGGAAACGAGGCCGTGCCGGTTTGGTGCCAAGGGTCGCGGAAGCACCTGCTGGTTGGGTGGCCAAGACGACTCGATTTCCGGCGGCGTCACATTTCGCCGGTCTGCCGGCCGCTGTCGGTACTATGATCCCACCCCGGAGCGCAGCAGGTGGCGTGACAAGGGGATTTAGGCCAGCCGTTGACAGCATGACGGCACAGACCGATGTATCCGAGCAACGAAAGCGAATTGATGACAACGACGTCAGGGCTGCCTCAGGCATCCTCCATTTCCCGCGTGCCAGCTCCCTCCACGGCGGGAGCAACCGATGCCCCGGCAACAAAGTCGGCGGGCCACGTGATTGTCGATTCGCTGGCCGCGCATGGGGTGAAGCGGACCTATGTGGTGCCCGGCGAGAGCTTCTTGGACGTGCTGGACGGCCTGGCCGAATCGTCGATTGAAACCATCGTGTGCCGGCACGAGGGCGGGGCCGCCTACATGGCGGAGGCCGCCGGCAAGATGCAGCAACTGCCGGGGATCGCCATGGTCACCCGCGGACCGGGCGCCGCCAATGCGCACGTTGGCCTGCACACGGCCTGGCAGGACTCCACCCCCATGGTGCTCTTTGTTGGGCTGATTCCGTTTGAGCACCGGGACCGTGAGGCGTTTCAGGAATTCGACATCAAGGCCTGGTTCGATACGGGAGCCAAGCGCGTGATGGTGCTGGACCACGCCGAGCGGGCGTCCGAAATCGTGGCCGAAGCGATCTTCGCCGCGATGAGCGGCCGCCCGGGCCCCGTCGTCGTCGGCCTGCCCGAGGACATTATCCGGCAGGAGATCAGCGCCGTCCTGCATCCGCCGATTCCCGTCGCCCCCGGCGGCATGACCGTGACGGACTGGAAGGCGCTGAAGGCGGCGCTGAAGGAAGCGGACAAGCCGCTGTTTGTGACCGGCGGCAATGACTGGACGCAGGAAGGGGCGGATGCCCTGACCCGGTGGCTGGAGGAACACCACCTGCCTGCCGCCGCGGAGTGGCGCTGCGAGGGCACGGTGCCCTTCGATTCGCCCTCCTATGTCGGGCCGATCGGCTACGGCCGGCCGAAGCCCACCTACGACCTGCTCGAAGAGACCGACCTGCTGATCTTCGTGGGCACCGTGCCCGGCGACGTGCTCACCGACGGTTTTGTGGTCCGGCAGGACTGGGCGAAGAAGAACTTCCTGGTCTCCATCGACCCCTCGCTGCGCGGCCGCTCCGGCCCGGTCTCCTACCAGATCGTGGCCAAGCCGGACGTCTTTGTCCGCGACCTGGTGCTGATGGACCTGCCGGTGAAGGACGAGTGGAAGGCCTGGACCTCCCGCATGCGCGGTGAACAGGAAGCGTTCGCCGCCCTGCCGCCGGCCGCCCCCGGCGCGGGGCAGGCGCGGATGGACACGCTGATGGCGCATCTGGTGCCAACATTGCCCGACGACGCCGTGGTCACCCTGGGTGCCGGCGAGCACACCAACTGGGCCCACCGGTACTTCCCGACGAAGCGGTACGCCTCCATGCTCAGTGCCCGCAACGGGTCGATGGGTTACTCCGTGCCGTCGGCGGTCGCTGCGTCCCTGACCCATCCGGGCCGGCGCGTGGTGACGATTGCCGGCGACGGCGAGTTCCTGATGAACGGCCAGGAGCTGGCCACCGCCGCGCAGTACGGGGCCACCCCGCTGGTGATCGTGATGGACAACCAGGAGTACGGCACCATCCGCACCCACCAGGAGCGGCACTATCCGGACCGGGTCTCCGGCACCCAGCTGAAGAACCCCGAGTTCGCGCTAATGGCGCAGGCCTTTGGCGGCTTCGGCGTCAGGGTGGAGCGCGACGCCGATGTTCCCGGCGCTGTCGAGGCGGCGCTCCGGGCCATTGATGAGGACAAGACCTTTGCGCTCATCCACCTGGTGGTGGAACAGCGGGTCCGGGCCTACTGAGGAACGGGTTCGGGGGAGCGGACACCCCACCCGCACCCGGCAACCCTAGGATGGGTAGGTGACCGGAACCTCGAAATCCCCCAGCCCGTCTCCCTCTGACGGCTCGTCTGAGCCCACAGCAGCAAACAACCTCAGCTCGCTGCAGGCGGCCCGCTCCGCCGTCTCCGCGCTGACCGCGGCGGGGGTGACGGACGTCGTCGTCGCCCCCGGCTCCCGCAGCGCTCCGCTGGCCTATGCACTGGCCGAGGCCGAAGTGCAGGGGCGGGTGCGGGTGCACGTGCGGATCGATGAGCGGGTTGCCGGGTTCACGGCCCTGGGCCTGGCCCGCGGCGGACACCGCCCGGCGGCCGTCGTCACCACCTCCGGAACGGCGGTGGGCGAGCTGGTTCCCGCCGTAATGGAAGCGCACCACGCGGGCGTGCCGCTGGTGGTGCTGTCCGCCGACCGCCCCGCGGAACTGCACGGCACCGGTGCCAACCAGACCACCGTCCAGCCCGGCATCTTCGCTCAGTTCCCTGCTTCCACCGCCGACATCGGTGCAGGCGAAGATCCTGCCGGGGCCATAGCCGCCGCCTTTGACAAGGTGGGAGCAGCGGACACTCCGGCCGGACCGATCCACATCAACCTGCAGTTCCGTGACCCGCTGGTCCCGCAGGATTCCGACACCGTGGAAGCAGCCGGAATCAATGACGACGACGGCGAGGATGCCGAGCTGCCTGCCCGCCTCGCCGGACCGGCAGCCACCGGGCGGGAAGCGACAGGCCTTGCGCGCTCCGGCACGCACCGCACCGTCGTGGTTGCCGGTGACGGTGCCGGGGAGATCGCCGCCCTGTTCGCCCGGCGTGCAGGGCTGCCGCTGCTGGCCGAACCGTCCTCGAACGCCCGCTTCGGACCCAACGCGATTGGTGCGTACCGGCTGCTGCTCGAAGAACTCGGCCCCGAGATCGAACGGGTGGTGGTCTTCGGCAGGCCCACGCTCTCGCGTCCCGTGGCCGCGCTGTTGGCCCGCAGCGACGTGGACAGGGCGATCTACGTGCCGCGGCCGGTCAACTGGTTCACACCGGGCCGCCGCCCGGAAACCGTCATCACGGATCTGGCCGGGCTCTTCGACTTTGCCGGAGCGGGTGAACCTGGCTGGCTGCAGCGCTGGCAGGACGCCTCCAGTGCGGCGATGGCCGCAGTGTCTTCCCTGCTCGGGGAGGACGACGAACTGACGGGGCTTCACGTCGCGGACCTGGTCTGGGACCACGCGGACGGGAACCTGGTGCTCGGCTCGTCCAACGCCATACGAGACATGGACCTGGTGGCAGCTCCGGACTGGCATCCGCTGGATGTGTACGCCAACCGCGGGCTGGCCGGGATTGACGGCACCATCTCCACCGCCTCAGGCATCGCACTGGCCAACGGCATTCCCACGCGGCTCCTGCTGGGCGACCTGACCTTCCTGCACGATGCCGGCGCCCTCCTGCTGGGAACCGGCGAACCGGAGCCGGACCTGCAGATTGTGGTGCTCAACGATTCCGGCGGCGGCATCTTCACGCTGCTGGAGCACGGGGCGCTGGGGGAGCGCGAGGAGTATGCCGCCGTGGTCGAACGCTTTTTCGGCACCCCGCACACCGCCAATATCGCAGCCCTGGCGGCCGGCTACGGGGTTCCGCACCAGCTGATCCGCACTGCCGACGAGCTCGATGCCGCACTGGACAACCCGGTGTCCGGCCGCTCCGTCATCGAGGTTCAGGTGCACCGCTCATCGTTGCGGAATCTGCATGCCCGGGTGAAGAACGCGGTGCAGGCGGTGCTCGCCTAGATTCGGGCGCTGAGACAAGAACAGCAGCCCTCCCGCAAATGACATGCGGGAGGGCTGCTGCGTTGAAGAAACGAACCGGCTAGAGCACCTTGGACAGGAACTCGCGGGTGCGGGGGTGCTGCGGGTTGTCCAGCACATCGGCCGGGCGTCCCTGCTCGACGACGACGCCGCCGTCCATGAACACCACGCGGTCACCAACCTCGCGGGCAAAACCGATCTCGTGGGTCACCACCATCATGGTCATGCCTTCTTCGGCCAGCTTCCGCATGACCGTGAGCACGTCTCCGACCAGCTCGGGGTCCAGGGCTGAGGTGGGCTCGTCAAAGAGCATCATGTCCGGATCCATGGACAACGCCCGGGCGATGGCCACCCGCTGCTGCTGTCCGCCGGAAAGCTGGGCGGGGAACGCGTCCCCGCGGTCGGCCAGGCCAACCTTGGCCAGGTTCGCCCTGGCGATTTCCTCAGCCTGGACTTTGCCGCGCTTCTTGGCGCGGCGCTGGGCCAGGGTGAGGTTCTTCAACACGTTCAGGTGCGGGAAGAGGTTGAACTGCTGGAAGACGATACCGATCCGGGTGCGGACCTTGTCCAGATCCGTTTCCGGATCGGTGATGTCCACGCCTTCCACCAGGATGGTGCCGCTGGTGGGCTCCTCCAGACGGTTGACGCAGCGCAGCAGGGTGGATTTGCCGGAACCGGACGGGCCGATCACGCACACCACCTCGCCCTGGTCCACATGGAAGTCGATGCCCTTGAGCACCTCTTTGGAACCGAAGCTCTTGTGCAGGTTCCGAACCTGGATGGCGGGAACCGCTTTGCTGGCGGCGGCGGGGGAGCTGGATGCTGCTGTACTCATGGCAGTCACCGGCCTCTCTGGTTATGGCGCTCAAGCTTGGCTACCAGCTGCGTCAGCGGCAGCGTGATGATGAGGTACATCAGGGCAGCCAGCACCAGCGGAGTGGAATTGGCGTTTTGGGACACTGCGTCGCGGGCGAACGTTGTCAGTTCCCGGTCCGCCAGCGCCATTCCGGCAATGAACAGCAGCGAGGTGTCCTTGATCAGGATGACGAGTTCGTTGGTCAGCGGCGGGGTGATGATGCGGAACGCCTGCGGCAGGGTCACGGACACCATGGTCCAGGCCGGGCCCATGCCCAGGGAACGGGCCGCTTCGATCTGGCCCTGCGGAACCGCCTGTATGCCCGCGCGGATGGTCTCGGCAATATACGCGGCCGAGACCACGATCAGGGCAATGAGGCCGCCTCCGGCATTTCCTCCGGGCCACTGCCAGGAGAAAGCGATCGGCACGGCGAAGGCAAACGCGAAGATGACCAGCAGAGCCGGGAGCCCGCGGAACAGTTCAATGTAGGCCGTCGCGGCCCAGCGGTAGGGTGCCACGGGGGAGAGCTTCATCAGGGCCAGGATCAGGCCCAGTGCCAGGCCGCCGGCAAAGGCGATGGCGGTGTAGATAATGGTGTTCTTGACGGCCACGGTGATGATCGTCGGGAAAGCCTTCTTGGCCACTTCGACGTCAAAGAAGTTCACCCCGATAGCTTTCCAGTCCGCAAGCAGGACTATGGCCAAAACGGCCAGGATGAAGACGACGTACAGGACGCCCCGGAAGAGGCGTCTGCGGGTGGAGGGTTTCAAGGTGGAGCCTTCCGCGGAAGATATGTGTGGCGCCGTCCCGGAGTGGGTCACAAACCGGGACGGCGGAACGTTCAGTGCTTGTCAGGGGTTATTCGGCAAAGTACTTGTCGTAAATTTCGGTGTATTTGCCGTTCTCCCGGAGGTCGGCCAACTGGGCGTTGACCTCTTCGATCAGGGCAGTGTTTTCCTTTTTGGTGGCGAAGCCGTAGGACTCGTCAGTCTGGTATTCCTCGACGATGTCAAAACCGCCGTCCTTGGTGTGGTTCGTGTTCACGGCGATGTCCTGGAGGATGGCGTCGATGCTCCCGGCCTGAATGGCCTGAAACAGTTCGCCGTCGCCGGGATACTCAAGGATCTCGGCGCCCTCGACGTTTTCCTGCGCATAAGCGGCACCGGTGGTGGACTGCTGCACGCCTACGCGCTTGCCGGCCAGATCGTCGATGCCCGTAATGTCCGAACCTTCGGGAACCATGAGCGTCTGCAGCGAGTCATAGTACGGATCACTGAAGAGCAGATTCTCCGAACGTTCAGGCGTAATGGTGACTGCGCTGGCGCTGAGGTCGCACATTCCCGCACTGACGGCCGTACCGCCCTGAATCGCTTCAAAGGCCGACTGCTGAATCTCTGTTTCCAAACCCATGCCGGCGGCGATTTCCCGGATCAAATCAATATCAAAGCCGGTATATTCTCCGTCCTCGACATATTCGAACGGTACGTAGGGGATTTCGGAGCAGACCTTCAGGGTTCCTTCCGAAACCAGGCCGAGTCCCGAATCAGCGGCACCGTCGGCGGATGAATCGTCACCGCCGCAGGCGGTCAGTGCCAAGGCGCTTAGGGCCACTGCGGCGAGGGCGGTTCTGCGTGCGTTGTTCAGCATGGATTTACAACCTTTTCGTGGACGGAGCCAGTGGCGATTGCCCCTTCGTAAACAGATGAAAGCACTCTAGATTCTACGCATGTCACATTTCATCGGGGTACTGAACACGACGGCGCCGTTCGCGTATTGGGCTCCGCCTACGCGTTATTCGGTGAAGTATTTGTCGTAAATCTCCTGGTACTTGCCGTTGCTGTGCATCTCGGCGAGCTGGGCGTTGATCTCAGTGATCAGCTTTTCGCTGCCGTCCTTCTTTGCCGCCAGACCATAGGATTCACCCGTGGAATAAGTTCCGGCGAGGCTGAAATTCTTGTCATCCGCGTGCTTGAGGTTTACCGGCAGGTCCTGGAAGACGCCGTCAATGTTGCCGGCCTGCAGCGCCTGGAACAGATCTGCGTCCGTCTGGTAGGCGATAACCTCGGTGTCGGAAGGTGCATTGTCACGGGCATAGGTTTCGCCGGTGGTGCCCTGCTGAATGCCGATTCTCTTGCCGGACATGTCTTCCAGCGACTTGGCCGGAGAGTCGGCAGGAACCAGCAGTGACTGCAGCGAGTCGTAGTACGGATCGGAGAATGCGAGGTTTGCTTCGCGCTCCGGGGTGATGGTCATGGCCGCGGCGATCACGTCGCACTGGTTGGCGGCCAGGACGGTGCCGCTCTGGAGGCCGTCGAAACTGGCGTTCTGCACTTCCAACTCCAAGCCCATGCCGGCGGCAATCTCACGGCTGAGGTCCATGTCGAAGCCGGTGTACTCGCCGTCCTCGCCTACAAATTCGAAGGGCTCAAACGGAACGTTGGAGCAAACCGTCAGTGCGCCGTCGTTCACTATCGGAATCCCGGATTCCGTTTCCGCAGAACCGCTGCCGCCGCTGCAGGCAGTAGTGGTCAGGGCGCCGACGGCCAGGATGGCGGCCAGGGCGGTGCGTGTTTTGTGCAGCATGGGAGTTACAACCTCGAAATCGGAAAGGGACGGGGACCGGCTTCGGCGAGCCGGTGCTGTTGCCTGATGAGTTATGCATAAATATGCACGACCACTCAATTATACGCACTCCGGGAGGGCGCGTTACACAACCTTCGTCACGCCGTCAAGGGAGGTGTTTTAAGTTTAGGGGCGCAGGGGGTGGATCTCTAAGACCGGGATCCGGTCACGGCACCGCGGGCGCGGTCCAGATCCAGCGCTTCCAGCATTGGGCGGAACTTGCTCCACGTTTCCGCCAATTCGGCGGCCGGATTGGAGCCCGCCACAATGCCGCAGCCTGCATACAGCCGCACCGTGCGGGGATCCTCGATGACGGCTCCGCGCAGGGCGATGCCCCATTCACCGTTACCCTCCGCGTCCATCCAGCCCACAGGGCCGGCATACGGGCCCCGGTCCATGTGCTCAAGTTCACTGATCAGCTCACCGGCGACGCTGGTGGGGAAGCCGCATACGGCGGCGGTGGGATGCAGCGCCTCCACGAGCGCCAGGGTTGTGGGGATTCCGCCGTCGGCTCCGGGTGCCAGTTCCGCGGCGACGTCGGAGGCCAGATGCCACACATTGGGCAGTTCCAGCACAAACGGCTCGGTGTGGGAAGTCATCGAGGAGGTGAACGGTTCCAAATGGCGGGTCAGGGAATCGATGGCAATCTGGTGCTCATGCCGCTGCTTGTCGGAGCCGGCCAGCATGCGCTGCGGATACTCCGGATCATCCGCAGGAGCCGACGCGCGGTCCAGCGTTCCGGCCAGGACCCGGGCGCGGGCGACGCCGTTCTCCACCTTGATCAGCATTTCCGGCGTGGAGCCGATCAGGCCGTCCACCGAATAGGTCCAGCAGCTGCGGTAGCGCAGGGCCAGTTCGCGCAGCACCTGTGCCGCGGACAGCGGTGAGCCGAGGGATGCCACGATGTCGCGGGCCAGGACAATTTTGCTGAGGTCCCCGGCGTTGATGTGCGCCACGGAGCGGGCCACGGCGTTCTTCCACTCGGCTTCGCTGAGGATGCCGGGCAGGATGCGGTCCTCGGGGTCCGGCTCACGGGCAACCGGAACCGCATCCAGATACAGGGCCAGGGCCGACTGGGCGGAGGCCGGGCTCAGTTCGGCCTCGGGATCTGTCGTGGTCTGCGTGATCCAGGTAACGCCGTCGCGTGAACCCACCACGATCTCCGGCACAATGAGCCGGGATTCAAAGGGAGAGCGCTTGGAAAAACCAAAGGAGCCGAAGGCCGCCAGGCCGCTCCCCGGGACGGACAGCGGATTGTCGATCTCGGCGTCGTCCGCCAGCTTCAGCCACCACTGCTGTGCGTCTGCGAAGCGTTCGGGCCCACTGGAGGTGAAGCGGGCGCTTTCGCCGAATCCCACCAGTCCTTCTCCGCTGCGGATCCAGGCAAGCTGGTCATTGAGGACCAGATACTCCAGCAGCCCGATTGTGGCGGACAGCTCACCAATGGGCACGGTCAGGGAACGCAGGGTGGTCATAATGAGTCCAGCCTACTCCTCGCACGGATGTGCCACGGGCGGTGTTCCGTGACGCCGCAGGCGCCGGGACCCTGCTCGGTGAGGCAGAAGACAGCTGCGTCCTCGTGTTCGGTCCCGTGGACATTCTTTGAGACAATGATGAGGTGAAGCGCGCATCGTTGGAAAAACGCCCTGATGAAGTCGCTGCCATGTTTGACGACGTGGCACCGAAATACGACGTCGTGAATGACGTGTTGTCCCTGGGACAAACGCGCCGTTGGCGCCGTCTGGTGGTGGACGCCGTCGGCGCCGAGCCCGGCCAGCGGGTCCTTGACCTGGCCGCAGGCACCGGCACTTCGAGTGAACCCTACGCCGACGCCGGCATCAACGTTGTTGCCTGCGACTTCTCCCTGGGGATGCTCAAGGTGGGCAAGCGGCGCCGCCCGGACATCGACTTCGTGGCCGGAGACGCCACCAACCTCCCGTTCGAGGACAACTCCTTTGACGCCTCCACCATCTCCTTTGGCCTGCGTAACGTGAATGAGCCGAAAAAGGCGCTCTCCGAAATGCTGCGGGTTACCAAGCCGGGCGGCCGCCTGGTCATCGCAGAGTTCTCCTCGCCCACCGTTCCGGTGTGGCGGACCATGTACACCGAATACCTGATGCGTGCACTTCCCCCGATTGCCCGCAAGGTTGCGTCCAACCCCGACGCGTACGTCTACCTCGCCGAGTCCATCCGCGCCTGGCCCAACCAGGACGGACTGGCAGCCTGGATTTCGGAAACCGGCTGGGAAGACGTGGCCTACCGCAACCTCACCGGCGGCATTGTGGCCATCCACCGTGCTGTAAAGCCGGGGAGAACAGCCATCTAAGTGAAGGTTCTCATTGTCGGTGCCGGTCCGGCCGGTTCAACCGCTGCCTACTATCTGGCCCGCGCCGGAGTGGACGTTACCGTCCTGGAAAAGACATCCTTCCCCCGGGAGAAGGTCTGCGGCGACGGGCTGACGCCCCGCGCCGTCCGCGAGATCCAGCTCCTCGGCCTGCCCCATGAAGAATCAGAGGGCTGGCGCCGCAACAAGGGCCTTCGCCTCATTGCCGCGGGCCGCACCGTTGAACTTCCCTGGCCAGTACTCTCCGATTTCCCCGACTACGGACTGATCCGCACCCGCCTGGGCTTTGACGAGGCGCTGGCCCGCCACGCGCAGGCGGCCGGGGCGCTCATTCTGGAGCGGCACTCGGTCACCTCCGCGCTGCGCAGCGATGACGGCCGGGTTACCGGGGTAACGGCCAATGTGCTCGACGACGCCGGCCGGCGCACCGGTGAGACCCGCGAATTCTTCGCCGACGTGGTGCTCGCTGCTGACGGCAACTCCAGCCGCACCGCCCTGAGCCTGGGCATCGAAAAGCGCGACGACCGGCCGCTGGGCGTGGCCGTTCGCACCTACTTCGAAAGCCCGCGCAGCAACGATGACTGGATGGAAGGCTGGTTGGAACTTCCCGACGCCGCCGGAAATCCGCTGCCCGGCTACGGCTGGGTCTTCGGTGTTGGCGACGGAACGTCCAATGTGGGACTGGGCATCCTGAACTCCTCCAAGGAATTCGGCAAGCTGGACTACCGCAAGGTCCTGCGGGACTGGACCGCCGGCATGCCCGCCGAATGGGGGTTCACTCCGGAGAACCAGATGGGGGAGATCCGCGGGGCGGCCCTGCCCATGGGCTTCAACCGCACCCCGCACTATGCGCCGGGGCTCCTGCTGCTGGGCGACGCCGGCGGCATGGTCTCTCCGTTCAACGGCGAGGGCATTTCCTATGCCATGGAATCCGCGCGGTTTGCCGCGGACTTCATCGTGGCAGCCGAAGCCGAGGCACGCACTCCGGGAATTCTGTCGGCTCCGGCAGCCTTTGATTACCGGCTCTCGGGGTACGCCGACCATATCCGTGCAGAGTGGGGAAGCCATTTCACTCTGGGCCGGATCTTCGCCGGACTCATCGGCAAACCCGCCATCATGAAGCTCGCGCTGCGCACCGGAATGCCGCTGCCCGTGCTGATGAAGTTTGTGGTGCGGATGCTGGCCAACCTCACGGACCGCAGCAACAAGGGTTTGGAGGATAGAGTTATTGCCGTGCTGGAAGCCCTCGTCCCGGCAGCCTCGAACCAAGACGATCCATCCCGCCCGCTGTCCAACCCGCTCCGACGAAAAGTTAGTTCACACCGTGACTGAATCCTCGAACACCAGCCCGGATACTGCCGCTGACGACGCCGCGCCCGCACTGCCGGCAGGATTCGCGCTTATCGCCGAAGACCCCCAGCTGGGCCCTTCAATTGCTGCTTCCCTGGAACTGGTGGAAGCCCGGCTCCTTGAAGCGATCTCCAACTCGGATCCCTTTGCCAACGCCACCTCGCGCCATCTGGCCCAGGCCGGCGGCAAGCGAATCCGGCCCCTGCTGGCACTGCTGGCCTCTCATCTGGGCCCCGAGCCGGTCAACGACGACGTCATCCAGGCCGCCGTCGTCGTTGAACTGACGCATCTGGCCACGCTCTACCACGACGACGTCATGGACTCCGCACCCCTGCGCCGCGGTGCGCCCACGGCCCACGAGGTGTGGGGAAACTCGGTGGCGGTGCTGACCGGAGACCTGATTTTTGCCCGTGCCTCCTCGCTGGTGTCCGAGCTCGGCGGCGAAGCCCTGGGTATTCAGGCCCGCACCTTTGAACGCCTCTGCATGGGTCAGCTGCATGAAACGGTGGGACCGCGCGAGGGACAGGATCCGCTGGAACACTACCTGTCCGTTATTTCCGGCAAGACAGCTTCGCTGATCGCCGCCGCCGGCGAGTTCGGCTCGCTCTTCTCCGGCGCGGACCGCCGGGCCGTCGACGTCATGGTGGAGTACGGCGAGAAGGTGGGCGCCGCGTTCCAGCTGGCCGACGACGTCATCGACGTCACCGGACTCGAGGCCAAGTCCGGCAAGACACCGGGTACTGACTTGCGTGAAGGCGTGCCAACCCTGCCTGTGCTGCTGCTGCGCCGCAACGCTGCTGCGGGCGACGCCGATGCTGCGGCCGTACTTGAGCTGGTGGACGGGGACCTGAGTTCCGATGCAGCTCTGGCTGCAGCCGTGCAGGCACTGCGGGAGAACCGGGCCACGGCGGAGGCCTGGGCGGTTGCCCGGCAGTGGTCCGATGAAGCCGTTGCCGCGCTGGAACCGCTGCCGGACACCGTGGTCAAGCAGGCGCTGGCCAGCTTTGCCGTGGCCGTGGTGGAACGGGACGTCTAGGGCGCACTCTAGCGGACGAGGCCACCCCCGGCAATCGTCATAAGCATACTTACTATAGTTTTCTGCAGGTCAGAAGGTACCTTCCGGGTCTCTGCAACGCTGGCATCCACTACGTTGTAGTGGATGCCAGAGGGAGAGATCATGAGCCAGGTTGTGGCCACGCGCCGAGAAGTGCAGCAGGTGGGGGCGGTGCCGGCCAGATCCTTGCCGCAGAAGGCTGATGTGACGGGCTGGTGGGTGCTGACGGTGCAGCCGGCGCGAGCGGAGGTGTGTGACGCCGTCGTTAGGCATGTGGTCACGCCACTGATGGCCCAGGCCAGATTCTTGGGCGCCGAGCGGAGTTTCTACTTACGGCGTCTGGATGCCAGGGAACCGAACGTGCAGGTGCATTCTTTGGTCCGAGGCGAGATCGCGGGCCGGCTGAAGCGCTTTGCGCAGGCTCTCGTGCTCCAGTGCTCGCCCCAGCTGGGGGAGCTGGATCTTTTCGAGATGCACCGCGGCGAATACCCGCCACCTCAGGGCGCGCCTGCCACGCCCCACATCGAGGCTGTCATGGCTTCCTTCGGAGGTATCAAGGGTATTGCGCTCACCTGCGAGGTGGCGGAACTCTCCTCGGACCTCGCGGCTTGGGGGCTGGGCCGTTTTCCCGCCGCCGGCACCCGCTCGGCCTTTGCAGCCCTGCTTCTCCACGACACGGCTTACGCCATGATGCGCGGACCCCGTTCGTCACTCTGGCCGGATCGCCGGGCGCTTAGCTGGGACTACTACTGGACGAGGCATCTGCGCAGCTGCACGGAGTCTTTTGGACCCCAGGCAGAACGCGCACGCCAAGCCCTGACATTGCGGACGGCTGCGCAGATCGTTCCCGCACTCAATATTATGTCCGCCATCGCTGCCGAGCCGTCCGTCGACACCTGGCGTAAGCGCTGGGGCCGCGCCATGGATTCTTACCTATACCAGGCGGATAAGGCCCGCATCAGCCGCAGCGCGGAGTTCCTGACCCTTTATCAAAGCCGAAGGTTAATCAACCGGTTTGGCATTGCTCCTCAGGAGGAAGCCGCGCTTGGCCTTTACTCCCATGCCTGGAGCCCGGACCGTGAACCCAAGACTGACAGGTCACGGCCGTAGGGCCGGGGCCGGCAATACCCCGCGGCGCAGCATCAATGCCGGGTCGCTCCGCCCTATAGGACGGCGCGAAGTTCGGCGGCCTTCCGGGCCCGGACGGCGGGGTCCACGATCGGGCGCTTGGGCGTGAAATAGAGCCCGTCATTGTCCCAGCGGGGAAGTACATGCTGATGGTAGTGCCAGACGTGCTGGCTGCCGGCGGGCTCGTTGTGCTGCCGGGTGGTGACGCCGTCGGGCCGCCACGCCTTCTTGATGGCCACCGCAATGTCGCGGGTGACAATCATGAGGCGGGCGGCGACGTCGTCGGGCAGTTGATACAGCAGCTCAAAGTGCTCCCGGGGCGTCACCAGGACGTGCCCCGGCTCCGGGTCGAAGCCGTGGGAGGCGATGAACGCCAGCACCAGGTCATCGGAGTACACCAGGTCCCCGGGCTCGCAGAGGTTGTCCGGGAACGCGAAGTCCCCGGACGCCATGTCGCAGAACGGGCACTGATAGTTTTCCGGCGCGTGGCTGGGCCACACCTCATCGACGGTGCCGGGCTGCTGCATTCACAGGCTCCTTCCGGGAAGGGTTAGTTGGGATCTTCCTCGAAGACCCACTCGAACATGTCAAAGACGTATTCGCTGAAGGTGCCCTCTTCGCTCTGCCAGTCGCCGCGGGCGTTGTTCCGCCGCCACACGATCGGGTCCGGAACATCGAGCTGGTCCACGCGGAAGCCCCAGACAAACTTCTCGTCCTCGTCTTCGAGGAAGAGCAGATAGCCGTCTTCGATTTCCAGCTCGTCCGGATCCCAGAAGAAGTGGTACGCCTCCATGAGGTCTTCGCTGTTGCCCAGGGCCAGGTAGAACTCCCGGAGCACCAGGGGGATGGTGAAGTCATGGGCGTCGAGCATCTCGTTGAGGATTTCAGCGGGGATGCCGTCTTCTTCTTCGCGCCAGTCGTCCTCAAGGTACTTGGGGACCAGGGCTTTGAATTTGTCCAGGAACATTTCACTCAATGGGGGTCTCCAAAATTGCGGATGGTGTACTTCAATCCTAGCCGCGGGCGGACCCGGTCCGGTGCACCCAGCGGCCGGGGTCAGGGCAGCCGGCTGGCCAGGCCGGGATAGTCGATGACGGCGCCGTCAGCATCCACGGACAGCTCGGCGGTGAACCCGCGGGTGGTGGAACTGTAGAGGACCACGCCGTAGCCGCGGTCCTCGTCGTACGCCGAAACCTGGGAATAGACCTGTTTGCTGGGGAGCACCCGCAGGCTCGGCATCTCCACCCAGGCCACGGTGAGCCTGGTGTCATCTGCGGGAGCCGATGCGTTCAGCAGGTCCAAGCGGAGGATGGGCATGGTGTTCGTCAGGGGACACAGGGCAAGATCCACGTCCTGGGCGTTGTCCAGTGCCGCGGCGTCCTCGATGCCCGGAGCAGGCAGGCCGGAGTTCCCTGATACCTGCGTTTCGGCGGTCCATTTTCCTTCGCAGGAGCGGGTGAGCTCCAGGGAACGCGACCAGCCAGGCCCATCGACGCGAATGCAGAAGCGTGTGGTCACCCAGCCCGGGGCGGTGGAAAGGGTCCACGAGGCGGTGTACTCATCGGTGACCGAGGTGCCGCCGGCAGCCAGTTCGCGGGGGCGGAAAGATACGGCTGCAGTGTCATGGCGTGCTGAGTCTTCCAAGCCCTGCCAGCGAAGGGTCCGGGCGGGTTGCACGCTGATGTCCATCCCCCCACATTATGGTTACCGGGTGGTAGGCGGCAACGAGGGGGTTTGCCGGCCGGATGTCCCGAGGCCGAGGCTACGCACGTTGAGCGCCAGGAACAGGTGCACCCGGTCCGCCGTGACGGCGGGATCGTAGCCGGTCAGTTCGGTGATCTGCCCCAGCCGGTAGCGCACGGTGTTCCGGTGCAGTCCCAGCTCGTCCGCCACGGCGGCCACGGATCCGTTCAGGGCCAGGTACTGCTCCAAGGTCTCCAGCAGCTTCGCGTCATGGGCGGCGTCGAAGTCCGTCAGTGGATCCAGCGCCTCGGCCGCCAGATCGGCCAGCGGAACGGCGGTGCCGGACATCAGCAGCGAGGTCAGGCTCAGCCGGACAGGTTCGTTGAGGTTCTGGCCGCGCTGGAGGGATTCCTTGGCCTCGAAGTAGCTCCAACGCAGCCCGGCAGGTTCGGCATAGGAGCCGCCAATGCCAATCGTTGCGGTCAGCCCGCTGCCATAGAGGTAATCGGAAAGAATCCGGGCCAGGTCAGTACGGGAACCCTCCGGGACCACGATGGCCAGCAGCCCGTCGACGACGGCGGTGGAAGCGCCGTCAAACTCTGAGGGCAGCGGCAGGGCCGGCAGCGAGCGCACCTGGCCGGAGGCGGCCTGCACCAGGAAGGTCACGTTCCGCCGGGTCATGGAAATGCCGGCTCCCTGAAGCCGCACCGAAGCATCGGCTCCGGTCAGCCGGCCGGCGACGACGTCGGCCAGCAGTTGCCCCGTCACGGCACGCTCGCGGGTGCGGCGGCGGGCCTGGTTGCTCAATTCCACACTGATCAGGCTCTGGGCATAAGCCACGATGTCCGGACGACGGTAGGGCTGGGCGATCATCAGGGTGCACCGGTCCCGGAGCCCGGTGGCAATCGGAAGCCGCTCGCGGGGGCCGGTCTCCGCGCGGGCGCCCGTCGCGAAAAGCCGCGCGCCGTACTGGTACAGGGCCACCGGGCTGCCCAGCAGCACGGAAAGCTCCTGCAGCAGCCCGGGCAGTCCCTTTCCGCCCAGCAGTGCTGCGGCCAGGGACTGGTGAGCCGCGAGCAGATCCCGAAGCTGTGTAACGTGATCAGCCGCCAGGGCGTCCGCCACCATTTTGCCCAGAGCCACGAACGGAGTCTCGTAGGGGACTTCAAAGACGGGCAGGCCCCGCTGGGTTGCCGCTTCGAGCAGGGCTGCGGGCACCTTGGCATGGCTGAGCCCGGTGCCGAAACCGATGGCCAGCGCCCCGGACCGATGCACGCTGTCCACGAAACTGCGCTGCACGGCTCCGCTGCGGTGCCGCAGCCCGGTGGTCAGCACCACCTCTCCGCCGCCCAGGAAGGGAAACGGATCTTCGAGTTCAGTCACCGCAACCCACTGCAGGGGAGCGGAGGTGGGTTCGGCAGTCCCGCACCCGCGCAGGTTCAACCCGGGGGCGGCCAAAAGGTCGGAAAGGCGGATCGGCATGGAGTAACTATAGGTGCAGCGTTTGGTCGCCTGCACAGAACATGTCTGCCGTCATTGTTCTTTCGTCCCTATGGAACGGGAATTTCACCGCATAGGTTGGGAGAAACCCCGGGCAGCGGAGTCCGGGCTTCTTCTTCCCCGAAAGGACAGTGCGAGCCATGGCCCAGACGCTGCAGAACTTCATCAACGGAGAGTTTGTCCCGGCACGGGGAACCGAGCAGCTGGAGATCATCAACCCGGTCAACGGCGAAGTGGTGGCCTCGTCCCCCGTGTCCAACCAGGCCGACGTCGATGCCGCCATGGAGGCCGCTGCGGCGGCCTTCACCACCTGGAAGCGGACCACTCCGTCCGAGCGTCAGCTGATGCTCCTTCGGCTGGCCGACGCCCTGGAAGCCAACTCCGACGAGCTGGTCGAGGCCCAGCACCGCAACACCGGACAGGTACCCTCGGTCATCGCCGCCGAGGAAGTGGCAGTGGGTGCGGACCAGCTGCGGTTCTTCGCCGGCGCGGCCCGCCTCCTGGAAGGTAAAGCTGCCGGGGAGTATATGGAAGGCCATACCTCCTTCATTCGCCGCGAGCCAATCGGCGTCGTTGCGCAGGTTGCCCCCTGGAACTACCCGCTGCTGATGGCGGTCTGGAAGATCGGCCCCGCGCTCGCCGCCGGCAACACCGTGGTGCTCAAGCCCTCGGACACCACCCCCGAATCGACTCTCGTCCTGGCCCGCCTGGCCGGTGAGATTTTCCCGGCCGGTGTGCTGAACGTGATCCTGGGGACCGGTGAAACGGGTGCCGCCATGGTGGAGCACCCGGTACCGGGCCTGGTGTCCATCACCGGTTCCGTCCGCGCAGGCATCGCCGTGGCCTCCGGCGCCGCGAAGGGCCTCAAGCGTGCGCATCTGGAGCTCGGAGGCAAGGCGCCGGCCGTGGTGTTTGGCGACGCCGATCTGCAGAAAACCGCTCAGGCCGTGGCAGAGTTCTCCTTCTTCAACGCCGGACAGGACTGCACCGCCATCACCCGCGTCCTGGTCGAAGAATCGGCGCAGGAGGACTTCGTGACCGCCCTGGTGGAACACACCAAGACCCTGCAGACCGGACACGAAGATTCCGAGGAAAATTACTTCGGCCCGCTGAACAACATCAACCACTTCAACGCCGTCAACGCCGTGATCGATTCGCTGCCCGAGCACTGCAGCATCGCCACCGGAGGCAAGCGTGCCGGCGCCAAGGGCTTCTTTTTCGAGCCCACCGTGATCACCGGCGCCCGCCAGGACGACGACGTGGTGCAGAAGGAAACCTTCGGCCCGGTCATCACGGTGCAGAGCTTCACCACCGAGGAGGAGGCGGTGGAGATGGCCAATGACGTCGAATACGCCCTGGCATCCAGCGTCTGGACCTCGAACCACGGCCGTGCCATGCGCCTGGCCCGGGACCTGGACTTCGGCGCCGTCTGGATCAACACGCACATCCTGCTCACGGCCGAAATGCCGCACGGCGGGTTCAAGAGCTCCGGCTACGGCAAGGACCTCTCCATGTACGGCGTGGAGGACTACACCCGGATCAAGCACGTCATGACAGCATTGGACGCCTAGGCGCCTGCACCCCCATCCGTCCCGCACACCCCGCCGCAGTAATCGCAGCATCGCTTGAAAGGCACACCCCATGAGCACCCAAGCCGTTTCACCCGCCTACCGGCTCGAGCAGAAACGCAGCATCAGCGGGCCCTTCCCCGGCCCCAAATCCGCCGAACTGAACGCCCGCCGGGCAGCCGTGGTTGCCAAGGGTGTCGCCTCATCCGTTCCGGTGTACGTTTCCGACGCCGACGGCGGCATCATCCGTGACGTGGACGGCAACTCGTTCATCGACCTGGGTTCCGGCATCGCCGTGACCAGCGTCGGCGCCTCGGACCCCGCCGTCGTCGGCGCGGTGAAGGAGCAGGTGGAGCATTTCACGCACACCTGCTTCATGGTGACCCCGTACGAGGGCTACATTGCGCTGGCGGAAAAGCTGCACGAGGTGACTCCCGGCGACCATGAGAAGCGCACGGTGCTCTTCAACTCCGGCGCCGAAGCCGTGGAGAACGCGATCAAGATTGCGCGGTCCGCCACCGGCCGCGACGCCGTCGTTGCCTTTGACCACGCCTACCACGGCCGCACCAACCTCACCATGGGGCTCACCGCCAAGGCCATGCCGTACAAAACCGGTTTCGGCCCGTTTGCCTCCGAGATCTACCGGATGCCAATGAGCTATCCGTACCGCGAAGAGAACCCCGCAATCACCGGCACCGAGGCTGCCGACCGGGTGATCCTGGCCATTGAGAAGCAGATCGGCGCGGACCAGACAGCGGCCATCCTGATCGAACCGATCCAGGGCGAGGGCGGCTTCATTGTGCCCGCCGAAGGCTTCCTGCCCCGGCTGGCCGAGTGGGCCAAGTCCAAGGGAATCGTTTTTATTGCCGATGAGGTCCAGTCCGGTTTCTGCCGCACCGGTGAATGGTTCGCCGTGCAGCACGAAGGCGTCATTCCGGACCTCATGACCATGGCCAAGGGCATCGCCGGCGGCATGCCGCTCTCCGCTGTCACCGGCCGCGCGGAACTGCTCGACGCCGTCCACGCCGGGGGCCTGGGCGGCACCTACGGCGGAAATCCGGTGGCCTGTGCCGCGGCGCTGGCAGCGATCGAGACCATGGAAACCACGAACCTGGCCGGCCGTGCCCGCCGGATCGAGGAACTGGCCGTTCCCCGGCTGAAGCAGCTCGCCGAAGACACCGGCGTGATCGGCGAAGTCCGCGGCCGCGGGGCCATGCTCGCGCTGGAATTCGTCAAGCCCGGCACCAAGACCCCGGATGCCGACATCACCAAGGCCATTGCGTCGGCGTGCCTGGCCGAGGGCGTCATCATCCTGACCTGCGGCACCTACGGAAACGTGGTGCGACTGCTGCCGCCGCTGGTGATCGGCGATGACCTGCTGGCCGACGCGCTGGACGTGCTGGAAGCAGCGGTCCGCGCACAGCTCTAGCGGATCCAAGGCCGGGTGCTGAGACTGCGCCGGACTCCGCTCGGAGTCCGGCGCCCCGGGCCAGCCCGGTGACCAATCGGGCTGGTCTCCGGGGCGAGAGCCTGCGCCGGGGCGCAGCGCAAAGGGAAGCCGGTAACGGAGCCTAAAAGGTGGTCGGAACGTAGGTGTTTCCGCGTATTCTCCACAGCCCAGCGTGTCCCATCTGTTATTGGTGTTACTGGTGTTATTAGAGGGCCTGTTGTTTATTAGAGGTGCCTGCGGTAAATTCTCATCGTTGCCCCGTGACGTTTTTGCCGGGCACCGCAGCCTTCTGGGGAAGCTGCGCACGGTCCGGCTTCGGTGTTTTCACGGGGTCTCGAGGCATAAGGATGCACTTTGCGCGTTAAAAAACTGGTGGGCGTCTTCACGACCCTCGCCATCGCACTCATGACGGCGGTCATCGCAATTCCGTCCGCCGCGGCAAGCTCCGCGGATGCACAGTTCGCTAACCGCCTGCACGTGTTGATCAACGACTACCGGGCACAGCATGCACTTGCCCCGCTGCGTTGGAATGACCAGATGTCTGCCGAATCGCAGTCCTGGACGCAGCAGTCAGCGGATCAGGCCAACATCTACGGCGCCGGCGTCTTCCAGCACAGCCCGGGGTCTTATGCCTTCCCGGAGAATATTGTCTGGAACATGAGCGCGGACCAGGCGTTCAGCTGGTGGGTCAACTCTCCGCCGCACCGTGCCAACATGCTTCGGGCAGCCGACACGGACATTGGCATCGGCGCGGTCCAGCTGACCGCAGGTCCCAACCGCGGCGCGTACCTGGCCACTGCCAAGTTCGGCCAGTTTGCTGTTTCAGCCGAGGATGAGGCGGCGGCAGCACGCGAGGCCGATGCCCGCGAGGCAGAGAAGAAGGCGGCGGATGAAGCTGAGGCCCGGGCCGCTGCTGAGAGGGCAGCTGCCGAAGAGGCTGCTGCGAAGGACGCCGCCGCCAAGGACGCCGCTGCCAAGGCTGCGGCTGAGGAGGCTGCTGCGAAAGAAGCCGCCGACCAGGCTGCTGCAGAGGCCGCAGCCAAAGCCGCTGCTGAAGAAGCGGCAGCAAAGGCTGCGAAGGAACCGGCTGCAGCGGCACCGGACACCAAGCCGGCTGCTCAGGACAAGGCCGCCGAGGACAAGGCAGCCGCGGAAGCCGCCGCCCGGAAGGCTGCGGAAGAAGCCGCCGCTCAGGAGGCAGTTGAGAAGGCTGCGGCCGCCAAGGCCGCCGAGGAAGCTGCCGCAAAGGAAGCCGCTGCCCGAAAGGCTGCTGAAGATGCGGCGGCTGAGAAGGCCGCTGCAGCAGAAGCCGCCGAGGAAGCAGCCGCTCAAAAGGCTGCCGAAGATGCTGCAGCCCAGTCCGTTGACCCGGCACATCAGGCAGCTGAAGAGCAGGCCGCCGCCGAGGCGGCAATCGCCCGGGAGCAGGCTGAAGCCGACGCTGCCGCAGTTGAGGCTGCGGCAAATGAGGCTGCGGCAAAGGAAGCGGCCCAGGCAGCCGCCGCAGCGAAGGCTGCTGCCGAAGAAGAAACACGCCGCGCAGCAGAGCAGGCCAAGGCCAAGGCTGCCGCCGGCGTCGCCACCGTTGAACAGGTGACGCTCGGACAGGAGGCGCTCCTCACCGAAGCCGCCCGGGGAACCGTTACCGCCGTTGCCTCCGGCAGCCAGCTGCGCATTTCCGGCCTGGCTTCGGGCGCCGCCTACGAAGTTGTGCTGCCGTCGGCAGGAGTCAACCTGGGCGCTGTCAACGCGGACGCCAAGGGATCGCTGGCAGCGGCTGTTCCGGCAGTCCTGGCCGCCGGTGAACACAAGGTGGCCCTGTTCCGGGACGGCGTTCTTGCCGGCTGGACAACCTTCACGGTCGAGCAGGCCGTTACCGTCATGGCGGCGCAGCCGGTTCCGGCCGCAGCTGACGGGACAACAGAGCTGGCCGCGACCGGTCTGAACGCCGCCCAGCTGGCCATAGGCGGCATCGGAGCCCTGATGGCACTGACCGGCGGTGCAGCCCTCGTGGCACTCCAGCGCCAGCGCGCCGCGTCACTGCGCTAAACCGCACCAACAAACAGACAGCCCCCGCCGCCCTTCTTTCGGGCAGCGGGGGCTGTCTGCGTTGGCAGGCACCGTGGGGCGACGCCCCAGCTAGGCTGCGGCAGCGGCTCGGAGCAGCCGGTTCCGTCTGGGGCCGCCCATCATGTCAGCGGTCAGGATCACCAGAGCCATCCAGATCAATCCGAAACCAACCCAGCGTTCCGGCGGCATGGTTTCCTTGAAGACGGCCAGGGCAATGATGAACTGCAGGGTGGGCGCCAGGTACTGCAGCATTCCCACTGTGGAGAGTGGAAGGCGCCGTGCTGCCGCGCCGAAGAAGATCAGCGGAACAGCCGTAATGATGCCCGAGGCGGCGAGCAGCCAGAAGTGCGCGGTGCCGTTGGAAAGAATGGTGGCTGTTCCGTTCAAGGACAGCCAGATCAGGACACCGGCGGCGATCGGCGTCAGTGCTGCCGTTTCGATGGTGAGGCTGGAGATTGCATCAACCTTGCCGCCCACGCCCTTCTTCACCAGCCCGTACAGGCCGAAGCTGAAGGCGAGCCCCAGTGCGACCCAGGGGACTGTTCCGTAGGCGAAGGTCAGTACCAGTACGGCAACAAACCCCACTGCCATAGCCACCCACTGCAGCGGCCTGAGTTTTTCCTTGAGGATCACCACGCCCAGGAGCACGGAGACCAGAGGGTTGATGAAGTACCCCAGGGCGGCCTCCACCGCGTGTTCATTCAGGACGGCCCACGCATAAGTGAGCCAGTTAACGGCAATGAGTACGGCGGCACCGCTTAGCGTGGCCACCAATCTCGGGTTCCGTGCGGCCGTGGCCGTGGCCTTCCACGACCGCAGGGCGGTGAGCAGTGCAGCGCAAAACACCAGGGAGAACACGATGCGGGACGCGACAATCTCCACCGCACCGGCCGGGACCAGCAGGATGAAGTACAGGGGCAGCAGCCCCCACAGAACGTAGGCGCCAACACCGAAGAGGATGCCGGTCGAGTTTTCGCTGCGGCCGCCGGACGACGGCGCCGGCTGCGGTTGCGCCGTCACTGTTGCCGTCGCCGGCAGCTGGGTGGGAGGGGTGGACCCGGCAGCAGAGGATGCAGAGGCGGACAAGGGTGCGGAGCGCTCGGCGCCGGTTCCGTTCGAAGAAGACACGTGATCCACAACTCGCCGGCGCCGCGCGGTATTCCCGCCACCGGCCGGAGCAGCTTCGGAGCCGATCCGGAGCCATCTGTGGAGGCGTCAGCGCCGAACCGTTTAGACGCCGTCGTACGCGGCATTTAGAATAGGAAACTGTGCGTTATTCCGCACGAGGTTTTCCCCGAGACGAAGGACTATCAGTGTCTAATTCAGCCGCGGACCGGTCGCAGCGCCCCATGCGAGTCGCCATTATCGGCGCTGGCCCCGCCGGTGTTTATGCCGCAGATATCCTCACCAAAGCTGAACGGGACTTTGAGGTCAGCATTGACCTGTTCGACAAGTACCCGGCACCGTACGGACTCATCCGTTACGGGGTTGCTCCGGACCACCCCCGGATCAAGGGCATCGTCAACGCCCTGCACAAGGTGATGGACCGCGGAGACATCCGCTTCCTCGGGAACGTGCACTACGGCAAGGACCTGACGCTCACCGATTTCCGGCACTTCTATGACGCCATCATCTTCGCCACCGGCGCCATCAAGGACGCTGACATGAGCATCCCCGGCGTGGAGCTGGAGGGATCCTTCGGCGGAGCCGACTTCGTGTCCTGGTATGACGGACATCCTGACGTGCCGCGTGAATGGCCGCTGGATGCCAAGGAAGTGGCCGTCATCGGCAACGGCAACGTGGCCCTGGACGTTGCCCGCATCCTTTCCAAGCACGCTGATGACCTGCTGACCACCGAGATCCCGGACAACGTGTACGAGGGCCTGAAAAAGTCCCCGGTGACGGATGTCCACATCTTTGGCCGCCGCGGCCCGGCTCAGGTGAAGTTCACACCGCTGGAGCTGCGCGAACTTTCACACTCGCGCGACGTGGATATTGTGCTCTACCCGGAAGACTTCGAATTCGATGAAGGCTCCGACGAGCAGATCCGCACCAACAACCAGACCAAGACCATGGTCAACACGCTGACCAACTGGCTGGTCGAGGAGCAGGATTCCGGCGCCTCCCGCCGTCTGCACCTGCACTTCCTGCACAGCCCGGTGGAAATCTATGAGGACCCGGCCAATCCCGGCAAGGTGGCGGGCATGAAGTTCGAGCGCAACGAACTGGACGGAACGGGCAACGCCCGAGGTACCGGCGAGATTGTCGACTACCCGGTGCAGGCCGTCTACCGTGCCATTGGCTACTTCGGGTCCGAGCTGCCGGAGGTGGGCTTTGACTCCCGCCGCGGCGTGATCCCCAACGACGGCGGACGCGTCATTGACGAATCCGGCACGCCCGTTCCGGGCATCTACACCACCGGCTGGATTAAGCGCGGTCCGATTGGGCTGATCGGCCACACCAAGGGCGACGCCCTGGAAACCATCGGCTTCCTGCTCGAAGACCGGCTGAACCTGCCGGCCGCCGAGGAACCGGACGAGGAATCCATTATCAAGCTGCTCGAAGACCGCGGGGTGGAATACACCACGTGGGAGGGCTGGCTGAAGCTCGACGCCTACGAAAAGAGCCTCGGGGCGTCCTACGTCCATCCGGACCCCGCCACGGGCGAGCTGGTGCGCGAGCGCGTCAAGGTTGTGGACCGCGCCGAGATGGTGCGGATCGCCCGAGGGCAGTAGCCCCGCCGTCCGCACGCCCGGCCCAAAACACCAAAGCTTCCGTCCTTCCCATGGATGGGATGGAAGCGGCATGAGTAGACTGTCCTGACACCCGCAGTTGTCGGTGTCAGGACAGTCTCCTTATCAGTGTGGATAGGTCGGGGCAGTGCACAATCAGGACTATGATGTTCCACCTCCGCGCACCGCGGACGCCCTGCAGCGGGATGCTTTCCGCGCCCATGAAAACCTGGGGTCCGCGGACGGTCTGACGCGCTGGCTCCGGGCGCCGGTGCGTGAATCCTGGCAGCGTTCCCTGCGCCACCACACTGACCCGGACGCAGCCGTTCCGCAGCTGGTGTTTGCCGGTTCCGAGCTGGGGGAGTACCGCAGCTCGCATCCCCTCGCAGCCATCATGCCCGTTATCCGGCGGCTGCTGGTCCGTCCGGGCAGTGACACCGGGCTCCTCGTGGCAGTGGGAGATGAACTGGGCCGGCTGCTGTGGGTGGAGGGTGACGACGACGCACGCCGGCTGGCCGAGGGCATGCTGTTCATCCCGGGCACTGACTGGTCCGAGCGTTCCATCGGAACCAGCGCTCCCGGCACCGCATTGGCCTCAGACCGAAGCGTTCAAATTTCCGGAGCGGAGCACTTCAGCCGGCAGGTCCATTCCTGGAGCTGCACCGCCGTGCCCGTCCATGACCCGGACACCGGAGCGCTCATGGGCGTAGTGGACATCACCGGCAGGGACGAAGCAGTGGCCGCCCACACCCTGGCGCTGGTGGAAGCCACTGTGGCCGCAGCGGAATCCCAGCTCAAGGTGGAGCGGCTCCAGGAAACGGGGCGGAACAGGCGCCGCCGGCCCCGCCTGCCGGGTTCCGCACAGCGGCCGGCACAGCGGAGCCTGCTTCGGCAGGACAGCCTGCAGATCCTGGGCCGCGACCCGGCCGTGGTCAATGTGGGCGGGCGTCCCGCCACGCTCAGCACCAGGCATGCTGAGCTGCTCACGCTCCTGGCGCTGCACCCCGCAGGACTGACCGCCGATGAACTCTCGGTCATGGTCTACCCCGAGTGCACCTCCGTCAGCACCGTGCGCGCCGAAATGCTGCGGCTGCGGAACCTGCTGGGAAAGCACAGCCAGGGTTTCCCCGAACCGCCGCTGGTACCGCAGTCACGTCCCTACCGGCTTCCGCATGAGGTGGTGATTGATGCCCGGCAGGTGCTCGCATACCTGGAAAACGGTGCTTATCGGCTGGCCTTGGGCCTCTACCGGGGACCGGTCCTGCCGCGCTCTGATGCTCCGGCCATCACCGCGCTCCGCAGCGAAGTGAGCATGGTCCTGCGGGAGGCCATGCTCTCGGACGCGGGACCGGAATCCCTGCTGGAGTACCTGGCTCTGCCGGAGGGACGGGACGACGTCGAAGCCTGGTCCCGCGCGCTGGAGCTGCTTCCCGCCTGCTCTCCCCGGCGGGCCTCCATTGTGGCCGGGCTCCAGCGCATTGAGCGTGAACTGGCCTGATCCCGGTCGCGGGCCGGCTACGGAGAAGAAGCGGCGGGGCCCTCTTCCGGAGCGCGCACGCCGGCGGGCTCACCGGCCTGCGGGCCGATGACCGGTTTGATGCGGAGGCTGGTCAGGAAGCCGATCAGCAGTGCGGCAGCGGCGATCCAGCCAGCAAGGGATGCCCCGTCGGTCATGGCTTCGCGGGCCGCGTCCGCGACAAATGCGGTCTGCGGATCTGCAGCCAGGGCCGCAATGCTGCCGCCGGAGGTGGCATTGACGGAATCCACCACTGCGCCCAACTGGGGATTGCCGGCGACCATATCAGCCACCCGGTCCTCGGTACCGGTGCGCAGAGTGGTGAAGAACGCCGTTCCCAGGACCGCGATGCCCAGCGCGGATCCGGTCTGCCGTGCGGTGCTCTGGGTGGCCGATCCCTGGCCGCTCTTGGCTATGGGAACTTCGGCGAGGACCACTGAGGTGAGTTGGGCGGTGGCCAGTCCCACGCCAATGCCGTAGACCAGCAGGATCGGGGAGGTCAGCCAGGCGGTGCTGTCCGGCCGGATCAGCAGGGCCAGGGCGGCGATGCTCAGGATTTCCAGGGCCAGGCCCATCCGGACCACCAGGATGGGGCTGAACCTCCGGGCCAGGCCCGCAACGCCTCCGCTGGCGAGGAAGGATCCCACGGCCAGCGGGAGCAGGGCCAGGCCTGCCTGGAAGGCGGTGAAGCCCAGCACGTTCTGGAACCACAGCGGCAGGGA
The DNA here is from genome assembly GCF_023022985.1 of Arthrobacter gengyunqii. Taxonomy (NCBI): domain Bacteria; kingdom Bacillati; phylum Actinomycetota; class Actinomycetes; order Micrococcales; family Micrococcaceae; genus Arthrobacter; species Arthrobacter gengyunqii. Next base: position 3,107,813 of record NZ_CP095461.1, on the reverse strand, counting down.
AAGGATCAGGCCGAATTCACCGAAGCTGACGATGAGGGCCGTCACGTTGCCGTTGGCGAAGGAAGGGATCCGGAACAGGGACAGGTCCAGGATCACGCCCTTCCCGGCGGCCGTCCGCGAGCGCTGCAGCAGAACAAAACACGTCAGGGCCACCACTGCGAGCAGGAAGGCCAGCGGAACAGGAGAGAGGTTCCCCACCTGAAACGCAGCGTCCTCGGACGCATTCCACCAGCCGTAGGTGCGGCCTTCGATCAGGCCGAACACCAGTGCCCCGAAGCCGATGATGGACAGGGCGGCTCCGCCCAGGTCCAAGCGCTGTGCCGCGCCGACCACGGGTTCGGACGACTCCGCGACAAACAGCAGCAGCCCGCCCACAATCAGCACGCCAACGGGGATGTTGATGCCAAAGGCCCAGCGCCAGCTGGCATTCTCGGTGAGCCAGCCGCCCAGCAGCGGGCCGATGGCCGCCATGCCGCCGATCGTTGATCCCCAGACAGCGAAAGCGATGCCGCGTTCGCGTCCCTGGAAGTTGGCGTTGAGCAGGGCCAGCGTGGTGGGCAGGATCATGGATCCGCCCAGTCCCTGAATGGCGCGCCCCAAGATAAGCACACCGCCGGACTCGGCCAGGGCGCACAGCACGCTCGCCGCAACAAACAGGACGACGCCGATCAGCATCACCCGCCGTCGTCCCACCCGGTCCGCAATCCGGCCCCAGGTGAGGAGCAGCGCGGCGAACAGCAGGGTGTAGATTTCCTGAACCCACTGGATCTGGGTGCTGGAGATGCCCAGGTCACCCACAATCGAGGGCACGGCCACGGAGACGATGGTGGCGTCCATGATGATCATGGCGACGCCGAGGCTGATCGCCAACAGGCCCCACCACCGGTAACGGACGTAACGGGTGGTGCTCCGGGAGCCGCCGCCGGTGCTGGGTTCTGTAGCCATCTGCCGTCCTTGTCAGGTTCGTTCGAGGGCAGGTTCGGAAAAATTGCCCACGGCAACAATAAATCCGCTGCGGACCGGGCACCATACCGGCTGCTACGTAGATGCAACGTAGCCGGGCCTACGCTCATGCCACCGACGGAAACGACACCGGCGTCACGACTTCAGGGAGCAACCATGACTGTTTATGCACAGCCCGGCACCGAGGGATCCAAACTCTCTTTCAAGCCCCGTTACGAAAACTGGATCGGCGGAGAATGGGTACCGCCGATCAAGGGCGGATACTTCGAGAACGTTTCACCGATCACCGGGAAGGTGTTCTGCGAAGTTGCGCGCGGCACCGCCGAGGACATTGAGCTGGCCCTGGACGCAGCGCACAAGGCTGCCCCGTCGTGGGGCAAGACGTCCGTCGCGGAACGGGCACAGATCCTGAACCGCATTGCCGACCGCATCGAAGAGAACCTTGAGCTGCTGGCCGTGGCCGAGACCTGGGACAACGGCAAGCCCGTCCGTGAGACGCTCGCAGCCGACATGCCGCTGGCCGTTGACCACTTCCGCTACTTTGCCGGCGCGGTCCGCGCGCAGGAGGGCACGCTCTCGCAGATTGACGACAACACCACGGCCTACCATTTCCACGAGCCGCTGGGCGTCGTGGGGCAGATCATCCCGTGGAACTTCCCCATCCTTATGGCCGTCTGGAAGCTGGCTCCGGCGCTTGCCGCAGGCAACGCCATTGTCCTGAAGCCGGCCGAGCAGACCCCGGCCTCGATCATGGTGCTCATGGAGCTGCTCGCGGACATCCTGCCCGCCGGCGTGCTCAACGTGGTCAACGGCTTCGGCGTGGAGGCCGGCAAGCCGTTGGCATCCTCCAAACGGATCCGCAAGATCGCCTTCACCGGTGAAACCACCACCGGCCGGCTGATTATGCAGTACGCCAGCCAGAACCTCATCCCGGTCACCCTCGAGCTGGGCGGCAAGAGCCCCAACATTTTCTTCGCCGACGTCGCCCAGGAGGATGACGCGTTCTACGACAAGGCGCTGGAAGGGTTCAACATGTTTGCCCTGAACCAGGGTGAAGTGTGCACCTGCCCGTCCCGTGCACTGGTCCAGGAATCCATCTATGACTCCTTCATGTCCGATGCGCTGGCCCGCACCGCGCAGATGATCCAGGGCAACCCGCTGGACACCAACACCATGGTCGGCGCCCAGGCGTCCAATGACCAGTTGGAGAAAATCCTCTCCTACATGGACATTGCCCATCAGGAAGGCGCAAAGGTGCTCACCGGCGGTGAGCGGCTGATGCTCGACGGCGATCTCGCCGGCGGCTTCTACGTTCAGCCCACGGTGTTTGAGGGCACCAACAACATGCGCATCTTCCAGGAGGAGATTTTCGGTCCGGTGGTGTCAGTGACCCGGTTCTCCGACTACGGCGAGGCGCTCGCCATTGCCAATGACACTCTCTACGGCCTCGGTGCCGGCGTGTGGTCCCGCAACGGCAACACCGCGTACCGTGCAGGCCGGGACATCCAGGCAGGCCGGGTGTGGGTGAACAACTACCACGCCTATCCCGCACACGCAGCGTTTGGCGGGTACAAGTCCTCCGGCATCGGGCGCGAGAACCACGCCATGATGCTGGACCACTACCAGCAGACCAAGAACCTGCTGGTCAGCTACGCGGAAAACAAGCAGGGCTTCTTCTAAGCCCGGCCGCCTGAACCTACGCTGGACACCACCCCCGTGCGGATCAAGGAATGAGGACCCAGTGGCAAATATGCAAGCAGCCGTAGTCAACGAGCTCGGACAAGAACTGTCTGTGGAAGAAGTGGCGGTCCCGGACCCCGGACCGGGCCAGGTGCTGGTAAAACTGGTTACTACCGGCGTCTGCCACACTGACCTTCACGCCGCCCAGGGCGACTGGCCGGTGAAACCTACTCCGCCCTTCATTCCCGGCCACGAAGGCGTCGGTGAAGTTGTTGCTGTTGGAGACGGCGTAACGGACGTCGCCGTTGGAGACATGGTGGGCAACGCCTGGCTGTGGTCTGCCTGCGGTGTTTGTGAATTCTGCCGCACCGGGTGGGAAACGCTGTGCGAGCAGCAGCAGAACGGCGGCTACACAGTCGACGGATCCTTCGGTCAGTACATGCTGGTTGACGCCAAATTTGCCGCCCGCATCCCCAAGGGTGCGGACCCGGTGGAGATTGCGCCGATCCTGTGCGCCGGAGTGACCGTCTACAAGGGGCTGAAGGTCAGCGAAGCACGGCCCGGGCAATGGGTGGTGATCTCCGGCGTTGGCGGGCTGGGCCATATCGCGGTTCAGTATGCCAAAGCCATGGGACTGCGGGTTGCCGCTGTGGACATCGCTGACGACAAGCTGGAGCTCGCCACCTCATTCGGCGCCGAAGTGGTGGTCAATGCACGCAACGAGGATCCCGTCGAGGCAATCCAGACCAAGATTGGCGGTGCCCATGCCGTGCTGGTCACGGCGGTCCATCCCTCGGCATTCGGCCAGGCAATCGGCATGGCCCGGCGCGGCGGCACCATTGTTTTCAACGGCCTGCCGCCCGGAGATTTTCCGGCACCCATCTTCGACATCGTGCTCAAGGGACTGACCATCCGCGGCTCGATCGTGGGCACCCGGCAGGACCTCGCCGAGGCCATCGACTTCTACGACCGGGGCCTCATCCATCCGAAGGTGAGCACCCGGAACCTCGATGAGATTAACGCCGTCATGGAAGAGCTGGAGCAGGGCAAGGTCGACGGACGGGTGGTTGTTCAGTACTGATGGTTTCGAATCAGGAGACAGACCGGACCCCAGCCGCCGTTTCACCGGCAGGGGTGCTGGAAGCCGGCGTCACGCTGCCCGGAGAGAGCTTTTCCCGGGTGGCGTTGACACCTGCGGCGCAGGAGCTCCTGCTCCAGCTGCGCGAACAACACGGACCGCTGATGTTCCACCAGTCAGGGGGCTGCTGCGACGGTTCATCACCCATGTGCTATCCGGCGGGAGACTTCATCACCTCAGAAGCGGATGTGCTGCTGGGAACCTTTGAACTGGCACCGGGGGAGCCGCTGGACTTCTGGATGTCCCTGGAGCAGTTCGACTACTGGAAACACACACACCTCACGGTCGATGTGGTCCCGGGCCGGGGGAGCGGCTTCTCTGTCGAAGCTCCGGAGGGCAAGCGGTTCCTCATCCGTTCCCGCCTGATGGGCGGCTAGGCGCACCACCGGCAAACAGAACCGGCCCGGACATAGTAAGGTTGCTGTTTATTCTTCCGCTTCCGGCGGTAGTGTGCTTATGAACACCCTGACAGTATTCGCTATGCCCCTCACCGGGGGCAGGAATGAGGAGCATCATGGTAAAGAAGTTTGTATTTCTCGCCGGCGCAGGCGTTGGCTACCTGCTCGGTTCCAAGGCCGGCCGCGAAAAGCTGATGGAACTGTGGAAGGACCCGAAGGTTCAGGAAACTGTTTCCCACGGCACGGAGTGGGCCAAGGAGAAGGCTCCCGGACTGCAGGAAAAGGTCTCCGAGGTTGCTTCCACGGCCAAGGACAAGGTCTCGCATTCAACCGATTCGGGAAAGCCCGCCTCCTCGGCAGGTTCGTCCGCCGGGACCGGCACCTCCTCCGGATCCGGTTCAACCGGCGCATCCGCCCCGAAGCCCGCTGAAGCGAGCGGAACGGGTTCCGCCTCCAACGGATCCTTCACCACGGGCGGGAATCACTCGATGAGCCCGGCTGAAGTGCAGCCCGAACCCAAGAAGCCGTAGCAGCACAAAGCAGCAGAATCCGAAGGGGCGTTCCGCCAACGGGACGCCCCTTTGTGCTGTCCGGATTCGGCACCGGTGTTCGGCCTGCGGCGAATATGTCCCGATTATTGCCTTCTGAGGCAGAGCTCCCGCCATCCATCCGTTACGATCGAGGCCGGATCCGAAGCATGAGCTGAAATAGGAGTGTGAGCCAACACAAATGGCGACAGATTACGACGCACCGCGCAAGACCGAGGACGACGGAGCATCCACCGCCTCGCTTGAAGAACTGCAGGCCCAGCGCAGTGTGACTCCGTCCGCCACCGCCGTGGACGTCGATGAAACCGAAGCCGCGGAAAACTTTGAACTCCCGGGCGCAGACCTTTCCGGCGAGGAACTGCTCGTCCGCGTAGTCCCGGCCCAGGACGATGAATTCACCTGCGCTTCCTGCTTCCTTGTCCGCCACCGCTCCCAGGTGGCCTTGGAGAAGAACGGCATGAAGTACTGCTACGACTGCGAGGGCTGAGCCCTTGCCCGCCCCGACAGCCGGCCTTGTGCTGGCCGCAGGGGCAGGCCTCCGCCTGGGCCTGGGCACCAAGGCGCTGCTGCCGTTCCAAGGGCGGCCGCTGATTGAACACATCCTCACGCAGCTGCGAAACGGCGGCTGCTCTTCCCTCGCCGTCGTCCTGGGAGCCCAAGCAGACGAGGTGATGGCCAGAGCTGAACTGGGAGGCTGCCGCGCCGTCATCAATCCGGACTGGAACACCGGGATGGGATTGTCCTTCCGCCGCGGAGCAGAGTCGGCGTTAGCCGCCGAGCCCGACGCGGCAGCACTGCTGGTGGCCCTGGTCGACCAGCCCGGACTGAGCGCAGCCGTCGTCTCCCGGCTTATCAGGCGCCATCAGCCCGGCCGCATCACCGCCGCCGGTTACCGGCAGGCAGGTTCTACGGCCGTTCGCCGCGGACACCCCCTGATTTTTACCCGGGATCTGGCCGCCGCCGCTGCGGCGCAGGCCAAAGGTGACGCCGGGGCCAGAGAGTTCCTGCGTGCCAACGCGTCACTGGTCGACGTTGTGGACTGCTCGGATTTGGCTGACGGGCAGGACCTCGACACTGCGGCGGACCTGCCCCTTCTTGGCGACACGTCCAAAGGCCAGGTGGCAGCAACCGGTCCGGACCCGTTAGACTGAACCCTTCGTAGGGGAGTATCCACCTCGCCGTTATCCGTCAACACGTTGGGCACCGACGCCCCAGCCGGATGCAGCGGGCACCCATTCACAGGGGCGCCGGAGAGACCTATGGTTCTTTGACGACCCTACGAAAGCGGACTTCCATGACTGTTTCCCCCCTGATCTGGGGAGTGACGATTGCCGTCATTCTTGGCCTGCTGGCCTTCGACTACTTCTTCCACATCCGCAAGGCGCATATCCCCACGCTGAAAGAAGCCGCTGTTTGGTCTTCGATCTACGTAGGCCTGGCGCTCGTTTTCGGCGTCCTTGTCCTGGTCTTCGGCGGAGCCACCGCCGGCAGCGAGTACTTCGCCGGCTACATCACTGAGAAGGCCCTCTCAGTGGACAACCTGTTTGTCTTCCTGATCATCATGGCCAGCTTCCGGGTGCCCAGGGAGGACCAGCAGAAAGTCCTGCTCTTCGGCATCGTCTTTGCCCTGATTGCCCGCACCGGGTTCATTTTCCTGGGCGCCGCGCTCATCAACTCCTTCTCCTGGATCTTCTACCTCTTCGGCCTGATCCTCCTGATCACGGCGGGCAACCTGCTCAAGCCCGAGAACAGTGAGAAGGACGAGGCAAACAACTTCATCATCCGCATTGCCAAGCGGGTGCTGCCCACCACCGACCATTACGACGGCGACAAGCTGCTCACGGTGGAAAACGGCAAGAAGGTCCTCACCCCCATGCTGCTGGTCATGGTGGCCATCGGCGGAACCGACATCCTCTTCGCCCTGGACTCCATCCCGGCAATCTTCGGCCTGACCCAGAGCACCTTCATTGTCTTCACCGCCACGGCATTCTCGCTCATGGGCCTGCGCCAGCTCTACTTCCTGATCGACGGACTGCTGGACCGCCTGATCTACCTCTCCTACGGCCTGGCCGCCATCCTCGCCTTCATTGGCGTGAAGCTTGTGCTGCACGCGCTGCATGAAAACACGCTGTGGTTCATCAACAACGGTGAGCACGTGCAGGTTGTCGAGATCGGCACCGGCCTGTCCCTGGGTGTGATCATCGGGGTCCTGGCGGTCACAATCGTCGCCTCGCTGGTCAGCCCGGCAGGCAAGGCGCAAACGGCCGTCAACAACGCCCGCCGCCACGCGAACGCCTACCTGGACCTGTCCTACACCTCGGATGAAGGCGAACGGGAGCGGATCTACACCGCCCTCTGCGAGGAGGAACAGCAGATCTCCCAGATGGACCGCAAGTACCGTGACAAGGTCAAGGACATCGAGGACATCCGGGCCGAGGTTGCCCGGGCGCACGAAGCGCACTCCAAATACATCAGCAAGTAACCGCGCAGCAGGATAAAGTCCGGCCGGTGCCTCAGGGCGCCGGCCGGACTTTGTTATGCCGGGCAGGGGAGGGTCCGTGCGTTTACCGCGATGTAACGCCCAGGGGCGCCGGAAGTAACAATCCGTTCCTAGGCTCAGGACTTATTCGCCTACGGAAAGCCTGATACCAATGAGCCTCATCTCCCCGCGGACACGACGACGCACCACAGCCCGGTTCCTCGCCGCCGCGATGACCGCATCCAGCCTGCTCCTGGTCACCGCCTGCGCGGGTTCCGAGGCCGAAGCGGGCACCGGTGACGCTGAGTACGGCACCCTGGACGTGAATCTTTCCTGGATCAAGAATGCGGAGTTCGCCGGGGAGTATTTCGCCGACGCAAACGGCTACTACACCGAGGAGGGCTTCAGCGAGCTGAACCTGATCGCCGGCGGACCCGGGGGAACGTCCACGGAAACCATGCTTCTTTCCGGCGGGGCGCTGGTGGGTACGTCAAGCCCCATGGGCGTGGCCCCGGTCATCGTGGAGGAGGACGCGCCGCTGAAAATCATCGGCACCACCTACCAGAAGAATCCGTTTGTAATCATCTCTCTCGACGGCAACCCGATCACCGCCCCCGAAGACCTGGAAGGCCAGCGGATCGGTGTGCAGGCGGGGGTTAATGAGACCCTCTTTGACGCCCTGCTGGAAATCAACGGCATCGATGCCGGAGCGGTCGAGAAAGTGCCGGTCCAGTACGATCCCCAGCCCCTCGTCAACGGCGACGTAGACGGTTTCTTCGGCTACCTGACCAATGAGGTGCTGACCCTGGAACTGGCCGGCCACGCAACTGCAGTGCTGCCTTTCGCAGACAACGGACTGCCTTTTGTCGCGGAGAGCTTTGTTACCACGGACGAGAGCATCGCGACCCGGCGTGAGGAGCTCAAGAGCTTCCTGCGTGCCACCCTGCGCGGATGGAAGGACGCAGTCGGCGACGCTGAGGAATCGGCCCGCCTGGCTGTCGAGGTCTACGGCGCGGACCTGAACCTGGACATGGCCAAGGAAAAGATGCAGGCGGAAGAGCAGAACACCAAGCTGGTGGTTACCGAGGAGACCGAAGCCAATGGCCTCTTCACCATCTCTGACTCCCTGATCGAAGAGAACCTCTCGATCCTGAAGCTGGCCGGTTATGACCTCGCCGCAGAGGATGTCTTCGACATGAGTCTCCTGGCGGAGGTCTACGAAGAGAATCCGGAGCTGAAGTAGATGCGCCAGGACTCCGTCGCTGCCGAAGGTTCCGCCGGCACGACGGTGCAGACGAAACCTCCCGGGGCCGGACCGGGAACAGGCATCCGGCTGGCAGGCCTGGGCAAGACCTTTACCGCCGGCCGGCAACAGGTCACAGCCTTGGAAGCTGCCAACCTCAGCACCGAACGCGGATCCTTCCTCTCCCTGCTGGGACCGTCGGGCTGCGGAAAATCCACTGTGCTCCGAATCCTGGCCGGGTTGGAAACCCCCACCACCGGTGAGGTGCTGGTGGATGGAAAGTCCCCGCAGGATCTTCGCCGCGGGCACGAGCTGGGCATCGCCTTCCAGGATTCCGCCCTGCTGCCGTGGCGCAGCGTCTACTCCAACATCCGGCTCCCGCTGGAAGTCTCAGGGCTTCCGGCTGATGACGCGTACATCCGTGAGCTGATCAGTCTTGTGGGGCTGGAAGGGTTTGAAAAGGCGCGTCCGGCACAGCTTTCCGGCGGAATGCGCCAGCGGGTGTCGATTGCACGGGCCCTGATCCTGAAGCCGTCGGTCCTGTTGCTCGATGAACCTTTCGGCGCCCTGGACGACATGACCCGGCAGCGGCTAAACCTTGAGCTGCTGCGGATCTGGACCGAGAAGCCCGCCACTACCCTGATGGTCACCCACGGCATCTCCGAAGCCATCTTCCTCTCCGACACGGTTGCAGTCATGAGCCCCCGGCCGGGACGGATCAAGGAGGTCATCAGCGTGGACCTGCCGCGGCCGCGCACCCCCGACATGATGCGCACCCCTGAATTCCATGCCCTGCATGACCATGCTTCTGAACTGCTTTTCAGCGGTCCGGCGTCCGGTGAGACCCCATGAAGCGCATTCACCTTCCGCATTGGGGCGTGGGGCTGCTCGGGGCGGGTGCCGCACTGGCGCTGTGGTGGATCGGCGCCGCCACGTTCCTGCGCGGCGTCGGAGCCCCGGCCGGGGGCGGCACCGGCGCCATCCCCACTCCCTGGCAGGTGTTGGCCCAAATGGGAGCTGACGGGTGGGGCTTCTACTGGCGGAACGCCTCCGTGACACTGGCCGAGGCAGGGGCCGGCTACGCCTGGGGCAACGCCCTGGCACTGCTGCTGGCCTTCCTGGTGCTGCTGGTCCCGCCGCTGGAACGCCTGGCAACACAGCTGGCCGTCATCAGCTACTGCCTGCCGGTTGTGGCCATCGGCCCGCTGATTTTCATTGTCTTAGGACCTCCGCGCTCCGGTGATCCCTCAGGCACCGCCGTCGCGCTGGCCGCCCTCTCGGTCTTCTTCACCACCATGGTCAGCGCCCTCGCGGGGTTAAAGGCCGCTGACCGGTCCTGCCTGGACATCGTTGCAGTGTTCGGCGGCCGCAGGATCCACCAGCTCGTGAAAGTCCGTATCATTGCGGCGCTTCCCGCGGTCCTGGCGGCCTTGAAGATCGCTGCACCGGCCGCGTTGCTTGGCGCCATCCTGGGCGAGTATGTCGGGGGAGTGGACCGCGGGCTGGGGCCGGCCATGGTCAATGCCCAGCAGACACTGGAAGTCGCCCGGGTCTGGGGCGTGGCTTTTGCCTGTGCCGCCCTGGCCGGGGGAGCATACGTCCTGCTGGGACTCCTCTCCCGGTTCGCTGCACCGTGGGCTGCCGGCGTCCGGACCGGAGGACTCTGATGGTCGGGGTTCTCCGGTCCACCGGAAAGATGCTGTTCGGCCTTGCCCTCTCCCTGGCCGTCGTCGGAGCCCTGTGGGTTGGGCTACTGCGCTTCTTCGATGTTTCTGCCTACATCGGCAAGGGTCCCTGGGACGTTTACAGCTACTTGTTCCGGGATCCGGAGTCAGCGGAGAACCGCGCCCTGGTCATGGGGCAACTGGGCCGGACCCTGCTCGACGCCGGAATGGGTTTCACCGCGGGGATGCTCGCCGCCGCTGTCTGCGCCTGCCTTTTCACTGTCTTCCGCGGAGTGGAACAGGCCCTGATGCCTCTGGCCATGCTGCTCAGATCGGTGCCGCTGGTGGCGCTGGCACCCATGATCATCCTGATCTTTGGCCGGCAGGAGGCAGCGGTGGCTGCCATGGGCGGCATTGTGGTGCTCTTTCCTGCCCTGGTCACGATGGTGTTTGGGCTCCGGTCAGCCTCGCCGGCCATGCTGGAGGTTGTCCGTGTCTACGGGGGGAGCCGGCTGGACGTCTTCCGGAAGGTTGCCCTGCCCTCTGCTGCGCCGGCGTTCTTCACCGCCCTGCGGGTGTCGATTCCCGGGGCGCTGACGGGAGCGCTGCTGGCGGAATGGCTGGCAACCGGTCAGGGCATAGGCTACGGAATAGTCTCAGCCGTATCCCGGGCCCGGTATGACCATGTCTGGGCCGGCGTCGTCGTCGTCACTCTCGCTTCGATCGTGCTGTACGCGCTCGTCTCAGCGGTTGAGGCGGCGCTGAAGCGGCGCACCGGCACCTGATGCGGGAACTGCGGGCTCCGGATCCCGCCGGATCATCCGATCCATCACGACGCCGGCGAGCAGGGCGCCCAACCCGCCGGCGGCCAGGTCCCCCATGGTGTCCTGATAACCCACGTTGATGGAGGCATCCACAAAGGAGTTGCCCCACCATTCCGCCAGCTCCCACAGCACGCTCACGGCCAAGCCCAGGGACAACACCAGCACCGGCACTGCCACGCGGGCTGCGGCGGGGGTGGAACGACGGCCGGGAACCGGAACCACGCCCAAACGGGCGAGCAGGAAGTAGGTCATGGACGCTATGACAGCGGTCGCGGCGAAGTGCACCGGAATGTCCCACCAGCTCACCCGGGCGTACAGGTCCAGCACGCTGCTCCAGGCAGCTGCCAGCAGGGTCAGGCCGTACAGTCCGTCGAAGAGCCGGGGGATTTCCAGGGAACGGGACACCAAGGTTCCCCCCAGCACCAGCAGGAAAAGGGCCGCATCCACCGGTCCGAACCAGAGCAGAGCTGCCGCAAGGCTGAAAAGGCAGGCAAGCCGCACGGCGTCGGCGAAGAACTCTCCGGAACCGGAAGGGCGGCGGAGGAGTGCATCGATCATGACTTCACGCTAGCGCAGCGTGCCTGCATGCGGCAGACGAGCAGCGTCCGGGACGCCCGCCGTGTCCCGGACGGATCATGCCGCCGGTAGACTTCCCTCCATGACTGCCGCCCTGCCCTCAGTCAGTGTGGTGATTCCCTGCCTGAATGATGCAGCCGCGCTTGACGCCTGCCTGTTCTCCCTCGCTGCGCAGTCGGTGCCTCCGCTTGAAATTGTGGTGGTGGACAACAACAGCACCGATTCCAGTGCCGCCGTTGCCCGTCGGCACGGAGCCCGCGTGGTCTTTGAAGCGGAACCGGGAATCCCCGCCGCCGCTGCTGCAGGCTATGATGCCGCAGCGGCTGAAATCATTGCGCGGTGCGACGCTGACTGCCTCCTGCCCGCGGATTGGGTTCAGCGAATAGCAGAATCCTTCGCTGCAGATCCGGACCTGGGAGCTCTGTCCGGCCCGGGAGCCTTTTACGGGTTTCCCCGGCCGGTCAGCGCGGCGCTCAGCGTGCTCTATCTGGGGGCCTACTACCTGGCCATGGCGTCGGCGCTGGCGCACCTGCCGCTCTTTGGCTCAAACCTCGCCCTGCGCCGTTCGGCCTGGGAAAAGGTCCGCTCCGAGGTGCACCGGCATGACCCGGAAATGCACGACGACGTGTGCCTGAGCCTTCATCTGGGGCAGCGTTCCACGTGCCGTTTCGATCGGACGCTTGTGGTGGGCATGGCTCCGCGGGCACTGATCGGTGCCGCAAACGTCATCCGTCGCTTCCGCCGCGCCTTCCATACCCTGTGGGCGCATTGGCCCGGTGAGGCACCGTGGGTGCGCTGGCCGCGCCGATTCGCTGCCGGGGATTACGAGCGCAGGGAAGAACCGCCGACAGCAAACACCTGCGGATAGAGCAGGGGCAGCTGCAGGACCAGCCAGGGGCTGAACGCCCACGGTGTCAGACGCACGGACTCTGCCAGGGTCATCGGGTCAGCCCACTGCCAATCCATGACTTCGTCCGGTGCCGGCTCCGGGTCCACGTCGGTGACCGCCGTGTAGACGGGACAGATTTCGTGCTCCACGATGCCGGAGGCGTCCACTGCACGGTAGCGGAAGTCCGGCAGGCGGAGGGTGAGCTCTTCCCGGGGCAGAGCCAGTCCGAGTTCCCGGTCCGCGCGGCGCAGCACGGCGTTTTCAGTGGATTCGCCGGGCCCGGGATGGCCGCAGAACGAGTTGGTCCAAACCCCCGGCCAGGTCAGCTTGCTCAGAGCCCGCCGGGTCACCAGCAACTGGCCCGCACGGTTGAAAACGTGAGTGGAAAAGGCCAGATGCAGCGGTGTGTCAGTCGTGTGCACCGTGGATTTTTCCTGGGTGCCAACCGGTGTGCCCGCCGGATCTACCAGAACCACCAGTTCTCCGCGTTGCGCCATTTCTCCTCCGTATGCTCACCGTGTTTACTAGGACCTATGGAGACCGAACCCCTGCTTGACCCAGCTGTCGGATATGAGCAGGTGGAGGGTGTCCTGCGTGAATTCTTCGCCCAGGCAAAGCTTCGCGCAGCCAAACTCAGTCCCAGCTACCTTAGCCTCTGGGACACTCTGGAAAAATCCACGGTCGGGGGCAAACGCGTCCGTCCCGGCATCCTGATGACTGCCTACCAGCACCTCGGTGGCACCAACACGGAAGCAGCGGCCCGCGTGGGCGCAGCCTTTGAACTGCTGCACACCGCGCTGATCATCCACGATGACGTCATCGACCTGGACTTTATGCGCCGCGGACAGGACAACGTATCAGGGACCTATCGTGCCCTGGCGCAGACGGCCGGCCAGACAGCCGAAGCAGCCCGCCACCGTGGGATGTCAGCCGGAATTATCGCAGGAGACCTGGCGCTGATCGGGGCGTTCCGGATGCTGGACACCGTGGACACCGATCCGCAGACCCGCCTTCGACTGGCGGCGATCCTGGATGACGCCGTGTTTGCCTCCGCCGCAGGCGAGCTGATCGACGTCGACTTTTCCTTTTCCCCGGGCGCACCGCAAATCCCCGAGATCCTGGACATGGAGCGGCTGAAGACGGCCGTCTACTCCTTTGAAGCACCTCTGCAGGCCGGTGCCGTGCTGGCCGGAGCGGACGACGACGCCGTCGCCACCCTGGGCGACTTTGGCCGGGACACCGGAATCGCCTATCAGCTTGTCGATGACCTGCTGGGCGTTTTCGGCAAGGAGAGCGCCACCGGGAAATCGAACCTGAGCGACCTCCGGGAAGGAAAACGCACAGTTCTGATCGCGCATGCGGCCCAGGGGGAGTCCTGGGATGAGCTGTCCCACCTCATTGGCTGCCCTGACCTTACTGCCGAAGAGGCGGACCGTGCCCGTGAACTGCTCATCAGTTCCGGCGCCCGTGACTACGCCCGTGCCCTGGCAGAGGAATACGCGGACCGCGCCCGGTCCCACTTGGACTGTCCCTCCATTCCAGCGCCGCTGCGTCAGGTGCTGGAACGCATTGTGGCCGGCGCCGTGAACCGGGGCCGCTAGGAGATGATCCGGGAAACAGGCTTGGCGCTTTACAACAGGGTGGCAGTGGAAACGGCGTCCGTGGTGATCCGTTCCTACTCCACGTCCTTTGGACTGGCATCGCGGCTGCTCCAGCCTCGGACCCGGCTGCAAATCGAGGCCATCTACGCGCTGGTGCGGCTGGCGGATGAGATCGTGGACGGCGTAGCCGCGGAAGCGGACCTTTCTCCCGGGGACGTCGGCCGCATCCTGGATGCCCTGGAATCGGAAACCCGGCAGGCCATGGCCACCGGCTACAGCGTGAACCTGGTGGTGCACTCCTTCGCCCTGACCGCCCGGACCACCGGGATCACCGAGGAACTGACCACCCCGTTCTTCCGGTCGATGCGTGCTGACCTGCTTCGCACCGAGCACACCGCCGAGTCCTTCAACGACTACGTGTACGGCTCGGCCGAGGTTATCGGCCTGATGTGCCTGTTGTGTTTCCTGCAGGGAACCGAAGTCAGCGAGGACCGGGGCAAGCGGCTGCGCGAAGGCGCCCAGCGGCTCGGCGCCGCCTTCCAGAAGGTCAACTTCCTGCGGGATCTGGCGGACGACTTCGACACGCTGGGCCGCAGCTATTTTCCGGGCGTAAGCGTTGGGTCCTTTTCCGAAGCGGACAAGCACCGCCTGCTGGATGACATCGATGCAGACCTCTTGGTCTCCGGAGCGTCCATCGCCGAACTCCCGCCTGCCGCGCGACCCGCCGTGGCGCTGGCCCAGGAACTGTTCAGCGAACTGGCACGCCGGCTGCGTGCCACACCCGCCCAGGAGCTTCGCAGCAGCCGCGTCCGGGTGCCCAACCCGGTGAAGCTGCGCATTGCAGCACAAACGCTCTACACCCACCGCCTCCGCCGCCCGGCGCTGCGCGGCACCAAGGCCGGAAGGCAGCCATGACCCGCAGGACCGCGTCCGCACCTCCCCGCACCGCCGTGGTGATCGGCGGCGGCATTACGGGCCTGGCCACAGCGGCCCTGCTGGCCAAAGAAGGCCTCCGTGTCACCGTCCTGGAGCAGCAGTCCGTTCCGGGGGGACGCACCGGGACATGGCAAAGCGCGGGCTTCAGCTTCGACACCGGCCCCTCCTGGTACCTGATGCCCGAGGTCTTCGACCATTTCTTCCGCCTCATGGGCACCACCGCCGACGAGCAGCTGGACCTGGTCCAGCTGGACCCCGGCTACCGGGTCTTCTTCGAAGGATCCGCTGAACCCGTTGACATCGCCGCCACGCGCGCCGAAAACGTGAAGCTGTTCGAATCCCTCGAATCCGGCGCCGGAGACAAGCTGGAGAAGTACCTGGATTCCGCCGTCGATGTCTATGACATGGCGAAGAAGCGTTTCCTGTATTCCACCTTCGCGTCCTTCCTGCCGCTGCTGCGCGCCGACGTGCTCAAACGCGGCCCGCGGCTCGCCCAGCTGCTGCTGCAGCCGTTGAGTTCCTTCGTGGCAGGCAAGTTTACCGACCCGCGGATCCGCCAGATCCTGGGCTATCCGGCGGTGTTCCTGGGCTCGTCCCCGTTTACCACGCCCAGCATGTACCATCTGATGAGCCGGCTGGACCTGGCGGACGGGGTGCTCTATCCGATGGGCGGTTTCACCCGGCTGATCAGCGTCATTGCCGACCTTGCCGCGGCTGAGGGCGTCACGATCCGCACGGACGCCACCGTAACGCGGATCCGCACCACGGATCCTGGGCCGGGCGGGCGGCTGAGCCGTTTCCGGCGCAGCCCCGGCGTGCGGGCGACCGGTGTCGAATACACCAACGTTTCCGGACAGGCACTGGTCCTGGACGCTGACCTGGTGGTTTCCGCCGCGGACCTGCACCACACCGAAACCGCGCTGCTGCCCCGGAACCTGCAGACCTATCCGGAGAGTTACTGGAAACACCGCATTCCCGGCCCCGGCGGCCTGCTGCTTCACCTGGGCGTCCGCGGGGAGCTGCCGTCCCTGGCACACCACACGCTGCTCTTCACCGAAGACTGGGAAGAGAACTTCGGGAAAATCTTCGGCAAGGAAACCTCGGTGCCGGATCCGGCGTCGCTCTATGTCTGCCGCCCCAGCGCAACCGACCCCGATGCCGCCCCGGACGGCTGCGAGAACCTCTTCGTCCTGGTTCCGGTGCCCTCCGATCCTTCCCTCGGCGCGGGCGGCATGGACGGCGAGGGCGATGAACGGATCGAGCGGATGGCCGACGCCGTTATCGCCCAGATCTCCCAGTGGGCGGACATCCCGGACCTCGCCGAGCGCATCACGGTCCGGAAAACCGTGGGTCCGCAGGACTTTGTGCAGGACCTGAACTCCTGGCGCGGAACGCTGCTCGGCCCGGCCCACGTGCTCAAGCAGAGTGCATTCTTCCGCGGCTCCAACGCCAGCCGCAAGGTCGACGGGCTGCTCTACGCCGGCGGCTCCACCCTGCCGGGCATCGGACTGCCGATGTGCCTGATCAGTGCTGAACTGGTGCTCAAGCGTCTGCGCGGGGACACCAGCACGGAGGAACTGCCGGTGCCGGCAGCATCCGGGCGCGGGCACAGGACTCCGGGAGGCAGCGCCTAATGGGATTCCTCTATCTGTTCCTGCTGCTGGCCTCGATCGGCTGCATGGTGCTCCTGGACCACCGGTTTCGGCTCTTCTTCTTCGCCGACGCCCGGCGCGCCGCGTGGGTGACGGGAATCGGGCTGGCATTTTTCCTGCTCTGGGACCTGGGCGGCATTGGCCTGGACATCTTTTACCGCGGTGAAACGCCCATCATGCTCGGCATCGTCCTGGCACCTCACCTGCCTGTGGAGGAAGTCTTTTTCCTTGGCTTCCTCTGTTACCTGACCATGGTTCTGTACGGCCTGGTTTCCCTGGTGCTGAACCGCGCCGGAGAGCAGCGCAGCCATCGTCAGGAGGCGAAGCGGTGACGTACTGGGCATTGAACGCAGTGTTCCTGGTTCCGGCCGCCGCAGTGCTGGGCCTCGCCCTGGCGCGGCGGAGCACGACGGCGGCGGGCGGCCGTCGAGGCATGCTGGCCGCGCTGGGCGTCACCGCCGTCGTTCTGCTGATTCTTACGGCCGTTTTCGACAACGTGATGATCGCCGCGGGACTGTTCTGGTACAACCCGGAACGCATCTCCGGCGCCTTCATCGGCAGCGCTCCGCTGGAAGACTTCGCCTACACAGTGGCGGCCGTGCTGCTGCTGCCGGCGCTGTGGATGCTGCTCGGAAAACGGAGCAAAACCGGCAAGATCCCCGACGCCCCCATCAATCACCGGGAGAAGCAGTGAGCACAACCACCCGCACGGCGGGATCGACGCTGCGAATGCTGCTGGTCTCGTCCAGGCCGCTGTCCTGGGTGAACACCGCGTATCCGTTTGCCGCCGCCTACCTCATCACCACGGGCGGCATCGACCTGGCCTGGGTGCTGGGAACGCTGTACTTCCTGATTCCGTACAACCTGGCGATGTACGGCATCAATGACGTTTTCGACTATGAATCGGACCTGCACAACCCCCGCAAGGGCGGCGTGGAGGGCGCAGTCCTGGACCGCGGCTTCCACCGGATCACCCTGTGGGCCGCCGTCGCCACCAACGTTCCGTTCCTGATTGCTCTGATCCTGCTGGGCAACCCGCTGTCCTGGCTGGTGTTGGCCGTCAGCGTGTTTGCCGTGGTTGCATACAGCGCTCCCGGGCTGCGGTTCAAGGAGCGCCCCTTCCTGGACTCCATCACATCCAGCACCCACTTCGTCTCACCCGCGGTCTACGGGCTGGTGCTGGCGGGAGCCGTGTTCACGCCGGGGCTGTGGGCGGTGCTGGGCGCATTCTTCCTGTGGGGCATGGCCAGCCAGGCGTTCGGCGCCGTGCAGGATGTGGTGCCGGACCGCGAAGGAGGCATCAGCTCCATCGCTACGGTCCTCGGCGCCAAAGCCGTGGTCCGGATTGCCGCCGCAGCCTACCTCGCGGGAGGACTGCTGATGTTGCTGACCCCTTGGCCGGCCACCCTCGGCGGACTGCTGGCGCTGCCGTACATCCTCAACCTGCTGCCCTTCCTGGGAATCTCCGATGCGGATTCGGAGCGGGCGAACGCCGGTTGGAAGCGGTTCCTGAAACTGAACTTCCTTACCGGCTTCCTCGTGACCATGCTCATCATCTGGTACTGGCCCAACCGGTAGCCCAACGCGGGCGCTGAGAGCGGGGGCCGCCGTCGTTTCCGCCACCCCGCGCACGGCGCCGCCGTCGTTTTCCTCCGTTTTGGGAAGGATCCTACGTTTTGGGAAATTCCTGCCACTGCGCAGTGGCAGGGATTTCCCAAACCGGAGGGATTGCCCCGAACCGGAGCAAAATCCAACGCAGCAAAACCCAACGCAGCAGAACCCATCCTGCCCGTCCCGTCGCAAAGACAAAAGCGGCCGGTCCCCCGAAGGGACCGGCCGTTCTTGTGTTCCGGCGGTTAGACCGGGAGGTTCAGGACTGACCGAAGTTACTCGGCAACGCCCACGAACTCAGCCTTCTCGATCGGCGTGGTTTCACCGGAGGCGAGGTTCAGGCGCAGCTTCTCGCCCAGGGTCGCGTCAACGTTGGTCCAGTACTGGATCGCAGCTTCGCGGATGTGCGGGCGCTGAACGCCGGAGACGGCACCGGTGATCGTTTCCAGGAAACGCTCCTTGGCGGCGTCGTCGAACACCTCGCGGTACAGCGTGCCGGCCTGGCCGAAGTCGCTGTCCTCGGAGTGCAGGGTGGCGGCGGCGCGGACCAGCGAGCCGTCGCTCTCCCAGGAGCCCTCGCCGGCACGTGCGGCATCGGCTACGGGGCCGCCCAGGGTGTTGGGCGCGTAGACCGGGGTCTCCGGGGAGTTGTAAGAGAAGCGCAGGGCGCCGTCCTGCGAGTAGTTGTTGACCGGAGCCTTCGGCGCGTTCACCGGCAGCTGGTTGTAGTTGGCGCCGATGCGGTAACGCTGTGCATCCGGGTAGGAGAAGATGCGGGCCATCAGCATCTTGTCCGGGCTGGCGTCGATGCCGGGAACCAGGTTCGCGGGGGACAGAGCAACCTGCTCGATCTGCGCGAAGAAGTTCTCCGGGTTGCGGTTCAGGGTGTGGGTACCCACTTTGATCAGCGGGTAGTCCGCGTGCGGCCAGACCTTGGTCAGGTCGAACGGGTTGAACCGGTACGTCTTGGCATCTTCGTACGGCATGACCTGGACGTGCAGGTCCCAGGACGGGAAGTTGCCTTCGGCGATGGCCTCGTACAGGTCGCGGCGGTAGAAGTCGGCGTCGGCGCCGGCAATCTTCTCTGCCTCGGCACCGTTGATCTCGTGGTTGCCCTGGTTGGACGTGAAGTGGTACTTCACCCAGAAGCGCTCACCGGCGGCGTTGATCCACTGGTAGGTGTGCGAGCCGAAGCCGGGCATTTCGCGCCACGACGTCGGGATGCCGCGGTCACCCATCAGGTACGTGACCTGGTGTGCGGACTCGGGGGAGTTGGTCCAGAAATCCCACTGCATGTCAGCGTCACGCAGGCCGGAACCCGGCAGGCGCTTCTGCGAGTGGATGAAGTCGGGGAACTTGATGCCGTCGCGGATGAAGAACACCGGGGTGTTGTTGCCCACGATGTCGTAGTTACCCTCGGAGGTGTAGAAACGCATCGCGAAGCCGCGGACGTCGCGCCAGGTGTCGGGGGAGCCCTGCTCGCCGGCCACCGAGGAGAAGCGCTGGACGGTTTCCGTCACGGTGCCCGGCTGGAAGACAGCCGCACGCGTGTACTTGGAAACATCTTCGGTGACAACGAACTCACCGAATGCGCCGCCACCCTTGGCGTGCACGATGCGCTCCGGGATGCGCTCGCGGTTGAACTGGGCCAGCTTCTCGACCAGGTAACGGTCGTGCAGCGCGATGGCTCCGTTGGGGCCGGCGCTCAGCGAGTTGGCATCGCTGCCAACCGGGGTGCCGGTCTGGGTGGTGGTGAAATTGGACATGCTCTCTCTTTCTTAAGGGTGTTCAGATGACGTCAGGAAGCTTGGTCAGCGCAGTCTGCGCAGAGCCCCCGGTAGAGCACATCCGCAATTTGGATGGTCATTCCGTGGGTGTTCTCCGGCGTCAGGCAAGGCGCGTGCCCCACCGCGCAGTCCACGTCCTCGATCCGCCCGCAGCCGGTGCAGATCGCGTGGTGATGGTTGTCATCCACACGGGTCTCGTACCGGGCGGGGGAGTGCGGCGGCTCGATCTTCCGCAGCAGCCCGGTCTCGGTCAGGTCCGCCAGGACCACATAGACCGACTGCAGGCTGATGTCCGGAAGCTCCCCGCGTACCGCGGCGGCGACGTCGTCGGCCACAGCATGAGGGTGATGTTCGACGGCGGTGAGGACCGCCAGCCGCTGCTTAGTGACCCGACGACCGTGGGTGCGCAGCGCTTCGGACCACCGTGCGGTGGTCTCTGCGGTGGCTGCTGTCGATGTCATGCCCACTAGCTAACCACTTATTATGAATAATTCATAATAAGACTCGAGCCTGCCCACTAGTGTGGTCTCAGGAGTTCGGACCGACGTTCAATAACAGGGGAATCCTTTGACAGGCACCAAGGCACAGCCAACCCATAAGCGCGTGCGGGTGGGAGAGTACGACGTCGACATCCGCACCTACGGGTCCGGGGCCGGCCACATTGTGCTGGTGCACGGGCTGGGAGCCTCCGGGCGCTATTTTTCCCGGCTGGTGGACGAACTGGCGAAGGATTCCACGGTACATACGCTGGAAATGCCGGGTTTCGGCTCCGCATCCACACCGCACCACGGCCTGGATATGGCCGGCTTTGCCAAGATCAGCTGCGATGCCCTGCGGGCCGCCGGGATCGGTCCCGCTCAGTGGGTTGGCCATTCCATGGGCTGCCAGGTGGTGACGGAAATGGCGCTGTGCGCGCCGGACCTGGTGACCTCCGTGGTGCTGATGGGGCCCACGACCAACAGCGGGGAACGCCATGCCGTGCTGCAGGGCCTGCGGTTGGCCCAGGACTGCCTGCGGGAACCTCCGGTGATCAACTGGATTCTGCTCACCGACTACCTGCGGGCCGGTCCCCGCTGGTATCTGCGCACCATGCCGAAGATGGTGCGGCACCGGCTCGAGGAGCGCATCGGCAGGGTCCAGGCTCCGGTGACCCTCGTCCGCGGCGCCAAGGACCCCATTGTTCCCGCCCGCTGGCTGCGCGAACTGGCCGCCGCGCGCCCCGGTGCGGTTGCCGTGGAGCTGCCCGGGCAGCCGCATGTGTGCATGTACACCGAGCCGGCGCAGACCGCAGCGTTGTTGCGAAGCGCGGCACACGGGCAGTGATGCCGCAGCGGATGCGCCGCTGGGCGACGCTGGCCAGGGCCTGGGCAGCCGACTACGCCTATGTGGGGTTTTGGCAGGTGAACGGGTTCCTGTTCCGCAAGGATCCGTCCGAGTACCTGGTACCGGAGGCCGGTGCGGCGGGACGCCCGGTGGTCCTGATTCCCGGGGTGTACGAGAACTGGCAGTTCCTGCGCCCGCTGGCGGAGGCACTGTCTTCCTGGGGACATCCGGTTCACACCGTGGCGCCGCTGGGCTTCAACCGGGGCCGGATCGACCGCATGGCGGAACTGGTCCAGCAGTATCTCGTGGACGAGGACCTTGGCGATGTCATTGTT
This sequence comes from Arthrobacter gengyunqii, assembly GCF_023022985.1. Taxonomy (NCBI): domain Bacteria; kingdom Bacillati; phylum Actinomycetota; class Actinomycetes; order Micrococcales; family Micrococcaceae; genus Arthrobacter; species Arthrobacter gengyunqii. The sequence goes on along the minus strand of NZ_CP095461.1, from coordinate 3,086,166 downwards.
GTGGCCCACAGCAAAGGCGGGCTCATCGGAAAGCAGCTGATGCTGCTGCCGGAAGGCGGCCGGCGGGTGGACCACATGGTCGCCGTCAACACACCCTTTTCGGGCTCCGTCTACGCGAGCTTTTTCTTGGTTCCGTCCATCCGGGCCTTTTCGCCGCGCGACAAGCTGCTGCTCAAGCTCCAGGGCAGCAGCGACGTCAACGCGCGCATCACCTCGGTGTACAGCCGCTTTGACCCCCACATCCCCGGCGGCAGTTCCGTGCCCGGGGCGCGGAATATCCAGCTGGAAACGATGGGGCACTTTCGGCCCATCGGCGATCCCCGGCTGCTGGCAGTGCTGAAACAGGAAGTCGAGCGCGAACCTTAGGACGCCCCGCGCGCCAGCGCCTGCTCGACGGCGGCTCCGGCCCCGCCGGTCCAGGGCTCTCCGTGGCCGGTCAGCAGCGTGCCGGCTCCGGTCGCGGCCAGCAGTTCCAGGGACTCCAGCGCCTCCGGGCTGTTGGCAGTGGCCGCTCCGGAAACGATCTGCGGTCCCTTGGTCCCGGTATACGGGTTGAGCGTGACCAGTGAATCCCCGCAGATCAGCACGTCCCGGTCCGGATAGTGCAGGGCCACGTGTCCGGCCGTGTGCCCGGGCGTGTGAATGATGCGCGGTGTTCCTGGCAGGCCGGCGCCCGTGCCTTCGCTGAGGCTGTGCACATCGGTGACGCCCCGGACGTTCAGCGCTCCGGCCAGCGTCATCGCACCCAGGTAGGGAATCGAAGCAGGGTAGCGGACGGGATAGAGGAACCGGTTGTTCTCATGCTCGTACCGGTAGGGATGGGCGGCAATGTAGCGGTCGTCGTCGTGCACCAGGATGGGTGTCCGGAACTCCCGCCGTATCCGGGCGGCGGAGCCCACATGGTCGAAATGCGCGTGGGTCAGCACCAGCGCGGTTACGGACCCGGGGCCGTAACCCAGATCGCGGACGGCGCGGGACAGCTCCGGCCACATGCCGGGCAGGCCGGCGTCGATGATGGCCAACCCGCCGTCATCCTCCACCAGGTAAGTGTTGACGTAGGCATGTTCGATGCGGTGGATTCCCTCTGCGACGTTCCAAGTAAACACGTGATCTCCTAATCTGCCGGCGGCTTGTCCTCCATCGTAAGGGTGCTGTCTATCGGTGCCGGAAACCCGCCGGAGGCGCCTGTGAGAGGAGCCGGGAAGTCCGGCTTAGACTGCTCGGGTGCCAAAACTCCTCGCCGACCTGACCCCGCTGCGTGAAAGTCCGGATTTCCGCCGGCTCTGGACCGGCACGGCGCTTTCCGCCGTCGGCACCCAGCTGACGCTGGTCGCCGTCAGCCTGGAGGTCTACTCCCTGACGGAGTCGAGTTTCTACGTGGGTCTGCTCGGGTTGGTGGGTCTGGTTCCGCTGGTGCTGGCCGGTCTCTACGGAGGTTCCGTGGTGGACGCGTACGACCGCCGGAAAGTAGCCCTTTTCTCCTCCGTCCTGCTGTGGCTGTCCACTATCGGCATTGCCGCCCAAGCCTGGGCGGGACTGGGCAACATTTGGCTGCTGTACGCCCTGGTGGCGGTCAATGCGGGGGCCGGCGGCTTGAACCATCCGGCACGCAGCGCCATCATTCCGCGGCTTGTGCGGCCCGAACTGCTGCCGGCCGCCAACGCCCTGAGCATGATCACCTTCGGCCTGGCCATGACCATCGGCCCCTTGTTGGCCGGTGTCCTGGTTGCCCGGGTGGGCTACGGCTGGACCTACACCATCGACGTCGTTACCTTCACCGCGGCGATGTGGGCGGTGTACCGGCTGGATCCGATGCCGCCCATCGGCGAGGTGCAAAAGGCCGGGCTGAAATCGGTGCTGGAGGGCTTCCGTTTCCTGGCCACCCGGCCCAACATCCGCATGACCTTCCTGGTGGACCTTGCCGCCATGGTCATGGCCCAGCCACGGGCGCTGCTGCCCGCCATCGGAGCCGTGCTGCTGGGCGGGGGAGCCACAACGGTGGGGGTGCTGCTGGCGGCCACCGCCGTGGGTGCTTTCCTTGCCGGACTCTTTTCCGGGCCGCTCGGCGCGGTGCGCAGGCAGGGGCTGGCGGTGCTTTGGTCCGTGGTGGCGTGGGGTCTGTCCGTGTCCGCGTTCGGTGTGGTGGTGGTGATGGCCGGACGGAACGACGGCGCCGAGCCCACCGTGTGGCTCATCCCGGCCGCCGTCGCCATGGCCTGCGCGGGCATTGCCGACTCAGTCAGCGGAGTCTTCCGCTCCACCATCCTGCAGTCCGCGACGCCGGACGCCATGCGCGGGCGGCTGCAGGGCGTGTTCGTGGTGGTGGTGGCCGGAGGGCCGCGCCTGGGTGACCTGGTGGCCGGCGTCGATGCCTCCTTCCTGGGTGAAGGATGGGCCGCGGTTATCGGCGGTCTGGTCTGCGTGGTCCTGGTGGGAGTGCTGGCCCGGAGCCAGCCGCGTTTCGCCCGGTATGACGCCCGGCACCCCGAGCCGTAACAGGGAGCCCTAGCGGAACAGACGCGCCCCGTGAAACGTTGATACCGGTGAATCCACAGACGAAAGGACCACCTAAGTGCATCAACACTTCAACGGACTGAAGACCGCCGCGTTGTTCGGTGTGCTCTTCGCCGTGCTGCTGGGCATTGGCGCCCTGCTTTCCAGCGGAACCGGCAGCTCCTCGTTCATCTGGATCTTCCTGTTCATCGGGCTGGCCACCACCGCGTACAGCTACTGGAACAGCGACAAGCTGGCTATCCGCGCCATGCGGGCGGTGCCGGTCACCGAACAGCAGGCTCCGGCTATGTACCGCATCGTGCGGGAGCTCTCGGCCCGCGCCGGACAGCCGATGCCCAAGCTCTACATTTCACCCACCATGGCACCCAACGCGTTTGCCACCGGCCGCAACCCGCAGCATGCGGCTGTCTGCTGCACCGAGGGCATTTTGACGCTGCTCGACGAGCGCGAACTCCGCGGCGTCCTGGGCCACGAGCTCATGCACGTCTACAACCGGGACATCCTGACATCCTCGGTGGCGGCCGCCATCGCCGGCGTCATCACCTCTCTGGGGCAGTTCCTGCTGTTCTTCGGCGGCGGTGACCGCCGCAACGCCAACCCGCTGGCCATGATCGCGATGGCTATTCTGGCCCCGTTCGCCGCGTCGCTGATCCAGATGGCGATTGGCCGGACGAGGGAATACGACGCCGACGAAGACGGCGCCAAGCTCACCGACGATCCGCTGGCGCTCGCCTCCGCCCTGCGCAAGCTCGAAAGCGGAACCCAGCGTGCACCGCTGCCGAACAACGACCAGCGGCTGGTGAACACCTCGCATCTGATGATCGCCAACCCCTTCCGGAACGGCGTCCGCGGGCTGCTGGCCACCCACCCGCCCATGGCCGACCGCATCCGCCGGCTGGAAAACATGGCCGGACGTCCGCTCGGATCCTGACCGCTGCTCTCTCCGCCGGCCGGCGCCAATGCCGGCCGGCGGACGAAAGGTAGGCTCGGAGCCATGCGACTCATTCTTGTCCGCCACGGCCAGACTCCCTCCAACGAGCACCATTTCCTCGACACTGATGTCCCTGGCCCGGGGTTGACGGAGCTGGGCCTTGCCCAGGCAGCAGCGTTGCCGGAAATCCTGGGCCATGAGCCCATCGACGGCATCTTTGCCTCCAACCTGGTCCGCACCCAGTTAACCGCCGCGCCCCTGGCGGCCGCACTGGGTCTTCCGGTCAGCATTCGCGACGGGCTGCGCGAAATCTCAGCGGGCAGTCTGGAAATGCGCAATGACCGCGACGCCATCATTGCCTACCTCAAAACTGTTTACCGCTGGGTCAAGGGGGACTTGGGCGTGCACATGCCGGGTGGGCCGGACGGCCACGAAACGTTTGCGCGGTTTGATTCCGTGATCGACGAATTGCACGCAGCAGGGCTGAAAAACCCTGTGGTGGTCAGCCACGGCGCCATGATCCGCGCGTGGTGCACGGCCCGGGCCAAAAACTTGGAGCCTGACTTCATCGTGGAGAACGCGCTGAGCAATACCGGGGTTGCGGTAATGGAATCGGCCGATGCCGATGCCGATGCCCCCGGTCACGGCACGCAAGGTTCGTGGAACCTGCTCACCTGGATGGGCGGGGCGGTGGGCGGCCGCGCACTGCGCGACTACGGCGAGGACGGTCCCTCCGGGGAGGACGTCAAGCTCTAGGCGTGATCCGGGGGTGCGGGGATCCCCGCAGACAGCGACGGCGCCGCACCCCGGAAGGGGAGCGGCGCCGTCGTCATACCTTCGCTCACCGGCTGTCAGATACCGGCTGAACCGCGGATGTGGGCCAGGCGGAAGGCCTAGCGGAAGTTGATGAACCTCTAGCCCTTTGTTGTGGGGGACTGTCTGCGTCATTCTGCCGTGAGGTTTGGGCTTTTGGTGGTTGCCGGTGTCCGTCTAAATTGGTCCCTTCGTGGACTTCTTGCGGACTTTCTGCGGACTGGCAGGCATAAGATTTGGCTGACGCTGAATGCCGGCCAGTGGCACTGAGGCGGAGTGAGGACGTACATAGTGTGGACACCCTTTGCATCTGCTGGGGTACTCACTGAGCGAGTACCCCAGCAGGGGGTCACTACTAATGACACCCTTCCGCTGACACAGGGGCGGCACTGAGGGTGTCGGCGCTACCGACCCCATGGCGTCGGCAGTAGCGACCTCATAGGCACTTCACCCAGCGAAACGTTTTTATCAAGTCGTCTTGACAGCAGACACCCAACTAAGGTGTATTGGTACTGCCAGCGATAAGACATCCCAGGGAAGTCTTCCAACCGGATAGCTGGCCCCAGCTTCACTCAACTGCCCGTGGTGCCCTCCCCCACGGGTGGAACTGAGTAGACAAAGTCGGCTGTACGCAGGGGCTAAGCCACGTGCAGGTCTTGTTCTCCAACTCCCTCTGAATGGCCCAAAGGCCATAGTCTGCGACCTGCAGTCCCCAAGATGACGACGACTTCCACACGCAAAGGACGATGTTGCGGTCTATTTGGTTGCACACATCCTCCAGTGCCACTTTGGCAGCTGTCTGGCGGGCTGCGGTTCCAAATGTCCCTGCGATGACGTAGAGCGTATCGTCGGGTGTTGAAACTTGCTTGGCTATCTCTTTGAAATGCAGGAACCAAGCCATCTTGTACAGATACATTTCGCCCTTGCTTCGGACGCTCGAGTAAGCCCCTGCTTTGTACAGAAAGGTGCTGTCGAAGCGAGGAGCCTGCTCCCGTATGAGCTGGAAGACGCGGTTTTTCGTAGCGATTTTGTCGTTCACCGCGTGAAACCCCTCTGGCAGATGCAAGCCATCAGCGGAAAGCTGCGCCCGCAGGTTCATCCCGCCAAAAAGTGCGTCCCCATGGTTCCCCGTAAAAACCGCCGTACCGAAGCCGAAATAAGTTGAGGCGCCGTTCTTGCCTTGACCTGCGTAGTCAAGGTTGCCCGTTTCATCGGCGTAGAGATAAATATCAGCCACCAGTCACCATCATTCGTTTGCCCATCATGCCAAGATAGAGCAGGTCGTGATGAATCTCCTACGACATACACCTCCGGCTCCGTCTGGAGACTTGCTGAGGTCTATACACGCGGGCTGGACCCGGCGCCCCGGTGGAGTTAGAGGACAAAGGTGCAGGCGCCAATTGGTAGCTCTCAAGGGTGTCGGTGTTACCGACACCCTTGAAGAGTGTCGTCCCTCATTACTGATGAGGGCCACCCAGACAGGGGCCGCGGGTAGGATGCCGGAATGGCGATGCTTCCAATAGCTGAGGGTGAACGGTGGGCCTACAGGCAGGCGAAGGGGGCCCACTCCAAGAGGTCACGATTTTGAAGGTGACCTCCCAGAGCGGTAATTCTCGCGTGAGGATCCAGTTCGAGGATGGCGAGTTCGAGGGTCAAGCCGAGTGGGTTTTCCGGCGCATGCTCAAGGTCTCCTGGGATCAGGGGGAAGCTCTCCTGGAGCACGAGCGCCTATGGGAGGCGGCGCGGAATTGGGGGAAGCCCATCTCTGACAGTGAACTCACCGCCGCCCAGATCATTCTTGACGAATCCATCGACGCTGCCATTGCAGGTCCTTACAGCTACGGGCTCCTGGGTGTCCATGATCGGTCGGCGCTCGAGCAGCTGGTACAGGTCCCTCTTCCAGATCCGCACAGCCCGGGTGCTTTTGAAGAGGGCGGGGTCTCATACCTCCCATGGCCGGCAATGCGCTCAGTAGCTCAGATCCAAGCGCGTGCCGTCCCGCAGGTCCTCCTCGAGTACGTAGAGCGTGACGCAGTCGAGCTGGCCGAGTCAGACTCTCAGTTCCGTCAGCTGACCGCCCTTGATGGCTTCCCCCAACCTCTTGGCCTGGATCAGTCGAGAGAATTCGATGAAGAGCGGCGGCGCTACCTCAACCAAATCCGACAGTGGTGCGGAGAGGAAGCGCTCGGAAAATGGGACGAAATACTCTACCTCCGCGGCGATAACGCCCGCCTAGCCGGCCTCATGAATGAGGCTCTCACGGTCTTGGAAAAGGCGGGCAGGGAGCGGGACGCCAAGCGCCTGCGTCGGAAGCTTGACTATCCGTTCATCCCCTGGCACAAACGGCGCGGAGAACCGGTCCGCTGGGCCGCGGCAGGTGAAGGAAGGCCCGTCGGCGGGCCCTTCTTGACTATATGTGTACGATGCTCTTGTCTGATTAGCCCGGTACCACATGACTATGTCGTGAATTCATGAAGTTGGGGAACGTATTGAGTGGCAGGTCGATGCAGGGGCATTATCGAGGATGCCGAGCAACACGAGACGGTGGTTACTGGCAGCTGTACCGGGATGCTGAAGGGAGCGCCGTTTGTTCGCTAGAGATCTTTGCACTGACGACCCCTGAGACGTCTGTGGAGAACGTGATGCTCAAGGAAGAGCTTCGTCTCGGCTTGTCAAAGGCTGCGGAAGGAACATTACGTTTCGGGGAAAGTGAGGATGTGAGGGAAATCTTCAGGGAGCCCGACATGCTCGAGCTTCGCCTAGGGCATCGGGCATTCGGTCCTGACGGCGTAGGGCACAAGTTTCGCTTATATTTCGCTGAGCCAACGGTGGAGATGAGGCTGCTCCTGGGACTCAAGTTCGGCAAGGCCCCCGCAACGGAGCTTGGGTTGGAGGTCCAAGACACACACATCGACGAGGCGGGCGAGCGTTACCTGGCATGGACTCAAGCCCGAGTGAAGTGATGTACTGTCTTTTATAGTCAAAAATGTAGTCAGAGACTGACAAATTAGGGGGAACGATGGATCTCGATGATCTTCTCGGGATTAAGACGGATGACCCTGTCCAGCGGCTTGCACGAGAACTCCTACGGGAGGATGACGATCTGCTGGCCGATCTGGTACAGATCCGTCGCGAGACAATGACACAACAAGAAGTAGCAGATCGGTTGCAGATCAGCAGGCCGAGTGTGGCCGCTTTCGAACGGTACGATTCCGACCCTAGACTCTCAGCGATACGCCGGTATGCCCTCGCCATCCGAGCCCATGTCCGACACACCGTCTACAAGCCGGAGGATCGGCAGGACGTTGTATTTGAGATGGTCGAGCGGACGCGGCCCGGAGCCGATGAAAGATCTCGTCACGATGCTGCTACCCCAAATATGGGCGCCTTCCACCGCACGGTTCGTGCTCAGTTTGGCCGACCCTCCTTTGTGGCGCTTCGATGAAGGGGCCGGATCTGCGCTTCTCACTCGCGGACCCAAAGATATTCGATGTCACGGCTACGAGGCGGCCGGCACCGGACGATTACCACATCATGTGGCACGCCACGTATGAAGAGGAGCCGAAAAACCGATCACGACTCGTGGTGGCCACGCTCTATGTGAGTGATGAAGATGCGGAACTGACCATCACGGCCGGCTCCGTGTTCGTCGCTTCTAGCCGGAGCGCCTTAGCTGCACGGGACGAGGAATTAGCGAACATTGTAGGAAGCTCGCTGGCCCTGGAGACCCTATACGATGTGGTTCGAATGCATGCGCGCACGCTTATGGGCATGCTGCGAATCGAGTTGGACCTCCCGTCCGCAGCTCCGGACGCTGAAGTCTCCGCATTCAAGGATGAAGGCGAAGAGACGGACTCTGACGAGGCTAGTGAAGTATCACCATCTGACTAGTAGCTCAGGTGCCCCTGCATGTGTAGACGAAGGCTCAACCTTCCAAGGTTGAGCCTTCGCCAGAAGAGAGATAACGGCTCCTGGCGAGCTCGATACCGGGATGACGCCGGCAAGGAACACGCCCGGCACTTCCCGCGGAAGATCGACGCGCAGAGGTGGCTCAACGAGGTGACGACGTCCGTCACCAACGGCACCTATGTGGACCCTCGCGCTGGAACCATCACGTTCGCCCAATGGTTCACGCAGTGGGAAGAGCGGCAGATATGGGCCCGTGGAACCAAGATCTCGGCTGCCCAAGCGCTGCAGTCAACGACATTTGCCGACGTTCAAATGAAGCGGATCATGCCGTCGCACCTGCAGTCATGGGTCAAGACCATGACGCTGCCGGCGGAGACGCGGCAGACGGGTCTGGCTCCCTCGACGGTGAAGGTCCGCTATAACATCGTGCGCTCGGCTTTCAAGGCCGCAGTGGCGGATCGGGTCATCCCTCTGGATCCCTCCGACAACATCGAGCTACCCAGGGAGCGCCGCAGCGAAGCGGCCATGACCATCCCGACGACAGCGCAGGTGGCGGCCGCTCTGGCGGCGGCACCGGAGTGGTTCGAGGCCTATATCGGAGTCTGCGCATTTGCGGGCCTCAGGCTCGGTGAGGCGTCCGGCCTGCAGGTGGGGGATGTCGACTTCCTTCGCCGTACCCTTACGATCAATAGGCAGGTGCAGGGTGAGAACCGGAAGAACGCGGAAGTCGTAGGGCCCAAGCATGGCTCTGAGCGCGTCGTATACATCCCGGCCCGCCTCACGGAAATGATCGCCCGCCACGTGGAGCAGGTCGGCGTCCATGGTGACGAGGCGTGGCTGTTCTCCACTGGTGGGCATCTGTGGAACCGGGGGATGGCCGGCTATTACTGGCGCGAGGCCCGGGCAGCCTGCGGGCTTGATGACTTCACGCTGCATGGCCTCCGGCACTTCTACGCCTCTGCTCTGATCGCCTCTGGCTGCGCCGTCGTGACCGTGCAGCGGGCGCTGGGTCATGCCCAGGCAACGATCACGCTGAACACTTACAGCCACCTCTGGCCGACTGCTGAGGACAAGACGAGGACCGCAGCCGATGGTCTGATGGCTGCGGTCCTCGATAATCCTGCGGACTCAGTGCGGACTCAGTACAACTGATTCCGGTCTGACTAGGCCATATGTATGTGACCTAGCGGAAGTTGATGAACTGCAGGTCCACGTCCACGTCGGCACCCTTGAGCAGTGCCATCGTCGCCTGCAGGTCGTCGCGGGACTTGGACGTCACGCGCAGCTCGTCGCCCTGGATCCGGGAGTTCACGCCCTTGGGGCCTTCATCGCGGATGATCTTGTTGATCTTCTTGGCCTGGTCCTGGGCGATGCCTTCCTTCATGGAGGCTTCAATCCGGTACTCCTTGCCCGAAGCGAACGGCTCGCCGGCGTCCAGGGACTTCAGGGAAATGCCGCGACGGACCAGCTTGGACTGCAGAACGTCCAGGACCGCCATGACCCGCTCCTCCGAGTTGGCCTTCATGAGGATTTTCTCCCCGCTGAAATCCACCTCGGCGCCTACGCCCTTGAAGTCGTACCGCTGGGACAGTTCCTTCTGCGCCTGGTTCAGGGCGTTGGCAACTTCCTGTTTGTCGATCTTGCTTACAACATCAAATGATGACTCGCTGGCCATGGGCGCTCCTTGCCGTAGTTATTTCTCCTGCATCCAGCCTAGTAGGTCCGGGCATCCGTGGCAGCCCTCACAGGCTGCACCCAGCCAACACCGGGAATGGTCCCATCTTGCCGGGCGACAGTATTGGGGTGAGCAACACAGCAAACCCTCCGGCAGAAATCCGCCACCGCCGTACCTCCATGAGCAAACTCCGCACCGCTGCGGCAGGATCCGTTCTGGCCGCGGTTTCCATCACGGGCGTGGGGGCTGCGGCGGGCCCGGCGCAGGCATCGGAGCTGCGCTCCTTCCTGGCGCCGCTTCAAGGACTGGACACCGCCGCAGCCGGCGCAGAGGATTCCGGGGCTGCTCCCCGGACTACGCCTGAGCGGCGTCTGCTGGGCATCCGGGAGGACCTGGCCAACGCTGTCGCCTGGGGCTCCGTGACGCAGGCGCAGGCTGATGGTT